>JBGTSY010000066.1:0-501 GCA_041940025.1 Thiotrichaceae bacterium | reverse complement strand
AAATGCGGGAAAATCTTTCTGATTGCCAAACTAAGGTGAGTGCAGATCGCGATGAAGATTACCCAAAAGTTTTTACAAATATTCACGTCCATTTTATTTTTAGAGGAAAGCATCTTAACCCATCAAAGGTTGATAAGGCTATCAAACTTTCAGCTGAAAAGTATTGTTCAGCCTCGATTATGCTTGGTAAAACTGCAGTCATAACCCATGACTTTGAAATAATTGAATAATGTTTGTTTGGATTGGAACGATTACAGGATTAATCGGCAGAATTTCTATTGCATTACTCAAATACTCGTCTGAAATATATACAGTATAATATGCCCTCTTCGGAGAGATGGCCGAGTGGCTGAAGGCGTTCCCCTGCTAAGGGAATATAGGCTTTAACTCCTATCGAGGGTTCGAATCCCTCTCTCTCCGCCACACATAGAATGTAACAAAGTATAACTAACTACTTGGTACCAAAAATTTTGTCACCAGCGTCACCCAAACCAGGAAGTA
>JBGTSY010000065.1:0-503 GCA_041940025.1 Thiotrichaceae bacterium | reverse complement strand
CAACCAGGTCCAGCTTCGCCTCTTCGGCTAGGCGGATCGCCTCATCGATCGAAACAACACCAACCTGCTGGCCATCAGCTCCAATCAACCGTACCTCACGAGCCGAGATGTTCTCGTTGATCGGGGGTTTCGGTTGAGCTCGCTTATCCTGTCTCATTTCACGCTTAATAATGATTACTCCGAGTCTTGGCAACCACGCCGGGAAACCGCCTGTGCCAACAGCTCAGCGAACTGGGTGACGGGCATGGAGCCCAGGTCTTCCCCTTCGCGCGTACGCACCGCGACGGCCTTCGATTCAACTTCCCGATCTCCAATAACCAAGAGATAGGGAACCTTGAGCAAAGTATGCTCGCGGATTTTAAAGCCGATCTTCTCGTTTCTCAAGTCGGACTTGGCACGGAATCCGCTTTCCCCGAGGATCCGCACCACCTCGGCGGCGAAATCGGCCTGCTTGTCGGTGATATTCATCACCACTGCCTGGGTCGGCGCCAGCCAGGCCGGGA
>JBGTSY010000064.1:371-518 GCA_041940025.1 Thiotrichaceae bacterium | reverse complement strand
TGGCGGAGTGGACGGGACTCGAACCCGCGACCCCCGGCGTGACAGGCCGGTATTCTAACCAACTGAACTACCACTCCTGGTAGATAGCTTTCGCTTGCATCTCAGACACAAGCCAAGCGCTACAACTTGGCGACCCTACGGGGATTC
>JBGTSY010000064.1:0-361 GCA_041940025.1 Thiotrichaceae bacterium | reverse complement strand
AAAGGGTGATGTCCTAGGCCTCTAGACGATAGGGTCAATTCCTAGAACGATTCGAGTCTTGCGACTCGCCGTCAAAATTTTGGTGGAGGTAAACGGGATCGAACCGATGACCTCTTGCATGCCATGCAAGCGCTCTCCCAGCTGAGCTATACCCCCACTGAACTCTGAATTTCTTCAGAGCAAGAGCGTGCGGTGAACCACAAGCTTCTTGATTTGGCGGAGTGGACGGGACTCGAACCCGCGACCCCCGGCGTGACAGGCCGGTATTCTAACCAACTGAACTACCACTCCTGGTAGATAGCTTTCGCTTGCATCTCAGACACAAGCCAAGCGCTACAACTTGGCGACCCTACGGGGATTC
>JBGTSY010000063.1:0-524 GCA_041940025.1 Thiotrichaceae bacterium | reverse complement strand
GAAGTAGAAATAGACAGATCGGAGTTAGAAAAGTGGCTAAGTGATAGATTGCCGAACTACATGGTTCCTCAGTTATACATGGAGTTAGATAGGCTGCCACTTAATCGAAACGGCAAACTGGATAGACAGTCACTGCCTGTTCCAGCGGACAACGTATCCGATGCAGTATATGTCGCACCTGAGTCCCAGATAGAAAAAGAGTTATGTGAAATATGGCAGAGTTTACTGCCGGTTGAGCGAGTGGGAATTCATGACAATTTCTTTAATTTAGGCGGCCATTCATTAATCGCAACGCAAGTTGTTTCCAGGATCCGTAAACATTTTAAAGTGGATCTGCCAGTTAGAGCGATGTTTGAAACTCAAACCATTGCCGGTCTGGTAGAAAGAATTGAATGTGCTCGAACTAATCAGTTCGTAGCACCTCCATTGTTACCTGCAGATCGCTCTCAGCCAATACCGGCTTCTTTTTCGCAAATGCGATTATGGATAATCGATAGATTCCAGCCGGGCAATGTGACCTATAA
>JBGTSY010000062.1:0-559 GCA_041940025.1 Thiotrichaceae bacterium | reverse complement strand
ATGTCGGCTGGGTCACCGGCCACAGCTACATCGTTTACGGTCCGCTCCAGAACGGCGCGGTGACATTGATGTTCGAAGGCGTGCCCAACTACCCGACGAACGCGCGCTTCTGGGAAGTGATCGACAAGCACAAGGTCAACATCTTCTACACCGCACCGACCGCGATCCGCGCGCTGATGCAGGCGGGCGACGACCCGGTGAAGAAGACCTCGCGCAAGTCGCTGCGTCTCCTCGGTTCGGTCGGCGAGCCGATCAATCCGGAAGCCTGGGAGTGGTATTACCGCGTGGTCGGCGACAGCCGCTGCCCGATCGTCGACACCTGGTGGCAGACCGAAACCGGCGGCATTCTGATTACGCCGCTTCCCGGCGCGATCGCACAGAAGCCGGGCTCGGCGACGCTGCCGTTCTTCGGCGTCCAGCCGCAGCTCGTCGATGCCGACGGCAAGGTGCTCGAAGGCGCCGCCTCCGGAAACCTCTGCATCACCGATAGCTGGCCGGGCCAGATGCGCACGGTCTACGGCGATCACGAACGCTTCGTGCAGACGTACTTCTCGACCTA
>JBGTSY010000061.1:0-601 GCA_041940025.1 Thiotrichaceae bacterium | reverse complement strand
TCACCGATGATTGTCGTCTCCACCGACTCGATCGTGGGCATGCGGATCGTCCGCACGCTCGGCCTGGTCCGAGGCACCTCGGTGCGCGGCCGTCACCTCGGCAAGGATTTGATCGCCACCCTGCGCAACGCCGTCGGCGGCGAGATCCAGGAGTACACCAAGATCCTCTCCGAGACCCGCGAGCAGGCCCTCGACCGGATGGTCGAAGAGGCCGAAGACCTGGGCGCCAACGCTGTCGTCACCGTCCGCTTCTCCAGCTCCGAGATCGCCACCTCGGCCGCCGAGGTGCTGGCCTACGGCACCGCGGTCGTGGTCGAAGAGATCTCGCCACCCGGCGCTGCTTAGCGGTGGCCTGGGCGGCGCTTTCGCGCCCGCCGGCTTTGCTAGACTGAGCCCGGCGTCGCGGGCGCCCGCCCGCGCGTCGCGGGCGGTATTCCCGTGCGCCTCCCGCCGGAGAGATGGCTGAGTGGTCGAAAGCGGCGGTCTTGAAAACCGTTGACCGTTCACGCGGTCCGTGGGTTCGAATCCCACTCTCTCCGCCACTGGCTTACCGTGCTGAAGCGGTGGCTCGCGCAAGGCCGTCGGCCCGTTTTCTCGGATG
>JBGTSY010000060.1:0-603 GCA_041940025.1 Thiotrichaceae bacterium | reverse complement strand
ATGAGCCCAATCGCCGCCTCAATAAAGAGAGCTGCTTGCGCTTTATTTACATGGATTTCAAATGCTTTAAGCACTGAAACCTAGTAATAAAATGCGCTAGTAGCTCTTTTTTTATGAGCACCCATTGGTTTGCAGATCACAGCGCTCAAAACCGGCGCGCCCAAAACGAGGGACACCGAGCAAGGGCCGCCCCGCAGTGACGGTGTCGTCCCCCTCCCCTAGCGCGCAGCGCGTAGAGAGAGGGGGAAGCGGTGGGGCCGCCTAGGCAAAACCGCTCAGGGGGGTGCGATAACGTCAAGCCAGGGCTTCGGCCGGGCCAAAGAACTCGTAGTGCACCTGGGCGTCGGGCACGCCCAGCTCGCGCAGCGATTGCCTGACGCTGTGCATGAAGCCGCGCGGGCCCAGGAAGTAGACATCGGCATCGCGCGAGGCGGGCAGCCACTGGGCCAGTCGGTCGGTGTTCAGCAGGCCCTGGGCGTCGACTTCGTCGCCCGCGTCCGCCTGGTCGTAGCAATAGCGGCGCGTGAGCTGCTCGTGGCGACTGGCCAGAGCATCGATCTTCTCGCGAAAGGCATGCACGCCGCGATCACGCGCGCAGTGGAT
>JBGTSY010000059.1:0-612 GCA_041940025.1 Thiotrichaceae bacterium | reverse complement strand
GGTCTTGATGCGGCCGTTCGACTGATCGGCGATCTGCTTCAAGACCTTTTCCATCACGCTTTCCGCGTGATCCCACGATGCATCCGCGCCGACGCGCTTTTCCGGGCGCGTCGAGAGCTTCACCGTGAGTTCGCCGGTAAAGCCGAAGTCGTCATAGGTCGAGAGAATGAGATCGTTGATCTTCAGGCATTCGGCGGCAAGCTGATCTTCGGTGCAGAAGACATGCGCGTCGTCCTGCGTGAAGCCGCGCACGCGCAACAGCCCGTGCATCGCGCCCGAAGGCTCGTAGCGATGCACCACGCCGAACTCGGCCAAGCGAATGGGAAGATCGCGGTAGCTCTTCAGCCCATGCTTGAAAATCTGCACATGGCCGGGACAATTCATCGGCTTGATCGCGAACCAGCGCTTGTCTTCGGCCTCGTCGCCCGCCGACTGCGCGGCGAACATGTTCTCGCGATACCAGTCCCAATGGCCTGAGGTTTCCCAGAGCGATTTGTCGAGCATCTGCGGCGCGTTCACTTCATCATAGTCGCCGCGGAGCCGCCTGCGCATATAGGAAACGATCGACTGGAACAGCGACCAGCCCTTCGCGTGCCAGAACACGACGCCCGG
>JBGTSY010000058.1:0-617 GCA_041940025.1 Thiotrichaceae bacterium | reverse complement strand
AAGAATGAGTTCGAAGCCAACATTGATCTCCTGTCGCTAGGGCTTCAGTTCCGCTTCTAGCTGGGTGTCCGGCTAGGCCTGTTTTGCTGCCGAGCGTGAGTCTCAAAGCCGCTCGGCGGCCAGCGGTCTCGGAGAAGCGTCTGGCATTGACCGCCAATAGGCAAGTGCGCTACGAACTGAAAACCCCGTACCGCAAATCTTGCCCCGCGAGCGTAGCGAGTGTTTGTATCTGTTGGGGACTAAAAATGGTGTGCAGTGGCTTGCCCCGCGAGCGTAGCGAGTGTTTTGGGTATGGCACCACGCAAGTGATCTTCGAGCCGCAGGATGTCATTTCTAAGTTAACGGCTTTGGTGCCCAAGCCACGTGTTAACCTGAATTGATTCCACGGAGTCTTTGCACGCAACAGCCAACAGCAGGTTCAAGTGACACCAGTCAAGCGCGGGAAAAAGCCTGACAAACCTGCAGCAGCCGATACCGACTGGCTCGATAAAAGCCCTGAAGGGTGCCATCGGGCCATGATCTGGATGCAGCGCCTTAAGCGAGTCTTCAATATGCCCCAGGGCACCGTCTCTTGATGCTGCGCATCAATTCACCTTGTTGATATTGAAGTTTGCGAG
>JBGTSY010000057.1:0-640 GCA_041940025.1 Thiotrichaceae bacterium | reverse complement strand
TTCGGGTTGTGACGCCAGTCGCATTGCCCGGTAGCTATGTTCGGACAGGATAACCGCTGAAAGCATCTAAGCGGGAAGCCCCTTCCAAGATGAGATCTCCCCGGGCCCTCGAGGCCCCTGAAGAGCCGTTCAAGACCAGGACGTTGATAGGTCGGGTGTGTAAGCGCTGCGAGGCGTTGAGCTAACCGATACTAATTGCTCGTGCGGCTTGACTATATAACACCCAAGACAATTGCGGATAACGCGAAATCAACATCACCATTTCCATCTCGTCCCCCAGTGATCAACCGTTTTGTCTGACGACCATAGCGGCTTGGAACCACCTGATCCCATCCCGAACTCAGAAGTGAAACAGGCCTGCGCCGATGGTAGTGTGGCACTTGCCCATGTGAGAGTAGGTCATCGTCAGACTCCTAATACCAAAAACCCCAATCGCACAGCGGTTGGGGTTTTTTATTGCCCCCTAAAAAATCCCGGTCAGTGGTATACTTTCAGGCTACTGAGCCAACTTTCCTGATGGAGCCCGCGAATGCCCGCCCAAGATCATCTGGTAATCTTCGATACCACGCTCCGAGACGGCGAACAGAGCCCCGGCGCAACCATGAACAAGACGGAAAAACTCCGGATTGCCAAGGCGTTG
>JBGTSY010000056.1:0-658 GCA_041940025.1 Thiotrichaceae bacterium | reverse complement strand
GGCCGAACTGGGAGGAAATCCTGGGCGGTGAGTTCTCCAAGCGCTCGCACGACCACAATTTCGAAGGCGTGCAGAAGGAGATTTACGGCCAGTTCGAAAACACCTTCATGATGTATCTGCCGCGGTTGTGCGAGCACTGTCTCAATCCGACCTGCGTCGCGGCATGTCCATCCGGCGCGATCTACAAGCGCGAGGAAGACGGCATTGTCCTGATCGACCAGGACAAGTGTCGCGGCTGGCGCATGTGCGTCTCGGCCTGTCCGTACAAGAAAATCTACTACAACTGGCAGAGCGGGAAATCCGAGAAGTGCATCTTCTGCTATCCGCGCATCGAAGCGGGCCAACCAACGGTCTGTTCGGAAACCTGTGTCGGTCGAATCCGCTATCTCGGTGTGCTGCTTTACGACGCGGATCGCATCTCCGAAGCGGCAAGCGTTCCGAACGAGCAGGATCTCTACGAGGCGCAGCTCGGCGTATTCCTCAATCCGCACGATCCGAAAGTAATCGCGCAGGCGAGAGCGGACGGTATTGCCGAAAACTGGCTCGAAGCCGCTCGCCGCTCGCCGGTCTACAAGATGGCCATGGACTGGAAGGTCGCATTCCCGCTGCATCCGGAATATCGCACGCTGCCGATGGTTTGGTATGTGCCGCCGCTCTC
>JBGTSY010000055.1:0-668 GCA_041940025.1 Thiotrichaceae bacterium | reverse complement strand
CCTTCACCCAGACCGTATTGGCCTTGCTGGTAGGCATCGCCATGGCACGCTGGTCGAAGCCGGTCGCGCCGTCCCCCGCACAGCGCTGGCTCTGTCGGGGCCTGGCTGTCGTTGTCATTGTCGTGCTGGGGCGCGTGCTGCTGCTCGAAGTGCCGGGGCTGACCGCGGCCGAGGAGCGCTACCTGGAAATCCACGGCGGCGGTGAGGCGCCACGTTTCTGGATTCAGGGTTGGATTCCCATGTGAGGGGGAATATCGGTTGAAATCCGGCTGCGCCGAGTGATACCTTCCCCGCGCCGCCGGATTAGCTCAGTCGGTAGAGCAGCTCATTCGTAATGAGAAGGTCGGGGGTTCGATTCCTCTATCCGGCACCAGTCGCATAAAAAAGCCCCGCTTCGGCGGGGCTTTTTATTGCCTGCGATTCGTTCAGAGGGTGAGGCGCATGGACAGGTCGACGGCCCTGACATCCTTGGTCAGGGTGCCGATGGAGATGTAGTCGACGCCGGTCTCGGCGATGTTGCGCAGGGTGCCCTCGTTGATTCCGCCGGAAGCTTCCAGCTTGGCACGGCCGGCGGTGAGGGCGACGGCGGTGCGCATGTCGTCCAGGCTGAGTTCGTCGAGCATGACGATATCGGCGCCGGCCTCCAGTGCCTGGCGCAGTTCATCGAG
>JBGTSY010000054.1:275-686 GCA_041940025.1 Thiotrichaceae bacterium | reverse complement strand
ACTATTTCAAGGAACGGGCGATCGAGCTGGCCTGGACCCTGGTGACGAAGGAATACGGCCTCGATGCCGAACGCCTGCTGGTCACCGTGTTTCACGAGGACGACGAGGCCTTCGATCTGTGGCGGCGCATCGCCGGCCTGCCGGAAGAGCGCATCATCCGCATTGCCACCTCGGACAATTTCTGGGCCATGGGCGATACCGGCCCGTGCGGGCCCTGTTCGGAGATCTTCTACGATCACGGCCCCGGCATTCCCGGCGGCCCGCCGGGCAGCCCGGACGAGGACGGCGATCGCTTCATCGAGATCTGGAACCTGGTCTTCATGCAGTTCGAGCAGGTCACGCCGGAGGAACGGATCAGCCTGCCGCGGCCGTCGATCGACACCGGCATGGGCCTCGAGCGCATCGCCGCGG
>JBGTSY010000054.1:0-265 GCA_041940025.1 Thiotrichaceae bacterium | reverse complement strand
TACGACATCGACCTGATGCAGAACCTGATCGGGGCGATCGCCCAGGCCGCGAACAGCGATCCCTCGGGCGAGCATGGCGCCTCGCACCGGGTCATCGCGGACCATCTGCGGGCGTCGGCCTTCCTGATCGCCGACGGCGTGCTGCCTTCCAACGAGGGCCGCGGCTACGTGCTGCGCCGGATCATGCGCCGGGCGATGCGCCATGCCCACATGATGGGCTGCGAGGAGCCGCTGATGTGGCGGCTGGTGCCGGCGCTGGAGGGCC
>JBGTSY010000053.1:0-717 GCA_041940025.1 Thiotrichaceae bacterium | reverse complement strand
CGAACAGGGCGCCAAGGAAGCCGGCAAGTGGCGCCTGGAAGGCAAGGACTACATCGTCAAGGACGGCGACGTGATGCATTTCCGCTTCAACGTGTAATCCCCTTCCCGTCCCAGGAAAGCCCCGGCCAAGCGCCGGGGCTTTTCGTTCCTGCCCCTCCCCATCGCCCTCTCTCCGGCGATCCGACCCCTTCCGTCTAAACGATTGAAAGATCAGAAAATTATCTAGGCCCAGGGGTTGACAGCCCCGCCCGAGATACGGAAAATGCGCGCCACTCGGCTACATAGCTCAGTCGGTTAGAGCGCAGCATTCATAATGCTGATGTCCCAGGTTCAAGTCCCGGTGTAGCCACCATATTTTTCAAGGGGTTAGCGCAAGCTAACCCCTTTTTGTTTTGGTCGGCAGACTACAAACCGACTACAAACCGTCTACGCCCCCTTTACCGATTTACGGTTCGCATGAAAAAGCCCCGCATCTGCGGGGCTCTACGATCAACGTCACCGCTATCCGTGAGCAAGCAGCGGCTCAATCTCATGTTCGATCTGCTCGCCATTCGCCGCATAAGCAGTTGCTAACGAGTACTCACTCTGGAGATTCATCCAGAACTGAGCGGACGTATCAAAGTAACGCCCCAGACGAATCGCCATATCTGCGGAGATACCACGCTGCTCACGAACGATATCGTTCACTGTCGGAGCGGAGACTTTCAAAGCGCGTGC
>JBGTSY010000052.1:0-748 GCA_041940025.1 Thiotrichaceae bacterium | reverse complement strand
GGAGAAGAAGCTGCTCGACAAGATCGACGAAGCGCTGGAGCGCCTGGCCCGCGGCGACTACGGCTGGTGCCAGGAAACCGGCGAGCCGATCGGCTTGCGCCGCCTGCTGTTGCGTCCCACCGCCACCCTCTGCATCGAGGCGAAAGAGCGCCAGGAGAAGCGCGAACGCCACGTGCGGCACAACTGAAGAGGTTACCAACCGTGAACCAACGCCTACCTGTCACCGTGCTGTCCGGCTTTCTCGGCGCCGGCAAGAGCACGCTGCTCAACCATGTGCTGAAGAACCGCGAGAACCGCCGGGTTGCGGTGATCGTCAACGATATGAGTGAAATCAATATCGATGGCAGCGAAGTCCAGCGCGATGTCAGCCTGAACCGCGCTGAAGAGCGCCTGGTGGAGATGAGCAACGGCTGTATCTGCTGCACCCTGCGCGAAGACCTGCTGGAAGAGGTCGGCCGTCTCGCCCGGGAAGGCCGCTTCGACTACCTGCTGATCGAGTCCACCGGGATTTCCGAACCGATGCCGGTGGCCGAGACCTTCACCTTCCGCGACGAGCTGGACCGCAGCCTGTCCGACGTGGCGCGACTGGATACCATGGTCACGGTGGTCGACGGGATGAATTTCCTCCGCGACTACCAGGAGGCCGCCAGCCTGGCCAGCCGTGGCGAAACCCTCGGTGAGGAGGATCAGCGCTCGATCACCGACCTGCTGATCGACCAGGTCGAATTCGCCGATGTGATCCTGGTCA
>JBGTSY010000051.1:0-786 GCA_041940025.1 Thiotrichaceae bacterium | reverse complement strand
CTATATAAGGTAGATGATTGGTTATGTTGGATTGATCATAGATTTTGTAAAGCAAGTCAAAACGCACTTTGCTGTTGAACTTTAAGCATTAATTGCGGTGCATTAAATTACTCAGATTTGAACTATCAAAAATACCTTAATGTTATTGGTTGTACTTTAAATTATTTTTTAGATAGTGTTATTATTAATTACTTTGTTAAGTTTAGATCTTCTAGTTTTTATACATAGAAAAACTGTTAGATCAACCAGTTTGTCTGACGACAATAGAGCATTGGAACCACCTGATCCCATCTCGAACTCAGAAGTGAAACGATGCCTCGCCGATGGTAGTGTGGGAGGTCCCATGTGAGAGTAGGTCATCGTCAGGCTTTAATTCAAAAAGCCTCGCTATTTAGCGGGGCTTTTTTGTTGGTAGTTTAAAAATCATTGGTCTCGAATGGATGATAGGTTTCAAACAGTTCTAAAATCAACATAGCTGTGAAAAAACACGTCTGAGTTAAAAGCATTTAACAAGACGGGAGTGGATAATGCTCAAAAGGCATAAGTACTACTTGGTATATAAGCACTCTTTAGGAAAAATAAGGGTTTAGCACCAAACTGCATGGTGACATTAGAAACAGAAATCAAGGGTTAAGTCCTTCAGCAATAAAGATGATTGGTCTTTTGTGCTAAATGATCTCGGCTAAATTGCTTCTACAGAAGCGGGTATATTTTAGTTTTATTACTCAATTAGCAATAATGTTAGCCAGTTTGCTGTTTCAATTGATGGGCAAGTCAATAATAGAA
>JBGTSY010000050.1:271-843 GCA_041940025.1 Thiotrichaceae bacterium | reverse complement strand
AAGGCCATGGACATGGCCCTCACCGGCCGCATGATGGACGCCGCCGAAGCCGAACGCGCCGGACTGGTCAGCCGCGTGGTGCCTTACGACAAGCTCATGGACGAAGCGCTGGGCGCGGCCATCATCATTGCCGGCTTCTCGCAGATCGCCGTCATGGCGGCCAAGGAATCGGTCAACCGTGCCTTCGAGGGCACGCTGGCCGACGGCGTGATGTTCGAGCGCCGCCTGTTCCACGCCCTGTTCGCCACCCAGGATCAGAAGGAAGGCATGGACGCCTTCATCAACAAACGCGCGGCGAACTTCACACACCGCTAAAATTGCCCTATAATTTGAGGCTTCGGTGGTATAGCTCAGTTGGTTAGAGCGCAGCATTCATAATGCTGATGTCGGTGGTTCAAGTCCACCTACGACCACCAAACAAGAAACCCACAGTGCCTGCACTGTGGGTTTTTTCTTTGGGCGGCGCCTTTGCCTCACGCCGCCGCATGGGCCTGCCGCCTTCCTAGAATCACGCCTTCAGCCCCTGGATGTACACCATGAACCGCTGTCTGCCGATCCGCGCCGCGCGCCGC
>JBGTSY010000050.1:0-261 GCA_041940025.1 Thiotrichaceae bacterium | reverse complement strand
TTTTGTTTCTGGCCCGATTTTCTGCGGGGGGCCTCGGCGCAGGCACTGCGCGGCAATGTGCGGCTGAGTCCGTGGCAGGCTCAGAGGGTCGCCTACTTTTTCAAGCGTTTTCGGCCTCCGAGCCAGACGTGGAAAGCGCCAGCAGCTATCAATGAGATAGCAAACCATCCGCAGTGACCAGCCCACCCAGAGCTTCCACCCCCACGGGTGGCTCGGTCAGCCAGGGCAGTACGAAGGTGCGTTGGGCCAAGCCCTGGGCTA
>JBGTSY010000049.1:268-932 GCA_041940025.1 Thiotrichaceae bacterium | reverse complement strand
TTAGGCTCAACTGATATGAGCTCAGTTTTTAAAACAGAAACAGAAAAAAGAGGCCCGGCATTCAAAGAAGATACAGATGAACTAATTAAAAAACTTGATGAAATGCACAGGTCATTAGACGAAAGCACAAGATCTCTACAAGAAGCCATTTTGTTGTTTACAGCAAAAGAGCATGAACAATCCCCCCAAGTAATTAAAAAAAGAAATAACCACAAAGATGGTAAGAAAGATGGCTATTGGGAGTCACTTCATGACAACGGTAAATTAAGCGAAAAAGGAAATTACAAAAAGGGGTTAAGGGTTGGTATTTGGGAATCCTATCATGACAATGGCCAACTGTGGGTAAGAGGAAAATATACTAAAGATGGAACGCGTGATGCTAGTTGGGAATATTTTGATAAGAATGGAAAGAAGTTTTAGAGAGTCTGGCGGAGAGGGAGGGATTCGAACCCTCGATACGCTATAAACGTATACTCCCTTAGCAGGGGAGCGCTTTCAGCCACTCAGCCACCTCTCCAAATCTTTATTTGTATGAATTATAGAGTATATAAAAAGGACTTAAAGATTTTTTATCCAATCTCTAGCAACGTCAAAGGATTTATGCAAATTTTCCACCCTGGGTCCACCAGCGTTAGCAAAATTTGCTCGGCCTCCTCCCTTGCCT
>JBGTSY010000049.1:0-258 GCA_041940025.1 Thiotrichaceae bacterium | reverse complement strand
TTGATTCTGAGACTGACGAAATCATCAAAGCATTAGAGCTTAACGGAGCTGCTGTTGTAGAAAATCAAGTTGAGCCTGAACTAGCTGACACTATTCTCAGTGAACTTAGAGAGCACTTTGACAAAATTGGAAAAGGTAGTAATAGCGGTTTTACAGGATATAAGACGCGATGGCTTCCTCGATTATTAGCCATTTCAAAAAGTTCGGCTGAATTAGTTGACCAACCAAGGGTAATGGAAGTGGCAGACGGCATTCTGT
>JBGTSY010000048.1:0-1036 GCA_041940025.1 Thiotrichaceae bacterium | reverse complement strand
GAGGCGCCGCACGGCTTCCCTCCCACCGACAGCCTTGCCTCGACGCTGCGGAAGCACCTCAAGCGCGCCGGGGTCGACCGTCACGACCTGCACGAGCGCACGCCGACGACCAAGCCGGTCACGTTCTATGACCTGCGCGCGTGCGGCATCACGTGGATGGCGCTCGACGGGGTCGAGCCGCTCAAGATGATGCAGCGGGCCGGGCACTCGACGTTCAGCACGACGCTCGGCTACGTGCGCGAGGCCGAGGTCGTCGGGGTCGACGTCGGCCAGCCGTTCGGGCCTCTCCCCGGGGCACTATTGGGGCGGGAATCGCCCGGTCGTTCTGCCCGGAAGAGAGCAACGCCCCGAGAATCTCAAGACTCTCGGGGCGTTAGCATGGCGTCCCCAGGGGGATTTGAACCCCCGTCGCCGGCGTGAAAAGCCGGTATCCTAGGCCAACTAGATGATGGGGACTGAAACTCTGGTTGCTTCTATATAAGGAGTGGGCCGTGTGGGGCTCGAACCCACGACCGTCGGGTTAAAAGCCCGCTGCTCTGCCAACTGAGCTAACAGCCCGGGTCCGGCCGTGGCGACCGGACCGCAGTTCTTAGCAACCGGGGGGCGGGGCGTCAAGTGCAGGGAATGACTGGGTAAACGGGCGAGTTGGGGTCGGTGGCGCATTTTGGGTGTGAACCGGTTCACATCGTGGGGTGGGGCTCTCCTCCGGGCAGGACGCGGGAGCGAGAGCGATGAAGATCATGATTTCGGTTGTGAGCATTTCCCTGATGACGATCGGCTGCGGCGCGGGCGCGATGTCGAGCGCGCGGATGATGGACCGCAACGTGCACCATGGAACGATTGTGCTCGACGGCGAGCACGACGCTGCCATGCTCGAGGCCGAGGGGTTGATGGAGCGGCACTGCGGCACTGGCTACACGGTCGATGGCGTGTCAGCGAGTGGCGAGGTCGAAGACCACTGCACCACTCAGCGCGACATCGATGCCGAGCGGCCGCCCGCGCTGGCGAAGGCCGGGCGCTGAGCGCGCGTATCTGG
>JBGTSY010000047.1:0-1475 GCA_041940025.1 Thiotrichaceae bacterium | reverse complement strand
TCGTTGACGGTCTGGCGCAGATTGAAGGGCTGCCGCGACAGCCTGAATTTGCCCGCCTCAAGCTTTGAAAAATCGAGCACGTCATTGATCACGGTCATCAGGGCGTTGCCGGAAGAGACAATGATGCCCGCGAGCTCGCGCTGGCGCTTGTCGAGATTGGTGGTCATTAGGACTTCAGCCATACCGAGAACACCGTTCATGGGCGTGCGAATTTCATGGCTCATGGAGGCGAGGAATTCCGATTTCGCCACATTGGCGGCATCAGCGGCGATGCGCGCATTCATCAGCGGACGCACAAGCATCCGGTGAATGACGACGCCTAGGACAAGCGCCAGCAACAGCGCCATGCCGAGGGCGGCGATGACTGCGGAATGGCGGAATTCCACACGGCTGTGAAATGCAGCGCTCTTGTCGACGGACAGCCCAAGATACCAGTCCACCGAAGACAGCGACGGAATGCGTTCGAAGATGACCATCTGCGGCGCTTCCAAATCATCGAGATATTGAACCCGGTTGGAAATATCAGGACGCTGCCCTGGATATGCGGCCGCAATGTCTTTGGAGACGAGGCTGCGATCGGGGTGGGCGAGGATTTTACCGTCCCCTGACACGAGAAAAGCGTGGCCGAGACCGCCCATATCGGTTTCGGCGAGGATCTCGCTCAGGGAATCCGTTGAGAAATCGGCGCCCACCACTCCGAGCAGCTCTCCGTCGCGATAGACGGGACCGGCGACGGTGATGGTCTCCACTTTGGTCACGATGTCGAAATAAGGTTCGGTCAGCGTGGCTTCGCCGGCGAGCATGGCGGCGGCGTACCAGGGACGCGTGCGCGGATCGTAATCCGCGGGCAGCGTGTCATCGGGCGGCCAGATGTGATAGCGGCCGTTCGCCTCGCCGAAATAGGTCCAGATGAAGGTTTCTTCATAGATGTCTTTGTGAACGATGGCGGCCGCGTCGCCGCCGTCAAAGCGGTTGGAGACGGACTGGGCGAGGCTTTCAGCGAGCGCTATGCGCTGGTTGAGCCAGTTGTCCGCCCCCCAGGTCGTGGTCGAACTGACGGTTTCCAGGTATTTTTCCATTTCCTGGCGGCGGAACTCGCCCTGCGACAGGTCCTGAAAAAGCGCAAAAACGAAGAAGGCGAAGATGACAGCGAGCGTGCCGGCCGCAAGCGCAGGCCCCATGAGACGCACGCCGGATGGCGCGTTCCTGCGGTCTCCCGCCGCCTTGCCTGTAGCTGTCATTCCCGCCCCGTATCAAGTACGGGGTAAACTGCGGCGGGAATCTGGTTTTCTTTGTTTGAAGACCATATCCCCGATAAAAGCATTCGGGGATGACAAGGTAGTTCAAAATGCTAAACATATACAATATTTTTTAATTTTGTTTGTTTGATATAAATATAAATATAATTATGAATTAATTGTATGTTATTTAATAGTATCCATTTTCATATGAATGGGGTTTTGGGGTTTTGGGGC
>JBGTSY010000046.1:0-2102 GCA_041940025.1 Thiotrichaceae bacterium | reverse complement strand
ACTCGAGCGGGTATCTCTGTTAGCTGGAGACGCTTGGTCCAAACTGCGTCTTGGTCAAAGTAGATCCGGGTTCCGAGAGCTTTGGTGGCATCACGAATATTCCCGCGCACAAGAATAATTTTTGCGATTTCTGTGGGTGATTTTTGTTCCTGCATCCACTGCAACTGGCCTTTGTCATCGGCATCAATAAAGTAAAGCGTCTGGTTAAATACAACCTCGGATAGAGGATTAGCTACATCGCCTTTACGCGCGAATACTCGCCCTTCACGATCAGCAAGGGTTTGTGTCACGGTCATCGATGGGTCAAATATTCTCGCGCTATAACGCTCTGCCACTCTGAGCCCTTCTACCGGGTTAGGTCGAAGAGTGTGCTCAATTACTCGATTTTTAAACGCCTCCTGCTGCTGCGCCATTTCGCCGCTCTTTTCCAACGCCTGCAGGCGTTGGTGTATGGTATTGAGCAGATCTGGTTCAGCAATTGGATATAACTCCCCCCATGTGCCAAGATCTGCAGCATTGGAACTTATAGTCAGGCTCATGAGTAGAACGAGTGACAGCCTTTTCATTCGTTATTCCCCTCTCATCCGTTTTGCTATATCAGCCTGAATTTCACGGGTGATGTCCGGAGACGAAGAAACAACCGCCGGCGCCGCTAAAATTAATGCTCGATGACTACGCTGATAATCACCAAGGCTATTGCTCAAAGCACGATTAAACCGCTCAGCCAGAACAGCACTTTGTTGCTCAGTAAGTTGTTTTTTGGCAACCGAGTCCATAAATGTGTCGATCGTTGCCTTCATATCAAACGAAACCGTTACAGGCTGCAGCCATTGGTTCAGAAGCATAGAAATACCGGCATTCAAACCAATGACGATAAGGCCAGCAATGAGAACCTGCTTAACACAACGATTCCGGCGAGGGCTGCGTTTTTTTACATTGGAAACTGCAGCTTGAGTTTGATCTTCTGTATTCATTTCATCTGCCATGATTCCAACTCCTTCATTTCGTCAGGGAAGTTACGATTTGCCAATTCATAAACAGCCTCATGAATATGTGCCCCTCCTTGCCTTTTGGTTTTGATAAATTCGAAATCCTCACCTTTTGAAGAAAACATAGCTCGACTAAGCGGGTCCACGAATAATCGGTGCCAGCTAGTAATATCTTCGACTCGTAACATGAACGAACTAAACCATTGTTTTTTCGCATCCCCAAAACGGGAAATAATCTGCTGCTCCATGGGAGTAAAGGCGTTGGGGAATTCTTGATTGTACTTCTTAAATTCCTGAGCCGATTGTTTTAGAATTATTTTATAAGACGAGTTACCCCACGCAGCTTTAGCAGCACTGGAGGCATCAGGACTATCAAAGTCTTTTATGTTCTGAGTAATGGTAATGTATGCACCAGTGTGACGCCGAGCCGTTCTATAGCCTTTTTCAATGAACGAACCAACTTTGTCATTTTTGAAGTTAAGAAGCTTCCACCCTTCATCAATAACACAAATCTTTTTCTGTCCACGTGGGCTACGGTACATTTTATTCTCTATATATATAATAAGAGAAAACATAACCGCAACCAGTAAAGATGGTTTATCTTCCAAACCACCTAATTCCAGAACCACCATCTTCGCATCATCAGTAAGAGAAGGTTTATCAGAGTTGAAGTACTCCCCATAAATCCCTTTAGTGGTGTATTGGTCTAAAAGTACAATCATGTCATCAAGTCGATTAAGGAGACTGTGTTTGTCCTTATACTCATCACTAGTACGAGTCGTGTGCATAAACTCAACGACATCATCTATACGTGCACGATTTTGTTTGCTTACCCAGGCATATTTCACTGCCTGTAAGAGAAGCCCTTCATGAACCTCATCCAAATTACCGTTCGGACTTGCCATGACAGACAGTTGGTCCCGAATACGTTCAGCTGACGCATCAATGTTATCGGCAGTAACGTTAGCAAAAGGGTTAAACTTCAGAGTGGTCCCATCAAGATAGGTGCCCCCTACGTTTTCACAGAGGGACTTATAGCCATCCCCCATATCAAACACCCAGGCATTACCACCAGAATCCAACACTTGTCGAATAACAGGTTGTATTAGTCCT
>JBGTSY010000045.1:0-2502 GCA_041940025.1 Thiotrichaceae bacterium | reverse complement strand
TGGATGCACTAACTCGCGAAAAGATGCAAGGTTTGGTGCTCAAGCTCTGGAAAGAAACAGGAAAGACGATTATGCTGATAACACATTCCGTCGAGGAAGCAGTTTTGCTCGGCGAGAGACTTCTGGTATTGGCTCCAAGACCCGGGAGAATCCTAAAAGAATATAAACTTCCTTATGCTGAAATGGGCTCTGGTATGGATCTTCGAGAAGTCAAAAAATCTGAAGGTTATATCGAAACTCGAGATGAAATACTTTCCATTATTTGGGAGATGGAAGAAGAAATTATGGGTAGAGTGGAGAACAACTGATGGCCATTTTACTGATCTATATTATTGTTTTCATTATCGCTTTTTATGCAGTTCATTTAGTGACAAAAATGATGACTGCTCAGAAGGATTATACGAGTCTTAAAACTGTAACATTTGGCGATGAAAGCGCCGTTACACCTAACCGACCCGCATCAATTATCTCGGTTCTGGCTATTTTTATGATTTGGGGGGCATTTACAGGCTCAAAATTGATGCCGTTTCACGCGCCAGGTCCATTTATTGGTGAAACTTCTTTTACCTATACCGCAATGAATGCAGCGGGTGAGACCGATGATGCACAAGTTATTGTTACTGTTTATGATATACAGTCAGGAAAAACACCTGAGAAAATGAAGATTGACCCTGGTACAGGATTTGCAAAAAATGATACTGCTAATATTGTAGCTTGGCGAAGTGGGTTAATTAAAGTACAACGTAATGATACTGGTAGTAAAGAGGATGGTTATAAAGTTATTGCTATTGATGGTCAGGAGATCTCTCCTAGTTCAGAAGTTTTTATAGATGATGCTCGGGTCTATATGACCGCTAAAGGAACACTGAGCTTTACACCTGAAAAAGGTTGGCAGATGCAACCGATCTGGCTACCTTCACCTGAAGCTGTTTGGTCAAGACTGGTTCTGGTAGCCTCTGAAGGGTATAAAACTTTTAGCTTGGCAGAGCACCTCGGTTGGTCGCTTCTTCGTGTAGTTGTTGGATTTTTGTTGGGCGCCCTTATTGGTATTCCGCTTGGTTACGCGATGGGGCTTTCGGGCTGGTTTCGTGGCTGGTTTGATCCAATCGTCGAATTTATGCGTCCAGTTCCGCCACTTGCGCTTATTCCACTGGTAATTATCTGGTTTGGGATTGGTGAAGAGGGCAAGATTATATTGCTTTTCCTTGCATCATTATGGATCATGACAATTTCTGCCAGAGCAGGTGTTTCTGGGGTCAATATCAGTAAAATTCATGCTGCATATTCTCTTGGGGCATCAAAGCGACAAATTATGAGACTGGTAATTGTGCCTAATAGCCTACCTGAGTTATTTACAGGTGCTCGTGTATCTATGGGTGTTTGTTGGGGTACCGTTGTCGCGGCCGAACTTGTTGCAGCTCAGAAGGGTGCAGGTATGATGATAATCAATGCTGCAAAATTTCAAATGACCGACCTCGTTATTATGGGAATCGTTCTGATTGGAGTGATAGGATACTCTATAGATATTCTCATGCGTATTGCAGAAAATTATCTGGTACCCTGGAAAGGTAAATAGCCTTATAATTCTTGGTTTTTTAGTTTCACTTTAATTATGTCTAATATATTGCCTAAAAAGGCACAAGTTGTAATTATTGGGGGAGGTGTTATTGGCTGCTCGGTAGCTTACCATCTCGCCAAGCTTGGCTATACCGATATTGTCCTTTTAGAGCGAAAAAAACTTACCTCTGGAACTACATGGCATGCTGCAGGACTTGTAGGTCAAATGCGCTCATCTTTAAACCTAACTCAAATGGTTCAGTACTCAGGCAACCTTTATGAGACATTAGAAGCCGAAACAGGTATGGCGACAGGGTATCGTCGTACGGGCTCTGTGAGTATTGCAACTAATGAGGAAAGACTCAAAGAATTTAAAAGAAACGCTTCTCTAGCTAAAGTCCATGGCGTTGATGTTCAGATACTGTCACCTTCAGAACTCAAAGAAAAAATTAATCTATTTAATTTAGATGATGTTGTTGGCGGTGCATGGATTCCTCAAGATGGTAAAGCTGATCCTGCAAACGTTGCAATGGCTCTTGCTAAAGGGGCTAAAAATCATGGAGTAAAAATATTTGACGACCGTCCAGCAGGGTTTCAGATTGCCCGACGATGGCACGAGTGATTTCATTGGAAAACCATTTCACAACATCCAACGGCAGTTCGCTGCGAGCCCGGCTGTATGCTGCACTGTTGGACGAGAGGGTTCCCTGGCTTAAGCGTTTGTTTTCAGGAAGGTAGTCAGGTTGATTTTCAATCAGATGCTTCACCGCCGCTTCGAGTGAGGCATCTGGTTTGAGGCGTTGAAAAATCAGCATCCACAGCACAACACAGGCGGTATAGATTGCATTGGGTCGCCTGGGATGCAGCTGATCGGCCTGGCGTAAGTCCACCAAATCTTTAAGTTGTTCGAAGGCACGATCGAATTCAAGAATCTGTTCCGGTGAT
>JBGTSY010000044.1:0-3555 GCA_041940025.1 Thiotrichaceae bacterium | reverse complement strand
GACAGTTTCAGCAGTCAAGCCAATAAATGAATAACGACCCCATTTTTCGCCACCCTGCACTGACTCTAAAAAATAGCTATAAGGTGAATTAGCAAGTTTTAGATACAAAGATAAAGCAGTATCAGTATCTACAACAATCTCTCTGGAGAAAGGTATGTGATTGAAACCTTGTTCAATTAGGCCAGTAAACTCTGATTTTTCCATGGGTGCATTTTAACTTACCCAGATAATGAGTTGTTTGCTTTAGTTGTATATACCCAAAGTGATCGCTCATCCCCTGCTGATAATCGGCTGAGCCAAAATCCAAATGCTGGTTACCGTATAGCCAATCATTAAGACTAACATTGGATACTGGCTTCGCACGGATATTTTTTGTGACCTATATATTCTAAGTGCAGAAATATGCCCAATATAGACAGCGATCACATGCCCAAGAACGATAGTTACTAGAGCAGTCAACCAATAAAACTCAGCTCCAACAAACTTAACATTTACACGATAACTTGCTGTACCAAACAAATTCCACCCGTAACCAAAAGGGTCCGATAAGAGCGGAATAATTAGTTGGCCCTGTATCAGAAGTAGATAAAGGTAGTGTGCAAAGTGATACGCCAATGCAATTGGCACAATAGAGTAAACAAACGTTACGGCTATAGAAATTACTGAATAATTTCCCCCACCAAAAACAGCAATTAGTAAAGAGAAAAATAAATATATACAAATAAAGACAATGTAGAAGGCAACAAAACCTAAGCTCGCGACAGTTGATATCTCGGAGACAAATTGTAGAAAAATATTCTGAATATTCATCCACGCCGGTGTTGAAATAAAACCGTCAAATGTGACGGTTGCCAGTATGAGAAGTACAAAAGCCATCATTGAGAACGAGGAATCTTCTTTTCGAAGCAACCCAATTGCGTATGGCCTAAGGTTTAACTGTCGGTCGACAAACGACGCCCGATTGAAGCATTCACTGCAATCCACACACACTCCATCTTGGCCTCGACATTCGACTGTACAGTGGGAACAAATTTCAGGATTTGCTATTCGAATTTCTAGAGGTGCGAACTTAGCAAAAAGGGTAAAAGCAATTGAGAATGCTTCACCGCGGCGCAACCACACTTCTTTACCGAAAAAGAACATCCCCGCCCATGTAATCAATGAATAGCCTAGAGCGAGTAGTGCGATTTCTTTGGGAACAACTGAGTTCGAATATACGTTTTCGATCCAGGCAAAGCAAAAAAATAGAAAAACTCCGGGCCAAACACCCCAATTCTTTGGATACTTCAATTGGCGGGAAAGTCTTTCACCAGACGCGCATCTCATATATATAAGTTCGGCCCATTCAAAAATTATCTTCCATGGATTAACGACCGACCAAAGGTTGCCTATAAGTGCGCATATGTAAGCCATTCCAACCCACCAGATCACCCAAACGAAGATCGGAGCAATATTGCTAATTGGGTGTTGATCGCCAATTAGCCCCGCTGAAATAACTAACACGAATAAGGTAACAGACAGTAGTCTTACCAAGAAAATAACAAACCAATGGGTGATCAGCATACCAAATCTCCATTTGAGGATATTGACCCGCCAATATTGATGGTCTGGCGAATAGCCACGCACGAACAAGCTGCTTACAACAAATGTGAGTACGATTGCTGTAGAGGCGGCAATTAGATAGTTAATTAACGGAATTGGGAGGAAATAATAAAATTCTATTCCATGCGCATCGGCTGCTCTAGGAATAAAAGCTAGAACTACAATAAATTTCTGGACGACCGAATTAATGCTAAGTCGAAAAATGTTCACTCTTCACCACAAACCATATCGCTACCTACCGCTTATAGTGACCTGGCTTTTCCCATTATGATAATGTCTGAACGAGACCGAATTCGAAGCTGAAAAGATGGGTACTTCCTGATTGTCAATCTTCACAACATAAGGAGGCGAAAATAATGAACTGGGAATGTTTATTTCCGTTTCGCTTTCGACACCCTTTGGACCCGCTGCTGTAAATCGCAACTCTTTGATTCGCTCTTCAAACACTACATCATAGATGTGGGAAATCGTACGCATGACTAACGGTGCGCTATTGACTTCAAATGTATAGTCAACCGGTATCAGGGGTGGCAATACTGCCCGGTATAACCGACGAACCTTGCTCCATTCTGGTCCATACATATCTGAACCTTTTGTTTTGACCACAACATAAAGTATGCGACCCGTCGCATCGATTTCTAGGGTCCGATCCTGTGCAAACGTGCTGCCATAGTTAGAGTGACCCGTCTTCGTTCGGTCCAGTTGTAGCCATTCCATGAGTTTTGACTGCGCGGAAGCAATTTCCTGTTTGGAAAGCAGCGGTAAACCTAAATCGACCGTGTACCAATTCTGGCCACCATTCTTCGTTCGATATACGTGTTCCGGTGTAATCGCATACAACACGAGTGGATTCAACGGATCAATCGCCAAATCAATCACGGGCATCTTCTCAGGTATTCCGTTCGATAATCGATTCCAATGTTTGCCGCCATCTGTGGTCTTATAGATGCCGCTTTCTGTAGCCGCGTATAGGGTATCTGGATCTGTGCGATCTATTTGCAAATCATTGGTATATGGATCAAGTCCGTTGTTAGCGGAACTCCAAGTTTTCGCACCATCTACCGATTTGTAAATCCCAATTGCAGTTTCTGACTCATGCAAAGAGGTCATCGCATAGACGATGTTCGGGTCTGTCGGGTGAATAACGATTGCGTTGATGGAAGTACGGGTCTCGATCGGGTACCCATCGCTCATTTCAAGAAATGTTTTTCCGCCATCGGTGGATTTGAAAATGTGCGACCCTTTGAGGTTGAAGTCGACATCGGCATAAACCGTGTCATTCACTGATCCAACATAGATGATATTTGGGTCAGTTTCGGCAATCGCAAGGCCATGTAGGTGAAGCCAGCGACGTTTTGCATCTTCATAAAGACCAAGGGATTTTGTCTTCTCGCTGATTCCAGCGGCGACTTGTGGAGTGAGATCAGGCCAGTTATAGCCCGCGTCCGTACTAACCATTAATTCTCCGTCATTCTGCCAGCTTGTCAGATAAATCACGGTTGGAAAAGTCCGGGAGAACGCAAATACCATTGGATAATGGCTAGCATGATTTGCAGTAAATAACCAACTATCTCCCGCATCTGGTGTAAAAAATGCACCCCGTCCCGACTCGCCATCCGCCCACAGATTGAAAGGCAGTAAGGGATGTGTACCCATCTGCGCTAATTTGGCTTCGTCAATTCCTTCGTCGCTCCTAAACCAGTTTAGACCACCGTCTGTGCTCTTGTAGAGACCTTGTCCTTCATGCAAACCGGCATTAAAATGGCTAGGATGCATTGTAAATACCTCCGATGAGGACCCGACAAAAACGATGTCCTCATTTCGGGGATCAACTGCTATTGGTGTCGAAAATAGATATTGCAATCCCCGACTTCGAGAGACCCAAGTCTGTCCAGCATCATCACTTCGATAAACACCCTCGTGTGTAGCTACGTAGGCCACATCCGAATTACT
>JBGTSY010000043.1:0-3752 GCA_041940025.1 Thiotrichaceae bacterium | reverse complement strand
GATCATTTCTGACAACTTCCAAAAACTCAATTAATCCATTAAAGTCGAGTTCTGGCATAGGATCAGGAGTTTTGAATTTGCCTGCAAGAATACCTCTCGCAGCGTTTAAAGAATGATGTCGCACGGAATTTATCTGAAAGGTAAAGGGGAACATGTCTGGCGCGAGTTTCATATTGATAATCTCATCAAGATCTTGTTCGGTTTTTTCAAAATGGGTGGCACTTTTCTTTAATATGCCTATGGTGGCGCCCAATACGCGATCGTAATTACACACACTCAGTTCATATAAGCTAATCATCTGCTGCTCTCCAATACAGTTGGTATTCTATTTAAACGATCTGTTGGTTATTTTTTAATGGCTACACACGCTCTTTGGCGCATTCTAACAAAAGAGATACGGGTAGAGCGAATGCAGGCGATAATGGAATGAGGGCTGAAAGGCCAGTCGTACCCATATCCTGCGTGAGTCTTTCGACTAACATTAAATGAGAGTTAACTGATGCTTTCGTTCAGTATTCGATTTTGACACGTTTAGATATTGGCATAGAAAGCCTATATATTCAGCGTCACAAATGGTCTATCGATTCGGTGTGTGGTGATTAATTTGTACTCTGGATTAAACTGGCGTGTAAGATGCTCACTCGATGTGGAACGGAATATCCGTTGCCCGAGGTGGCTAGATGATTTCTGATACCTCCAGAACACCCTGAATTTCTAAGAAGGGGCAATCTTTTATCATATTGACTGCGGACTCAATTGAGACTGCTTGAATAATAGTATGTCCACTCATCGAGATTTGGCTGCCTTTTGTTTCCGTGCCGTCCGGTGAGAGAGTCACCGTATTTTTATAAGGCACCATGGGCTCAATCACACTGTCACCTAAAGATGCTAACCACTCCTGATACTTCTTAAAGTGTTTTTGACCCTCCTCCTGACTACTCGGCGGATTGCCGGCTAAATAGTGAATGATAAATCTGGCCATCGGTTTCTCCAAAAAGTTTAATGGTTCTGCAGCATTCGGTACTGTAACACAGTGATGCCGCCAGAATCAGAACTTAAACTATGATCAGCGCTTGTGCCAATTTAATCCCAGGTTTTTATCGCTATTTGTTCGATGGCTGTGTACTGATTGCCGAATCCGACTTAGTGGGTGACTCGTAGGCGCCGAGTTCTGAGCAACGTCCCAGACGATGTAGTAGCATACTTTTTCTATAAATTTTATTGAACTGGATCCTGATGAAACTCAATGACGTTTTTGTCGGGATCGCGAATAAAGAACATGGTGCCGCCATCGGCAAGTGTGATTGGGCCTTCTGTGATTTCGATACCCAGTTGATTAATTGATTTTTCTACGGCCCCTATGTCAGAGACATCGAGAGCCATATGGGTATAGCCTGGATATTTGTCTGCCACATCCATCAAGATATTTTTGTCTAATTCCGTATGCGCGTTCAGAATGAGATTAATCACCACACCACTCGGATGCGCCAGGATGGCAACAGGTTCCGGGCCGATGGGGCCGGCGATAAACTTGAAGCCAAGTTGTTGGTAAAAATCACGTGCCTGAGACAGATCAGAGACTCTGATCCCTATGTGGTTAACGCCGGTAATTTGTTTCATTCATGCCCTCGACTCACTGTGTTTGAATAGTGGAGTAAGGATACTATGAGGACAGTCGGAGACAAATTCAAACTGATAGTCAATCAAGTGCATTCGACCATCTGGTAAATCCGCATCACCCTGATTTGCGACCTGGCGGCACTGGATCGAAATCAGAGGCATCTGCAAAGGCCTGAATGAATGCTGGTCGTTTTGATAGTCTAGACAAATACTCCTTAAATATAGAGTCATCACACAGCTGATAGCTTCGTGCCCAGAGTATATTGTGGCCTATGAGGATATCAGCAGCGCTAAAATTTTTACCACATATATAATCTGTCCCGGCCAACCTTGCCTTAAGTTGAGGTTCGACTTCGGTAACAAATTTATCCCTATATCGCATAGTCGTGCGGGGGTCGGCTTCTTCATCAGACAATAGGTGTTCATGTAAACGGATCTGCCACAACATCATATCCATCCAGCCGCTAGCAAAGTGTAGCATCTGTAGATAGTCTGCGCGTTCCAAGGAAAATTCTGGTGTGGGCGCTAACTTTTTATCAGGAAAAGCATCTGCTAACCAAGCTACCATTGCAGCACTTTCCAGCATAGTGTGCACCCTTCCGTTTGCTTGCGTGATTTCTAAAATGGGAACATTATGATTGGGATTTTTCTCTAAGTAGGCGGGTGAGTACTGAACACCTTGGTATAGTTCTATGCGCTCTATTTCGAAATTATCTCCCAGAGTTTCTAGCAGTGCCCATCGGGTACGGGCGCTGCGTGTCGCTGGGTAATGGTACAGTTTGAATGTGACGTATTCCATTTGATTTCAATACATTAAGTACCCGATGTATCTAGGGCTAGGAGCACCGTTTGATGTTTTCAATTGAATCACTATGTGACTGAAACAGTAGTGCAAGTCGTCCTGTAGTTCAATAGTGTAAGAGCGCGATAGCCGAACTGCAATGAATCATTGGATGCAGCAAAAACTGTTAATGAGGGAGAAATTGTCATCCCTTGACAGACAGAATTTTCATCATTTTATGCTCATTAATGAATTGTCTAGGGCCGATGGAAGAGCTATTGACAGAAATCATGGACAAAAATTAATAATATCTTGATGCAAACAGAATGAGTCCTATTATTGATTGTAAAACCATTTCGCTTAAATTTTTCTAGCGATGTATACGCCGTAACCATAGTGGGCGTTATATTGATTATAAAATTCAATTTCTTCGCGTTCTATTTCTACTAGGTGTCGAGCTTCTTCGCAATTACCATGACGATTGAGAAAATTCTCAAAGTTATTTTGTAATGGCATGTAGTAGTTTTGCAACCAACAATGCTGAGGTAATAAAAAGTAACCTATGAGTGAATAGCCAGTGTCCTCCAGTAGTTTTATTTTAGCCGAAGGCATGTCGATTTCAGCATACGCTTTCTGCCAATATTCTTCGAGTTCAGAACATCTTGTGGCGGTAGTCCAGTTTATCTCTGAAACCACTAATGTGCCGCCTGGTTTCAGATAACGGCTCCACTGGGTGATACCGTTTTTAAAGCCAATGTTGTATATCGCACCCTCAGACCAGATCACGTCAAACTCTTCAGACTCGAATGGTAAGTTATCCATCGAGACACACAAGGGTGTGATTCTTTTGGAAAGGCCCTCAGTATCTGCCCGGTCTTTCAGTTCATCGAGAAACTCTTGAAGAAAGTCCACCGCCGTAATGTGAGCATGTGTTAAGCGCGCCAATGTGAGCGTGGACGCGCCGGTGCCACACCCTATGTCTGCAATTTTTAAGGGAGCCTTGCAATCGAGCAAGGCCAATTCGATAGCCTTTTCGGTCTCTTTTTCTCCACCTGGCCCTTGTCGGTTCGCGTTCCTATGAAGATCAATCAATAGTCTAAGATTTTCCACTGAAGATACCGTCATTGGTTGTGATAATTGGTTATATTATTTTCAATTTTGTTGGTGTGCTAGTCCTCTATCAAGCGCATTGTACTCCTAGTAGTCATTATTTTGTGTGCATTTTCAGGCATGGAGTGCTCATGATTGTTAAAATTCAGCCAATACTTTTCCATTCTTGCTACCAGCTAGTGCAAAATAATAGAGCGGCTCCTGTTTGATAGATAGTCCATGGCGATATGTTTCAATGTGG
>JBGTSY010000042.1:0-4370 GCA_041940025.1 Thiotrichaceae bacterium | reverse complement strand
GCCCCAAAACCCCAAAACCCCTGAAAAATGAAAAAATATAAAAATTCATTTTAACAACTAGATATTAATTGATCAATAAAATTATTTAAGATTAAAAACATAATAGATATGAAGGTGCAAAATATTATTTAGAAAATATATAATATAAAACTTTATTAAAGAAATCCATATATTTTACAAATCAAAATTTTACTCAACATTTAGTATTTCAGTTGGCCTTTTCTTTTGCAGAAGCAATAGCTCTTGTGTTCATGTGGTTGAAGAGGCCTGCAAGAATTCCTCCTACTGAAGGTCCAATGATATAAATCCAGATTGACTCTAAAGAAATTGTATAGTTGTTATTTTTCATATGAAGATTTTCAGAGTGGATATTATCCTTGAGCAAAGCATATTAGAAAAGTGTCTAAGTGATGCCAATGGCAGGGTTGATGGCTGCACCTGATGTCTTTGCTGCTACTATAATCATTCCTGTTAGAGTAGCTCCAATAGTGAAGGCATTAGGAGCAAGTTCAGTTGATCCGTTCAAGTATTTTATATTCAAAATTACGCTTACAAACACGAAGGTGCACATGATTTCAGTAATGAGAGCTTGGAAAGGTGCATTTGTACTACACACTACTTTTGGATCTCTTCTTGATGCTGGACAGAGTAAAGCTGTATGTGTGTCTGTAACTCTACCGTCATCACCGACTTCCATTGAAGCCCTCACGATACTCACACCCAATACAGTACCAAAAATTTGACTGACAATAATTATTAAAGCAAAACAAATATTTTCACCAATCTTTTCCATGCCTTCTCTCACTAGAACACCTAATGTCACTGCGGGATTGAAGTGACCACCAGATATCTCTCCAAACATCATAATATTAGTAAACAACGTAATACCAATAGCAAATGGCTAAATGACTGGATTAGCACTACTCCAATTAACGACGAGAATAAGGAGGGCAGCCCCAAACATCTCGTAAAGGCAAACGATTGTCTTGTATTATTTACCATATTATTAATAGGTACTATTTCTCTAAAAGTTATATTTATTAATTCATGTAATTGTTTGCCTTCATTTTCGTCGTCTTACATTTTGAAGCTCGAGATATCTGAGATAAGGGCTTTTAATTGTTTGATTTTAAATAACTTTTAAAAATAATTATTTTTTACTTGACATTTATTTTTTTTTTCGATAATATGCACTCTCGTAATAAGCAAATGTTCATTAATGATCATATATTTATTATTTCAATATATAATCGTTCTTGATCAAATGTAGGACCTCTTTTCATAAAGAGGATATTTTGTTCAATTCAATTAAGGAGATGAAGATGAGAATACTTAGAACCGTGTTTATTTCGGCGCTCATGGGAGTGTTGATGGCCTGGTCGGTACAGGCAGAGAATCTTACGATCGCCACGGTGAACAACGGCGATATGATTCGCATGCAGAAACTGACAGATGATTTCACCAAGAAAACCGGCCACACCGTCGAGTGGGTTACTCTTGAAGAAAATGTCCTGCGTCAGCGAGTAACAACGGATATCTCCACCAAGGGTGGTGCTTTCGATATCATGACAATCGGTATGTATGAGGCACCGATCTGGGGCAAAAATGGTTGGCTCGTTCCGCTGAACGATCTGTCAGCAGAGTATAATATCGACGATATCTTACCTGCTATGCGGGGCGGACTATCCTACGATGGTACTTTGTACGCTGCACCGTTCTACGGTGAATCGTCGATGGTCATGTATCGCACTGACTTGATGCAAAAAGCCGAATTGAAAATGCCTTCTGCACCATCATGGTCATTCATTGCCAAGGCTGCACGTGCGATGACCGATCGCAAAAATGAAATCAACGGGATTTGCCTGCGTGGTAAGGCAGGTTGGGGTGAAGGCGGTGCCTTTATCACAGCGATGTCGAATTCGTTCGGTGCACGTTGGTTCGATGAAAAGTGGAATGCACAGTTCCACACACGCGAATGGTCCGATACTCTCAACTTTTTCGTGAATATGATGAATGATGCGGGCCCTCCAGGATTCGCGACCAACGGGTTTAACGAAAATCTGTCGCTTTTTCAGCAAGGTAAATGTGGTATGTGGATTGATGCGACTGTTGCTGCTTCTTTCGTAACGAACCCGAAAGACTCAACTGTAGCTTACAGGGTTGGCTTTGCTCTGGCGCCAGACAATGGCATGGGCGTTCGCTCCAACTGGCTATGGGCATGGGCTCTGGCGATCCCGAAGGGTACGCAGAAAGAAGCTGCTGCAAAACAGTTCATCGAATGGGCAACTGGCACAGGCTATATTGAGCTAGTCGCATCCAAAGAAGGCTGGGCCAACGTGCCTCCTGGTGCGCGCACTTCGCTTTATAATAACCCGAAATATCAGGCGGTGCCGTTTACGCAGATGACACTGGATTCGATCCTGTCAGCTGATCCAAACAACTCTACCGTTGATCCAAGCCCCTATGTTGGTATTCAGTTCGCGGCTATCCCCGAGTTTGCTGGTATTGCTACCGAAGTAAGCCAGGAGTTCGCTACTGCCTATGCCGGACAGCAGACAGTGGCTGAGGCTCTGGCTAAAGCACAGGCTCTGACCAACGACGCAATGGAAGCTGCTGGCTACAAGTAAGCCCGGTTTCTATAAAAGTTCGGTAAGTCCGGGCGCTTGTGAATGCCCCCAGCGCCCGGACCACATTTTTTGGAACACTGATGGCTTGAGCTAGCCATCCATCTAAGTGATTGTGAAAGATATCTAATTCACCACTTTCCGCAAAACGGAGAGGTGTTACGGGAGAAGTGTATCATGGCAACCCAGAATTCCAGATCCGTAGCTCGTCTTATGATGGCTCCGGCGGTGGTCTTGCTACTCGGTTGGATGCTCGTGCCTCTAACCATGACTTTGTGGTTTTCGTTTCGAAAATACCTTCCACTTCGTGGCGGAGACATGGGTTGGGTTGGATTTGATAATTACGTTCGCTTCGTAAGTTCGAGCTCTTTTTGGCCTAGTGTACAAACCACGTTGATCTTCGTGGGTAGCGTGCTCGTGATTACAGTGTTTCTCGGTATCTTACTTGCTCTTCTACTCGATCAACCCCTGTGGGGGCAGGGTATTGTACGCATCCTTGTGATCTCACCTTTCTTCGTGATGCCAACCGTCTCAGCACTCGTCTGGAAGAACTTCTTTATGGACCCTGTAAACGGTCTTTTCGCGCATCTTTGGAAATTCTTTGGTGCAGTGCCGATCGAGTGGCTCTCGCAAAAGTCTGTTCAATCGATCATCATGATTGTCAGCTGGCAGTGGCTACCTTTCGCCACTTTGATTTTGCTCACTGCCGTTCAGTCACTAGACCGTGAGCAGCTTGAAGCATCCGAGATAGATGGTGCTAAGCCGCTACAACGCTTCGGCTACATCATACTGCCACATTTGGCCCGCGCCATTACCATTGTCGTGTTGATCCAAACGATCTTTCTTTTGTCAATCTTCGCTGAGATCTTTGTGACCACAGGTGGAGCTTTCGGTACCAAGACACTTTCGTATCTGATTTTTCAACGTGTATTGGAAAGCCAGAACATCGGGCTGGGCTCCGCGGGCGGGATATATGCAGTGATACTCGCCAACATCGTAGCCATCTTTCTGATGCGCATCGTCGGCAAGAACCTGGGGGCTTAAGGAGAAACGGATCATGGCCCGCGAAGTTACAAACAACCGTAAGATCATCAATACAATCGCAGCATGGGGGATTGGGTTTCTGATCTTCTTCCCGATCCTGTGGACGATTCTCACGAGCTTCAAGACAGAAGGTATGGCAATTGCTGACCCGCCGGTCTTCCTATTCTTCGATTGGACAATGGAAAACTACAGGGTGGTGCAGGAGCGTTCAAATTACCTCCGCTTCCTTTGGAACTCCATCTTCATTGCCGGCGGATCTACAATTCTTGGCATTTTTGTCGCGGTGCCGGCTGCATGGTCCATGGCATTCGTGCCCTCAAAGCGGACAAAAGATATCCTTTTGTGGATGCTCTCGACCAAGATGCTGCCTTCCGTAGGCGTGCTCTACCCAATCTATCTACTCTTCATTCATTTCGGACTACTTGATAGCATCCTGGGCCTGACCCTCGTTCTGATGCTGATCAACCTGCCGATCATTGTCTGGATGCTCTACACCTATTTCAAAGAAATTCCGGTTGCTATTCTCGAGGCGGCACGCATAGACGGTGCGAGCCTCAAATCGGAGATCCTCTATGTGCTGATGCCGATGCGCGTCTGACCGGACCGGGAAGGCGCCGCGCGCGCCTTCCCGCCCGCGTTCTTCAGAGCTGGCCGAGGCCGCGGCGGAAGCCGATCCAGGTCGACACGACCAGATAGACCGCC
>JBGTSY010000041.1:0-4778 GCA_041940025.1 Thiotrichaceae bacterium | reverse complement strand
GGTCAGACTTCCATGTCCTGCTCGTGCTACCGGTTTGACGCGCTAACGGTCAGCTCGTCGATTCGACCGGAACCGGTTCGCGCGGCGCCCAGTCGGTGGTCTTGGGCTTCTCGGAGCTTTTGGAGGCTTTGGTGGCGCGGGTGTACCTGAAACAACTTGCTCCGGATTCCAAGCTACCGGCTTGCCGCTGGTATCGCGGCACACAATTCCCTCAACAGCACCGAGCCAGTTTCCGCTGTCCGCTGACCATGCATGATCGTTTCGAACGTAAGCAACCCACTGCATGGATGTATCGAAAATGTGTTCGTCGGGCTCTATCCAACCCACTAGCTCGCAGTCCTTATTGAACAATGGGTCTAGACTCATAATCTTCCTTTTGTATGCCTAACGCCGCCAGCATGCGCGGCTTTGGAATGTAGGCGAAGCCGCAATGGAAAAGACGTCGCCGTGCCTGCGATTGTTAGCCAATTTCAGCTCCTTGCGCCTCAAGTATCGTTCTTAATCAAGGTGGACATGCGGCGCTTTACGTCTTCCCATACCTGCCACGTTTTTTCGAAATCCTCTGTGTCGTCAATGGTAGGGTTGCTGCCATTTTGGAAGCTTTGGTTTATTGCACCAAAAGCTTTCAAATGCGCATCACGTGCTGCTGCGTGTTCTTCGCAAAGCTGATCCCATTCATCAGAAAGACTCATTTTTAACTCCACTTGGTTTCCAGATTATCTGTGGGCGACTTGGCTTTACCGCTTTAATTGAGTCGCTTGCATTCTGTTTTCCAGGGCGAAGATACTATTTCTGCGAAGTCTGCAAATCCGCCATGACTTGATTCTCGAAAATCCGGATCTCCAAAGTCTATGTCGATAATATGTACTGGGCTCCATTGTTTCTCATCAGAGCCATAATCTGAAGCCACCCATTTAGTAACAACTCGGAGCCCATCTTCTGAAATCCAGATGGGCTGTAACGAAGACGGAGAAGGTAAAAACCAATCACGGCCGGATAGTTTCTCATACATGAGAGCTGATTCTTTCAGTGAAAGGGTTAAACGAAAAAATGTTCTATCTTCTTTCTGATTATTCGAAACCGTAAACCGCTCACATTCCATGCTCGTCTCGGCATGGGAAATCGTTGCTAGCAACGACAAAAACAATACAAAGAGAAATATCATAAAATGCTCCGAAAAGGAATCTTTAGCGGTACAGTCATCGCTGCGTGCGAACCATTATGGCCCAGGATGTCCACACATTTTTCTCAGTTCTTTTTTACTCGACGGGCTGCCTCACCGCGCCATCCCATCGAGTTGGAGAGAAATTCACTGACTACCGAGTAGCCATTAGAACTGCCGTCGGAACGCTCAGCAATATCTCCCATTTTTTCCATGCATTCGAGCGTGTCCCGTGCACCTCCATTATTAATGGTCTGCCAGTCCGAAAACATGCGTTTGTTAGCCCGGATTTCTCATAGCCACCCAGCAAGCTTCGCAGACCAGTTCCATTAACGCCAGAACCGAGTAATTGAGCCTGATTTGGCGATTATTTGATCACTTTCCGACGTTCAGGCACACCTCCCCCTTTCCCCCATTGAGTCGGGCCGGGGGAGCCCGGTCTTCTAATCTGGAACCAGCCGGCGAACCAGGGCAGAGAGTTCGTCTTTATAAGGATAGCCATCACTCATTAGCACCCGTATCCGCCGGGTGTTACGAACGATCACGGCACCGACCTTGATCAGCTTGAGCCGCAGGTTGCTGGCGCTCATTCTCTCGAAACGGGTGTTTTTCAGATATATCCGTAAGCGTTCGAACAGCGTGTAGGCGAATCCTGACAGGATCAGCCGCCACTGATTGGTCCACCACTGCGTACTGGAGGTGCGATCCGCAAACAGGTATAGCTGCTGATCCTTGATCCTGTTCTCCATATCGCCCCGGGCGCAGTATTGCTCATAGTAGAGCTTGAAGCCGTCGTCGTAGCGGGAGCTGATAATGAACCTTGGGTTGGCGCCCAGCTCGCCTTCTTCCAGGCGAGCCACCACCCAGCGAGGGTGTTTCCAGGTGCGGGCCTGATATTGGAACCGATAGGTGGCGGAGACTTTTTCTCCGAGTTCCTCGTGAGCGTTGCGCACCAGCATCGAGGGCACATCGACTTCCTTGAGCAATCGGCTGTTTTTGCTGATACCCACCAGGTAATCCACGTTGTTCCGGTCGCACCAGCTCAGCAATCGGGGGCGATAGAAGCCACTGTCACCCCGGAACACAATGCGGGTGTCAGGCCAGTACTGACGAATGAAGCGAACCAGAAGAGCCAGAATGGCCCAGCTGTGGCGACTGTCGCTTCGGTTGCTGGTGCGTAGGTAACTGACTAACAAGTGACGGCCACAGAACACATACAAGGGGAAGTAACAGTGGTGATCGTAGTAGGCATTGAAGAACTTGCCGGGCTGGTCGCCATGCACTGGCACATCGGTGCCATCAAAATCCAGCACGATCTCCTTCGGTGGTTCGTCATGCTGCTCAATGAAGTGATGCCAAAGCAGTTCATGGGCGTCGATCACCGACTGCCGGTCCACGCGCTGCTCCATCCGGCACAGAGTGGATTTGCCCGCCAGGATGGCATCCTCACCCATAGCGGTCTGAAGGGCCTGATCAAAACGGAGTGCCTCGTGATCGTTCAGGTCTTCGTACCCGGCCGCTACGCCGAACACCCGCTGTCGGGTCATGGTTTCCAGTTTGTGGCGAACCAATTCCGGGTTCCGCGGGTCATTGAGAGTTGAAGCCAGACGTTGAGTCAGACGGTGCTGTTTGTCGACTTCGCGAAGTAAAAGCAATCCGGCATCGGACGTGATGTGGCCGCCGGAAAAATCGGCTTCAATTTGACGGCGGGAAAGTGGCGAGAAGGTCAGTTTTTCAGGTACCATTTTGGATAGCGGCTGTTAGTGCTTGGTGGATTGGTTAGGTTCTTGAAATCATAGCACTTTCAGCCGCTTTCTTTTATCCCCTTATGAGAAATTCGGGTTAGGCATATTCTACCCCAATACTTTGGAGTAACGCTGAATATTGATCTGGATCTTTTTCTTCAATTTTTCGTAATATAAAACTCGCCGTTGTCTTCATCTCAGGAACATCAATGGGCAAAACACTTCTCTCAAAGACACCCGCCAAATGGGAGAATTCATTATTGATGCGATCAGTTAACGACGCAGCCAATGCATCATCACCGAAAAAGCGCGCCAATTTGTCATCTTTTTCTACTGCATTTGGGTACTTGTAGTACAAAAAGGCCTCTAGAAACTTCCGCGCATTGTTACCGAAGTTGTAGTAGCAATCATGATTCTCATCACCATCTACTTGGGCATGGGCACACTTATAAATTTGGTGAAACAGAAAATTGAACTCTGTGACGTAGTCCTTCAGGTATCGAGGCATCAGCGTAATATCACTGATTTGATCTGTTCGAGTAATCACAAAATATTGAGACTTATTTTTATTCAAAGCTCCGGGCAGTCGCTTCAGATACTTCAAAAAATCCAAGTTGTGGGTTGAAATAAATAACTGTTTAAAACGATCACGCTCTTTTATTTCACCACCATCTTTATATTTCTCTGGCGTTACAATCTCAGCATTAATAAGGCTATAAACGAAAAATATATGATTTGCATCCAAGCTGGAGATAGGGTCGTCGATCCAAATGATCGGCTGGTTGCCTTTAGTTTCTATGTCATCAAGTTTAGCCATGAAATAACAGAAGGCTATCAAACTACATTCGCCTTCACTTAAGTGGAATGCTTTTTTGTCATTTCTGGTTACCTCAAATCGGTACCCAGATGATGAATCCCCGGGGATCGCTTCAATAGCCTTGAGTGAAAGATTCTGATGGCCGAAGAAATTATTTAAATAATCATTTACACGGTCAGCGCCCTTGCTTTCATCTTTAAGCTGAGCCTTTAGTTCAGCTATTTTTTCTCGTTTTTTATCAACTTTTTCTTTTGCCGAGTTTCTAGCATCCTTCGCTAAGCCCATAGCCTCATTCAGTGACTCAATGGCTGTATTCTCTTCTTTATACTTTATATCGGTTATGAATGTAAAAACCTCATGGAGGCGTAAAGCTGCACGAGCTTCATATTGGTCAGAGCTTAGTGAAGCTGTAAGCTTGTTGGATTCGTTTCTGAGTTTCTCATACAAGTTCCTGACCGCATTCAAATCTTTTTCAACCGACTCAGGTGTATTGAATTCAAGAGGTGTAAAAACATCATCTCTTCGTCTTTCGATCTGTTCTTTTATCGAATCCAGTCTATCAATGTAAGACGTTGATAGGGTCGACCAGTGTTCTGTCAGCGAATCCAAGTCGGCTGTGTAGTTAGAGTAGAAATCCGAGTTTTTTACTTTCAGTAAATTAGGAACTCTGGATCGCTCACCTTCAATTGACCCAAGCAGGGTTTCCAGTGCTTGACGAAGTGCTTCAGACTCCTGATTAAAATGCTTATCCAGTTTCTGCCACAAATCTTCAGGTAGGTCGCTGCCGCAAAATGCGCACTTATCTCTTTTATGTTGATGGTGGCCCCGACCAGTCCGTACCCACGTTGCCAGAGCAGCATCGTTTAGCAACTCCTGAATTGGTTCAGATGCCTGAATCTTTTTTTCGATTAATTCTTCAGCCTTTGAAGCGATTACAGAGTATTGGAGATTGAAAGTCGTTGATTCAGGGATTTCCGGTTTGGGTTCTTCTCTGAGGAGGTCATGAAACTTGCCTACTTGCCCATCAGTAAGCGGAGAGTACGTGTCTTTGGTA
>JBGTSY010000040.1:0-5527 GCA_041940025.1 Thiotrichaceae bacterium | reverse complement strand
AGTCGGCCAGCGAGATCCTGCGCGCCGATGAATCGGACACGGTGTTCTTCCAGGTCAGCGGCACCAGGGGCGAATATCTGGCCGGCGAGCGCGACCTGCCGCGCCCGCCCTCCGTCGACGAGGACACGCCCACCGGCTCGGTGCTGCTGCGCGATGAGGAATACAAGGGCATTGACCTGCGCGTGGCCTATATCTGGGTGCGCATGCCGCTGCCCGGCGAGCCCAACGCTCTGGTGCAGGTCGCGGAAACACGCGAAAAGCGCAGCGTGCTGGCCACGGAAATCATCAAGGGCGTGATGCTGCCGCAGTTCGTCATCCTGCCGCTGGCCGCCCTGCTGGTCTGGCTGGCACTGGCACGCGGCATCAAGCCGCTGCACCGGCTGGAGGAGCGCATCCGCGCGCGCAAGCCCGAGGATCTCTCGCCCATCAATCACAAGGATGTGCCGCTGGAGGTGGTGCCGCTGGTCGATTCGGTCAACGATCTGCTGCAGCGCCTGCATGACTCCATCGCCACGCAAAAACGTTTTCTGGCCGACGCGGCCCACCAGCTCAAGACCCCGCTGGCGGGCCTGCGCATGCAGGCCGACCTGGCCCAGCGCGAGGGCACGAATACCGAAGACCTGAAGCGCTCGCTGGCGCAGATCGGCCGCTCAAGCATGCGTGCCACCCATACTGTCAACCAGCTGCTGGCACTGGCACGGGCCGAGAGCGCCGTGCCCGCCATGCAGGGCTGCAACCTCGTGCGCATCGTCACCGACGTGGTGCAGGACTGCCTGCCGCGCGCCATGGACAAGCACATAGACCTGGGCTACGAGGGTGCCAGCGCCAGCACGCCCGGTGTCTGGCTCAACGGCAATGCCACGCTGCTGGCCGAGCTGGTGCGCAATCTGGTGGACAACGCCATCAACTACACGCCATCGACCAGCGAACAGCCAGGCGTGGTCACGGTGCGCGTGCAGGCCGATCATTTCGGCCAGATTCTGCTGCTGCAGGTCGAGGATTCAGGCCCCGGCGTGCCGCTGGGCGAGCGCGAACTGATCTTCCAGCCTTTTTACCGGGCGCTGGGCTCCGAAGCCGACGGCTCCGGTCTGGGCCTGCCCATCGTTATGGAAATCGCCCGTCAGCACGGCGCGCAAGTGCTGCTGCAGGATGCCAGGCCCGGTCATACCCCGCCGGGGGCGCTGTTTACCGTGCGCTTCAAGGCCATGCCCGGACAGCAGTGAAGCGCAACCTAGAAATGCACCAATTCGGTGCCCCCCAAGACTGAGAAGCCGCGCCAGGCTTGGCTTTGCGCCCGTTTGCCCCGATGCGAATATCGGAAACTGCGTATTTGGCAAGTTCTCGCTTACCCTAGAATCAATTCGATCATGGGTTGTCTGAAGAGTCGCTATTTGCGCTCTGCAAGACAGCAATTTGGAATCACTGGATCCTGGGAGCTTTTTGATGCAACGACGTCAATTCATCTACACCGCCGCTGCTGCCGCAGCCGCTTCTTCTTTCTCCGGCATGAGCATGGCGCAGGACACATCGCGTCCTCTGCGCATCGTCGTGCCCTTCCCCGCTGGCGGCCCCACCGACATGGTGCCCCGCAATATGCAGGACGTGCTGATCAAGCTGCTGGGCGGCCAGGCCGTGGTGATTGAAAACAAGGCCGGCGCCGGCGGCTCCATCGGCATGGCAGAAGTGGCTCGCGCCACCGATGGCGTGACTTTCGGTATTGCCACCCTGTCCACCCATGGTGTGAACCCCGCCGTGTTCAAGAAGCTGCCTTACGACGCGATCAACGACTTCGTGGGCGTGACCGAGATCGTCAAGGCCCCCGGCGTGCTGGTGATCAACCCCAAGCTGATTCCCGTGAAGACTTTTGCCGAGTTTGTGGCCTACCTCAAGGCCAACCCCGGCAAGGTGTCCTATGCCACCCCCGGCAACGGCACCATCGGCCATATGTGGGGCGCCCAGTTCCTCAAGAGCACGGGCACCGAAATGCACCACATCCCCTACCGTGGCTCGGCTCCTGCCATCAACGACGTGCTGGGCAACCAGGTTCCCGTGTACTTCGATCAGGTGAACTCGTCCCTGCCCCATATCAAGTCGGGCAAGGTGCGCGCCCTGGCCGTGTCCTGGCATGAACGTCTGGACGTGCTGCCCGATGTGCAGACCTATGCGCAGGCCGGTCACCCCGACCTGAACGAGCCTTCCTGGTTCGGCCTGGTGGCCCCCAAGAACACGCCCGCCGCACAAGTGGAACGTGTGCAAAAAGCCATCATTGCCGCACTCAAGGACCCCGCCGTCAAGCAGCGCATGGCTGCTCAAGGCCTGTACCCCTCGGGCACATCGAGCGCCGACTTCACCAAGCAGATCGCCAGCGAAGTGGCCAAGATGAAGAAGCTGGCCGCCGTCGCCAATATTCATTTGGACTAAAAACAGGAGCTGGTTGCGCTTATCTCAACTGGTTTTCCAATACAAAAGGCCTGCAAATTCAGGCCTTTCTTGCGATAGCAGCTACGAAAATTACTTGGCACAGGCCTGCAAGGCCTTGGGCACCAGATTCTTGCCAGCCAGCGCCGCCACTTCGTTGCGCAATGTCGGCGTGGCCTTGGGCAGACGCAGCGCATAGGTCGTCACATCGGGACGCTCCTGCACCACGCGCGCGGTGCGCACGCCCTGGCGCGCGAAAGTGGCCAGCTGGCGCTGGGCGGCTTCTTCCGTCGAAAAACGTCCCAGCGACAGACCGGGCTCGAAGCTGCCGCCGGCGCGGTCGAAGTCGATATTCATCAGACGCAACTCGCCGCGCTTGCGGTCCATGAATTCGGCGTCTGGGAACTTGCCCATATAGACCATCCAGCGCCCGCCCTGATGGCTGGCCACCAGCTCCCAATCGCTCTTGGACTTGCCCGCCAGCGCACGTCGGATGCTGTCGGCCTGCGCCTCTTCGATGCCGTTGGCCTGATAGCAGGTCTCGGGCTCCTTAATGGCGGTCTTGGCATCCTTTGTGTCCTTGGCGTCCTTGGTTTCCCTGGCCGCGACGGTTGCAGCTTCGGGCTTGCCATCCGACTTGCTTTCGGGAGCTGCGGGCGGCGCGCTGTCGTCCACCGCAGGCGCTTCGGGCTCCATAGTCTTTGCCGGTTCAACAGCCGGAGCTTGCGCCGCTTCGGGCTGCTGCAGCACCAGGGCATCCGGCCTGATCTGCTCCTGAAGGCGCTGCGGCTCGGACTGCAACTCCGGCGCCAGCCCCATGCCGGCCAGATAGCCGTGGCTCCACATGTAGTAACCCGCGTTGCCCAGCAGCAAGAGCAGGAAAACGATTCTCAGCATAGGTTTCTCACATCAGTTACATGGGCTGTAGCCGCTCGCGGGCAGCCGAGCAAGGGCCTGGGCGGCCCCGCAGCGAGGGCTGCGTCCTCTTCCCCTAGCGCGCAGCGCGTAGAGAGAGGAGGAAGGCGCAAAGCGCCTCAGGAGGTGCTTCATTTCAAGCCTGCAGCGGGCTGCCAGCCGGACGCACGCTGATTTCAGAACTGGTCACGGCTTGCAGCCCGGTCGCTGTACGCACCAGAAAGCCGCCATCGGCAGCCACACCCTGAGCCAGGCCGCTAGTGCCGTCGCTCAGATTCACCTCGCGTCCGGCCAGCAGGTCTCGCTGGGCAAAGCGCTGCATCAGCGGGGCAAAGCCATGCCGGGCAAAGCTCTGCACCTCGGCCACCAGATTGGGCAATATGCAGGCCAGGGCCGTGGGCGCATCCAGTGCGGCATCGAGCTCCTGCAGGCAGGCCGGGGCCGTGCGCATGCCGTCACCGGGACGGGGACGCACATTGATGCCGATACCGATCACCACATAGCGCGGTGCCGTCATATCGTGCTGTTGGCCGCCGACAAAGCTGGCGGTCTCGATCAGAATGCCGGCCAGCTTGCGGTCGCCCTCCAGCCACAGATCGTTGGGCCATTTGATGCCGATCTTGGGCGCGGCCCCCGCTGCGGGAAGCTGGGGCTGCAAGCTCTCGGCCACACTCACGCCCACTGCCAGCGACAGCCCCGACCAGTCGCGCGGTGCCAGCGGCAGGCCCAGCGAGAACATCAGCGAATCACCGACGCCGCTGACCCAGTTGCGGCCCAGGCGGCCTCGGCCCTGGGTTTGCTGCTCGGCAATCAACAGCACCGGATCCGTCAGCCCGTCGCGCGCGCGGCGCATGAGTTCGGTATTTGAGGAGTCGATGGTCGGCAGCACCTCGACCGTAAAGCCCGGCAACTGCGGTGCAATGGCTTCCCACAAGGCTTCGGCATTCCAGTGAATCGGCTGAGTCATTTCTATCTATCCAAATCTAAAAACTGGCGCAACGCAAGTCAGAGACGCCAAGCAAGGGCCTAGGCGGCCCCACCGCCCCGCAGCGAGGGCGTCGTCCCCTTCCCATAGCGCAAAGCGCGTAGAGAGAAGGGGAAGGCGTGCAGCGCCTCAGGGGATGCTTGCAGGCATCGGCGGTTTCCAGCCCCTTTTCGGCGCCAGCATGGTGCCGCGGCAGTTCGCAGCGCCGCAGTAGCAGGCATATTCAGCCTTGAGCTTGGCCGTATAGCGCTCCTCCACCATCAGGCCATAGTCGTAGTTCAGTTCCTCGCCCGCTGCAATATTGCGCAGCGCCACGATATAGACGCGACCGTCGATCTCGTCGGTGTAGCAGTTGGGCGCGCAGCTGTGGTTGATCCAGCGCGAGGAATTGCCCTTGTGCGTGGCATCTATCACCCGCTCATCGTCGACCTGAAAGTAAAAAGTGTGATTGGGCTGGCTGGGATCATGCGGATGACGGTCCTGCGCCTCCTGCCAGTCAATCACTTCACCCACGTACTCAATAATGGTTTCGCCTTCCGCAATATCCTGCGCGGCGAAAACGCCTTTGCCATGAACGCCGGAGCGCCGGGTCTGGATGCGTCGGCCCGTTGAAGAGGCCAGTGATGTGCGGGGCATGTTTTCTCTGATACTTTGAATATGCACACATGTGCGCATGCGCGCGCGTGAGAAGCGAATTGTATGAGCCTGAGTTTCGATTCGGGTTCAGGTGGTTAATGACGACGAGAACACACAATGACTAAAACCCTGGTGATTGCAGAGAAGCCTTCTGTCGCACAGGACATCGTCCGTGCGCTGACCCCGGTGGCAGGCAAGTTCGAAAAACACGATGACTACTTCGAATCCGACAGCTATGTGGTGACCAGTGCGGTCGGCCACCTGGTGGAGATTCAGGCGCCCGAAGAATTCGATGTCAAGCGCGGCAAATGGAGTTTTGCCAATCTGCCGGTCATCCCCCCGCGCTTCGACCTCAAGCCCGTGGACAAGACCAAGACCCGCCTGAACGCCGTGGTCAAGCAGGCCAAGCGCAAGGATGTGACCGAACTCATCAACGCCTGTGACGCGGGCCGCGAGGGTGAGCTGATCTTCCGCCTGATCGAGCAATACGCGGGCGGCGCCAAGGGCGGCCTGGGCAAACCCGTCAAGCGCCTGTGGCTGCAGTCCATGACGCCGCAGGCGATTCGCGACGGC
>JBGTSY010000039.1:0-5686 GCA_041940025.1 Thiotrichaceae bacterium | reverse complement strand
TTCAACACCTCCTCTTGTGTTAGCACCGGCTGAAGCAACCATCGATTGTTGCATCAGTTTATCAGTGGCTTCAGACTCACTGATATTATTCGCCTTGGCATAAGATTCAACGGCAGAGCGCATCGTATGTGCCGCAGTAGATTGATTCGATGCGGTCGAGCTGTCTGCCCCTTTGCTCATCGTATCGCTATTTCCGCGCTGGCTTGAGAATTGCGACAAGGTATTCCATGTACTGGTAACGCTACTGTTATAGCCACTCAATGCTGACTGTGCTTGAACATCGCTCTCTCTAGCCATTTGCTGCGCTGAGCTGGAGACCAGGCGCGATGCATTAATGTCCATTGGAAGTCGTGACATTGCACCTGTACTGTCATAAACGGTATCACCTCCTCCAGTTTGAGTAACGGAACCACCACTCTGCGTAACGCGAGACATTTGACCTGTGGTATACGAGCTATTGGTATCCCATTTATGACCCTGAACATTATCTGTCTGCATATTATTGTAGGCCCAGGTGCCGTCGACGGTATTCGATGCAGCCTGAGATGCAGACCCTTGCATCGCCGACCCCAAATGAGAGCTAATAGTATTCATCCCGCCAGCCATACCTTTAACAATGAAGTAAGAAAGGATCGGGATTGACCAACTCATCCATCCGGCTGTTGTCGCAATATCTGAATAAGATTGCTGAACAGTAGAGATGTTAGACATTGTTACCCTCATACCACCAGTAGTCTGTTTAAGATAGAAGTTCATCGCATTATTAAGTATAGCAAATAATAAGGGCCACACGGATAAATAAAGCATTCCGTAGACATATCCTTTCAGTACTTCTTTTGCAACAATGCTAATTATCGAAAGCATCATAACAATAGGGAAAATACCTATGAGGACACCAGTCAGGACTGTATGAAGCATAGGGACATTTCGAGTTGCAATACTCGCTGATGTAGCCTGCGACATACGCAATTTAGAGAGTGAAGACTCTGTTGATAAATTTACCAAACTTGCCGTATCACCACTTCTGGTCGCATATGCTGAAATACCTTTTCTTATAGCTGAACGAGCAACATTCTTTTTCATTATCTCAGATGCACCCGCACTTCCTTGATAGAAATATTTATAACTATCACCCATTAACTCAGCCATCAGCATACTTGATGTGCTCCCTCGTTCATCACCAAATATTTTTTGCGCGTAATAGCTAAACGTAGCTCCGTTCGTGGATGTGGTTTGTGTCAGCACCTTCTGTAACTCGACAGCAGTTTCCTTACAGGTTCTAAACGTCCCATTTTTATCAAAAATCCCACGCAGAGGGCTCGGGTTTTCAAAAATAGTACTTACTGGGTCATTCGAATACATCAAGTTATCGATTGTGTATTTATGGTTAAGATAAATGTCACCAATAACACAGTTCTGTACGTAATCTGAAAATGTCCCAGCGGTTTCAGAATCAGCAGCCAAATCGAAATCAAATGATTGTGCAATTAAATCCGCACCGAATAACATTCCAGTACGTGTATAGGTTAATGCATCAGGTTGATGAAATACCGATTCATAAGCAAGTACCATCGCATAACCAATACTGGTAATTATTGTACTAGGGAGCACTAACCCTACAGGAACGTTGTCTACCTGATAGATAGCAGTGCGTGACGTAGTATCTATAATTTGAATGGGACGTTTAACGCCAACTAAAATAGTAATTAAAACAAAGATACCAACCCAACTCAGCATATGGAAAACATTATGAGATTGCACATATGCAGCGGCGGTAACCAATACAGATATGATCCCTGCGATAACCAAAATTGAGTCCCAGGTATCGCTCATCATAAAAGCAGCTATCGCATTAAACGAATCTCGGAACCAAGCTCCGCCAGCGTAGGTATACATGACATCCATGATTATCTCCCGTAATGGTAGTTGGACTGGTAGCGGTCCATGATCCGGCTGGATAACTGCTGACGCATATAGCTCATCTGTCGGTCTACCACTTGTAGAGCATCCTGCTGAACTTGTACTCGAGACATGTGTTGGCCAATAACTGTCTGCGTCATCTCTAATGTCTTCTGAAGCTGCCCCATCGAAGCTTCATCGTAATTTTTACCCGCCAGAGCTATACGGGTCTGCTGAATCATTTCGTTCATGTACTGCATCAAAATGTCATGACTAATGTACTCAGAAAGCTGATATACCACTGAGTTCGCAATCCCTAACGATAACGGATCGACCAAATACTGAAGCACAGGTACTCGGGTAGAACTAATAAACCCTTTCTCTTTTTCTGATAAAGGCTCATCGGCCACTGCTTTATTTTGAATGCTGGTCAACAGTTGACGTACTTGCCCATTTAACGAGTTGTCCTGACTAATAGTCACTGTAGCTACCGTTGGCTTCAAACAAGCGCTTGCATCGTTACAGGCATAAACCTGAGCCTGGCCACCGTTCATCATCGCCTTAATGATATCCTCGTTGCCGGCAAGCGGGAAAAGCGGGGTTACATTACCGGAATTATCGAATATCAACGATCCTGTCAGGCTCATTGCAAACTCCTGTAGCTGACGATTACCGTTGAAGAAATGGCGGTCTGTCATGGCTTTCCACATCAGGTTCACGTTACGCATGACACGGTCTTTATCCTTTTCACCCGCCCGATCGGTCACGCTATTCATCTGACCACCTACTGAACACCCTTGGCGTGAAGCCGCCCAGTCAGCAAAGATATTGCTTTCGCCGGCAATGTCCTGGCATACCTTCTGCTGTGACACCTGAGTGCGAGGCCATAACCCACCAATGATTCCTTGTGCTGCCTGGCAACTGCTCATATTCATACTGTTGACGTCACTTGCCAGTTTCTGCAGAAAGTCCTTTGCCTGTTTCATCTCAGGCACTGTTGTCTGCAGTGCTAAATCAAAAAAGTAACCTGCAGCGTTGCTCATGATCTGCTTGGCAAAGCGTTGCAATTGCTCTCCGTTGATAAAGGAGAATGAACCCAGATACGCATCGATCCCCCCACAACCTGCATTAACGTTTGGCAGTTGCAGCGAAACAAGCTGAACGTTTTTAACCGAGGTGCGTGCAAACATGGAGCCACCGCTTGCGTAGCCTGCAGCTTGCCCCTGCCAAACTTGAGGCATTGAGGTGTTGGAATCGAAACCTAACTTATTGAAGAAGTTATTCATGTCACTATTGACGTCTGCATGAGCAACACCGATGACGGGTAACAACACGGCCAGAATCAAAATTTTAAACCTGGATCTGTTCATTTTTGGCCTCCCCTGAGCGCGACCCGGAATACTTCGTCAAGGCGTGCTGCAAACGCATTAGCATCGACAGCCCCTTGAACAAGCGGATAGGTGGCCATCGTATTTACGTTGGTTAAAAAGGTGGTTGGGGTAGCAATCGGCATTCCTGGCGCAAAATATTGAACCATTACATCTGGCGTCGCTGGCACAGCCCCCGGATATGAATCATCACCTTGGCCATCAAGGGAAAAAGCAAAAATGCCAATCCCCATCGACGCTGAAAACTGCTGTAGTAACGGGTCAAACCGGTGGCAATACTGGCAAGTACTCTGCATAAATAAAACCAACTTCCAGTTTGCTAAATTTACTCGCTGACCGTCGCTAAGGGTATGCCAACGGGCAGGTACGACGCGTTTTGCCGGAGGTGCAGGCGGCAAATATGTTGTAGGGCGATTACTCTTTGCTGCATCTAGCTCTTTAATTTCATCCCAGGTAGAAGCCATCGCAGTAAATGAATGCGAAATACTGAGCCCTAGGAGGGCCATAAGAGATAGGAGCTTAGCGAAATCAGAAAATTTAATATAATTAAACACTTTCATTTCCCCTCTTAGCCGCCAAAACTAATAACCTCTCCCAACCAGTTTTGATGAGGAAAGCTACCACATCCAAAATATCCAGAAAAAAACCCGTAAATACAAATGCTACTCCAATGGATAGAGTAAACATCGAGGGATACCATTTTAAAATGCTGATAGCCTCTTGAAGCCGAGTTCCAGCTTTTGCGACCCCATACTCAAACAACTTCGCAAGAAAAAATTCTGACACATAGAAATAAAATGCCGCCCCGACGATTAAGGCTATACCATAAACAAATAAGGACGAGGTTAATGACTTGCTAGTTTCAATGTTGTTATTCTTCATTATGCCCCCCAAGATCCTTGGACTCAAGCTTTTCCATCTCTTCTTTTTTAATTTCTTTCTTATATTTATTTAAAATTTTGTAGCCACCAAAAATCAGCAAAGCTGCAGCGGAGAAATTAAATAAATTTTGGCACTCTTGTGGATACTTCGTGACCATTCGCGCAAGAAAATACATCATGGCACCGATGGTGAATATGAAAGTCCCTGCCACATCAAGGTCTGGCATTCTAATTTTCATTTTAATAACCATTAATAGTTCGGCTTGAAATCCGTAGCCACATTGAAAAACTGCTTCGATAAATCATCTTGAGTCATAAACCCATACCCCAATGGCCGCACATGTCCACTTTTAGGTTCAACAAGAATCAACGCAGGGAAGTACTTAACACCTAAGCGAGCTGCCTGTCCGCTATCCTTCCTGCTATCCGGAAAGTCAGGACTGCTAATACCATCAACTGAAACCGGTATAACCGAAATACCATTAACCTGCCGAAACCCCGCCACAACCGAAGCAAATTGGTTATCAAGCGGTTCATTACCTCTGTAGAAGAACATAACGCCATATTGCCCAGCTAAGGATGATATAGCTTGTTTCTCCTTCTCCTGGTCAGCAGCCAACTGCGTTTTCACAGTGCTGTTATAATGACTATGCTGTAAGTTGTAGTCCAATTCGGGGTGTAACAGCATTGCTTTTTTTGCTGACCGTTCGAACAGACCTGCTTGCGTTGTCCAATAGTTTTGCATTTTAAAATACTGAACAAAGTTTTCTACCGACGGGTAAAGAATTGCCGTGTGCAATGCTTTCTTTGTTTCCATCTGTAGTGTGGCTAGTTGTTTTTCAATATCTACCGAATCAGCTTTTTTTCGCGTTGGTTTAGACACATCTTCTTTAGGTTCCGTATACCATTGCCACCCCTGAGCCACAGTATCAACTTTTTCAGCATTAGCTAATAATGGCAATATCATCATAAAACTGAGTGCTATTTTTTTCATTTTTTATCACTCGCATTATTCAGTCCGTCTTGAATTTGTTGTTTCACTCTCTCCAACAGCTTTCCATCATCAGGGACGGATGTACCATTCATTAAATCATCATAAAAATTCGCAAAATCCAGGTTTTCAAAATTTATACGTTGCAATTCATCTATAGTAATCCCTCGGCAATCAGGATTTTTAGCACCACCAAATCCAATGCCTAATTGCCATTGTCGGCCTTGTTGCTGGACAATTTGCGCCAACTTGGAGTCAAATAAGCAGTAACTGCGTTTACGTTGCAAACAAACGCCCAATACTTTTCGGCTGCAATACTCTCCTACATCAACGACTAATTTTTTCTCTTTGGCTTTGCCGAGAGCCTTTTCTTCACTGTCACAATGAGCAAGGCCCACACTATTCCCCCACCCACTATCTTTACAGCAGTTGCTAAACCCAGCTGCGGCTTTCCGGCATGATTGAGGCTTACCGGTAAACGCGCGTACATCGACACCATTTAGCGCCGCGACGTCATCCCCAGCGGC
>JBGTSY010000038.1:0-5947 GCA_041940025.1 Thiotrichaceae bacterium | reverse complement strand
TCCGATCTACTCATTGCGGTTACTCTTCTACTTGTTTTTCTATTCGAGTGAGTCTGCCTACTAGTTTATTAAGTCGGTTTAAGTTGGCAAGTTGTTTTTTCCAAGCCAGGGCAGGTCTCGCGGCAAGCGCCGAGGAGTAAGTTCCCCTCCTTTTAATTGATTTGGTAACTAAACTGGTGGCTTCGATCTCTACCGAATCCGCAATGGTGAGATGTCCCACTATACGTACTCCACCTGCGATTAAGCAGTTCTTACCAATTTTAGTACTACCGGCAACAGCACTACAACCGGCGATCGCAGTACCTGCACCAATAGTGACATTGTGAGCGATTTGAATTTGATTATCTAAAATCACACCCTGTTCTAAAATCGTATCTTCTAACGCGCCGCGATCGATTGTCGTGTTCGCCCCAATATTACAGTGGTCCCCAATGATGACTCGCCCTAACTGAGGGATCTTGATCCATCCCTCAGGTGAAGGGGCAAAACCGAATCCGTCCGCACCGATGACACAACCGGAATGAATGGTGACATGTTGACCTAAGATGGTGTGATCATAGATAACCACGTTTGCATAGATCTGAGAGTGAGCACCTATGACAGAGCCGTCCCCAATCACTGTTCCAGCACCAACAGAACAGTTCGCGTGGATCTCAACATCCCGGCCCACCACAACATGGGCGCCTAAATAGACCGTAGGATCGATACGGCTACCTTCTGCTACGATACACCCTTCACCGCGGCCAGGAGCGTGCGGTGAACTAGGATTTAACCATTGAGCCACACGCGCATAAGCCAAATAGGGATCAGGCACACACATATGAGGGATGTTTAATCCCGCGACATCTTGACTATGAACCAGCACACAGGAGGCCTGTGTCTGTAAGAGATCATGGCGATAACGCGGATGAGAAAAAAAAGCTATTTGACCAGGCTGTGCCTGTGCCAAAGTGGCTACAGATGTAATTTGAATATCTGCAGAAGCATCGACACTGAGTTTTCCATTCAATCGCTCAGCGAGCGTAGATAAGGCAAAACTTGTGCCCCCAGTCATGACACTGCTACCGAATGGATGCTAATTTTTTGTTTCCAACTTCTTCAATATCTGCTCCGTCACATCCATGCTATCCGCAGCGAACAGTGGATCCTGAATGATGAGATCGAAATTCTGCTCTGTACCAAAAGAGTCCAATGCCTCGAGAATGAGTTTCTGTAATTTCTTCAATTCTCTGCTTTTGGCTAGATTCATATCTTCACGAAACTCCTCTTTAGCTCGCTTGGCGTCCCGTTGCAGTTCAATAATTTCCTGTTCTAACTCATGTCGCCGCTCCTCGCTCATGATGGCGGCATCTCTGGAATGCTGCTCGGACAGAGTCTGGATTTTCTTATCCATGCTTTTAATTTCTTGTGCACGAACAGACATCTCTTTCTCCAATTCTTGCTGAAACTTTTTAACTTGAGGTGCCCGTTCAAGAATGGTTTGCAGAGAGACGGTACCAATTTTTAACTCTCGCGCCTCTAACGCGGTGGTCACCACAAAAGAAAACAATAAAAATGATAAGACGGTTGCTTTTTTCACGTTACACCTCATTGATTAAAAGGTTGAGCCAATAGCGAACTGGAATTTCTCCACTCGATCGCACACCACCTCACCACTACTACATTCATCATAACTAAATGGTTGCGCCAAACTAAATACCAATATCCCTACAGGCGTTAACCATGTGATGCTCGCGCCTGCAGACAATCTTAACTCTGAAACATCAAAATCTGATTCAGTGGTAAATACATTGCCGGAATCTACGAACAGACTCAAGCGCATATTGTCTCCAGTATCAAGAAAGGTGGGAGGAATAATCAGCTCTGCGTTCGCCAATACTTTCAGTCTACCACCATCCGCCCTATCGCTCGGAAGCAAAGTGTCTGCATCAATCACCCGTGGTCCCAGCGCACGATCATCATAACCACGTACACTGCGTGAACCTCCTGCATAAAAATTTTCATAAGGTGGGAATATGTTTGAACCCCCATACACATCGCCTAAACCAATTTCACTGTCGAGAGTGAGGATAAAGTCTTTATAGATGGGGAAAAAGATCTGGTTTTTAGCTTCAAATTGAATGAATTCCACATCGCTACCCGGCAAGGTAATATTAGTGCCGAAGCGGCTGACAACACCTGTTTCGGGAAAAAATGCCTTGTTTCGAGAATCATGGGTCCAACTGGTGTCCAAACGCCACGTATCAATTTCCACAGAATTTTCGTCAGAATCTATTGAATCCAAAAACTCTTGCACACTCAAACTGGGGGAAGACCCAACCGTTAGCTCTAAACTCTCCACAGTGCCTGCAAAACGCATCGTCCGATATTCTGAAATGGGATAACCAAAACTGATCTGACCACCAAAACGATTGGTGGAGAAATTATTCACCAGTGAAATGGCAGATAGATCGGTTTCCTGGAAAAACAACCGATACCCTCTGCTCACCCCATTGATGGTGTAGTAAGGATTGGTATAACCAAAACTATAATTTGTCGTGATTTCAGTATTGGCGAATACAAAGCTGACATTATTTCCGGTGCCCAAGAAGTTCTCTTGGCTGACACTGGCATTGACCTGAAAACCCGATCCGTCCGAGAACCCCGCCCCCACCTGAAGACTACCTGAAGGCTGTTCTTCAACGCGAATATTTAAATCCACCTGATCGTCCGTACCCGGAATAGGCACCGTATCCACTTCAACATTTTTCAGAAAACTTAATCGCTGTAATCTGACCCGAGAACGTTTCACCGATTTAGTGGAGATCCAACCGCCTTCCATTTGTCTCAGTTCCCGCCGCAAAACTTCATCTCGAGTTTTACTGTTGCCGGCGAAATTCACCCGCCTGACATAGACTCGGTTACCTGGATCAATAAAGAATGTAATGGCTACTTCGCGGTTGGCTTGATCAATCTGTGGAATCGCATTCACATTAGCGAAGGCGAACCCTTCATTACCGAGTTTTTCAGTCATCACGCTCTGCGCGTCTGTGATCAACTGCCGTGAAAAGACATCACCAACTTTGAGCATGGTGGCCTCTTCATAGTCGGAAAGAGGGAAAAGTAAATCACCCTGATAATCGATTCGACTAACGCGGTACTGATTTCCTTCTACAATATTCACACTAATAAACACATCTTTTTTATCCGGTGTAATAGAGATTTGACTAGATTTGATTTGGAACTCCAAATAACCTCTATTGAGATAGAAGGAACGCAACGCTTCCAAATCACCAGCCAACTTTGGTTTGGAATATTTATCTTTCGATGAAAAAATAGCCCACCAACTTTTCTTACCCAATTGAAACTCACTTAATAGTTCCTCAGTGGTGAAATTTTCATTTCCCACTATCTTTATTTGGCGTATTTTAGCGACCTGACCTTCTGCAATCTTAATGAGGACACTCACTCGATTACGCGGCAGTTCCTCCACCTCTGTTTTAATTTTAACGCCATACTTACCTTGGGACAGATATTGCTGTAGCAACTCTTGCTTGATGCTCTCTAACTGTTGTACCTGAAATTTTCGCCCTGTACTGAATCCATTCTGCTTCAATGAGTCAAGCAACAGATCTTCGTCAATGGCTTTGTTGCCCTTAATTTCGATGGCATCGATGGTGGGACGCTCAACCACGCTTACCACCAATGTCTCTCCATCTTGCCGCAGGGATACATCATGAAAAAAACCGGTGTTGTATAAGCCTCGAATCACCTGCGGTAACTTTTCTTCGCTGATTCGATCACCCACGGTGACCGGGAGATAATCATATAAGGTACTTTCAGATATTCCGGATAAACCCTCTAATCTGATCTCTTCAATCACAAAGGGTTCGAAATCTGCTGTTGCAGTTGCACTCACACAGACTAATATAAGTGCCAAAAGGTTAACCTTAAGCCGTGGCCTATGCCGACGCACAAAATAAAAAACTGACATGATAATTTTTAAAACACTATCCATTGTGCCTCGGAAATCTTTCATTGATGGCTTGAGACAGAATAAAATCTCATCAGAAATTTACTAATCAGTCATTCTCGATTATTTAAATAGACGCATTAAATCGTTATAGAAAGCCAGCAGCGTCACAAAAAGTAATAAAGCAATACCAATTTGAAAACCAACTGCCTGCATTCTGGGCGAAATCGGACGACCCGTTACAAACTCGATACCATAATACAGAAGATGGCCACCGTCCAGGATTGGAACAGGCAGTAGGTTTAGTACGCCTAAGCTGATACTGACTATTGCCAAAAAGGAAAGAAAAGACAAGATACCGTCCGCCGCAGAGTAACCCGCATACTGGGCAATACTCACAGGACCGCTTAAGTTTTTAACCGATACCTCACCTATGACCATTTTGAACATCAACCTTACCGTTAGGCTGATCATCTCCCAAGTCTTGTCTAAGCTTTTAGAAACCGCATCAAGAGGCGAGAATTGCGTTTTTACCATCAGTTCATCATCCAATGACGTGGGTAGCTTCACACCCGCACCGATCTTGCCCACCGCTTCCCCGTCTTCATGAGTTAACCTGGGCGTCACCACAAGACTGAACTGGCGCTCTTCCCGTTGCACCAAGAGTTCCATGGATTGCCCAGGACCTTGACGAATCATTTCTACCCATTTACTCCACGATGGCACCTCCATGCCATTGACCGCTAAAATGAGATCATTCGGTTTTAATCCCGCCTCCTTCGCTGCACCATCAGGCAGAATCGTTCCAATTCTCGGTTCAATTGGCGGCATATAGGGTGCGAATCCTAACGTGGTGATAAGTTTATCCATGCTATCCAGTTTGATCTGATCCCCAACAGGTAATTCCACCGTGCGACGTTCATTTGCTTCACTCAATACAGAGATCCGTATCACATCAGAATCCAACATATCGTCCACAATCAAAGTCAACACCTGCTCCCAAGTGAATACCTCTTGGTTCGAAACCGCCACAATCTGGTCTTGGGATCTGATGCCCGCATTAGCCGCTACGGATCCAGGTTCTACCTCGCCAATGATAGGTTTCATGCCTACCACTCCGGCGACAAATACAAACCAATAGGCGACTATCGCAAACAGGAAGTTGAAGAATGGCCCCGCAGAAACCACTGCGGCGCGGGCAAGCAACGATTTGTGGGAAAAGGAGTATTGACGCATCTCCTCTGGTACAGCATCCACTTGCTCTCCATACATTTTCACATAGCCCCCCAGCGGCAACATCGCCACCTGAAACTCCGTGCCTTCAGGCGACAACTGTTTGCGCCACACCGGGCGACCAAAACCGATTGAGAAACGCAGCACTTTGACACCGACAGCTTTCGCCACAATGAAATGGCCAAACTCATGGATGGTAACCAAAATACTAATGGCGACAATAAAAGAAAATATATATTCGATGACTACCATACTGAAGCGATTCTATTAAGCATTGATAATTTTCTCTGTTGCGATGGCACGCGCTTGTCGATCTGCGGCCAATACCTGCTCTAAATCAGTAGCCGGTAAGATTTCCGTACTCGATAAGCACGACTCTATCACGGCAGGAATACAAGAAAACGGCAACCGATTCTGCAAAAATGCCGCTACCGCCACTTCATTTGCAGCATTTAAGACGGCAGTCGCCGTACCTCCCGCAGTAAAAGCCTCTCGAGCCAACTGCACACAAGGAAAGCGAATATCATCCATGGGTAAAAAGTCTAATTGTGCGACCTTAAATAAATCTAAAAATGGTGCGCCCGATCCGATGCGCTCGGGCCACGCCAATGCATGCGCGATGGGCACTCGCATATCGGGGCTACCCAATTGGGCCAGTACCGATCCATCTATGTATTCCACCATGGAATGGATCACACTTTGAGGATGCACCACCACTTGCACCTGTTCAAGAGTCGCATGAAACAAAAAACAGGCTTCAAT
>JBGTSY010000037.1:5762-6134 GCA_041940025.1 Thiotrichaceae bacterium | reverse complement strand
GCGACCTAAAAACTCTAACGCACCACCAGGCAATCTCCTCGCTAAATCTCCTGTCCGATAGAGAACTCCATACTCAGCACCCAGCTCAGTAGTAAAATATTCCGTTGTTAACACCGAATCCTTTATATAACCAGATGCAATCGCACCACCAATATATATTTGCCCCCAAGCACCAGGCAATACCGGCTCTAATGCAGCATCCAATAGATATATCTGCTTGCCAGGCAATGCATATCCAATAGGTACTGTCGCACTCTGAGTCCGCTCCTCAGCTCCAGATAACATGTACACACTCGCACCAATCACCGACTCCGTGGGACCATAGTGATTCACAATTTGACACTGCGTATCATGCTCAGCAATTTCCTTAAC
>JBGTSY010000037.1:0-5752 GCA_041940025.1 Thiotrichaceae bacterium | reverse complement strand
ATCGTCGATTTATCATTTTCCAGGCCATCCAATAATGCCTGATAATGTGAAGGTACCACCTTTAAATAATCCAAAGGTGAACGTTGACAATATTCGCTTAAGTGACGACCTGAGAATACCTCCTTCTCGGAAAGAATATGTAATGTGCCACCATTAGATAATGACGGATAAAGCATCGTTAATCCCAAGTCCGCAGCTATTGTGGAAATCATTCCATAGTGCGCATCCGCTTCTAAGCCAAGTCGCTCGCTCACACCACACACATACTCAGATAACGCACCATGCGTCACAGAAACACCTTTAGGTTTACCAGTGGTACCTGATGTATAGATAACATAAGCTATATCACTAGTAGAGCACCTATCTTGCTTCCGCGAAAACTGTAACTTCTTGACAATAGCAGTATCGATAAGCTCTTTATAATCTAAAACCGGAAGTGCCAATCCATCAAAATATTCAGCCCCTTCACCAAAAGTGATCACCGCCTTTAATTGAGCATCTGCGCATATCGCATTTTGGCGCATCAAGGGAAAATCTTTCTCTATTGGCACATAAACACATCCTAAACGCCAAGCAGCCAACATGGCCACTACGCCGAAAAGGTCTCGCTCACTGCTAATACCAATGAAATCACCCTGAGTAATTTGATTAAACTCAAGCGCCGCCGCAACCAGGTTGACATAACTGTCCAGCTCTGAATAGGTCAAACACTGTTGACCACAAATCAACGCCGTTTGATTGGCACGTCGTTCAATCTGCCTGTCTATCAGCGTTAATAAATGTTCAGGCTCATTTAACGCCCTTGTCCCCTGATTCCATTCAGCCAATAAACGTCGCTTTTCATCGCCCGTCAACCAATCCAGTTGATAGACCCTTCTCTCCTGGCCTTCAACAATACTTCGCAACAATCTTATAAAATGGTCCGCAAATCTCTCAATCGTCTGCTCATTAAAAAGTGCCGCTTTGTATTTCACTGTACCCCGTATTTGATTGTCTTGTTCACTCAAAAATAGAGACAGATCAAATTTCTCTGCGTGATTCTCAAGCTCAATCAGTTCAGCCTCTATATGAGGCAACGATAGCGGGCCGCCGTTAACGTTCGAATGCGATTTGGATTGATAGTGAAACATCACCTGGAATATAGGCGTGTGACTCATCTCCCTCGGAATGTTTAACTCATCCACCAAACGCTCAAAAGGGACATCCTGATGACTATAAGCACCCAAGGTGGTCTCCTGTACCCGACTCAATATCTCCTCAAAACTCGCCTCACCATCCACCTCGGTGCGCAAAGCCAAGGTGTTCACAAAAAATCCAATCATCGGCTCTAACTCACTGCGCGTGCGACCCGCGATAGGCGTGCCCACACAAATGTCCTCCTGACCCGAATAGCGACTCAACAACACCTTGAAGCCCGCCAACAAAGTCATGAACATGGTCGCCCCATGAGTGCGGCTTATCTGGCGTAAGCCGTTCGTTAACTCCTCCGATAACTCAAATCGATGCACCGCTCCGCTGTATCTCTGTACACTCGGGCGTGCCTTGTCCAATGGCAACGATAAAACAGACACACCACTTAACTTCTCTTTCCAATATGTGAGTTGCCCCTCTAATACCTCACCCTGTAACCAATTACGCTGCCACGCCGCATAGTCCGCATACTGAAGTTGTATCTGTTCAGGTAAAGACAAGTTGAACTGATGCAATTTCACATGGGGTTCTGAAATGACTTGTTCAATCAGGGTTCGCAAATGTTGTAGAACCGTTTCAACCACCCGATCACTATAGATTTTACGGTCGTAAGAAATTCGCAACTCCAACTGACTGCCTGGAAACACAAGTAGCGTAATAGGGAAGTTGGTTTGTTCAAGGAATTCAACTGAAGTAAGAGACAAACCACCATGAAAAGATCGAATATTTTCCGACAGCGGATAATTTTCAATCACCACTATAGTATCAAACAGAAGCTGTTCTGCAGTCAGCTCACTACATTGCTGTATGCTGTGTAATGGCAATGTCTCGAAATTCCGACGCTCATGTTCAGCAGCCTGTAGATCTTTCAGCCAATGACTGAACGGTAGTTCCGGAGCAATCATGACCCGTTGAGGAATAGTATTAATGCACATGCCAACAAGTTCTTCCACACCAGGAAGATCTATCGCTCGGCCAGAAACAGTCACACCGAACAATACATCATCGGTCTCATTATATTTTGCAAGCAGTAATGCCCAACTCGCCTGCACCAGAGTGGCTAATGTCAATTGATGTGAACGAAGGTATTCCGTGAGCTGTTCGGTTTGCCTTTGACCCAAGCGCATACTTTGCTGATGATACCCCTGTTCCAACAGGCCAGTTTGCTCTCGTACTTCTTTTAAACCCAGTGGTGTCGGTCGATTAAAATTGGCTAGATACTCGGTCCAGTAATCGATCGCAGCCTGTTTTTCTTGATGGACTAAGTAGGAAACATAATCTTTAAACTGAATCTGGCTTGGCGTTGACCTGCGTGGCTCCGTTTCTTGCTGGTTATAGCGTTCTAGGACTTCAGACAAAACTTTTGTAAACGACCAACCATCCAGCAATATGTGATGGAAGCTCCAAATAAAGTAATGCTGATTGTCCTCTACCTGAACCAAGATTAGACGCCAAGGAGCTGAACCCAAGTCATATCCCTTGACACGATCTAATTCAAGCAGCTCGGATAGTCTTTGTTTTAATGATAGTTTACTCTCTTGTGATGTCCGCCAATCAAGCTGCTGTATGTTAAGAGAAGCATGTGCCTTTCTAACCACTTGAACTGGCATCGCGAGTTGCTTGTGGAAAAAAAGCGTTCTGAGGATGTCGTGACGTGCTGTGATCTCTTCCCAAGCTTCGATAAATCGTGCCACCTGCAAATCACCGGTGAACTCCAGCAACAGCTGCTCTGAATACACCCCATTCTGCTCTGCCTGATACTCCGTATGGAATAAGATCCCCAACTGACTACCGGTCAAGGGATACATTGAGTCAATCGCGCCCACCCTCTGAGTAATATGGGTCAACTCTTGATGACTTAATGTGACTAACGGAAAATCAGAAGGAGTATATCCCGGTCCTGTCGCCTCAACACAAATCTGTGTAATCTGTTCTAGACAACTCTGATAGAGATGAGACAATCGCTCCATAGTTGATGCTTTGTATATATTTGCGCTATAGCAAAAATCGAGCACTAACTGCTCATCGACCACTCTACCAATCACTTCTATTAAAAATGGACGCTGATTATTTGCCGCAGTGGTGTCAAAAACCAGATCCGTATCGAGATCTATTTCGCTGTCACTTGGTGCGGAAATTTGGCCTAGATAGTTAAAAAGTATTTCAGATTGACAACCTTCTCGGGACAGCGATAACCCGTCAGATTGTTGCATCTGATATAAACCAGCAAAATGGCCTTGATGCGGCACTTGGCGCAACTGTTCTTTTACCAAACATATTTTTTCATCAAGCGAATGGCATTCACTGATATCCACTAGAACCGGAAAGATTGAGGTAAACCAACCCACTGTTCGCGACACTTCAATGGAATCGTCAGCCAGATCACGACCATGCCCTTCCAGTGTGATTTTGATTTTGGAAAGTTTCGCCCATTGATTCAATGCGTCAACTAAAGCGGTAATCAACAAGTCGTTCACATCTGTATTAAATGCGCGATGAGAGTCTGTCAGTAGAGAGTGTGTGGTCTTGCTATCGAACTCGACTCGAACCACCTGTTGTGATCCCGCTAGGTTTAAACCATTTGTATCATCCACAGGCAGTGGATCACAAGAAGCGGAATGGGTCTCTTGCCAATATCTTTTAGACGCAATACATTCCGGGCTCTGAGCGACACTCTGTAAATACTCTGCCCATTGTCGATAGCTACTCGACTTTTCTGTAAATTCAATGGAAACATCTTTCTCTAGCTGATTCAGTGCCAACTGCAAGTCTTCCAAGAGTATTCTCCAGGAAATACCATCAACCAGCAGATGGTGAATCACCCAGATCACCTGACTGGCTCCGTTAGGCAAGTGAAAACGAACGAATCGCATCAGTGGATCGGAATCGATTTGAAGTGACTTTTGGGCTTCTCGCGTGCGCGATTGAATGAGTTGTTCCTGCTCTGCTCTGCAGTCACTTGTTAATTTTTCGCATACAAAACAATTATCAACTACGCTGGCACCATATTCGGCTTTCCATTCCGAAGTGGTTTGGGCAAATCGACATCGCAGCACATCATGATGCATCACCAGAGCAGCTAACGCTTCTTTAACTTGATCGTCCCTATAGTGACTTGGAAGGCTAAATCGAATTGCTTGGTTAAAATGATTTGGATTAGATAAATTCAAATCAAAAAACCAATGCTGTATCGGAGTCAGCGGCAACGCACCGACAAGTTCTCCCTGTTCCGCTTCAATCTGAATACACGGTTTCGCTAGTTTCGCCAAAGACTCGATAGTTTGTGCAGCAAAAAAGTCGCGAGGTGTGAAAATCAAGCCCTCTTTTTTTGCTCGCCCGACCACTTGGATGGATAGAATCGAGTCTCCTCCAAGAGCAAAAAAGTTATCCTTGATACCAATTCGCTTGACAGGCAACAGCGCTTGCCAAATATCCACCAGTTTTTGTTCCACATCGTTGCTGGCGGGAACATATTCAACATGTTGTTCGGCATTGAATTCCGGTGCCGGCAATTTAGCACGGTCGACTTTGCCATTGGCATTGAGCGGCAGTTCTGGCAGGCAAACGAATGCATGCGGCATCATGAACTCTGGCAATCGTTTTGTTAACTCTTCTTTAATTGCCGCCATCACGTCTTGCGTGTCATTTTCCGGCACTATATAAGCGATAATTCTAGATGGTTGCCCATCATCCACTCTAACCACGACGATTTGATCACGCACAAGTTTCGTTTCAGAAATGACAGACTCTATCTCTCCCAACTCAATACGGAACCCTCGTACCTTCACCTGATGGTCTATGCGTCCCAAATACTCAATCGTTCCATCAGAGCGGTATCGCGCTAAATCTCCCGTCTTATAGAGGCGCTCACCCTCTCTAAACGGATGGCTAATAAACTTCTCAGCCGTCAACTCAGGATTGTTCACATAGCCTTCCGCTAAGCCCACACCTCCTATGTGCAACTCTCCTGACACCCCTATGGGAACAGGGCTCAGAGAATCGTCTAATATGTATAGACTTGTGTTCCATATCGGCTTGCCTATTGGCACCACGCCCTTATCTTCCACTGCACAAGACCAGTGACTCACATCCACCGACGCCTCCGTCGGTCCATATAAGTTCTCTAATGCCGCTCCAGGTAACAGTTCAAAAAACTGCTCTCTTAAATCTCCTGTCAACGCCTCTCCACTACAGATCACCCGCCGCAGTGAGGGACAGGATGACACGCCCTCCGTTTGTAAAAAGAGACGTAACATCGAAGGCACAAAGTGCAAGGTAGTCACTTCTTTTTGTTGAATCAGCTCGATAAGATAATTTGGATCTTTATGACCTTCTGCCTTGGCGATGGCTAATTGACTGCCCACCAACAAGGGCCAGAAAAATTCCCACACCGACACATCAAAACTAAAGGGCGTCTTCTGTAACACCACATCTGTCTCATCAATGGGAAATGCGTCTTGCTGCCAAAGAATACGATTCACCGCGCCGCCATGGGGGACACTCACGCCCTTGGGCTGCCCCGTGGAGCCCGAGGTGTAAATAATATAAGCTCGGTCTTCTC
>JBGTSY010000036.1:0-8486 GCA_041940025.1 Thiotrichaceae bacterium | reverse complement strand
GTCGCCGCTCCATGGCCACGGCCTGAATGCGTTCAGCCAGACGCGCCGTTTGCGCATCGGGTTGCGGTGGATGCCGCCAGGCATCTCGGGACAGCCCCACAAGACGACAAGCCCGGCGCTCAGAAATCTGGGTGTGCTCCAGCATCATGGCGATGGCCTTGCGCTTGCCTTGTGGGGCTAGCGCTTTACCCCGAAACCGACCTTGAGCGCCTCCAGGTCAAGGTGCGCTTCAGCCAGTAGCTTCTTGAGCCTGGCATTCTCGACTTCGAGATCCTTCAGGCGCCGAGCCTCATCAGCTTCCATGCCACCGTACTTGGTGCGCCACTTGTAGAAGGTGGGCTCGCTGAACCCGCCTTGGCGGCAGACCTCCTTGACCGGCAGGCCCGACTCGGCCTGCTTCAAGAAACCAATGATCTGCTGCTCGGTAAATCGACTCTTCCTCATGTCCGTCATTCTCCAGGTTGACGGACCTCACTTCCATTCAGGTGGTACGGCTATGAGGGAGCACGTCAAACACTCGAGGTGGAACAGGGCACCCTCAACGTCTAAGGAGATCCAAATGGCTAAGAGCGCACAACGCTCGCAGATGCCAAGCCGCGTCCCCAGCACCTGAGTGATCTGAAGAAGGTCATGCAAAACGTCCGTATTTGCTGCACATGGGGGCAAGTGCACCACGGCCTCATCGAGACGCTCGTTCACTGCAGAGAAGTTCAGGAAGAGCCGGAAGACTGGCGTCAGCAACGAGATGATCGAGGTGGTGTACTGATCACAGTGAGTGCAGTGTGATCGGCTCGCATCGTTCTGCAACGGTGTCCCTTCCCTTGGTAACCAATTTCTGCACTCTTCGCTGGCCGTTTTCAGCCGCTCATCTTAGTATTTGGTCTGCACGTACTTTGTGCTTGCGCAGGAGGCCTCATGGATGACACAGATGATGGCGCTAGCGATAAGTCCTCACATCGAGTAGTGGGCGGCCAGAGCATAGATTTCTCCCACTGGGCAACTCCGGATGAAGGGAGTCTCGAGGCAAAAATTCAGTGCGCGTACTTGCTCCGTAAAAAGGCCGTACTGATGTATTTCTCGGGAGCATCAAACCAAGACATAAAGCAGGCTACGCAACTTGGTTCAAAGCATATCTATCGATTAATCCGGGAAAGATGCTTGGCAATTCATCCCGATGGGCGAGCATACGGCTGGAGGGCGTTGATTCCCTATGAGCGAATCCAGCCCTATACACGGAAAAAGAAAATAGATATTCTCGATTCTGGATATGGTGGTTCAGGGGCATTGCAAGCCTTATTTAGTGTTAGGCCAGAGCTGAAAGAAGATTTTGATAAGCGGATTGTTAAGCAGGTCGGCAACAAAAAAAGACTGCAGGAAGTCAATATATCAAAACGTCGGCATCATCTCTGGTTTCTAAATAAATTGCGTGATCTGGGCTGTGAAGCGCGAGGTGATTGGCCATTTGGTACAGTGACTCTTGGCTACGCAACTGTATGTAAATACATAAATTCTGTTTTGTGCAAAAATCCACGTGCACTTGCGGAAAAATATGGGGGAACAGATCTAGTTGAAAAACTAAAAACGGGTGATGGGACACAGCGTCCTGTAAGAGACTTTATGCAACGAGTTGAGATGGATGCACATAAGATCGACGGGATGTTTTGTGTTGTTCTCCCAAAGATAGATGGAGGAACACAAGAAAAAATCATTCATCGGCTTTGGGTAATTGTAATAATAGAAGTAATGTCTCGTGTGGTTCTGGGCTATTACCTTAGCTTAAGAAAAGAAATATCCAAAGATGATGTTCTAAGTGCCATAAAAATGGCGTTAGTACGATGGACTCCGCGCCAAGTCAGCTTCAGCGATAAATCGTATGCACCCGGTGCAGGATTTTTATCGTCCATTGATGAGAATTTTGTTGGTCTATGTTGGGATGAAACTAGTGTTGACGGCTCACTTGCAGAAACATGTGATGGGGTTAAGGCAATTCTACGCAATGCGGTGGGCTCCGTTTTATTAGAGCCGAAAAATTCGTTCTCTAAAAGGCGAAGTAAGGACGATCGCCCATATGTTGAGGCTTTTTTCCGTCGCATAGCTAGCGGAGGCTTTCATAGATTATCTAACACAACAGGGGGTAACTCATCCTATCGTCATGGCCGAAGCCCGGAAGATGTAGCATTAACTAGTAGGTTTCAGTATGAATATGCAGAGGAATTGTTAGATGTTCTGCTTGCAAATTATAATGTAACCAGCCACAAGGGAATTGGAGGGAGGGCACCTTTAGAATATGCAAAATTTCTCTATAAAGAATCAGGCCGCAAGTTTCGCAATATTTCTGCTGATCTTGTAGAAGATTTTTTTAGCGTGAGAAAGCGCTGTATAGTTCGTGGAGGGGCAGCTAAGGGTAGGGCTCCTTATGTGGAGTTTTTCTATGCACGGTACACTAATGAAATACTTCAAAATAGAAATGATCTCGTAGGATCCAAGATTTGGGTAATTCAGCATAAAGAGAATGATGGGCGTATTGCTCGAGCTTCAACTTTAAATGGTACATCTCTGGGAGTTTTGAGGGCGGGACCGCCTTGGAATTGTCTCCCACATAGTCTAGCAGTTCGAAAATCCATCCAACAGGCTGTTTCCAAGGGGTATTTTTCGATACCACCTGGCACTGATGCCGTCGAAGCTTTCATTGATTACGTTGAGAATAATCCGAAAAAGAAATTACCTGTCCACTCCGCATATCTTGAGTCACGTCGAATAATATCCGAGTTTGCAAATCCTTTTGTCAAGGAGTCCCTGCTGAATAACGCCTTGAGCCGTGCTGATGAAAATGGAGATGGTAGTTTAAATAAGCCTTCAAAGCGAAAAACTCAACGAGTAGGCGTTGGCTTAAAAAAAGCGTCAGAAGAATCGAATCAGAAATCACTTCCACCACGCCGAATGGCTAAGGCGGAGTAATTTATGTTAGATACTTTTCCTGATCGAATCGATATGCAGCACTGCTTAATAACAAGAAAGTATGCTATTTATACGCCTCCTATGCATGAAATGATTGCTCAGATTGGAGATTGGATAGATCAACAGAGACCTGGCGGATATATTTATGGGGCATCTCGCTTGGGTAAATCTAGATGCATACAATGGCATTTAAAGGAAGTTCTTGAAAAGCGGTTTAATGCACGCTTACCTTTAATTGTATGGAATCGTCGGGCGGATAGTCATAAAAGCGAGGCATCTTTTTGGTATCAAATTTTACGTGCGTCCAATTTTGAATACAGCTTCTCTGCCAAGCCTCCGAAGCGAGCAGAGGCGGCTCCTATGTGTGTCCAACGGCTCATTTCTATAGCAAAGAGCACTAATCAAAATTATATCATTCTACTTATTGATGAAGCTCAGGATATGACTCTTATCGAGTGGAAATGGTTAGTTGGTCTGCAAAATGACCTTGATTATCAAGGATATATGCTTAGTATTTTCTCTGTAGGATCACATCAATTGAACTATCGGCATGATTATATGGCTAGTACAGGGAATGCACATATTGCTGCGAGATTCATGGCCGCACACTATCCATTTCATGGCTTGCGTTCTGCAGAAGAATTAGCTTATGTGCTAAATGGCTATGATGAAGATTCAGAATGGCCAAAAAAAAGTGGAGTTTCTTTTCTCCAGTATTTTGCACCTGATGATTATCATTCTGGACGGAGATTATCGCACAAGGCTGAAGATATGTGGAAAGCCCTGATTGAGCTCTCACCAGTTGGAGTATCTAGGAAATATCAAGAATTTCCAATGCAACATATTTCAAATGCAACGGAATCAATAATATTTCAGTTGTCGAGAGGAAAAGATTGGGATAAAGCGATTTCATATAAAAATATATTGTCAGAAATTTCAAAGACAAATTTCTCAGATCATATGAGAATAATTTCCACAGGTTAATAGCATGGGGAATTATCCAGAAATAAACTGGTGGCTAGGCAATCTTTATCCTTATGAATCGGTGCTTTCTTTTGCGGCACGATTCTGCACTTTAAATTCTATAAACATAAGACAACTGAACGAATACTTTAAAATTCATTCTCATTGTGAATTAAGTTTATCTGAGGATCAAATTGTAAGAATAGCTAAAAAGTTGGGAGATGATACTGATATAGCTCGAACGGTTTTTTCAACGATCGATGACCGATTATATCATCTTAGATATAGACCCTCATCAAGCAAACGACGCAGGGAAATTAGATACTGCGAAGATTGCATAAGAAATGGCTACCATAGTTGTTTGCATGAGGTTGGTTGGATTTATAAATGCCCACTGCATCAGTGCGAACTTAAAACTGCTACTATTGATGCCGCTGGTGTTATTTTTGAATTGAAGTTTAATGTCTTGACAAACCTCATGCGTCAGCATTGTAATGCGTGGCCCTTTGGTTCTGAGAATTTATTCTTTCTTCGCGAGATGGAAAAAATATATTCTATTGAGAATTGGATAGTGGAGGCAAATAATTCTATTTCTCAAGATGCTCATAATGAAGTTTGGGTGTCAAGACTTAGTGGCAATTCACTACCCCCTCTATCTCAGGTGTTTGGTCAAATAATTTCATTAAAAGCCCCTCCTAAAAGTATTGCACCAATTTTTTCGGATTTTTCTCAAGGATGGAGTATTAAGAAAAATTATTTCAACAATGAGATTAAGGATGAGTTACACAGGGTGACGTCATTATTGTGTATTGATGATGTATTTAGATTATACAAGTATGTTAAAGCCTTTTCTGAAATAAAATCGCCTTTCAGTAGTAAGTTAAAATCTGCTCAGGAAATTATAAAGTCCAAACACTCCAAATGCGAATGCAACTGGATTTTAATGAGAGAGGGATGGGGTTTTCACTGGGTAAAAATGAATCCAGAGTATAGACCGTACTCAGGTATTCGTTGTCCTTACGAAGAAGCCATCAATGAACTTGAGCTTGGATGGGGGCGTCATGATATCGCCTTGTCAAGGCGACTTGCGATGAATTCTATGAACTACTATTTCACCCTTATCACTATGATTAAGGAGTTAGGGCTATTTAAACTTGTGAACAGTATTGATGGTATTGGCGCTGAATGGAATGAGGATTCTCCACTAAGTGAGCTATTTAATACTATGGCAGAGTGCGAAATTAAAGTGCAACTAAGAAATATGGTGAATTGGCTTGATTTTATCGAAGATGGTGGCCATCCTAGCTTAAAATCTTTTAACAGTCGTTGCGTGCGATTGTGCGAAACTGATGAAGGGCTCACCTTAATAAGGTGGATTCCACCATATCAAATAATTCATTAATAATTAATTTTCACTGTTTTCATATTCAGCTAGTTAATACCCATATGCGCCGATCATATAAACCATCAATGGTTTTTTTGGGTAGCACGTGGTTGCTGCCATTGAAGGCACGCTGCCAATAGGCTGCCATGCGGATGAGAAATCGAGGCAGGCTACTTAGGCACAGACAAACGATCCGAGGTGTCAGCGGATGCACCTGACCCAAGCCATGTAGGCATATCACGATGAAGCGCGTCAAGCGCAATGCTCTGGATCCACAGCAGCCAATCCTTGCAGGACAAATGAGCAGGGCGTTGTGTTCTGTTGCTGTCAGCGGCCGCATTGAAGTTCAAATCACCCGAGTTGGGTTGTCGCGCAATTTGTACATCTAGAGTATGTCGCCAGCAGCACAAAGTACCCAGATCAAGAAGAGCTTAGAGCAGCCTGGATAAGGACAACAGCGATCGCTAGAGCTAGCGGCCTATTCAGGTCCAGTTCAAACAGGATCGGCTTGTACGAGTGGATCAGGTTTATCGTGCTTGCCGGCATCAGAGATGCCAAATATTGGCATCTCAAACTGAAGAATGCTGGGACTAAAGATCTCGGTCAAACGTGCGCCTCAAAAGGGGTGAGGCCCTTGGCCGAACAGCTCCAAGAGCTCGGAGACACAGGTGGATGGACGTTTGTCTCGGTGAAATAACGCTCAATTTAATTAGCATTATTTTTCATATTAATTAACTTAGTACGCAAATAAATGCTAGATGGTATAATTTCGTCTAAGAGTATCACCATGAAAAACACATCCAGCAAGGCATTAATGCCATTCGAGGCTGAAGACGCCGCAGAGATCCTGGCTAGCAAGATCCGAGTAGCGCGTATTGCTCGTTCCTGGACTCAAGCTGAGCTGGCGCAACGAACCAACCTTTCAACTCGTACCATCACAAGTATTGAAAGTGGCGCAGTTAATGTGCAGTGGGGCTTCGTGCTTAAGGTGCTGTGGAGTCTGGACTTGATTGACGATTTCATTGAAAGTCTTAAGAGTGTTGGCATGAACGATACCGAGTTCACGTACCTAGCGCAGGCACAACCTAAGCGTGTTCGCGAAAAAGGAGGGCGCTAATGACAAGCAAAGCTGTTTGGACCTGGCTCCCTGGCTGCTCGGACCCTGTTGTGGCTGGGACCTATGTCCATACATCCGTAAATCGAGGTGGGCTTGGCTCGTTCACATACTCTCCAGATTACGTGTCTACCGCCCACGCTACCCCTCTAGACCAACGCCAGTTGGCCCGCTTTAACGGAACTAGCCGCACCACTGAGTTGGCGGGCTTGTTTGGAGTCTTCCGCGATGCAAGGCCTGAAGGCTTTGGCTTAGACATGCTTTTACGCGAAAGAGGCTCAGAGAGCTTGTCAGATCTTGATGCGCTGGAATATTCAACTGATGACGCTGTGGGTGCACTTGGAGTTTGCGAGGACATTCAGGCCAAAATTGCATTTAAGCCAAGTCCCTCCGAAGCAATGTTCAGCATCATGGCTGAGTTGGGGCCGGGTCAATCGAGTGCGCATGTGGCTACCCGTCTGGAGGGTCTACCATCCAGTAGTCTTGGTGGTGAGCGGCCAAAGATCACAGTGCTCCACGAAGGCCAGCAGTGGATTGCTAAGTTTGCAGGCAGAAACGATGACCCGACCTCAACGCTGCGCGAGTACATCAGCATGCGACTGGCCAGCATGTGTGAAATACAGGCAGCGTTGGTCCAGTATGTTAGTCAAAATGGTCGTGGTGTGATCCTAGTCAAGCGATTCGACCGTCAAGTCAATGAGGATGGGGAAATCACTCGCATGCATTTCGCAAGCGCCGCCACTGTCCTAGGCGAGGCCAATAGCCGTAGTGGTGCCAGAGGGCGTAGTTATCTTCGTCTAGCGCTGGAGGCGGAACGTTGGGGGGTAAAGGGCCACAAAGCCGAGATGTGGCGTCGCATGGCCTTCAATGTACTGGTGGGCAACGGTGATGACCATCCCCGTAACCATGGACTTCTGAGAGGTGAGGGCGGATGGGCACTCTCACCTGCTTATGATATTGCACCGTACACGCCCAATGGGGGCGTGCCTTTACATGTGCGCTCCTTGTCGATGGCGGTTTTGCGCGATGGTTCTGCTGAAGCTTCAGCAGACGCACTCCTTAAAGCGGCGAAAGAATTTGGAGTGAGTTACGAAGAGGCTAATGAGTATCTGGACAGGACTTATGAACTCATTCAACATCGCTGGGTGCCTCTTGCAGAGGAGGTAAATCAAAAGCCGCTGGCTCCACCTCTTTTCGAACTGCCACCGACTGATCAGCGTATTTCCAAGAACGAGTGGATGAAGTACCGGGTCAGGTAGCTTGGATAGCCCCTAGGCAGTAGATATCCTCGACGCATGGTGACACTCAACGCTAAGAGCCGCATCATCATCTATCCACAAAACGTGCGCAGATGGCCAGTTTCAGCAAACGCTTGATGGATGCTAATGTGCCTTTCAAAGCGAATGCGCTGCTTGCCAAAGTCAACAACTGGGCTGACCCCCATCGGGTTGACAAATCCTAGCCTCAAGCCCGGGCCCGCGCTAATTCCTGCGCAAGAAACGGTGCAGTCCGGCTGTTGGTCGTTCGGGCCACCTGTCCCGGAGAACCTGCCACCACGATACGGCCGCCGGCATCGCCTGCGCCTGGTCCCACATCAATCACCCAGTCGGCCTGGGCCACCGCACGCATGTCATGCTCGATCATCACCACGGTATTGCCGGCATCGACCAGGCGCTGCAACTGCACTAGCAGCCGGTCCGCATCCGATGCATGCAGACCGGTGGTCGGCTCGTCGAGCACGTACAGGTTGCGTCCGCGCTGACTGCGCTGAAGCTCGGTCGCCAGCTTAATGCGCTGCGCCTCACCACCGGAAAGCTCTGTGGCTGGTTGCCCCAGGCGAAGATAGCCCAGTCCGATATCACGCAGCAGTTCTAGTGTCCTTGCCACTGCGCCTTCATCCGTGAAGAATTCGCTGGCCTCGTCCACGGTCATCTGCAGCACTTCAGCGATATTGCGCCCGTGCCATTGCACCTTCAGCGTGGCCTGGTTGTAGCGTGCGCCATGGCATGTCGGGCACGGCGCGTACACGCTGGGCATGAACAGCAGTTCCACGCTGACGAAACCCTC
>JBGTSY010000035.1:0-9395 GCA_041940025.1 Thiotrichaceae bacterium | reverse complement strand
TCAATTATCTCCAGACCCTTGTTCATCATGGTGGCGGAATCCACCGAAATTTTTGCACCCATATCCCAGTTAGGATGGTTACATGCCTGTTCTGGTGTGACATCTGCGAGCTGGGAGAGAGGCAATTCCCTAAATGGACCACCGGACGCCGTTAACAAAATACGTTTGATACCCGCGTGTTTCAACGATCGCGCCTCTCCTTCAGGCAGACATTGGAAAATGGCGTTGTGTTCACTATCAATGGGCAACAGCGTGGCACCATGTTCTGCCACTGTTTGCATAAAAAGTTCGCCCGCCATCACCAAGGATTCTTTATTGGCCAACAATATTTGTTTGCCCGCCTTTGCCGCAGCCAAGGTGGGCAACAAACCAGCCGCGCCCACAATTGCAGCCATCACCGCATCCACCTCTGGCAAACTGGCCACCTCAATTAGACCTTGCTCACCGCTCAATATTTTTGTTGATAATGTCTCTGCCTGCACGGCTTGTTTTAGTTTAAGTGCCGCTTCCGCATCCGCCATCACTGCAAAATCGGGCTTGTGTCGTCGGCACAACTCAAGCATACCGGTGACATTGGAACAGGCCGTGAGCGCCACTACGCGAAACTTATCTGGTTGTGCTTGCACGACTTGCAAAGTATTTAATCCAACGGAGCCAGTGGCGCCCAATACACATAGAGACTTCACGACTGAGTCATCCAAAATAATGCAAATAGGGGTGCCGCCGCTGTCAGGCTATCGATTCTATCCATTATGCCGCCATGGCCTGGCAATATATTGCCACTGTCTTTCACACCGCTCTCACGTTTGGCTAAACTTTCAAACAGATCACCCAGCACAGAAATGGTGACCACACTAAAGGCTAGAATTAGCGCGAACCAAAAAGAGAACTCAAAATAAATCACACTCCCAATGGCTAAAATCAGCGCGGCCAACTGTGCGCCAATAAATCCTTCCCAAGTTTTACCGGGACTTAATTTAGGCGCCAGCTTCCGTTGCCCAAAGCGTCGACCACTAAAATAGGCAGCACTGTCTGCGCCCCAAATTAACAGCATTAAATAGACCAGATCCCAGGCACCCTTGCCGGAATCCCGAATCCAAATCAATGCAATAAAGGTGGGTATCAATAGTGCCACTCCTGCGAACACTCTGACTCCCAGAGACTGCTGCCAGAATTCCCTATATTTTGGATAGGTGACCACCAAACCCACCGCAACTGACCACCAGATCAACGCAGGGGAAAGAACCACCACTGGCGGTAAAAATTGCGCCCCATATAAGAGAACAGCAAGCAGCGCGAGATACGCCAGACGTGCAATGAGATTCAGACCGACCATTTTGGCCCATTCCCATGCACCCAGTATCAAAATGGCACCAAGTATCAAGGCAAACCAAAAATCGCTACCTGCAAAAATGCCCCATAACACCAATGGAATGAGCATCAAGGCAGTCAGTATGCGCTGTGCCAACATATTAGTTCCGCACCACCTGGGTTTCGGTTAGACCAAAACGCCTCTGCCTCTGTCGATATGCGTCAATCGCTAGATCCAACTCCTGTGGCGTAAAATCCGGCCAAAGCACAGGGGTAAAATAGAGTTCGCTGTAAGCTAAATTCCACAGACAAAAATTGCTTACCCGCATTTCACCCCCCGTACGAATCAGCAGATCCGGATCTGGATATTGAGAGAAGGCCAAATACTCACAAAACAGGCTGGCATCTATCTCTTTTGCTGTCAGTTGTCCTTGCGCTACCTGCTCACTGATAGCTTTCGCTGCGTTGACAATATCCCAACGACCGCCAAAATTTGCCGCCACCAACAATGTTAAGCCACTATTTTTTGCAGTTAACTGTTCTGCTTCTAAGATCCGCTGCTGCAATCGCGCGCTGAAACGAGACACATCTCCCACCACCTTTAAGCGAATATTGTTCTTATGCATATCTTTAATATCGTAGCGCAAGACAAACAAAAACAGCCGGGTGATGACGTCCACTTCCTTTTGTGGCCGGGACCAATTTTCGGTACTAAAGGCAAAAATGGACAAATAGCCGATGCCAAGATCATCGCAACGGCGCACCATCGCCCGCAGCGCTTTCACACCCTCTCGATGTCCCATGTAGCGGGGTAAGTGGCGCATGGTGGCCCAACGCCCGTTACCATCCATAATCACCGAAATATGGTTTGGCAAAGAAGTGTCAGAATTGGCACGGCTCATTCGAGTCGTTCCTTAGAAAGCGGAAATAAAAAGAAGACGTTTTGGGATGATTCCACTGCAATCAGGCACAATTTAGATGGCCATGAGATCTTTTTCTTTTACCTCAAGAACAGAATCCATTTTAGCGATGAAGCGATCTGTTAGTTTTTGAACCCGCTCTTGTGCCTTGCGTTCCTCGTCTTCACTGATCTCTTTTTCTTTTAACAGATCTTTAAAATCCTGCAACGCGTCCCGTCTGATGTTACGTACTGCGACGCGACTATTTTCTGTCTCGCTGCGCGCCACCTTGATTAACTCCTTGCGGCGCTCTTCGGTTAGCGGTGGTAACGGCACCCGTATCACCGCGCCCGTGGTAGCGGGATTGAGGCCTAGATCGGAGGTCATAATGGCCTTTTCAACCACCTGTACCATCTGTTTTTCCCAGGGAGTGACTGCTAGCGTACGTGCATCCTCCACATTCACATTGGCAACTTGGCTAATGGGCACTTCTGATCCGTAGTAGTCAACCGTGATATGTTCTAACAAACTGGGGTGGGCGCGACCCGTTCTAATTTTTGATAACTCTTTTTCCAACACCTCTACGCTCTTTTGCATGCGTGCTTCGGTATCTTGTTCAATTTCCGCTAACATGCTCATTCCCCTTTTACTGTCACTAACGTGCCTTCGTCTTCACCCTCTATAATACGCAATAATGCGCCTGGTTGGGTCATATTAAAGACTCTAATGGGAATGCCCTGATCACGACAGAGCACCAGGGCAGCGGCATCCATGACTCCCAACTTCTGCTCAATGGCGTCATCATACTTGACGCGAGATAAAAATTTTGCGTCGGGATCCTTGTTTGGATCGGCAGAATAGACACCATCCACCTTAGTCGCCTTGAGGATCAGATCGGCGCCAATTTCTATACCGCGTAAACTGGCCGCTGAGTCAGTGGTGAAATAGGGATTTCCAGTTCCGGCTGCGAAAATCGTCACCCGCCCTTTCTCCAGATGACGAATGGCTCTTCTTCGAACATAATCTTCACACACGTCATGCACACTGATGGCGGACATCACCCGAGCAGCAACGTCTTGTTTTTCTAAAGCATCCTGCATGGCCAGGGCATTAATCAATGTGGCCAACATGCCCATATGGTCGCCGGTGACTCGACTGATTCCGGCCTCTTCCAGACCCGCGCCGCGTACAATATTGCCACCACCTATCACCAAACCAACCTGTACACCCAAGCTGACGAGTTCCGCAATCTCGGTGGCCATGCGTTGCACAATTTGCGGACAAATCCCATGTCCCACTTCACCCTGTAACGCTTCCCCACTGAGTTTTAGTAGAATGCGCTTAATCACGGGTGAAGAAGAGTGGCTCATTGATTAATTTCCTTTTGCCTGCGCCATCACCTCTTCGGCAAAGTTTTCCGTCTTTTTCTCTATGCCTTCACCTACCTCGAAGCGTAAAAACTGATTCACTTTGGCACTTTTTGACTTGAGATATTTTTCCACCGTTTGATCTGGATCTTTAACAAAGGGCTGCCCTAGTAAAGTGACTTCCTTGAGATACTTTTTAATTCGCCCATCCACCATTTTTTCAATAATTTCAGGGGGCTTACCACTCTCCTGTGCCTGTGCGGCATAAATTTCTCTCTCTTTTTCCAATAAGTCTACTGGCACCTGTGATGCATCCACACAGATAGGTCGACTGGCGGCAACATGCATGGCAATGTCTTTCGCCACCTCTTCATCACCCCCTTCTAAATCCACCAATACGCCTATTCGCGCGCCATGACTATAACCACCCAATATGCCGTTTGTCTGCACGCGTTGGAAACGTCGAATGCCAATATTTTCACCGATCTTGGCAATCAGGTTGCGTCGAGTTTCCTCTATAGTGATACCATCTGCCAGGGCAAATTGCTGTAAATCTTCCAGGTTTGCAGGCGCCTCTGAGAGCACTTTATCAGCCACCTCTGTTGCGAACTGAACAAAATTGTCATCTTTCGCCACAAAATCAGTCTCGCAGTTAATCTCTACCAGAACAGCGTGCTGGGAGTCCTCACTCTTCACTAATACCACACGACCTTCAGCAGCGATACGACCAGCCTTTTTGTCCGCTTTCGCCTGACCTGCTTTACGCATGAGCTCCACAGCGGCTTCGATGTCACCGTCTGTTTGTACCAGAGCTTTTTTACATTCCATCATGCCGGAACCGGTACGTTCCCGCAGCTCTTTCACCAGTGCTGCTGTGATCGCCATTTACTTTTCCTCACCCTTAATGTCTTCAGAACCTGATTTTACTTCGGCAGCATTCGCTGGTGCTTCGGCTTCGGCACGCGTTCCTGCTGTCTCGGAAACTTCAGCGGTGGCAGCCGTCAGTTGCTCGGCCTCTGTTTCCTCAACTTCTACAAATTCATCCACCGCACCCTCTTCCGCACGTCGCGCAGAGCGCCCTTCTAACACCGCGTCTGCGATTCCCGCGGCATACAATTGAATGGCCTTGATAGCATCGTCGTTACCGGGCACCGGATAATCGATTGGATTGGGATCATGATTGGTGTCCACTATCGCCACCACTGGGATCCCCAATTTTTTCGCCTCACTGACAGCAATATTTTCATGCCCTACATCAACGACAAAAAGTACGTCTGGAATGCCACCCATGTCTTTAATGCCCCCTAAGAAACGTTCCAATTTTTCCTTTTCGCGGCGCAGAGTGAGCACTTCCTTTTTTGTCAGCAGGTCAAAACCACCTTCCTGATCCATGGATTCGATATCTTTCAGACGCTTAATCGACTGCCGGATGGTTTTGTAGTTGGTCAGCATGCCACCTAGCCAACGATGGGACACGTAAAACATGTCGCAACGGTCCGCTTCCTGTTGCATGATTTTTCGCGCCGGTCTTTTGGTGCCGACGAATAGGATCTTGCCGCCCTTTTGCGCCACACCCCGAACAAACTCGGTGGCCTCTCGGTATAAGGGCAAGGTTTTTTCTAGATTGATAATATGGATTTTGTTCCGATGCCCAAAAATATAGGGTTCCATTTTTGGGTTCCAAAACCGGGTGCGATGTCCAAAATGGACGCCCGCTTCGAGCATTTGACGCATGGTCACTTGGCTCATAGTGCCTCCTAATTGTGTCTGGGTTAAGCCTCCGTACCCCCCAACGATCAACTCATCTTTCGACGAGCACCCAGACCGTTGTGTCGGACTACGTGTGGATTAATTTTAAGATTGGCAACTTGCGTTGCGAAAAGTGCGCCGGATTTATAACATATACCGCTGTTTTCAACAATCGTTTCCACGGGATCTTCCCGTCTGACGGCTCAAAACCTGGATCCCTAATGCCAGTTACCATCAAAACTGCTGAAGAAATCGAAAAAATGCGTACAGCGGGGCGACTCGCCTGCGAAGTTTTGGACATGATCGAGCCCTACATCTCTGCTGGTATCACCACTGATGAACTGGATCGCATTTGTCACGATTATATTGTCACTCACCAAAACGCCATACCCGCGCCTTTAAATTACAACGGCTTCCCTAAATCCATTTGTACCTCCGTCAATCATGTGGTGTGTCACGGTATTCCCGGACCTAAAAAATTAAAAAAAGGGGACATCCTCAATGTAGACGTGACCGTCATCAAAGACGAATATCACGGTGATACCAGTCGCATGTTTTACGTCTCAGAACCCAGCGTGCTGGCGCGCCGTTTGGTGGAAACCACTTACGAATGCATGAAAATCGGCATAGAAATGGTGGCGCCCGGCGTCCGTCTTGGTGATATTGGTCATGCCATTCAGCGTCACGCAGAGGCGCAGCGCTTCTCTGTGGTCAGAGAATATTGTGGTCATGGCATTGGCAAAATATTCCATGAAGATCCTCAGGTCATGCATTTTGGCAAGCCTGGCACCGGCATGCCGTTGGAGCCGGGTATGACTTTTACCATTGAACCGATGATAAATGCCGGTAAAGCAGGTACCAGACTGCTTCCCGATGATTGGACCGTGGTCACCAAAGATCGAAGCCTCTCAGCGCAATGGGAACATACCATACTGGTCACCGAAGAGAGCTTCGAAATCCTCACTCTCACCCCAGACAAAAGCCTTTAAGCAGTTGGCCCATTTTCAACAACAACTGTTTCAGGCGCATCAGTTTGATGCGGCGTTAGTCACCGGGGATCATTCACTACCGCTATTTAAAACAGCCCTAAGTGATGCGGCGAGCGCAATCGAGAAAGCCTATTACGCTGGTACGCCGGTAGCCGAAATTGTTCGTGGCCGTGCCTGGATGATAGATCAATTATTAGCGCGTGCCTGGAGCCAGCATCAACTCGATGGCGCGGACTCTCTATGTTTAGTCGCGGTAGGGGGATACGGACGCGGAGAATTACATCCAGGCTCCGATATCGATCTGCTCATCCTATTCAAAGACAAACTGGTCAAACAAACCGAACAACAGCTCACCACTTTCGTGACGTTTCTCTGGGATCTCGGTCTAGACATCGGCCATAGTGTGCGATCTGAGACGGAATGTATCCAGCAAGCAGAGGCAGACATCACCACTGCCACAAACTTAATCGAATCCCGGCTGCTGTGCGGTGAACAGGCTCTCTATGATGATCTTATCTCACGAACTGGCTCGCAGCAGATCTGGTCTAGTGAAGAGTTTTTTCGCGCTAAGTTAAAGGAGCAGATTGACCGTCATCACAAATATTCAGACACTGCTTATCACTTGGAACCCAATGTTAAAACGTCGCCCGGAGGCCTGCGTGATATTCAGATGATAGGCTGGGTGGCCAAACGTCACTTTGGCGCACAAAACTTACACGAGCTAGTAGAACAAGATTTTCTCACTGAAACCGAGTACAACCTGCTAATAGAGGGCCAAGACTTTCTATGGCGGGTGCGCCTTGGACTGCACTTGCTTGCTAAGCGCAAAGAAGATCGTCTGTTATTCGACTTTCAACGACAACTGGCTCGCCATTTTGGCTTTCACGATACGGATATGTCATTGGCTGTGGAAGCGTTCATGAAGCGTTATTTCTGTACGGTGATGGAGTTAGAACAACTCAACGAGATGCTGCTACAACATTTTGAAGAAGCCATCTTGCTTACCAAAAGTGAAAAACAGCCGGTCACTGTCAATTCAAGATTTAAAAATAACAGCGGTTATTTGGAAGCACAAGATAAAGACGTATTTAAACGCCACCCCTTTGCGCTTTTGGAAATCTTTCTATTGCTTCAACAAAACCCTTTGTTGAAAGGCGTGCGCGCCTCCACCATACGCCTGATTAGACAGCATCGCCATCTCATCGACGACAGCTTTAGAGCCAACATCGGCAACCGTAGTCTGTTTATGGAAATCGTGCGTCAACCTCGCGGTATTACCCACGAATTTCGGCGTATGAATAAGTACGGCATCCTAGGACGATATCTGCCCAATTTTGGACAAATCGTCGGCCAAACCCAACACGATCTATTTCATATTTACACCGTCGATCAACATACCCTATTTTTAGTACGCAATTTGCGCCGTTTCTTTATTGAGGCACACGCCGACGAGTTTCCTCTCTGTTCGCAAGTGGCAAAGAAAATAGCGAAACCACACCTACTCTATCTGGCAGGATTATTCCACGATATCGCCAAAGGTCGGGGCGGCGATCACAGTAAACTGGGTGCCACCGACGCGCTGAATTTTTGTATTAACCATGGACTAAGTCGCTATGATGCACGCTTGGTTGCTTGGTTGGTGGAACGCCACCTCCTGATGTCTATGACGGCGCAACGCAAAGATATTTCAGATCCCGAGGTGATCCACGAATTCGCCCGAGAGATTGGCGATCAAACCCACCTCAATAATTTGTATTTGCTCACCGTAGCGGATATTCGTGCCACCAATCCGAAACTCTGGAATAGCTGGCGTGAGGCGCTGCTGGCGGATCTTTATCGCTCCACCCGCGCAGCCCTCAGGCGAGGATTAGAACACCCAATTGATCGCAATGAGCTTATCGAGACCAGTCAACAAGAGGTGCGAATGCTCTTGGCCGCACACCACATTGGTAGTGAAATAATCGACAACTTTTTTGCGCAAACAGATGATGAGTACTTCTTTCGCTACTCGGTGAGCGAAATTGCCTGGCAAATCCAGTGCTTGATGAAGCAAAAAAATCCGCTCGAACCCTTGGTGCAGGTGCGCAGTTGTACGGAAAGGGGGGGGACGGAGGTCTTTGTTCACGACGAAAGTGGTGAACATCGTTTTGCCGCGATCACCACCGCGCTAGAAAAGATGGGGCTGAACATTGTCGACGCCAGAATTATCACCACCCATACGAATCGTACCTTGGATACCTATATTGTTTTAGAACTAAATGGCGAACCCATCGAAAACAGCGCCCGCCTGGGGCAAATCGAAAAAGAGTTAGCTCTGGTGATGGGAAAAAACAGCGCCCCCGATCCCGATATCAATCGCAACACACCCAGAGTGCTGAAACAGTTTCCAATCCCCACTCACATCAGCTTCAGCTACGATGACTCTAACCATCGAACGGTGTTAGAAATCATTGCCGCAGATAGGCCAGGCCTATTGGCGCGCATTGCTCACGTCTTCATGCAACTAGGGATCCGCCTGCAAAACGCGAAAATCACCACTCTAGGCGAAAGAGTTGAAGATGTGTTCTTTATTACGGATGACAATAATAATCCGCTGAGCAACCCACAACAGTGCGAACAGCTGCGAGAGGCAATCATCACCAGTTTGGAAAACGCCAACTGCTAGCTATGAACCCTGCACTCGATGAGTTGAAACCCTACCCCTTTGAACGCTTGAAGAACTTATATCAAGGCATCACTGCGAAACAACCCGTGATCTCGCTTGCTGTTGGCGAACCACAACATGGGATCCCCAACTTTGCACAACAGACCGCCGCCCAGGCAATCACCCAATTGGCGCGCTATCCAATCACTCCGGGCTCTGAAGCGTTACGTCACTGCATCGCCCACTGGCTCACCCAACGATTTCAACTCACGGAGATAGATGCGGCGAGTCAGATCCTGAGTTGTAACGGCTCTCGAGAGGCACTGTTTGCAGTGGCCAATGCGCTCTTTGACAGAAAACAGGGCGGTTATCTGTTGATGCCAGATCCACTTTATCAAATCTATCAAGGTGCAGCGCTACTGAGCGGAGGCCAACC
>JBGTSY010000034.1:0-12960 GCA_041940025.1 Thiotrichaceae bacterium | reverse complement strand
TAAAGCCATTATAGAACAATATGGATCAATTCAGTTGAATTGAAGGGAAAAATCTAAAATAACTGAGCCAAGACCGGGTATGAAAAGAAGTCGAATGAGTACGCCCGTAGTTTAAGATTGACAGACAAAACAGCACTGTTCACTTCAGGAAGACCATTGTATTGGATATTGGCCGCACCTCCGCTGAGACAGTTAGATAAGGATTGATATAGGTAGCGAATTGTTGCATCTAGCGATGCTTAAAACACTAACCGCATATATGCCGACCGATGGTAATCAAATTTGCCTAGACGCGATTTGCGAAGTCGCTACACCGCTAAATAATCAAACGGGAAAAGTATAAGGAATTCTTTTCAAAAAATCATTAAACTGTGGTCACCATTTCAATGTCTTGGTGTTGTCTTGTTAGCATACCCGTATAGAGGCTTCTCTGAACTTCGCTTAAGTTGGCTCGTATGGTCCCCACTTTGTATGTTAAATAAGATGACTTCGGCATCATGTTCTCAATTTAAGTACTGCCCGACAGGGACGGTTTCGTCAAATGATAGCCTCCGTCACGGGGAAATGAATATATAGGCATCTCGAATGGGCTGTTCACCTGTGTGTCGTGGTTCGCGCGCCTTCAAGATCTATGTTATAGAAACGCAACTAGCCAGAGTCAGTAGATGCCGTTGAATACAGAATGGCTCGAAAAATACATCGTCAAGAACTGACCGTGAAAATGCAGTGTATTCCGGGTACTAATCTATAAATATGTGCTGTCTGGGTGCTAGATCAGGTGAAGGAATATTTACATGATTGAAACTTTCATGTTCGTATATCGTGCGCTCAATGATTAAGGCACATGCACCGTTAGTAGAGGGAGTAGTTGCCGGTTTGGCGCTCGCTTATTCAGTGAGTGTCAATATCATGCGGTGACGCACGAGTTTTCGATATCATTCATATGAGTGTCATGATGAGACACAATCCCTCCTCTTTTACGAGGAGAGTACTGACGTGTCAACCAGTAACTGTCATTCGCCACCTATATCCAATGAGACCGAATAAGTACTGAAACTAAGAATAGAGAAGCGTTCCGTCCATAGAACACCTGTTTTCGCGAGTGACCGCTTAGCTCGGTCTATTCATAGTCAGTAGAGCACAATAAAAACTGTATAGAGCCAGAGGGCGAGTATTTCGTGCTTAACTATTGGTTGAGTACATCTGATTTAACACTGCTAAGAATCGTTAGGATATCGCTAATGTGTGACTCCTGGACAGATAGTTCGTTGAGAGCGGATACTAGATTTTCCGCCACGGCATTGAAATCATCTTCGCTAAGATTTAAATGTTGATGTGCTGCGCGAAGACTTTTACCTGTATAGTGATTTGGCCCCCCAAAGGCGACAGTAAGAAAGGCTTTTTGCTTGGCCCGCTGTCGCGCCATATCTATGCCGACAAAATAGTGATTGATGCGATCGTCCGCTAGTATATTTCGATAGAAAATGTCTACAGCAGCCTCTACGGCAGCTTCACCACCTAATTTTTCAAATAGTGACATTATATTTCTCCGGTTGTGTATCTATGATTGAGAACGAGGTTTGTCATGTAGTTATTCGGTACGGTCATTACTCTTGTATTGAGAACACTTTAGATGCGCTTTGTCTAACTATCAATTGGGACACGAATGACGACACCTCCCATCACCTCACCGATCTCGAAATCAGTTTTCGGAGAATCTTTATGTTCATTGTGACAGTCGGTACATGCTGGGGAAACGGCGACGTCAGGGTAGACCGCCGTAAAATAGGTGACATCGCCCAGTTTTTCCTCTCCATAGAAATTTTTACCGGGGTTGGCCGCTATGAATTCCAGACCTTGTTTCTCCATAGGCGTTTTTGGTGCGTTCTGAGTATTGATGGGCCATAAAGACTGTAGAGAATAGGTGAAGTCGGAAGTGACTTCTGCAACACGCTCAGAGCCCGCGCGAAACATTTGCGCAGGCAGTGGGGTGCCATTTTCTAGATCTTCCCAATATTCATCTGGCTTAATGGCCTTCGCTCCGTTCGGTCCCAAACGTTGGACCACTAGCTTGGTATAATTTGCCCGATCTGCATTCATCACCGCAAAAAGTGAATCGGTATAAAGTTTAGGTTCTATGCCGCCGCTGTTTTTTGGCTCATGTTGGCAGCCAAATAGTGCCACGGTGGCGACTGTGGAAAGGCTGATTTTAGTACGATTTTTCATGTTGTCTCCAGTAACTAGCTAAGTTAATGATTCCCTTCTCGTCTGAGGACCCAGTCGATAGAAGGAATATGTTGAGTGGGTTTACCGTTAAAATTCTGTTGTATCAAATCAGGGGAGGCCAAGGCATCTATCGAAAAGTCTAGGCTATGACAGTGCAGACAGACCGAACGAATCATCTTTTCGTTTGGTCTTAAATTGTCATTCTGGTTGTGCTGTACTCTCCAGAGTGTGTCTCCGTTTTTATTGACCGCAAGGCGTGGTAAGTGACAAGTGGCACAGGTGACACTGCCCTCAGCTTGATTCACTAATTCTGGGGATCGCCCTAATTGTCCATGGGGAGAAGCTTCGAAGGCCAATGAGTGGTTGTCATCGTGACAGAGCAGACACGCCCTCTGACGAGCAAATTCATTGTCAAACTCATGTGCCTGATGGCAACTGGTGCAGCCATGTGGTTGGCCTGCGCTGTTTTTCTTCATGGGTAATCTAGCATCTTGGGTTTCCAGGGAAGGGAGCTGTTGCGCGAGACGCATGCCATGCTTGCCTTTTTTGTATGAATCGGTTTCTTCTTGGTGACATCGGGCGCAGCTTTCTGTGCCGGGAAAGGCCTGCCAAGTGCCCGCTGCATCTGCGTGACAATGGCCACAATTCAATCCCGCCTGGCCATGACCACTGGCTTGAACTTGTTGCGCGATCTTTGGATGGGCAGCACTCTGACTTGCAAAATCATCAGTGGGTGGCAATATCTGATCCATGTCCAATGAGGCGGCATGAGTGGCGATAGGAATTGATGGATTCGATTTCACCCAGGGTCCGCCGGAATTTTCCAACAAGAAACGTTCATACAATGCTTTGTTGTCATGAAAATTGTGGCACCCTGCTGAGGCACAGGTGTCATAAGTTAATCCCTCATGACTAGACCGATGCTCAGCCACATCCTGATGGCAATAAAAACAGTAATCATCCGGTAGCGTGACGCCCATTTTGACGCCGGGGTGGTTATCGTGTTCTTGATGGCAAGTAGTACAGTAGCGCGCATCGATGGTTTTCAGCAGATCGGCATTCCTCGGATCATTGAATTTTTTTCGTGGGTGAGAGTCATTGGCTTCATCTAACTCCTCTTGGTGACAGGAGATGCAGGCATTGTGCAGCACTTCTGTACCACCGAAGGCCGCGCTATGGCAGGTCTCACAAGCCAACTCAATTTGATAGTGTCCATGGGTGGTATCGCCTATCAACATCGACTGTTTATTTTCTGCATAGAACATGGTGTAGGAAAAGTATCCTGCTACAGCAAATGTTAAAATTATCCAGATTAACCAAAATAGTTTTTTCACCTGTTTTCTCTAAATTAATATGTGTCATTTCTAAAAATAATAGACACTCATCACATGGCTAAATAGCAAAGCCGGTAACGGCCAGGTGGCGACTATATGGATCCAATTCACCCATCTACGGACGGCAGCAGAGCTGCCGGGTAGAATTTTTTGTCCGACACTGGAGACACCACCAGCAGCAGCACCAATCATTAACACTGTGAGAAAATTAAGCAGTAACCATTGATTCAAGTTTTCTCCCATATGCAAGCCGGTGTGTAGTATCAATGTAAAAGCGCATAAGGTACCCAGACCGATGTGTACAAAACGCCAATGGGTGAATGAACCCATCCAACCCCAACTCAGTCGTTTTCTGGCAGACATAAGCAATCCGAGCAAAGCCAAGCCCAATAGCGAGAACCCAGTGATCTGTTTCCAGGTCTTATCTAGCGCGATCTGTTGTAACCAGTAAATATTCTGTACCGATTCAGGTGGGGCCGGTTCGGGTACGCCAAGCAGTATGACCGCAAGCACCAAGGTCAACATGCAGAGCAAGGCAGTAGTGATCCAATGAGACTCCACTGGGGGCTTGTCTGCTTGACCACACATCTGGGCCAGCAAAGGTTGGCAACTACCACAGACCGTACCTGCCCCAGTACATTCTTGCAGTTGTGAAACCGTGGAGGCACCGGCCACAATACTTTTTGCTAGGATTTCTTTTCGGATGGATTTACATTGGCACACGATTGTGGAGGCAGGCCAATCTCTCACTTGACCGGTATCGGAAAATGGCCAAAGCCTACCGCTAAGAAAAAAGCAAAGTTGAGAAAAATAATTAAGACGACGGCCGCTGCCCACAAGTTCATGGACTCTTTCCAGTTCAGGCCAGGATCCGACTCCCGCCGCACCGATAAGTTTGCCTTTATGTATCACCAGTTGACGGTATATGGGCTCGGGTCGGTTTTTTTTGAAAATCAACTGGTATTGACGAGGTTTGTCGGCAAGATCGACTACCTCTCCGACACTGAAGACCGATTTGTCCAACACCTTTAAACGGGTTCCCGAATGAGAACCCGGGTAACTGGCCTCACTCCCGCAAATCACTTCAGCCGCGACAGCCGCTTGTTCAAACCCAGGCTGCACCAAACCATAAGTGATCCCTCGGTGTTCGGTGCATTCGCCAACAGCAAAAATGCCCGGCTCAGAAGTCTGTAATTGATCGTTGACTACAATGCCGCGGTTGACGCGAATACCTGCCTCCCGTGCCAGAGTGATATTGGGTTGAATTCCTGTGCAGAGTAAAATGGTATCGCACTCGATAGTTTCTCCATCTCGAGTACGTACGCCGTTGACTGATGTGTCACCGACGATTTCACGGACGCCGGATTGCAGAATGACCTGAATACCTAATGCCTCTAGGTCGGTTTTCAAAATGGAAGCAGCGGATGCATCCAGTTGACGATTCATTAAGCGGGGTGCTTGTTGAATAAGTGTGACCTGAGTACGGTAGCGCAACAAGCTTTTAGCCGCTTCAATGCCTAGCAAGCCTCCACCAATGACTACCGTGTGGCGAGAGCGGACCGATCTAGCATATAAGGCGTCGGCGTCGTTCCGATTTCGAAAGCAGTAAACACCGGATAAATTGGTACCCGCAATGGAAGGGATGTGTGCCTTTGATCCGGTGGCAAATATCAGAGTATCAAAAGTATAAGTGTTATTGTGTGCATCCAACAGCATCTTCTTGCGGGTGTCAATGGCGCGTATATGAGCCGTTCGGTAGTGAAAATGAGGATAGGAATGAGGATCGGGTAAAGGCAGGGAAAGTTCCTCGCCTTTGAATGTGCCCGCTAAATAAGAAGAGAGTTGAACTCGATTGTAAGGCGCATAAGGTTCGTTACCGAACAGTGTGATAGGTGTTTGAGGACGCCGCCGATAGATTTCCTCTACCAGTTGTACACCTACTGGACCACTGCCAATAATGGATATATGAGGATGGTTAGGTGTGACCATATTTTTTACAACCAAAAAAAAACGCTTCTTAACCGGACCAGTTTTTGGCCAGACTAACAAGCGTCGGTGCTTTTCTACGGGGTAGTGGTGTTACCGTTTCGATTCAATCATCTTTGAAAGAATCATTGCTGTGCATATAGCAAATGCTACGCCAACTATATTTGCTTAACTGACACCACTAACTCGTTGTAATTATTTGAACTATAAAAATTTATATTCAATAGGCCGTTGGCTGCTTTGGTGCGGGCTGAATTAATTCTGCACTAAAATGTCACAAACACCTAAGAATAACGACGTGAAGGCTTGTTGATACTCACGCGTTGGTTGCCGTTAGATGCTGGCTGATAACACGAAACCAGCGTTCCCGCGTGATTGCATACAGGATATGCGTACAGAGCGGACTATGGATCGGGACACTTGGGTGTTGAAAGTTTTGTTTGCTGTGGATCATGCCCAAGCGCTTCATCACCGCTTCGGACCGCCGGTTGAGCTCTGAGGTAAAAGACACGATTTGATGTAAAGACAATTCGGTAAACGCATATTGCAAGGCTCTTCTGCCAGCTTCAGTAGCGTAGCCTTTTCTCCAGTGAGTTCTGGCAAGCCGCCAACCTATCTCAACGCACGGGTTGAATGGCAAATCAACTTTTGGTTGGTTTAATCCAACAAAGCCGATAAACGCCTTAGATTCCCGCTCTTCAACAGCCCACATGCCCCAGCCATGCTTATTAATTCTATTTTGCATCTCGAAGGCCAATTCGTCACTTTGTGTTCTGTTCAGAAGGGCTGGAAAGAATTCCATCACCTTGGGATCTGAGTTCAGCTCATAAAATGGCTGTCGATCGCTTTCTTGCCAGTCTCTCAAGATTAACCTTGTTGTCAGCATCTCCAAGTTAAGATCCCACACATCCAATCAATGATCGGTAGATAGTAGATTGACGTGCGTTTGGGCGCAACTGTTTGAGCGGTGTTTCCCTCTTATGTGCAATCAAATGTCTACCTCATTCGTCTTAGCTATTATAGGTCTAGATAGTTAGTAACCTAAAAGCGTGTCATCAATTTGATAGAAAGGAAACATTGATGAAGAAAAGTGGTTTGATGCCATTAGCATTAATTAGCGGATTGTTTGGTTCTGGTGTGGCGTATGCGGTTCCAGATGCGCCTAAAGCTTGGGAAAAATGTGCTGGAATTGCAAAGATCGGCAAGAATGACTGTGGTGCACTAGACGGTAGTCACGGCTGTGCGGGTCAGGCAACATTCGATAATCTTGATACAGAGTGGGTGTATGTGCCTCAGGGTACCTGTGAAAAAATCACTGGGGGTAAGGTAGCTAAAATTAAGCCTGCCAAGTCTTAACTATCACATGAATAAACCATGTAGTGGGGTAGGAGTGGGATTGCGGTTTCCGCACATTGAGCAAATTTTACGTACTAAGCCATCGGTAGACTGGTTTGAGGTGCATATATGTAATTATCTCACTGGCGCCTTGCCCCATTCTTTACTCGAGCAAATCACGAAGTACTATCCAGTGAGTTTTCATAGTGTGAGTCTGAACCTGGGCGGCGTGGATGCGTTAGATACAGACTATTTGGCACTATTGAAACAAGCCTGCGATCGGTTTCAACCTGCACTGGTATCAGATCACCTCTGTTTTTGTCGTCTTAACGGGGAGTATTTTCACGATTTGCTGCCGCTGCCGTATACCCAAGACGGAATCGATCACGTTGTCAATAGAATCATGCAAGTACAAGAGTATCTGGGAAAACAGATTTTGATTGAAAACCCGAGTCGATATGTGTCTTCTCCTCAGTCGCACATGAAGGAGTCAGAGTTTTTGTCAGAGGTGTCGATTCGATCTGGTTGTGGTTTGTTGCTGGATATCAACAATGCTTATTTAAATCAAATGAATCTCAACGAAGAGTATGATAGCTTTTTGTCCGATTTACCCTTAGATAGAATTGAGGAGATCCATATCGCCGGTCATCGTGAACAGCATGGCCTATGGATTGATACGCACGATAGGCGCGTGGCTGATCCCGTGTGGGCACTCTATGCGGAATTTTGCCAACTTTGCGACGATGTTCCTTGCTTAATTGAATGGGACAGTGAATTACCTGATTTGCATACCTTACTCATGCAAATGGAGAAGGCGAAAGAAATCTCGAAGCGTGCAAAAAGTCAAAGTCGCACGGAGAAAAACTGGGCACGGGGTTGAGAGTACCAAAATGTCATCATTAACAAAACAGAATCATTCCACTCGACTCATGCATCAGCTAAATGAATTCATACAATCAGAATTGAATGATCCCGTTTCGCCCTACCGGCGCAATATCGTGGGTTCTCGAATGAGGGTGCTGGAATCCATCTATCCTGCCATTGCACTAATATTAGAGGAAAACGAATTTAAAGCGCTGACCCTAGTGTACGCGAGTCATTATCCGTCGACGCATTGGAATATTAATATCTATGGTGAACAGTTTCCGCAATTGCTTCGTGCTCAATCAAATGGGACGAGAGCGCACCACCATAGATGGGAGCAACTTGCCGACTTGGCCAAGGTGGAGTCAATTATCAATCAACTTTATTATGCTGAGAATCACCACAGAGTGACGAAGCAGTATCGCTTGTGCGTGACTCTTAGAGCAGATGACATAGTAGCTTTGGTTCAGACGCACCCGTTCGTTGTGCTAAACAATATTAGCCGCGAGTTGACACCTCCATCTTGTGCAATCACTGAATCGAACACACAGTCGAATAGGTCTTGTACATCGCGTCTGTACGATATTCAGGTAAAGTTTGTCGGTGAACAAATTGAAGTCAATTTAAAACCAATGTGCGGCAGTGTCTCGCAATTGAGCCATTATTCTGGAAACTTTTCGTGACCGCACAAGGCCTTGACAAAGGACAAATTCAAAAATTGTTTCAATATGCGATGTCACTGAGTCAAGACCGAGATGAAGCCTATGATTTGGTTCAAGCCGCAATAGAAACGTATCTAATTAAAGTCAGAAGAGGTGAAACAATTAGGCAAACTGAGGCATATCTTCGAACGTTAATTCGAAACCGTTTTATAGATCACTATCGAAAACGGCGACAGCAACCCGAGCAACAATATGAAGAGTTGTCCGATTATGATATTTCGCCAATAAATCTTGAAGAATTGCGTATGCAACAACAAGAGTTGGAACTCATCTGGGCTGAATTAGACCCGCTTGATAGAGATATTTTTTATCACTGGGCGATTTTGGGATACAGTACTGACGAAGCCTGCCACCTACTTAATGTGCCTCGCGGCAGTTTTCTCTCACGCATTCATCGAATTCGTAAAAGATTAAATCGAGAGAACTCTGCGCCGGCGAAAACAGGACACTATCATGTCTAATGGTGTTCGTTTCAGTCCGTCGCAACCTGTAAAAGAGTGCATTCGTCAGCTTGTCGAGCAGCAACAGCTATCCGATGATCAGTTGTCAGGACTCATGGAGATGCAGCAATCCTTGTTAGGAGCTGAATCGAGCGCCACTGAGTCGATTGCATCATCAGCAATCGGGATCAGGGCAATGTTACCGGTAGCCTTAGCGATGTTGATGGCAGTGGGGATCTGGTCAAGTCTTGATTTTGCCTCTTTTGACCATAGCAAACAGATCGCTCGGGAAGTCGTAGATAATCATAAAAAGCTTAAACCCTTGCAAATTTCCGCCAGTTCAATCCAATCTTTACACCAGCACTTTTCTGAATTAAATTTTTCGCTGGCTGAACCTGACACTGATTGGACAGTTTTTCAAAACGCTGGATCTTCATTATTAGGCGGACGCTATTGCTCTATCAGCGGTAAAACTGCGGCCCAACTTAGATATGCACAGGATGACCGTTTGGCATCGCTCTATCAAGTGCACTATGAGCCTGATGTGTATGGCCGAATGCCTGTGTTAGAAAATAATCAGTCACCGAAGGTGATGATCATCGACCATCACCGGGTTGAAATGTGGGTAGAGCAGGGGATCCTCATGGTGCTGGTGTTGCCTGAGTCTTTTGCCAGATAATATTGTCTTGATTGCCCTAAAGTAGTCATATAGAGGCATTATAGTGATTCAAGTGAATTGCCGTGCGGATGCTGATTAAAAAAATATAGTGAACGGTTTATTATCATTTTGTCCTACACTGGCTATCGATCGTTTTCCTGTTGCTCTCTTTTGATCAGCCTTGTTGTCAGCATCGCCAAGTTAGGAATTCACTGATCCATCCGTGATCGGTAGATATTAGATTGAGGTGTGTTTGGGTGCCACTGTTGCAGCTATCGAGTCGTGAAGCGAGTTTTAGATATTGAAGTCATTCAATACAGATTGCATGGCTCACGACTAACATGGCTATTTATCGCTTATTCGTGATCAAAGTGAACTAAAGCCATCCCATCAATTATTCAAACGCATTGGCGTTTTCCAAGTAAGCGGCTTGATGCGCTAATGATTCATAATCTTCTAAAATCGTCGCATAAAAAATCATAGCGACTATGGCGCGTGTATCGCAAAATGTTATCGTTGGGGTTAAAACACTCTCAATTTCAAAGTTAGGGCATTGTGTTTAGAACTAGGTTCTGGCCACTCATTTGCAACCGGTTAGTGAGAGGTTGAGGCAAGCACATGTTGCTCACGATTCTTCTTTTCGTCGGCGAAAGCCTCAAACCAAGGTTGTTTGGCGACACTCGGTCGGCGTTGACAGATCTCATACCAGACATGAAGATTGGGGTGATCTGCCTTTGGCAGTCCCAATCCGTCGATAATGGTAGCAAAAAACGGCAACACGATGATGTCGGCCATGCTGAAAGTGTCTCCTGTGAGATAGGGACCAGTTGCCGCGTAATTTTCCCAGATCTTACATTCTGCCAGTAGCTTGTCTATGCGATTGCCCAATTGTGCACGACGCTTACCAGCAAACTTGACTGAGCCGAAGATATTGGTTGCGTCGAGCTTTTGGTTGAACTCACCGATGAGTCGAAAGCATGCAGCCATCTCTTTTGGTGAAGATGGGATCAGCGATGGTGTGGGATATCTATGTTCGAGATATTGCACAATCGCGACACTCTCGTAGATGCGGATGTCTCCATCGACCAGAGTGGGTACCTGTCCGCGAGGATTGAGTGCTAGAAATGTCGATTCTTTGTGTTCACCCCTAAAGAGATCGACTACGACGTAGTCGTAATCTATTTGCTTCTCATCTAGTGCTATCTGTGCACGCATAGAGTTGTTTGAAAATGGATGGGCGTATAGTTTCATTAGGCTCATGTTGTCCTCCCGGGTTGTGGCTGCGTGGCATACCTCTATAGGATAGCCCCTGAGCAGAATTAATTCATACAAATCTGTGAACAGCAGCAAATATTAACATGCAACTCTGAGCACTCGAATCGTCTGTTAATTAGTATGTTTGCCCACCGCGTCTGGCAGCCAAATAAGATCGGTGACACCGTAGTCTTCACCAAGTTGACTCAGGAGCAGGCTGATCTGGCCTCTGTGATGCGTTTGATGGTTAAAGACGTGTGATACGGCTAACCACATTTCATATGAGCGAGTGGCAGGATTGACACTACTGGTGTATTGCAACTGACCGGCGAGTACTGCGCCTATCAGCGAATTCGCCCATTGGATAATCTTTGCATCTGTCTCTATACGTTCTGAACGCAATGTCTCAAAATCTGGGTGTCGCTCTTGATCTAAAGCCTGTGGCTGGAAAGGTTGGTGCAAAAATCGCTCTAACCATATTTTGTCTCCAAGAAAGCCCCGCAATCTTGCATTCTCTCACTATCTGATAGTTCACTGCAGACTTGATAGAGACGCTCGTTCATCCATCGATTGTAGGCGGCCATGTCTCGGGCATTCACCGCACGCATGGTGATTGTCTCCAATTTCAACAAACAGGTTTGTCCGTTACGCCCGATAGAATTCTACCGAGTATCGATGAAGTTTGCATCGAAGCGTAAATGGGCACGGCAGCGATAAGCAGCCGATAAATCAAACGCTAGAATACCACGTAGATCTTGCGGTTTATTGGCTTCATGTATCGGTGTTAAGTTGAGAGTTTATCCATCCTTGCTGTAATGCCCCGAGATGGGTGCGCATCAAATACACCGATTCGACATAATAGTACGGCTGCCACAAACTCAAACTAAAGGCAATGCGACACTTTGTCGCGCGGCAATTTGTCATATTGTGTTACCTGATGTGTGTCATTAGTCTGTGGACCACTAAGAGTTTCCATGGGTTAGGCATTGATGAACAAGAACAAATTACCTCTTTTACTAGTTGTGTCGGCAACCTTAGCAACACAGATGGCCCATGCCGACGGCGAAGCAAACGAAGATGACCCATCTCTAGATGCAGTTGTCGTTTGGGGAGAGTTGAAGGCCAGTGAACAGGCTGGCTATACAAGCCCAATCAGTACATTAGATCCAGACGATTTAAGCGCCATCAATATGGCGACAACGGAAGATTCGGTTAAGTATGAGCCTAGTATTGTCATCCGCCGTCGTTTTATCGGTGACTCGAACGGCACCTTAGGCATGCGGGGTTCGAATATGTTCCAAACCTCGCGCTCCATGGTGTTTGCAGACGGTGTGCCTTTACATTACCTATTGGAGTCACGTTGGAGCGGCGCACCACGTTGGACGATGGTATCGGCAAGTGAAATCGCTCAGGTGGATGTCCTCTATGGTCCTTTTTCTGCCGAGTATGGCGGTAACGCCATGGGTGGCGTGGTCAATATTGAGACAAAGATCCCTCAAAAGCGAGAGGTACATTTAGACGGCATGATGTTTTCTCAATCTTTCGATGACTACGGCTTTGATGATTCTGTAGATGGGTACAAGGGCTTTGTCTCTTATGGTGATAAGGTCGGCAATCTTAGCCTCTACGCATCGTACAATCATTTGGATAATGAAGCGCAACCGCAAACTTTTCGCGGCAGTTCATACAGCGCAACAGGCACAGGAACAGCGGCAACTGGTGGGATATTTGGCCATGATTCCAGGGGCAATCCGCGCATTTACTTTGGCGACACAGGTGTGGTAGAGACCACCACCGATAATTTTAAAATTAAGTTGGGATATGACTTCGGAAACTGGTTCGCTTTACTCAATTTAGCGTACGAAGATCGCCAATCAGACAACATCGGAAACTCCTATATTCAGGACGCAAGCAGGAACACATTGTGGAGTGGATCTGTCCAGCAAGAGGGACAATTCTATACCATCGGAAGAGGTTTAGGTGCGAGTGAATTAGATCGAAACAGCTTAAATGCCGGCTTGCGTTTAAAAGGTGATCTCAATGAGACCACGCAACTGGAAGTCAATATTAGCTCCTTTGATGTGCTGAAAGATGAAACCCGATCTTCAGCAGTCAATCCAAACGATCCCACCTTTACCGGT
>JBGTSY010000033.1:0-13894 GCA_041940025.1 Thiotrichaceae bacterium | reverse complement strand
TAAAGGATTCCGCTCTACAGGTCGCACCACTAACCTTAAGGTCGTTCCATAAGCCTTCCCCTGCCATAAATGGAAACATGGCCATGAAGTTACGCATCTGATGAAAACGCGGAGAATACAAGCGAATCCCATTTTTCAAATAGGTATTAATCACTTGTTGTTCATGTAAAAGCGCAGTTTCGTCATCATCTTTGCAAAATGTTGTAACGTTATAGTAATAGCGAACCAACGCCGATTGATTAGACGATAAGCGAGTACGAATTTCACCCCATTCCTTCGCCTCTTGTTTCACATTAGGTAATAACTTTGCATATGAAGTGTTAGCTTTCTTATCACGCTCCATAAACTTTAGGTTAGCTTCATTTTGTGCCGACTCCTGCTCCTCAACTAATAAAGTCATAGTCACGACGAAAGGGCATGAAATTGACAAATCAGGACTTAATAGGTTACTGATATTATCGCCACCCTGCCATAGCATAAACATATCTGGATTCTTCTCCAGCATAAAATTCATAACCCTAGCACTTGATGGCGCCTTGCCTGGTTGAGTCAAACCTACTTTAATATGCTCAGGGAATACTTTGAGATCAAAGCTGGTATCCACGCATTGATAATTCAATTCATTATGCTGGTCTACATCAAGTTTATCTTGATATAACGAGTCGGGGTTATGGTTAACCATCTCGTATATCATGTTAATACACTCCACATCATCAATTGGTGTGGTAATAACCTGAGCTGAATCCAATGATGCTCGTATAACTTTCAATAAATGAAGTATTTCAGTCAGTTGTTGACGATCTTTTTTCTTTTTCTTGGATTTTTCACAATAGGAAATGTATACGCGATAATCACGTAAAGTTAATGGTAAATTAGTTGGTGTATCAAACTGTGTGCTTGCAGCTCTTTGATAATATGCTTGCGTGATTCTGTTAAAATGCGCAGCATTATCGCCTGCCCACCGGAAGTCCTGCAATCCTCGATCAATTTGATTACCGATAGCCTTGCTTGAAACCAAATGGAATGATAATGGGGTGTTACGAGGGAGTTTGGTACGAACCAAATTCTCCAACGCAAGAACCATCTGCTCATTAGCACCTAACAGTGGACGGGCCTCAAGAATAAAACCTACGGTACTTGTATTGATAAACATGCCACTATCGCGATCATAATCACGGTAAGGCAAAGTTCGTGAAAACTGAGGAAATTGCATGCCCGCCAACTGCTGATTAGCTGCAGAGGTACCATCCGGCATCTTAAATGCTGTGACCAAGCGGTTTACTGCATTGGTTACATCTTCGAGTAAAGACATTATATAAATCCTCAGTACACACTACGTGGCTGACCCCAGTACCCAGGGAAAATTACAAAAAGAACCTTTCCAGGTTGGTGATAAACGTCGTTATCATCGATATATGGAGCAACCCAAAGCTGTGCTGTTGTTTCCATCCCGCGGATAGGTGTTGTCTCACCTTTTGAATCACACCGTGGGGCTAAACAACGTGTACTGGTAGTGACAATGCTAACTACTGGCGCCACAGAAGTAGCCGATATGCTGTTAGCTGGTTTTGAGCTGAACGGTTTTGACTCTACGCTAGTTGTAGATAAAGGGTGGCTTGCGGTTCCTACCACAGAAGGGTTTACCGTTTGCAATGACGGTGATGGCAACGGCTGAGACAAATTAGCCAGTGGAGGCAGTCCGGCCGCAGCCGTTGCCGGCTTTGCTGTGCTGGATTCCGTCATAGCACGAGCTTTATCGTTTGCCTGATCCATAGTCATGCATGAATCGGATGACGTAGCATTACATTCGAAATCAGAGCGTGTACCCAACGAGCATCCACTTAACGTTATTCCCGTTAGAACCAGTGAGAACCACAAAATCAGCTTCATTTTTTTCTCCATCATAGAATTCAGTCATTTTTCGTTTGAAATTATTCGGCTGGTATGGTGTACAGATAAATTATTAAAATCACACCTCAGGAAATAGCACCCACCATTATTTTCCGTTATTACCGCCATTCATAAACTCGTCAATTTTCAAACTACCAAGTTGATTCATCATATTCGGTGTATTACCTTGCGGCTGAATCTGTTCATCTTGATTTTGGCGGTTCTCTTTTTCCGCCAAAACTTCCTCTATAGTCTTCAACTGGAAACCGTCTTGGAAAACAATTGTCACTTCATTACCAGCACCAATAGGGATTATTGGATGATACTGTTCAGCACGTTTAATAAGATATCCGCTGATAGTTTTAGAGCCTTCACCCACGCCACTACCTATACCTGATTTAAGTACATCTCCTGCACCAACACTCGCAGTTGCACCAAGCCCTGGAACTGGCGTAGCAACAGTTTGCATTCCCTGGCCGATCCCTTCAATAAACCCGGCCCCTGCTGCCCACCCGAGTATTTTCCCTTCACGCATCACAACTTCACCCTTAATGCCATTCTTCCCCATAAAGGAAACATGCCCCGCAATATCCATATCGATCGTGTCTTTACCAAAGAGACAACTTATCTTCCTCGTTCTGACAATAGCCCTTTCACTTGATACATCTCCATACGCAGCCGCACTAACAAAACAACCTGTTGCATCATAAATCTTATCGTTTGGCATCCGGATTTTCCCGGTCAAACGAAATTGCATTGGAGCGGTATTTTCATTACCAGTAACAGCGGCATTCGCATCGGCGCCTTCAATTACCATTGATGGGGCGAAGCTCCCGCTGGGTATATACGGATATTTTTTAGTGTTATTTTTTTTAGAGTAATCAAAAACCTTGCTTTGTAATTTACCTTGTGTTGGTGTTTTAACGTAACTAACTGGTCCTTGCGTAATTTCACCTGTCCCAATACCCGGATAAAATGCAGTCGGCGGGGGAACTGTGCCAGGGGTTGGGATTGAGCCCGGCGCCGGTGCTGCCGCATTGGGTGCGGGCTCACCTACTGGTGCATCAAAATTGGCGTGACTCATATCCATACGCAATTGATTGTTCTCGTCTTCAAGTTTCCCCATGCGTGCTTGATCTTCTTCGCGCTGCTTTTTCAAATCAGCCATGTCTTTTTGCATGCGATCGTACTGAGTTTTAAGTTCAGCCTGAGTCACCTGAGTCTGAGTAATAGCCGATTGCTGTACCTTTCCATCAAAAGTAGAATCAACAACACCTGTCATATCAGGAGCCGGTTCGTCTACTTGCTCATGCCTGGCTCCCGTGAATGACATTGTGGTGAAATACCAACCTAACCCCCCCGCACATACCAGTACAGCCACTAGGCCAGCTAAGATAGTTACCTGCCGACGTTTAACCTGAGTATTAATGTTGCCCATCGTAGCCTCCAAGGTCTGTCGTCACATACACGCCAACAGTTCCCCCACCAGTTAATTCCCTGGAGCGGCTGCTAAACATGACTGAACGTACCCCTGGCATCCAAAAATCATATTCGTTTATCTGGACGGAAATTGAGGAAATGTTTCTCACGTCAAAACGGGTAACTTTTAGTCTATCTCCAAGCCAGACTTGAACAGCCTGTGAGGTCAGGCCTGCCGGTGTTTTTAATTTTTCATGCGTCACCGGCATTACAGCGTAGCCCTCCGGCACGGCGTTACGCCGCACGGCCTGATTCAAACTAATAAGTAACGACTCATAAGGTTGCGACTGTTCCCAAGCCTTAGCTTTTGGATTGTCTCCTGAGACTTCGCTTACCAAGCGGTAGCTCGCACCGGCTCTTTTTTCAGGTACAGCCGTTATCGAAAAAACCTGCCCTTTTTCTGTTTCTACGAAAAAGGTAAATTGCTTAGTCGCTAGGGTAGATACCAACAAAGCACCAGCTTCAGTATTTCTCTGGTCAGTTAATGTTCCTTCGGCACTATTGACAGCAGTAATACGATCGCCCGGTACAACAATTAGATTTGGATTGCTATTGCTTACCGAAAGTTTGAACTGACCATTTTCTGGGAAGCTTAACGTCGCCGGCGCTACTGCAGAAAAAGACCATCCAGGTAAAGATAGAAATGCAATGAGAACAGCTACATATTTACTTGTCATCTTTAGTCTCTCCAAACTTATCAAGCCAGGTAAACCCGTCGCTGTAATCCAAAACCAACACGTAGTGTTTTATTTCACTAATGGGTTTACTCGAATCTCCGATCCAAGTTTTAAGTGTGCCCCAAAGATCCACTCGCCCATCATTCGGATATACCTTCATCTTTTCTTGATAGAAAACAGAGTTAACTTCATTATCTTTAATTCTATTTGCTTCTTGAGCCAATTTAACCTTCATATCAGGTTGAGCCCCAGGGCGTACAAACTTCAACAGTAATTCATGTTTTCCATCAACAGTTTCAGGAGAAACATTCAGCCGTGTATCGACAAAAGACAATGCAATTTGCTGAAGATAAGAAGCGTCAGCACTGTTTTTAGACACTGCAAATGGAGCATGAAAACCCATTGGGGTTATTATCGAGCGCTGTTCGTTTTGTAGGCGATAATTATTAACACCTTGAATGATGTTACTTACAATACTTAACGCCAAGAGAAAACCCACGATAATGAATCCGTAAGCAATAATTCTATTTGTTGATAGTTTAGCTGAATGCTGCATATAGTTGCCTGCTTATTTAGTCCATTGCCGAAAACACGAATCAGGAATTATCTTGTAAACAACACGCCACAACTCTGAAGGGAGATACCAGTAGGCAAGGTTGTACAGCCACATACTTCCCTTGCCTTTCTTAATTTTCCTGATAAAAAACCAGAGCAGAGCCGCTACAACGAGTGCGAAAAGATATTTCTTCATCCATATCATTAATCCTCCAACGATAAAGATTGGAATTGCTTCATCTAAAGGCAACCCAAATATGCGTCTCTGCTCTGTAAGTGTTTTCGGGAAACGGTACTTATCAATTTCGTTTCCCGTCATTTGACACCTTAATTAATACCCAGCGACGTTCATGCCAACAGTGGTGAATACGATGAGAATCGCAAAACCGAATAAGAATTTCACGTTCTTAGTCATCATATACATCACACCACCGACGATGACTTCGGCCAGGATCACCCAACCCAAAACAGTAGAATCAGAACCAAACGTTTTCTTCACTGTGTCTTTACCGCTCGCCATCAGGTCCTTACCACCAGTTGCCATAGCGGCATCACTGAATAAGAGGCCCAGCACGGCAACCGGTAGAATAACTGACAAGAAGTTAACAACCTTTTTACGGCTGAACATTTTGGTGAATTTAGAGAACATAGAACGTTTGGACGACACGCAGCCGTCAGCCACTAAGGTAGACATAGATAATATCCTTTTTACCAAAATAATAGAGAGTTGTTATATATACCGATACATGTGCCTTCCGATTAATTTTCCCTGGTGCTGCACCTCCACATTTTTTTGATTAGATTACTCATGAAATCTTTTACCTTCAGCTGCGATATCAGTGAATCTATAGAGATGGTCGCTCAGCCTTAACGCTGCTTCATCTTTTTTTGTTCTCCCTGCTCTGCTCGCGGATTCGCTTAATTTTTTGTTAACGATTTCGTCTAGCATAAAGTTGATACTGACAAGAGGTGAGGCTCGGCTCACTGTCAACAAAGGAAACCGTTTATCATCAACAACCAAATCCGAAAACAGACTCAGGTGATCACTCAATCTTAAAGAGGCTTCCTGTCTCTTTGTTCTACTGGCACGGGCTGCGGATTCGGTAAGTTTGATATTCGTATCTGGCTTCAAACCAAAACTGATACTTACTTTTTCATATCCGTGTCCAGAATCTGGATTAACCATCACCGCACCATTAGTTGTTATTAATGTCTTTCCTGAGAAGATGAGTTCCCTGGTGTTTGAATGAAAGTACTCAAAAGAAAACCAGTAACAAGGTATTGCTGCCGGTGAACTAAGTATGAAGCGATTAAAAAATGTGTATAGGGGTAAATTATACCCCTATACAAAACATGTCATATGTGATAACGAGAATGGTTTTTTAGTACTTAATGAAGATAAAATCAAAAATGCAGCACTCTGCTGTATTAATGCATCATACCCATAAAAAAAGTCTTATCCCTTGATGTAACAATATATTACATCACCACGAATTAATTATTAGGCTCCTAATATTGATCTATCGAAATTGTACTTAGTCCAAGTTCATGATTAGAATCAATTCATAATTAAAAGGCTGCTTATTTTTCAATTTCCTTACTGTTCATTTCTTCACACCATCGTGTTTACACAAAACACCGTCAGGAAGACAAACTAAAACGAAGGAGCAGGTATGAATGTTGATTCGATTAGACAGCAAAAATCGTCAAAGAAATTTCGAGAAATGGCAGCCTTGTCGTTCGACCTTGATCAGGCTGACATATCATTCTCATGTATAGATACATCACTTAACCGCGTCATGTCTGTAACCACAAACTACCAATGGCATCTGAACTACTGGGGGCATGACTTAGACAAACAACTTGCTCAGCGTTTGGTACCTGGCATCGTAAGCTGGAATCGATATGACCCTTTACACCAATCCATACTCAAAGAAAACATGCCGAGTCGAAAGACAAAAATCGACATCTGCACCCGGCATAGCAATATTTTTGAGCTCATGTCAGTGAGTACTGATGTTAATCTCGAGTTTATGGATGTGGGCAGTCTCCTTACGATTAAACCCAAAATTAGCACGATAGTAGGACACACATTTAAAAAGCACGGAACAGAGTTATCCTTGCCCCTACGAAGTGACATGAATCTTGGCCCTGCTAGTTTTACAAGCCCAAGTGAAAGCCCCTTCCAATCGACTAGCACCTGGCAATTTGGTGATCTAACTCTAACTGATCTGGAGATGGATACTGTGCGACAGCTGCTTATGTGTAGGTCGATAAAAGAGATCGCTAATAAGCATAACTGCAATGAGAAGGTTGAGCGTAAACGACTTGATAACATCAAACGTAAAATGGAAAGCGAAGGACACCCTGTCTCATATCTTTTCGACAAACTAAAAGAAAATGGAATTGTTCAAACATGCCTGGAATCATTCATCATGTATCAATAACCTGCACTGATATTGCAGCTAGCCAATCTTTCTACCAACTTCTCGGTTTTATACCCAGTAAAATTTATGAAGACAACCAATGCATAATAGTGCTTCTTAAAGGAAAAAATTCATGCATGGAGTTATTTCATTTTAAACTCGTAGCGATAGGGAAGTTTGAAGCAAAAAAATTAGAGAGTATAGGGTTAACACATATCGGAATTGCAACGGATGACCTTGCTATAACAAATGGCATACTTACTAATGCCGGATATCAATGCAATGAATACCAAGAGGCTCGCATGGGAGGGTTTAGGTACTTCTTTACATCCGATCTAGATGGAAATCTAGTTGAAATAATAGAGGAATAATAAATGAGATGGGGACAAAGGATTGGGGTCGTTGCTGGTAATGCTATGGAGTTCTATGATATTGCCGTGTATGCAGCTATATCGATGTATCTTACAGTTATTTTAGAACAACAAGGTGTAAACCACGGACAAGAGATAGTATGGGGGATATTTGCTCTTAGGTTTTTAATCAGGCCATTAGGTGGAATTGTCATCACGAGCTATGCAGAAAAGCACGGCAGAAAATCCGCCCTGATACTAACAAGTACACTAACTGGTATAGCTACATTCCTCATGGCATTTATGCCAGTGGATACATTTGGGAAGTATGTAGTGCTTTTCTTGCTCGCATTACAAATGGTTCAAGCTTTTTCATTTGGCGGGGAATACCCTACTATAATTAACTACCTTTTGAAGGATAGCCAAGACAATGAGAAAGGGAGAATTAGCGCAATTATAGTTGGTAGTTCTCTAGTGGGAGTCATCGTATCAACTTCAATAGTTTTATCACTAAAAGCAGCACTCAGTCAGGAGCAAATGCTTAGTTTCGGCTGGCGCATTCCTTTGATAATTGGAGGCCTGAATATTTTACTGAGCTTTTGGTTTAGAGCCCGGCTTCCATACCAAACTTCTGACACCTTGGCGCTAAAAGGTTCACATAGTACGTTCAAAACAACGTTAACAATATTCATGCTAACCATCCCTGCCGCAATTATTTTCTATGTTCAAAACATGGCAAGCACGATGATTGGAAATGCTTTACTGATAGGCGAGCTTAAAAAATTGTATCCTATAATCAATTCGGGATTTTTGCTCCTTACTGTTATTGCTGTTGGTATCATTGTTGACCGTATTAGCTCACCAACAAAGGCATTTAATTATGGTGCCATTCTGCTACTGTTATTGGGTGCACCGTTGTATGCTTTAATGGATAGCACTTCTCTCGTAATAGTGATTTTATCTGCAGTCATTACATCCATTATTGCAGCAATGATACTCTCAAATTTAGCTTCAATTCTAAGAGACAAATCAAAAGGCCAAGATACATCACTTGGCCTTGGTTATAATTTGGCTTTATCAATTTTCGGAGGGTTAACCCCCATTATAATTAGCACACTTATCCCGCATGGTTTTGTCTATGCAGGTTTATATGTAGCTATAGCCTCCGTTCCGGTCTTTCTGGCAAACAAATTCCATTCGTCGTATACAGAAAGAGCCGAGCAACAACAATAAGTTTCAATGAACTTTGCGAGAATACAGAAAGCCTTCTTTGCGACTCTTGAAGGCTTTTTCTTATCTGTCCAGGTGTTACCCCTCTGAATTCTGAGATCTCTTCAACCGTTGCCCCTAAAGCCAAAAAAAGGACAGTCTCACATTGAGCAACGGATAGTTCAGAAAACACCTTGTAAAATGGCGAAAATTGGTTAGGATCAAACGCAGCCATAACAGCCTCCTTCCAGGTTGTTTTTGGTTAGCTGATAGAAGTGGTTGCAGCCACTTCTATCAGCGCTAACAAAGTCAAATTCAATTATTTAAATCTATTCATAGCCTTCCTACTCTTCATCATCACCCTCATCTGGCATTGGGAAGAGCTTAGAAATTTCCTCATCAGATACGAGTCTGATTTCTTCAGCCATATTCGACCATTTGAAACTATCTTTTCCTTGCACTTCATTGAGCAAGGATGCAATTCCAAGTATTTTCTCGGTAGCAACTTTTGTTTTAATAACTGCCTCAAAAATTGCTTTATAGAAGGCTAACTCACTGAAACCATCTTCTTGTTTAGACTCTTGCAACTCCTTAACTCTCAAACCAAGCACGATGAGATCAGCAGTTTCATTAGACGTATTAGCCTCTTTTTCTGAAGCCCCCTCCATTCTCTTTCTTTCAATACGTGACCTTATTTTTTGGTCAACTTCTTCCGTTACAAAAGTTTGAATTCTTGGCATGAAAATTATCCAGGTAAGCTATCGAACAAACACACTCTACATTAGAGTATACGCCACCATAAAGCAACACTTTTTAGAGTCTACTCTATACTCTACTCTTTATAACCATATGTTATATAAATAATACTCTATAAAGAGTGCATGTAGAGTGCTATTTGAGTATATGTAGAGTTGTTCTAGAGTATTGTTTTCATACTTAAAATCGCATTAAAACTCAAAATATCAAGTAACACTCTGTTTTTAAAGGTTTATCAGGCAAGATATAATCTTGCGTGGGGTGTGATGCTTTTTAGTGAGGATTGCATATTTGTATATGTGATTTCTCTGTTATCTCGTGAAATTCCAGGTTGGTTTTTTCTTTAAAAAATGCGACGCTTCATGCGTTACTTCGGAGTGATTAATGAAAGCAATAACGCTAGCACTTGCACTTAGTCTTTTTGCTACAGAAGGGGTCGCATCTGATTGCTATAGTAGAGCGGGTAGAGACTATAAAATCGATCCAGACCTTCTTCAGGCAATTGACTTTAATGAGTCAAGCTATAGGGATAACGCAATTGGCACCAATCAATCTATAGGTTATGGCGTTGGCCGAATGCAGATCGATTCTCAGAACTTCCCTCATTTGAGCCAGTTCGGGATAACACCAGAAAAGCTAATAGCTGATCCATGCCTAAATATCTATACAGGGGCTTACTATCTTGCCATTGCTTTTAAACGTTGGGGTATTAATTGGCGAGCTGTCGGAGCTTATAATGCTGGATTTTCAACAAAGAAACCAATTCATGAAGAGTTACGGCAAGTGTATGCAAAAAAAATTTACATAACTTATCGACAAATAAAGGCAAGAAAAAACCAGTTATCTATCCAGAAAGACGAATCCTTAGCTTCGAACTAGCACAGAACTCTTATCCACATATGCACATGAATATAAGCCAGTGAAATTTCCTATCCAACTCGAGAGGAAATGAACGGGAGCGGTGATTTCACCGGGGCAAGGTGAAATAACGATGATTGTGTAGATGTGGATAAGTTTATAACTCAAACTGGCACTGCCAAAATCATACATGATTTTGGTGCTAACCTGGGCGCCCCTTTGGGGCAGCGGGAGCGGGAAATTTATTTTCCGCTGGGCGGGCGGGGAGAATAAGCCTCACCCCCTCAATGGGGGATTAGGCTTATAGGCGCGCGGAAATCCTCATATCAAATATCATTCCGTTTTTTCACCCATTCTATCTTTAAACCCCCCAGTCAAAGCTCTGACCGGGGAATGACCTCACAAAACTAAAGTCTGAGCAATAATGTGGATCTCATGAGACAGTCCGTGGTAGAAAAAGTCACACCGGAAGTTATTCAGCTTTCCTTTGCGATAAGCTTCTACATTGCATTCTTCGGGTATAAGTTCACAGCCATACTTTTCCAGTGCTATCTCTAACGCTTTTTTGATAAGTGCGTCTGGCCTTGCCCGTTCTGTAAAAACGTACTTAGCGCCGCCAAACACTTCATTGAACGGTGAGCTATTGTCTTCGTACATATCTTGCATCGCATCAAAGCGGCCATACTTATATTTGTCGGTAATTTCTCGAACTTGTTTTCCTGTTGGACCATCAGTCCAAGCAATATACACACAATCATAATCACGTTTACGAACAGAAAACTTAACTTTTGGATGTGCAGCCTTGAGTTCTTTTCTTATGTTGATGGCTACACCCTTTGCGCCGAGATCATCACTCTGCAATAATTTATACTCAGGTAAGTTTTTCACCCTATCCTTTTCCTTGGAAAACCTTTCGTTTTCCTTGGAAAACCTTTCGTTTTCCAACTTCTCTTCTTCCGCTTTTTTTCTGTGATCACATCGGTATATTCAATGGCCATTTTTACTGCATCAGCCGTGGCGACCTCTTCATGAATAGACCATTGCGCACTTCGTAAAATGCACTCAGGAATGAACCGTGAACGTTCGCCATTAAAAAATGCAATATCAAACTTTGCGTTTCCACCACCCTACCGGGTAACCCCATTCACATTTTTATCTTGACCGTATTGAGATTGCTCACCATTAATTGAGCAGACAACCCCTCTTCCCAACCCATAAAGTTCGGTGCTAACAACCTGGCCAACGACAATGATTTTTTTCGCTCGTGCCTCAACAGAAATGATTTTTTCATCAAATCTTTCGGTAGATTTTCTTGTGGCGGTTTTGACGTTGACGTTTCGTGTATTCATGCTGTTTTTCTCCTCGGGTTATTATTTCTATCTTTCGGTGAGTCATCTCGCGGCACGGCCGAACGGAGTGCGGCCGCAGGCAGAACTCAATAGGCGCAGTAAAGAACACTTGGCCATCAGATTTTTTTTCTGGCCTTTTAGAACCCACCCCGACCGACGGGGATTTAAAATCAGTATTGAATTCCATCATTTAACTGCAGCAGTGGTTTTAAAGTTAACATGGCGGCATGCTCCGATTCGGTGAATAGCCGCCCCTTTTCTGGGGCGGCTCGCGTTATCAGGCCATCGCCCGCGTTAACTCCAGCGCACGCAGAACGTGCCCCCATTCACTGACGCACATTGCAGGAACGTGCACTGATTTACCCTTGCGGGCACACCCGGCAATATGACGGCCCAAGGCCCGCAAATTGCGATCGACGTCACCGGCCGCAATACACCCGCGTGCGATCCGCTGCTGACGTTTGACGCCTTCAGCCTCTTCCGTCAGTTGCTTTACATACGCCTCTGTTACTGTCATGATTGATGCTTCAATTGATTTCATGGTTATCTCCGTGTCACTTGATTGAGCGCCGGTCTAACTTTCTCAGGGGTAAACCGGCACGAGAGAGCAGGCGAAAGCCTGCTTTTTTCATTTCCGGGCTTGCACTTCCCGACTCAGAACCTCCTTATCGATCCGCGCCAAAATGGCGTTATGCGGTAACGACACCACATCGCGGAATTTGAAATAACGATCACCCACTTTCGCGAAAATCTCGGTCACTTCCCCGCAGTACATCTCTGCCAGCTTGAAAGATTCGCAATTAACATCCCCGCACCAGTCACGCGGATACATCACAGCAATCGCGTCCATGAATTTTTGCAGCGTGATCTCTTCAACGTCAGTACGTGCCTGTTTCTCACGCTGTTGCCAATAAGCCGCTTCTGCGCCTGCGCTGTAGTCCCAATTCATGCGGTTTTCTGTGGTCATTTCCTGAGTCTGATACATTGATTTCTCCTTCGGGTTAAGGTGGTAATCCACCGATTAAATTCGGGTTAATTTGCCAAAAGCGGGGATCGGTTGCCCATCATCGCCGCGTCGCATACTGCCATCCTGCGAAACATCGACAATCACGCCGGTATCGAGGCAAAGCCAGATATAGCCCCGCTGAACAAAGCGATAACCTGTTGTGCTCACACATACGGCTCGCACTTCTTCGGTTTGCTCCACGTCATACACGATGCAATCGACTGCATGGGTTTCGCGTGTAAAGCGCACTACGGCGTCAAAAGCATTGACTGCATTGGTCACATGACTGCAATTGAGAGTGACGCCGCCCCCGAAGCAGGGCGCTGAAAATTTGACGTTGTAACGGCCCAGCGCCTGAGTTTCAAATAGGCAGGCTTTCGTCTCCCATCTTTCGGAAGATTCAGGAGCGGCGGTCTTGACGTTCTGTGTGTTCATGCTGGTTTTCTCCTTGGTGGTTATGTCATCTCTCGGTGAGTTCTCTCGCGGCAAGGGCGAACGGAGTGCGGCCGCAGGCAGAGCTCAAGGGGCGGAGACGAAAAGTTTCTGACCAGGGGGAGGAAAGTTTTTGGCGGAGTACATTTAACCCCTTCGAGTGATGACCAGGCAGTGCTACGTTTAAGCCCTGCGAGAGGACTGGCCGAGAGATAAGCACCGGACGAACCGCGAGCAGGAACACACCCGACACGGCGGAACGTCGGGGCGTCCTTAGCGCTCCCGCCATCAGCGGGAGCAGTGACAGCGGCGCAGGCAACAGCCTGCTGCAAGCGCCTGCCCTCGCCGTTGCCGTTGGCTTTCAGACCCTAGCCGACAGGCCCGAAACCGCTCGCGGGTTCGGTGAGACTTGTCATCCGCACGCGGATGGCTAGTCGAGTAGGGCTCGATAGCTGGACGCTTGCGGCCGGCTACCGAAGGAAGCACCAGGCCATGTAGTTTTCCCTGATGTCCCTGGCACACCGGCAATCGATAACAAAGGACATATTCTGGCTTTGCAAATCAAAGAGGTTTTCTATTAATACGAGGAAGAAGCAAGGCCGAACAGGATAACCTCAATCAGATAGCCCTAATCAGCTTATACGGGGCCACACTACGACAAACGGCGCCACAGGCGCCGTCTCTCGATGATGTTCTGTTGCCTTTTCTTCTGCAGGTGCAAAAGAAGCAGCGCCATGTTATCGCTGCCTGTAGCGAGGCGTTCCCCGCTTATATTTCAGAACTGCCTATCCATTCGTCACCCAGGTACGCATCCCATCCTTCGGGCGCCATGCTGTCGATATCAATCGCCAGCAATTGGGCATGGGTCCAGCCGGTATCATCGGGACTGATACTTGCCAGCACTTTA
>JBGTSY010000032.1:0-13896 GCA_041940025.1 Thiotrichaceae bacterium | reverse complement strand
GCGTCGGCGGGCAGGTATTCAAAAATTGAACTCGTGTGTTCAAAAAAGAGAGGCAAATAATATTCTATGCCTGCGGGTGCCAAGCCCTCTGTCACATCACGGTAGAGCGGACTTTGCATGGGATCGCCGGCGAATGCCACACGCCAATTTTGGCGAAACTGTTTGATACCCCTATCGTCAAGCGGAAATTCCCGTGCCGGTAGCAGCTGAATGGCATCTATTTGTTTGATAGAACGCTGGGATTCCGGATCAAACAGACGAATCGTTTCCACTTCATTGTCCAGGAAATCGATGCGATAGGGTGTTTTGCTGCCCATCGGGTAGACATCAAATAGAGATCCTCTGACCGCAAACTCGCCATGTTCCATCACTTGCGAGACACATCGATATCCTGCCTGTTCAAAATCTAATGGCAGTTGATTTAGATTTCTAATTTCCCCCGTTGTGAGTCGAAATACCCGGCCAAGTAGAAATTCCTTCGGTACCAGGCGTTGCATGAGTGTTTCCGGTGTTAGAATAAAGACTCCGGGCCCAGGTTGACTACCTAACTGATATAGACTACTTAACCGCTCCGAAACAATGTCTTGGTGTGGAGAGAACTGGTCGTAGGGCAAGGTTTCCCAATCCGGGAATAGATATATCGGCAAACCGCTTGATTGAAGAAAGATGGACAGTGCACGCGACCAGCGCTGAGCTTGCTCCTGGTCCGGTACCACCAGCACGGTGATATGTGATTGGCTGGCCACATATTCTGCGACGGCCAACATTTTTGCAGCACCGTGCAGGCCGGACCAGTAACACACTGAGTCTGTTTTGACGCTCTCTGGAGAAAGTAAACTACGAATTGGTTTCAATGTGTTCTCAGAAATTTTGTCATGACGAAAGATAAATTAATGAGGGCGGTATTGTACCGATCTAGCATTCTGCTTGCATGGTGAATTGAATTGATGACTCGGCAAAGCACACTCCATTTTCAATGGGTCTGGGAAATCCTCGGATGGTGTTATGTAATGACTATCTGTTTTTTGAGTGTACTGCCCCAGGTACCGGTGGCGGAAAATTTGACTTTACCTCATGCGGATAAAGTCTTTCATGTCGGTGCTTACCTGCTGATGTCTTTTTGGTTTTTACAATTCCATCTGCACAATAAAAGCCAGATCCTCTATGTTCTGACTTTTTTTGCGCTTAGCCTGTTGCTGGAGTTGATTCAGCCTCTTACAGGATCACGACAGTTCGAGGTAATGGATCTTGTCGCAAATGGTACGGGTTTGGTGTTGGGAGCAATGTTAGCTAGACGACTATCTATTTCTATTTTTTCGTGGATAGAAACGTACTTGATTATTGTTCTCGAACATTTTTCAAAAAAATAGACTCATGAGGATTTGCCATTTCCTCGTTCTCATGTACGATATTCAATTGGCTGGGTAGTCAATTTCAATATCGTTTTTTTATTACAAATTTACGTACATGGTGATTGGAAATGTCATCGCCAATCAAAACAGGGACACTGACTGGGAGAATAAGAATGCCTAAAGGGCAATCACTACAAGACCCTTTCCTAAATACACTCCGGAAAGAACGGGTACCCGTTTCAATCTATTTAGTTAATGGTATTAAATTGCAGGGCCAAGTTGAGTCGTTTGACCAATTTGTGGTGCTGCTAAAAAATAATGTCAATCAAATGGTCTACAAACACGCGATTTCCACCATTGTGCCTGCGAGAAACGTGCGCATGGCACCGATAAAAGAAGAGGGAGAGACCGTGGAAGAGCTCGCACGCCCGGGCCCCGAGCCGGGTAACAGTTATTGAATTGAGAGTGATAATATTCGTTCAACGAGTATCTAAAGAGTGTTTCTTCGTTGGCATTTGAAACCGCTCATATCAAGCCCAAGGCAATCCTGGTTAACCTCTCTATTGGGCGAGAAGACGATCCAGATTTAGCAACCGAGTTTGAACAGTTGGTGCTCGCCGCTGGTGCTGAGCCAATGGATATCATTCAATGTCGTCGCAAGAGCGTCGATCCGCGTTTACTTATTGGCAGCGGGAAGACAGAAGAAGTGCGGCAGGCGGTGATGCGCCATGAAGCCAATATGGTCATTTTCAGCCAGGCAGTGTCACCGGGGCAAGGCCGAAATCTCGAGAAAATCGTTTGTTGTCGTGTACTCGACTATACCGATATTATCCTGGATATTTTTGCACAGCGCGCACGCACCTATGAAGGCAAATTGCAGGTGGAGTTAGCGCAACTGAAACGCCTGTCCACACGGTTGATTCGAGGATGGACTCACCTAGAGCGGCAAAAGGGCGGTATCGGTCTACGCGGCCCTGGTGAAACTCAGCTGGAAACAGACAGACGACTGATCGGCATCCGCATTAAGCGAATCAATGCACGCCTAGATAAGGTAGTGAGACAGCGCCAACAAAATCGCATGCAACGTCGGCGAGTGCCTTGGCCCACGGTAGCGCTGGTGGGCTACACCAATGCGGGAAAATCTTCACTATTTAATAGGCTTTGTGAAGCGGAGTCTTTAGTCGCGGATCAGTTGTTCGCTACCCTGGATCCCACTACCCGCCGCATTGAAACCGGTTCTGGTCGAAAAATCATATTATCTGACACCGTGGGATTTATTCGTGATTTGCCGCCTGAATTGGTGGCTGCATTTCGCGCCACCTTAGAAGAGGTACGCAGTGCAGATTTGCTGTTGCACGTAGTGGATGTGTCTAGTCATCAACGACACCAACAAATCGAGCAAGTGAACCAATTACTAACAGACATTGGCGCGGGAGCTATTCCGCAGCTGATAGTTATGAATAAAAGCGATCTTTGTGAGCATTCGGAGTTGGAATTGCACAGTCAATCTGCTCAAAGTGGCAACAAAATATGGGTGTCAGCCGCCACTGGAGAGGGGCTGGATAGACTATTAGATCGCATCGAAAATTGGTTTGCACAAGATTTCATTTACACAGGGGTGGATTTGTCGCCCACTGAGGGGAAATTACGCGCCACCTTATACGAACTGAACGCGGTGGTGGACGAAAGTGTCACCGATGAGGGCGGATGGCACTTGTCCGTTCGATTGTCCGATGCAGATTATCAACGTTTATTTGGCTAAATTGGTTTTTTCATGAAAACTTATTCATTTTACTTGAGTTTAGTTAGCCAGGGTCCTAGAATCAGTTGCCATAGAAGTGGCAGATAAGTAGCAGATTTACATTACATTCACTTAACAAAATCGATGGAGTGATCCATGCCCTGGAATGAACCCGGAGATGGTAATAAGGATCCATGGGGAAGTAACAACGACAAAGGTCCACCGGATCTGGATGAAGTTGTTAAAAAAATGCAAGAGAAGCTCGGCGGATTGTTTGGTCGAGGTGGAGGAGGAGACGGTAATGGTTCCGGTCCGGGATCGAGCTCCAATCTTCCTAAGCTGGGCGGTGCTGGCATTGGTGTGATCGCTGCCGTGATTGTTGGTCTGTGGTTGATTTCAGGCTTTTACATCGTCGCACCAGCAGAAGAGGGGGTTGTGTTAAGGTTTGGAAAGTACCTTAAGACCACCAATTCCGGTCTCCAATGGCGCGTGCCTTTTCCTGTGGATAACGTCTATAAAGTGGATGTCCAGGGTATTCAGAACCGTTCTATTCGCTCATTGATGTTGACTCAGGATGAAAATTTCGTCGATTTTGAGGTCAACATTCAATATCGGGTCATGGAGCCTGAAAAGTATCTTTTTAAAGTGACCAATCCCGATAGGGTGCTCATTCATGCCACTGAAGCGGCCATTCGTGAAATGATTGGTCGCAGTCGCATGGACTCTGTATTGACAGAGGGGCGCGAAGCAGTGGCTCAGGATGTGGTGAGAAATGCGCAAGAAATCGTAAATACTTACGAGACGGGTTTGTTGATTACTGAGGTCACCGTGCAGAATGCTCAACCACCAGACGCGGTGCAAAACGCCTTTGCCGATGTGATTCGCGCCCGTGAGGATAGAGAGCGCTTTATAAACGAAGCCGAAGCCTACTCAAACGAAGTCATACCAGTTGCTAGAGGTGAAGCGGCTCGATTGTTGGCCGAGGCCGAAGCTTACCTGGAAGAGAAGGTGACAATTGCTGAAGGTGAGACCAGTCGGTTTAATCAGCTATTGGTGGAGTACAAAAAAGCGCCTGAGATCACCGAACAACGTCTTTACATAGAAGCGCTTGAGTCTGTGTTGAGTCGTTCTAATAAGGTATTGGTTGATCTTGAGGGTGGAAACAATGTGCTTTATCTGCCTCTTGACCAGATGCTGAGTCAAAAAAGGATCCAAAACATCCTGGATTCTACCACCGGTCAACAGCTAAGAATGGATCGTCTAAATCAGAATGGAGAGTCCGGTAGCAGTCGAGTATCGGATGCCATTCGAGGTCGAGGGAGATGACTATGAATAAACTCATACCAGTGGCGGTTGTCGTTTTAATTGGCCTCTTAGTGGCATCTAATGCTATCTATTTTCTCAAGGAGACTGAGTATGCGATTGTGGTCAGATTGGGTAAAGTTGTTCGGGCCGATCTGGAGCCAGGATTAAAAATAAAAACCCCGTTGATAGATAACTCAATCCGATTTGATAGACGGGTACAGACCCTGGATGAAAAGCCAGCACAATATCTGACGATTGAAAAGAAGAATGTGATTGTGGACTCTTTCGCCACATGGCGCATTAAAGATCCTGAGCTATTCTATACCAGAACCTCTGGTGGCAATTTGCGTGTTGCGGATCAGTTACTGAGCAAGATCATTAAAGAGGGATTACGCAACGAGTTCGCGGAGCGTACTGTGCAGGAAGTCATCGCACGGGAAAGGGAACTGATTTCCGGTGAGTTGGTGCGCACGGTAGAAGGGAAAATATCGAACTTCGGTATCGAACTGGTTGACGTGAGGGTAAAAGCGATCAATTTACCCCCGGAAGTGAGTAGTTCTGTCTTTGCTCGAATGGAAGCTGAACGCAAAAGAATTGCTAGAGATTTTAGAGCAAAAGGGCAGGAATCTGCAGAGCGGATCCGTGCGGAAGCCGATAGGCAACGTACGGTCTTGCTGGCGGAGGCGGAACGCGATGCGCAGGTCATGAGAGGTGAAGCAGATAGTCGGGCAGCAGAGATTTATGCGAAAGCCTATGGTGCCAACAAAGAGTTTTATACCCTTTACCGTAGCCTGACCGCCTATGAAAATGTCTTTCAAACCGGACAGGATTTTATTTTGCTCAGGCCGGACTCAGAGTTCTTCCAGTATTTCAAGAATTTGAAATAACATTAGATACAAAATATTGGCTCTGATAAACTGCGCGACGCAAATTAGCCTGAGTTGAGCGGCGATCTTGCCAGAGCCGAATCCATTAGTTGGTTAGATTTTAAAATGGTATTCCACCCATGTGGTCTGATTTTCTTGCGGCCTTCGCTCTATTTCTAGTATTCGAAGGAATATTACCTTTTGTCGATCCAAAACAGTGGCGTATAGCGATGTTCACCTTATTCCAACTTAATGATCGTATGTTGCGTCTAATGGGGCTACTTAGCATGTCACTTGGATTAATATTGCTATATTACGTTAGGCCGTAAGATGTCTATAAACCGACGTTGGATTTTACCTGAAGGTATAGAAGAAATATTGCCGGATCAGGCTTGGCAATTAGAACACTTGCGTCGGCAGTTGTTAGATCTCTACCGTTCTTGGGGATATGAGTTGATTATTCCACCCATGGTGGAATATTTAGATTCACTCACCACTGGTCTTGGGGAAGATCTGGAACAGCAGACTTTTAAAACTTTAGATGGCATTAATGGCCGTACTCTTGGTATTCGGCCAGATATTACCCCTCAAGCCGCACGAATCGATGCCCATCGCATCGGACAAGAAGGGCCCACTAGGCTCTGTTATGCGGGCAGCGTATTGTTGACGCATCCCTCTGCATTAGGTGGTAGTCGCAGTCCTATGCAGGTGGGTGTTGAGCTTTTTGGTCATCATGGCGTTGAGAGTGACATCGAAGTGCTTTCCCTGCTCATCGAGAGTTTAAACATCTCTGGCATTGACGAGGTGCATATCGATCTAGGTCATGTGGCAGTGTTTCGTAGTTTGGCTGCAGCGGCTAGCTTAACTGCTGAATTGGAGGCGCAGATCTTCGATTGCTTGCAGCGTAAATCTGTACCTGATTTGCAGGATGTGTTAGCACAGACGAGCCTCGACATGCGCTTTCAGAATTGGTTTTTGCAGCTGCTTGCTCTTTCTGGTGATATCTCTGTCCTAGATAAGGCTAAACGTCTATATGTTGACGCACCGGCAAATATTCAGCATGCCATTGCGCAATTAGAACTGATCGCCGGCAAGATAACACAGCGCTTTCCGAAGGTGTCTCTATACATTGATTTAGCGGAACTTCGTGGTTATACCTATCATACTGGATCTGTATTCGCAGCCTATGTGATGGGAGAAGGGCAGGCGATCGCCCAGGGGGGCAGGTACGATCACATTGGTGAAGTTTTCGGCCGCGCCCGTCCCGCGACGGGATTCAGTGCGGATATGAAAACCCTGCTTATGTTAAGTGGTCAGCCACGGGGTCACTCCGTTCGTGTACTGGCGCCCGATGAGCAGGATCCAGAGTTGGCTGAAATCGTGCAAAGCTTACGTCAGCAAGGTCTACAGGTTGTGGTGAGTCTTCCAGCAACTGAGGAGACCACAGATTTTGACCAGAAGATTGTCAAGCAAAAGGGCCAGTGGAAAGTAATTAATAATGATTGATTCGAGATGAGTTCATGAGTGGTAATAGCGTTGTCATAGTGGGCACCCAATGGGGCGATGAAGGTAAAGGAAAAATTGTGGACTTGCTTACAAAAGATGTGAGCGCGGTGGTACGTTTCCAAGGTGGTCACAATGCCGGTCATACTTTAGTCATCGATGGTCAAAAAACTGTTTTACATTTGGTTCCCTCGGGTATCTTACACTCGAATGTTCAATGCTATATTGGCAACGGAGTCGTGGTTTCTCTAAAAGCATTGTTAGAGGAAATTGACACGCTTGAGGGATCCGGCATACAGGTTTGTCAAAATTTACGAATTTCTCCTGCCTGTCCGTTAATATTGCCGTCTCACATCGCTTTAGATAAGGCGAGAGAACTCGCTATGGGTAAACAGGCTATTGGCACCACAGGTCGAGGGATCGGTCCCGCATATGAAGATAAGGTAGCCCGGCGATCTCTCAAAGTAGGCGATCTATTTCGCTTTCAAACCTTAGAAGAGAAGTTAAAGATTGTCTTGGAATACCACAATTTTATCTTGGAGCATTTTTTTCACGAGGCGCCGGTCGGTTTAGAAGAGACGCTAGAAGAGTGTCGATCAGCGGAATCAAGAATTTTGCCCATGATTGCTGACGTCGGTGCGGAACTATTGGCACTGAGGCAACAGAAGAAAAAAATCTTATTTGAAGGGGCTCAAGGGACGCTACTGGATGTAGATCATGGTACTTATCCTTATGTGACTTCCTCGACTACCACTGCGGGTGCGGCTGCGACCGGTGCAGGTGTGGGTCCGGGAGACTTAGATCGATTTATGGGTATTACCAAAGCCTATACCACTCGGGTGGGCTCTGGTCCCTTCCCTACTGAACTCAATGATGACATCGGTCGTCATATGGCGGTGACCGGTAAGGAGTTTGGTGCCACAACCGGGCGCGCACGGCGTTGTGGATGGCTAGATTCTGTTGCCTTAAAAAGAGCGGTACAGCTAAACAGTTTAACGAGTTTATGCGTCACCAAACTCGATGTTTTGGACGGGTTAGAGACAGTTAAAATCTGTACGGGTTATAGTCTTGATGGCGATCTAGTGGTTGAGGATATCGATCCAAACGGTGGCTTGGCAGATGCGATTGATAGTTGTCGGCCTCAATATATAGAATTACCGGGTTGGAAAGATACCCATGGTATGACCGAATTCGATTCGCTACCGGAAAATGCGAAAAACTATTTAAAGAAGATTGAAACCTTGGCCGGTATCCCCATCGAAGTGATTTCCACCGGTCCTGGAAGAGAGCAGACGATTATATTAAATAATCCCTTAGGCTAATGCAGCTAGATCGATGATCGCTCACCCTAATGTCTAGTTGCATCAAAGTCGCGCCTTAATCTCTGTATTTGCACTCAAGAGATAGTAAACTCGGCTGTCGTTGGTTTACAATCAACGCATTAATTATTGTCTCTTTGGTTGATTAGATAGAGCTGACACAATAGTTTCTGGTGCGCATGAAGATGCTAAGAATACCCACAAGAGTCAAAGTGTTTATATGACTTTACCTTGCTCAGCTATGCCCAATGTCTGAGAGAGGATAGCAGTATCCACGTGTGTCGCTATTGAATGGGCCAGTCGCTCGATACTGTTCTCCTGTAATGCGCGATAGTCGATTCTGATTGGTTCAGCTAGTCCCGCCCAGGTGAGTAGTGCCTGACAAGCGTCTGGGTTTTCAAATAATCCATGTAGATAAGTGCCAAGAATCAATCCGTCGTCACTGATTGCGCCATCCGTACGATTATCCAAGTGCACAGCGGGATGTGCGAGCGCATCGCCGTAGGTTCGCCCTGCATGAATTTCGTAGCCACTCACGGGTGATCCTTGTATCGCCAGGCGGCCATTGACGACTCTTAGAGCCTTTTCGGGTTCGAGTATCGTGACCATATCGAGTAGGCCGAGTCCGTCTGTGCTGCCTGCTTCACCTTCTATCCCATGGGGATCCTCTATGCGTTTACCGAGCATTTGAAAACCTCCACAAATAGCAATCACTTTCCCCCCGTATCTTAAATGACGAAGGATATCTTGATGCCAACCTTGTAGTCGTAACCAATGCAAATCGGCACGTACATTTTTAGAACCAGGCAAAAGGACCAGATCACATGCAGGGATCCGATCCTCCGGCCCAACTAATGTCAGCTTAATCTGGGGATGCACGCGTAAGGGATCTAAATCTGTATGGTTACTTACTCTTGGTGTGATGGGTATGGCAATATGGAGACACTGGTGTGTTGGATTAACTTCATTGAGATCGATCGGCAGCGCATCTTCGGCCTCTATGTGCAGGCCATGCAAAAAGGGAAGCACGCCTAATACAGGCTTTCCGGTATGTTGTTCTAGCCAGTGCAAACCAGATTCTAGCAGCGTGATGTCACCACGGAATTTATTAATCACAAAACCAATTACTCGCGCGCGCTCGCAAGAGTTTAGTAACTCCAATGTGCCCACAATATGCGCAAACACACCACCACGATCAATGTCGGCGATGAGGATGACCGGACAATCAGCTCCTTCAGCGAACCCCATGTTGGCAATGTCATTGTGGCGCAGGTTGATTTCAGCCGGTGAGCCTGCACCCTCTACGATGATTGCTTGATACTGTTCAGTCAAGCGCCTATAGGATTCAAATACGGCGTTCTGGGCAATGGCTTTGTAGTGATGAAATTCTTTCGCGTTCATGTTGCTCATCACCTGCCCATGAATCACCACCTGTGCACCAATGTCACTGGTGGGCTTAAGCAAAATTGGATTCATGTCTGAATGGGGTGCCAGTCGACACGCTTGGGCCTGCACAGCCTGAGCGCGCCCAATTTCGCCACCATCGATGGTGACTGCGCTGTTTAATGCCATGTTTTGTGGTTTAAAGGGTGCGGTGGCGATCCCTTGATTCGCCAACCATCGACATAAAGCGGTGACGAAGATACTTTTGCCAGCGTCGGAAGTAGTGCCCTGTATCATCAGTGTGCCTGTGTTCATCGCATCATCCGATTGCTCTGTGACTAGACGGCTTATAAATCGATGCCCGTTTGAGCACGAACTCCAGCGCGATAGGCATGTTTGACATCTTTCAAATCGCTGACCGTGTCGGCGGCTTCCAGCAATAGTTTCGGTGCCGCACGACCGGTGACGATCACATGTTGCATGTTTGGCCGTGCGTTTAAATCTTCTAAGACTGTCTCTATATCCAGCCAACCGTATTGAATGACATAGGTGAGTTCGTCCAGTACCACCACATCTATCGAAGTGTCCTGTAACATTTTCTGCGCCACTTGCCAGCCACGACGAGCGGTTTCTCTGTCTCGTTCTAGATTTTGCGTTTCCCAGGTAAAGCCTTCTCCGAGTCGATGCCACTGAACGGCCGCATGTTGCTGAAAAAATTTATCTTCACCCGTATCGTCACGCCCCTTGATGAACTGTGCTACGCCAGCGCTCATACCATGCCCCAATGCTCGAGCCACCATGCCAAATGCTGAGCTGGATTTGCCTTTTCCATTGCCGGTGAGTATCAACAGTAATCCTTGATCACGATCGGCACGTTTGATACCCGCGTCTATGACCGTCTTTTTTTTCTGCATGCGTTTCTTGTGCCGTTCTTGCGGGTCTTTTTCATTCACTATGGACGTGTCCTTAGGTGGATCTGGGTCAGCCGACCTTGACTGAACAAAACGAATAACACGTGTATTAAGAAAGACAGACTCAGATAGAAAAACATCGATTGCAGATAAGATGGAAAATATTGGCTGACTCTAGTAGCAAACTCAACTAGCGAGGGATCACTAAAGTGACCGGAAAAGAGATAGAAGCCGCCGCTGGAAAAAAGTTCACAAATGATAGCCCCTACTAAAAACGCGCCTATGAGAGGGTTTAAGGTCTTCCATTGGAAACAATGTTTTGATGCATACCACTGACCGCACATCCACAATGCACCATAAGCCGGCAACAAAAACAAATAAGCAGGTGATATGCAATAGGCTTTGTCGCCAGAGAACACACTGGTGAGTCCGTCACCATTGAGTAACAACGGGGCAATATCAAGTGCTAAAACACAACCCATGAGCACCAATGGAATCCATCTCCAGCGTAGATAGATGCCGGCGAGAAAAAAGACCGCCCAGGAGGCACCCGGTAGCTGATCCACGCTTGCGACATGTTGACCGCGTGTGGCCACCAGTAACAGTAACAACAGTGAAAAAATGGTCCATTGATGATGTCGAGCTAGATTGAGCATGCGGCTCTCCTTCACAGATTATTGGGATCTTATAGGTTGTAGCGAAGGGTAGCGTAATAGCTTCTACCTGGCTGGTTATACAAATCAGCTGTTTCATATTTTTTATCGAATAGATTTTCAATTTGGCCCTGGATACGCCATTTTTCTGCAAACTTGTATTCGATACGCAAATTTAAGGTCGCGTATCCGCCTAAATTTTCAGTGTTGGCGAGATCATTATATCGTTTGCCGGTTGTCAGCAGCGTGCCGCCAAAGACGAAGGATCCCATAAAGTGATCGGCATTCAGTGCTAAAGATTGGCGTGCACGTCTTGGTAATAAATTGCCGTCGTAACTTTCATCAGACTTGATTTTTGGATCGAGCAATGTCACGTCCAGATTAATTTGCCAGTTAGCAAAAATTGCAGTGATGATTGCTTCTATGCCGCGAAGTTGGGATTGGTCCAAATTAGCTGGCGCGGAGGTCACAGAATCGAAGGAGATCAAATCATCGATGTTGGTTTCATAGGCATGAATTGACCATCTTCCCAAGGAAAATTTGCTACTTAGACCAATTTCCAAACTATAGGATGTTTCGGGATCCAAGTTAACATTGCCGAAATTGGGAAAATATAACTCATTAAATGAGGGTGCTTTAAATGCACTTCCGTAAGAGAGGATCACGCGTTGATTCTGATTGATTGCATAACCCCAAGAGAACCCTTCAGTCACATGCTTGCCAAACTGTTCATTGTCATCCCGACGCAGCGACGTTTGAACATCATGATTGCCAAATGTGGCTTGATATTGGGCGAAGACGCCTAGATTGTCACGCTTGCTAACGGTGTATGCTGTTGTGCCGGACACTTTATCGTCTTGATAATCTGTACCGACTGAAATCAATTGAGTGTTGCCAATGGAAATATCGTTCTGCACAGAGACCACTTGTCGTTCTGTGTTAAATGTATTTTGAAATACCCCATCTTTAAAATTATCCGATTGATCCAGACTTTGCCCCGCAGAGAGTGTCAGGTGCCAACTATCTTTTGGTGAAAACCGCAGGCTACTGCCTAGAGTCCGTTGCCTGGTTTCAGACTCGTTCACAAAGCTACCGTCAAATTCATTGTTTCCAGCAGCATGTAACCCGTGGATATCCCATTCCAACCCTCCAGGAAAAATATAGCCAGCCCGAATCGTTTGGGACAAATTGCGGTATCCATCGTCATCAGGTTCGTTTGTGAAGCAGCCCTTAAAGACAGGTGAGGGCGCACCGTCACAGGCATTCAATCCTCCAGTACTCAGAGCGCTGAGGTTTACATTAAACCAGCTTTTATCAGTGCCCCCGGACATTCCAGATGAGGTGCGGTAGGAGTTTTGATCGCCTTCGCCGATGCCCATACTAAAATTTGGACTAAAGGCACCCGTCCCCTTACGGGTGAAAATTTGAATCACTCCGCCAATGGCTTCAGAGCCATACAAACTGGATCGTGGTCCACGTACAATTTCGATTTTTTCTATCTGCTCTATGGGGATGTCTTGGAATGCCGTGGTTCCTGAAGTGGCTGAACCCACTTTTATGCCATCGATTAACACCAAAAGATGGTCGGACTCGGTACCACGCAGAAATAGGGAGCTGACTTTTCCTAAGCCGCCATTGTTACTCATATTCAAACCGGCAACACCGTGTAACAACTCCTGTATCGAACGGATGTGTTTACGTGCGATCTCTTCCTTGGTAATCACAGTCACAGAAGAGAGGCTTTCATCAGCGGTTTGTGCGCCACGGGTGGCGGTCACCACAACAGGATCGAGCGTATTGGAGAAAGCCAGATTGGCAGAGAGTAGCAGCAAGACGGCGAGAAGCAATCGAGGGTATGTCATGTTTTATTATCCTTGCGGCACGCGCACCCGCGTGCGAATAGGTGAACTCAGACACGCGAAGGACAAGAAGAAAGGAAAACAGGAAACAAGATAACCCGCTAGCCCAACACCGCCCGCCGCAATGTCTACTAAAAATGGCTACAGGCCGGTCTCCGGGCTTGTGTGTGGCTCTAGGAGCAGGGCAGATAACCTTCCCACGTCGAAACGCAGTGGCAATATGATCTGCTGTGACACACTTACCGTTGCGGGGGCAGCGCCGGAATTGTTAGTAGTTAAAGCTAAAAACGCACCGGCTTCCCGTTTCATCCCTTGGGCGAAACCCTCGGGACACCTGAAGCAGAGAGAAAATTAAAGCAAGTGAAAGTGCGTGTCAAGGATTTACATAATGTTGGTTTACTCTGAAATGACTGTGTTAAAACGGATCTACTGAATCTAAGACGGCGATCACTATAGTGATGAGTCTCTGGGACCGGCAATTGAGACCGACCATAGCTGTGACCCCCAAAGCTGAATCGCGAAAACTGCCTGCACTTATTCGCGATACGGGTGGCCTAGCGGAACTCACATAATGAGCCCGTATAGGAATGACGAAAGAGACCTATAAGTATCTTTGGCGGTTTTTTATCATCTATGATAGTCTGAGAAAAAGCTGGTGCCGAGGAGAGGACTTGAACCTCCACGGGGTTGCCCCCACTAGCACCTGAAGCTAGCGTGTCTACCAATTTCACCACCTCGGCAGGTGATTTGCAGTTGCGTCGTTAGCTTGTTGAAAACTAGACGTTTCTGCCGTCGGTGAGGTGTGTCCCTCAACCGATGGCGCGTACTTTAATAATTCCGATCAGGGCTGTCAAACATTTTTTCGCAAAAAACCGGGCAGGTATTTGTGCCTATTCTGCCGGGGTTGATAGGCAGGAACTCCGTACCGACGTTATACTCCGTGCAAATGAATGTAAGTCGCGCCGCAGTGGCGCGGAATCAAAACAAGGATCCGAATGGTTTCC
>JBGTSY010000031.1:0-14818 GCA_041940025.1 Thiotrichaceae bacterium | reverse complement strand
TTTTTCCTCGTGACCTGGCCTTATTGGGTGACAGGAATAACCGACTCCATGATACATGGACGGTTATATTTGCCACGATACTATTGGATGTGCGCGCCGAATTGGGTGGCGACTCCTGCTAATGAGTCTGTTTTGGGGAGAGGCGGCTTGGGCCAGTCAAGATCACAGTGCGATGCAATTAGCACAGATCAACCGTGAGTGGAATCAGTATCCTTACCGCACTGATTTAGAAAACTACGGACTGAGTGATTACTGGGCGACCCCCACAGAGCTGATAGAACAAGGAGGAGATTGCGAGGATTTCGCCATCGCTAAGTATTTTCATTTAAGGAGTGTTGGCGTGGCAGTGAGCAAGCTGCGATTGGCGTTTGTGAAACTGTGGACTCACAATAAGATAGTGGATCATATGGTGTTGTTAGTGGAAGATGAAAAACAGCAGTATTGGGTATTAGATAACACCACCAATCAGATCCAACCTATCGAAAGTCGTCAAGATCTACAGGTCATTTTAGAATTCAATGAACATGGCCTGTGGCGTTCTCAGAAATCGATAGCGATGGATCATCTCTGGGCGAGTGAGACATTCAACCAATTTTATTCATTATTTAACAGTGGCGCTGCCAAGTAATCCGGACAATTAGGTGACACAGCGAGTCTGTCCATTCGCTGCGCCATCATTCATTCAAGGGGGGCCTGTCACTCCATTTTTATTATCGCCTAGATCTGGTCCCGTTCGTTTTCGGTGAAACATCGTTCACTTATTGAGTATACTGCTTTGGCAAGAAAAATGACGAGCAAAGTCAGTTGAGCATACTTCTCATAAAACGCACGTAATTATCCAAATCCGTGAGTGGTTCATCTCCGAATAGAAACGAGCAATCCAAGGACGCTTAACCCATGCGAATCAGTGAATAAAAATATGGGGTAATTCGGACCTCACCGACGGCATTCCGTCTTATATCAGACCCGGTATTAAAACCAGGTTTCAAACCGGATTCTCGGTTGTGTAATCTTTAAGAAATAAAACTCCCGCATACTTCTCATCTTAGGTGTTTTTTCAATTATTTTGAGTAAGGATTATCCGTTGTCCAGATATCTCCTATGGTGTGCGTTGTTGTTCGTATCTCTGACTCAATCAGCCAATGCCTGGTGGCAAGAAGAGTGGAGTTTCCGTAAAAAGATTTCTTTAGATACCAGTCTCACAGGTGCCAATCTGACAGAATCTTTAACTGAGTTTACTTTGCTTGTGCGTCTGCATTCTGGCAATTTTGGATATTTCCTCGATCTCAATCCGGATGGTTCCGATTTAAGATTTGTCGCCGGTGACGATCAAACGCCGCTACCGTTTCACATAGAAAAATTTGACCCCATCAATGAAATGGCTCTCATTTGGGTCAAGGTACCTCAGCTCACATCCGGGGTAAATAGCGAATCCATCTGGATGTATTACGGTAATCAGGGTGCCGTTGCGGCCTCAGATAGCGCCGCAAGTTTTGACATACAAGAAGCCTTGGTTTACCACTATGAAGAGGTCAGCAATTCGGTATTCGATCAATCCGCCTATGGCAATCATGCTCAGGAGGTCGACGCGGTATCCACATCCATTTCGTTGATTGGTAATGGTGTTCAATTTGACGGTACACAGAAGATAGAGGTAGCGGCAACGCCATCCATCCAGGTACAAGCTGAAACAGGCTGGTCTTGGTCCAGCTGGGTAAAAATTGATGAGGCCCATGAAGGCACACTCATGAGCGTGGGTTCTGCGGCACAGAATCTACAAGTACGGGTGATTCAGGATAAATTTCATCTGGTGAGCCAAGGCCCACAAGGCGAGTCTCTGAGCGCGCCGGTACCCATCCCGTTGACGCAATGGGTACATGCGGCCATGAGTGTGAATGCAAACATGGCATCACTGCTGCTGAACGGCCAAACAATGGCCACCATGGCAATTGGCGCCGCACCTGCTCAGTCTGATCTGGTGATGGGTAATAATTGGCAAGGCAGTCGGGGATTGGTGGGACTGTTGGACGAGACTCGGATTGCTAAAATTTCGAGGACAGAATCTTGGTATCAAGCCCATGTAGCCACCAGCGGTATGGACGCCAACCTGCTTAAGTTTGGTGAAGATGAATCTAATGCCGACTCTGGCGGACATTCCGATTTTGTCATCATTTTGCAAAATGTCACCGTGGATGGGTGGGTAGTCATTGCGCTGTTGATTGTGATGCTGGTAATCAGTGTGGTGGTGATGGCAGTGAAGGCATTGGATATCGGCCGAATTGCGAAGTCTAACGCCCAATTTATGGAAAAGTTTTCCGGCATCTCTTTAGACGATTTGCTCACCATCCGCACCGATGGCATGCACGATTCCTCGTTGGCTTCACTGTACGAAACAGGCCAAAAAGAGATTCGATTACGATTAGGAAAAAGTGTCGGAGCACAGGCGGCTGCTATGAGTGCCAGTTCTTTCGAGGCGGTGCGCGCGGCGATGGATGCGAACTACATACGGGAGTCACAACGTCTCAATTCGATGATGGTGCTTTTAACCATTGCGATTAGTGGCGGGCCTTTCCTTGGCTTGCTGGGTACGGTAGTGGGTGTGATGATTACCTTCGCCGCCATTGCCGCCACCGGAGATGTGAACATCACCGCCATTGCTCCGGGTATGGCGGCGGCGCTTTTGGCCACTGTCGCTGGCTTGGCTGTGGCCATACCGGCGTTGTTTGGCTACAACTATCTCGGTTCACGTATTAAAGAGATCTTAGCCGATATGCAGGTGTTCAATGATGAGTTTGTCACCAAAGCGGCGGAACTGTACGGTGAGTAAAGGATCACACAATGAAAGCCCAGGAAGAAAACGAACCCTATGACGATATCAACATCACACCGATGTTGGATCTCTCATTTGTCTTGCTCATTATCTTTATCATCATGACCACTGCGACGGTGCAAGGTATTCAGGTCAACTTGCCGAAAGCCAGTGACACGCCGAGCTTGAGCGAGCCTCGAACCAAAGCGGTCACCATTACTCAGGATGGCAGTATCTTTTTGGATACCTATCCAGTGACCTTAGCTGATCTTGAAGTACGCTTACGCCAAATGCGTGCAGTGGATCCTGAGTTGCCGGTAATTATCAAGGCAGATGCGCTGATCCAATATCAGCGAGTTGTCGACGTTTTGGATATCATGAATAAATTGGAAATTAGTCAGTTAGGCTTAGTCACTCAACGGCTAGTGAAATAGAACGGACGTCACTCCGATGTCGAATGTCAATCCGCGTGCTAAAGATAAAAAGCTTTGGGTTCCAATTGTTGCCATCTCTGTGCTGTTGGTTGGTTTGACCGCAATCGGTCTCGGCCAGTTGACGAAAGGCACGCCACCCGCAAAGCAGATGGTACAGCAAATTTCTTTAATTCAACCCCCGCCGCCGCCTCCGCCGCCACCGGAGATGGAACAGCCGGAAATTGAAGAGGAGATACCGCTAGAGGAGGCCGAGCCAGAAATAGAAGAGCTTTCAGAAGAAATATTAGATGACAATTTGCCTCCAGCGGACAGCCTGGGGTTGGATGCAGACGGTGCGGCGGGCATGGATGGCTTTGGTTTGGCCGCGCGCAAAGGAGGCAGAGACTTCTTAGCCGGTAGCGGTAAATCTAGATTCGGTTGGTATGCATCTGTGTTAGAACAGGATATTCAAAACATCCTGTATGAAATAGAAGGGTTACGGGATAATCAGTATTCCGTCAATTTACAGATCTGGATCACCCGGGACGGCCAGATCAGAGAGGTCAAACTACTCAATACTACTGGTGACAGAACCTTGGATAAATCTTTACGCGGCGCATTGGCTGGGATCAGCGCCATTAGCGAGCCACCACCAAGAGATATGCCGCAACCAATCCGTCTGAAAATAACTTCCACCATCTGACCGAGCTTGTTCAAGCATCTTCGTTAAATCAGACTGTTATCAGATAGGTGCGATCTGCATCGTCAAATCAGCTTGTGTTGCCTTAAGAAAATTAATCGAACCCTAACGAGATTGTCATTTGAGAGGCTTAACCTCGAATCAATTAGTTTGTTGAGGTAAAAAAAGCTTACATCGACGGCAAGGAGAACGAAGATCATGCAGCAATCTACTCATTTAGCAATCGCTTGTTTGATTGGACTGGTTTCCGTGAATCACTCGCTGATGGCCATGCCGGTTTGGGTGGGCACGGCAGATTATCGGGTGTTGGATTCAGATACAACCAGCGATGAAGATAAGGTGGGCCCCTTTGACACCTATGATTTTCGAGCAAATTCAGATGCAGTCTTGACGGCCACTTCGGGCAATTTAGATTCCAATTTTGAGATAAACGAGACATTTAAACTGGTCTATGAGACCAGGGTCGATACGCATTTTTTGGCGAATAGCCCAGTGACCGCTAGTCAACTAAATAGTGGTTATGAACTCACTTTCTATTCCGAGGTGGATCTGAAAGTGTCAAGCATCCAACAGACTTCAGGGGTGACCACCACTCTGTTTGATGTGACCGGTGGCTTCGGGAACCTTTGGTTTGACGATCTGCCTGATGCTGACTTTCAAGACGGCGTGAAGATATTAGAAGGCCATGTCGACGGCAATTTTGCCAATACGGTTCAATTCTCCACCAATCCGTTGGTGGGTCTGGTGGACATCATGATGCAAGTGTCAAACTACAATACGGCTGTGTTTGACCCAGATACCATTGATGAGTCCAATGGCCTGTTTTCTATTTTACTTGATAACGTCAGTGGTTCAGATCTGAATTTTACTGCCGACGGTTTCATGCAGCTCACTGCGGTTCCTGTTCCCCTATCCGTTTGGTTGTTTGGTAGTGCGTTATTCTCTTTGGTGGGTTTCGGAAGAGTGCGTCGGATCGGTACTGATTCTGCCAATTTGTGAGCACGACAGACATGTGCTGGCTCTCGATATTGTGATACGGGTGAGTGTTCTCAGATCCATGCGGCACCATGGTTAGGGTTTAAATCGATTCGAGTTGAGTCGGTTAGCACAAGCGTTTGCCAGATTGCTGTCCCGTCGATTGCCAATGGCAGCTCGACTTCAATTGACACTGCTTAGATGCATGATTCTGGTTATCTCACATCACTGTGCGTCACGAGTAGAAAACGAACCTGTTCAAATGAAGAGGAATGAATTAACTGGGGCGCATGCTTTTTCCACGCTTTGACCACCTCTCCATCGATGTGGTAATGGGAGTACTCGGGTACTCCCTTTCTTTTTTTAACCTGTATAAAAATATCTGGGAAGCAAGTGTTGGGAAACAGATAGCTAGAAAAAGAAAAATCCCGGCTCTGGTGCGGTGATTTCGTAAGTGATCCCTAGATTATTGAGCACCCCTCTTCCGGGACCACGTTGAGAGCTAAAGTACAGACGAGTGCCGCTAGGATCAATGGCCGGCCCAGTGATTTCAGAATGATCTTGATCCACCACTTGTAATAGGGGTTGGATGTTGCCATTCGCCAGAATGGTCACCAGCTCCATGTTTCCCCCATCCTCAGCGACATAGATGTCGCCACGTTCAGATACCATCACATTATCCACCCCGGTAAGAGGCGGGTTGGCGAAGTTTCCTGCCTGGTATATAGGTGTGAGAAACTGACTCTGTATCTCGTAAGACCAAATAACATTGTCGCCTTTAGTGGCAAAGTAGATGGTGCCATTGTGATACCAAATTCCTTCACCGCCATCAAAGGCAGTGCTTTCAGGTACTTGGTAGCGAGTAGGTGTGTCGTTTCCCCAAGGCAATAACTTGGGTGTGGGGTTGGGAACCGGTAACCAGTTCACGTTGCCAATCTCATCCACGTGCGCCACGTAGAGTTGACCGGTTTTCAAATCTTCGGCAGTACCACTGAATTGTTCTGGCACAAATTTATAGAGTCTTCCATCCCCTACATCTTCGGTCATGTAGAGATCGCCCAATAGCGGATCCACGGCGACGCCTTCGTGTTGAAACCGGCCCAAAGCTCGATGTACCTGAGTATGAGATCCTGTGACATCGCACTCCCATACCAGTCCGCGATCTCGCTCTTCGCAAGAGAGCCAGGTACCCCAAGGCGTTGGTCCTCCGGCGCAGTTTCTACCGGAACCGCGCAAGATGCGGTAGGCATCTATAATGTCGCTGTCTGCATTGAAACGAATGGCAGAGGCACCCCCATATGGAAATACGTTTTCACTGTTGGAGACATAGATATAATCGCCATTCAGCTGCGGGAAAATAGCGCCACCATCGGGGAAGGTATGCCAAATAAAGTGTGTTCCGGGGACAAGATGACCGCTCTGCGCCACCCGCCTTGATTGAAATCCTGAGGGTAATCGAATGCCATTGTCATCCGGCTCCTGCAGGGGGCCCCAAGCAGATTCGGATTGCTGATAGAGTGCGGTTCTCGCTATGGCACCGGTTGCGGTTGAAAGCGATAACGCGCCTGCCGCTTGAAGTGCGTGAATTAAAAATTGACGTCTACTCGTGTGCATTGCCTATCTGCTCCCGTCCTGGAGAATGAGTCATTTTGATATTGAATGTGAGTCACTTGATATCAGAATCAGATGATGTTTTATTTACAACAGCGTGACAGTACTTGTAGGACGGCCGACACACAGATTCAATGTTGACCTGTGCACAGCATTCCAACTGGATTGACAGTTAAGGTGAAATTTGTGCTGCCAAGCTATCGGCCAGAGTTTGGTTGACTGGGCTGTCCACCATCACCACCACCTTGACCGGTGGTTTCGGACCGGTGGCAGAGATGGTCACTCGAGAGCCGGAAGGTGCTTTGCCCACTACGATCCCATGCACTATCATCACAGCGGGTGGTTGCGCGAGAATAATGTTCTCCGCTTGAAAGATGGACTCTACTTGCGTCATCACCTGTTGCACGGTCTGTTCGGATGTTTTTTCCACCTTGGCGGTTTCGACGGTGCCGCTTGCTAGCGTGCTACATGCGTTAAGAAAACTCACAGAAACAAGAAATAGTGACATGACACGGAAAGCGGAGAGAAATTTAGTTTGCGTGCCAGGTAGCACTGCGCGGGTGTTGGAAATAAAATAGGGCATTGTCTTCTTCTATGAATGGAATGGGACGTCAAACCTATCATCGCATTGTTAAGATTAGGTTTCAAAGAAGTCGTTTCAGTTTGTGTGGCGCTGTAGCCAATCAGACTTTGGCTTTAGGTATTTAAAAATAAACTGATTGCGTGTCACAGAATAGTGCGGCTTGTTTCTAATCCTTTGATAATCTGTCCTACTTCAGTGGATCCGTACCCTTATAAGGTGGTTTCTATGAAAACTAAAATATTACTGTCTTTCTTATTGTTAGCTTTTATTGTCGCCTGTGCGCCTAAACCCCAGCTCACCGACACATATATAGAGGATAAGTTTCCTCACGTCGCAGAGCTGAAACGGCGCATGGATGTGGCCTTAAGCCAAGATCTATTGCTCTTGTCACCGCAAGTCGGTCATCAGGTCACACAGCTATATGCGCAGGCCAATGAACTCGCCATGCAAAACGATCTGGCTGCGGTGTCTCAGGCGCAGCGTGGTTTAGAGAAATTGACCATAGCCAATCAACATGCCGCTCGATCCAGAGCTGAGTTGGGGGACGTACTCGATGCGCGTCTTCGGGCGATGGAAGCGCAGGCACATATGACCTATCAGCCACAATTTGAGGAAGCAGATCGATCGCTTCACAGGCTCACCACTCTATTTGAGGCTGGACAAGCAGAACAAGCCAACGCAGCTAAGAAATCACTTGCAAAGCGGTATAGTCAATTGGAATTGGATGCGCTGAAAGGGGCGACTGTTGAACAAGCTAAGATCGCATTTCAATTGGCGAAAACGCAAAAGGTAGACAAATTGGCGCCAAAAACCATGCAACAGGCCGCCGATCAGATCCAGATGGCGGAAAAAGTATTAGAAGTAGATCGACGTGCCACTGAGGAAGCTTCGAAGCATGCGGATGAAGCCATTCACTTAACTGCTAAGGCCACTCAAATTGTTAACCTTGTGCACCACTTTAAGCAGAATAAAATGAGTGAGGAAGAGATAATTCTCTGGTACCAATCACAATTGTCCCATGTGATCGCCACCATTGAACCCGATCCTCCCTTCACCCTAAGCAATCAAATCGTGATATCTGAACTCAGGCGTCAAGTGGACATGGTGATGCGGGACAATGCGGCACTTCTGCAGCAGCTTGAGGTGCTAGAGCAATCTTATGCGCAAGAGATGGCTAAGAAAGAGAGGGAGTTAGCCGTGATGGTGCGCGCGGCTAGCGAAGAACAGTTGAGAAATCGAGCGTTCGACAGCAAATTTATTCGCATCAAAAATATGTTTTCTGAGGGGGAAGCCCAGGTGTTGCGTCAAGGCGATGATATCCTCATCCGTGCACACGGATTTGATTTTATGCCGGGTAAAAGTGACATACAACCGAAGAACTATGTGCTATTGAATAAACTAAAAATGGGAATTGAACTATTCCCCACCGCCAGAGTGTTGATCTCCGGCCATACGGACAATTCAGGACGAGAATTGTATAACTTAAAATTGTCCGAAGCGCGCGCAGGGGCAGTCGAGAAATTTCTCGTAGAGGTGAGTGGCATCGGCTCTGAGCGAGTCTCTTCAATTGGTAGGGGTGAGTTACAACCCGTGGTATCGAACAACACGCCTGAAGGAAAGGCCACGAATCGCCGAGTGGAAATACTCATCAAAAATAGTTAGTCGTTGGGATTGAGCTCTGCTGACCAACTGTCGTTTTGTCAGGTGCTTGAGCGACAAGTAAGAGGGTTGCTGTCACTCTTTAATGTTGTGATTCACTTAGGATTTAGCTGTTCTCTTCTGCGTCATGCTGAGTTGATCTCGACAATCCATTCTGTTGTTACTCCACTTTGGTGTCACCCTGTGCTGTGGCGTCATCGCTGGTAGTCGGCTTGTTCTCTGTGGCGTGATTAGAGGCGGCTGTCGGGACATCAATAGTGATGGGTAACTCCCGCATCACGCCAATCACCTCATCAGTGATGTCTATGCTGGGGTCATGCCAGAGTAAATTGGCATGCGCTGTGACCACGCTGAGTGCGCCTCTTGTTTCCGCTATGGGCAGCGCTGCAGCTAAAACTTGGCGACGGAAATCCTCCACTAACTGAAGTTTATATTGATTGGCCTGAGCGCGTGCGCGTTCCTGGCTTTCCAGTAATTGTAAATTTGCCACTCGTGTCAGCTCTTCTAAAGTAGCCTGATCTTTTTTCGATTTCTGATTTAACTCTGCCTGTTTTTCCTTTAATTGAGAGGTGAGATTAGAGCTGATTTCATTCAGCTGACTATTGAGTTGTTTCTCAGCCTCATTCAGTTTTTGCTGGATCTGATCGTCCGCACCTAGCGCCCCGGCGATAGCACTTAGGTCCACCACCAGCGCGGGGATTGAAGGTGGCGTGGTCTTATCCTGCTCACATGCAGTGAGCCCGACAAAAGCAATAGTGGCGATGACAATTGAGAATAAGTATTTCGACATAGTGGTCTCACTATAAAACTGAATCATATTGGCTTAAAAATTTTTCGTGGCGCACTCTACCTGATTTGCGCCAGAATTGGCAGTCCCAGTGGCGAAGACCGAGTATCCTACTGTTAAAATCGTTCTTTTAAGTTTGCTTTTAACACTCAACCTAAGTTTGGTTCATCAGATTGTAATATACCAAGTGTATCAATGCGTCTCTGAAGTTGGCACATTCACTGATTTTTATTTTATCGAATAACAGAGTTCTGTTTGTCCAAACCCTAATCGAAGAAAACGGGTCTATGGCGCTTAGTGGCAGTTGACTTATCTGACACAGTTTAAGCGACTTTCCAATGATTCCGATCTGTTCAGTTGGGTGACGGATGAGGAAGGCGAAAAAATTAGCATCACGATGGCACAGCGTATTATTCAATTCACCTTGCTCACGATACTGGCGTTACCCGCCATGGTCATCGCAGAGGAGGCAGCTGAAAAACTGCAAGAAAAATCAACCGAGTTGCACGAGCCTCGAACGTCTCAGACTCAATCGGTAAGATCTCACTCGAATGGTGACAATCTAACTGAATTCGATGAGAGATCTCAAGAACAGAAAAACAACGCGCAAACACCTTCAACAGAACAGCGTTTAGCCAGCGAAGAAGCAGGCATCACCGGGGGGGCTGTTCCATCTGAGACTGCCACCGAGGCCCGCCAGTCCGAGCCCGAAGCGGATCCCGTTTTGTTTGACGTATTAGAATTGCAAATCAGTGGCAACAAAGTACTGGCCAATCAGCTCATCGAGAGAGTGGTTTATCCCCATCTGGGCGAACAGAAAAGTCTGGCGGATATTGAAGCCATTCGGTTGGCATTGGAAAATCTCTATCATGGAGAAGGCTACCAAACAGTAGTGGTGTCTATTCCGGAACAGGAAGTGAAGAATGGCATAGTGCGTCTTCAGGTGACCGAAGGCACGGTTGCCAATCTTGCAGTATTGGGTGCGCAATATTACTCCCCAGCAGAAATCAGAGCTGAAGTAGGTCAAGTGATGCCTGGTAGCGTACCTCATTTCCCTACCTTGCAACAGCAACTGGGAAAGCTCGGTATGCAAACATCCGATCGCAACATTACCCCAATTTTTAAAGCGGGAAGACGCACAGGCACTTTGGACGTAGATCTCAAAGTGGAGGATAGTTTGCCAGTGCATGGCAGCATTGAGCTGAATGATCGCGATACCAAAGACACGTCTCGCACCAGGCTGGTGACCAATCTGAGTTATCACAACTTATGGCAGCAGCATCATTCTGCCAGTGTGACCTGGCAAACTGCACCGCAAGAGTCAGAGGAAGTAGACGTGTGGTCGATCAGTTACAGCCTGCCGATGGGGCAAGGCACTCAACTGGTGGCTTATGCGATAGACTCCGATTCACAAAGTGACATCACGGGCGCCAGTGCGCTCCGAGTATTGGGTAAGGGCTCCATAATTGGCTTGCGCCTGGTGCGTTCCCTCAAACCACTGGCGCACTATTATCACTCTCTTTCGATCGGTTTAGACAATAAAGATGTGGAAGAAGAGGTGGCATTATTGGGTGGCGGCACCTTGCTGACGCCAATTGAGTTTACCAAGTTTGCTGTGGAATACCGAGGGTTTACGACAATTCAGCAGACCAATATCAGTTTCTCCACAGGTGCTCATTTCGCACTTCGTGGATTAGGTGCAAATGAAGAAGAATTCGAAGAGAAGAGATTTAAGGCACGGCCCAACTTTTTTTACTGGACGACACAACTAAGTGCGCAACGTGATATGGGTAAAGTGGGTCGCTTGGTGGTCCGTTTGCAAGGTCAGTATTCGGATCAACCCTTGATCAACAACGAGCAGTTTTCTGTGGGTGGGGTGGATACCGTACGCGGATATTATTCATCACAGCAGTTAGGAGATACGGGAGCGACGACCAGTTTAGAGTGGCACACGCCTGCAGTACCGGGGATGGATCGTTTCCGTATAGATGATCTACATGGCTTAGTATTTTCTGACTATGGCAGTGTGAAAAGCAACGTCCTGTTACCTGGTGAAGCAGAACATTCAGAACTCTACAGCTTTGGTGTGGGGATGCGCATGCACACCCGTGCCAACCTGTCGCTACAAGTGGATTGGGCAGAGGCGCAGAAGGACGCGTCTAGTGTGTTGGCAGATGAGGATCGATGGCATTTTAATCTGCGCTACCAGTTTTAAACAATCAGTTGTGCATAAACAAAATCTGTAGCAGTGACTAATCCACAAATTTATGTAATACAAAACGAATACCAATCTATTAATTTTGTATCTCGTCATTCTAGAACACGTCACAAACTCTTCATATTCTATTCAACAAAAATTAAACCTTGGCGCGGATACTGACGCCGCTGTTTAGTAAATCGCCCATTTGGGTGTTGTCGGATAACTAAACAGGCGTGAGAGGAATCGTTCCTCTGCGCTAGTTAACTTCCATGAAAGCATTTTTAATGACAGGAGTTATTTAATGAAAACAGCTTTAAAACAGACTGCCTTTGCAGCCTCATTGGTTCTTGCTGCGGGTGCCGTACAAGCGGATACTATTTATTCACCGCAGGGTTTTGCGATCGGTGATGGAGATGTGTTTTTAACCATCACCTCATACAATGACGTCAACCAAGCTACTGCCTTCTATGGTGTTAATACCAATATCTCTGCGAAAGATATGGCGGCCAATCCACTGGCCTATGATGGCTTTACTATCAGCAGCGCTGTTGGAGCAGACATAGATGATGGTGGCAATATAGCGGACTTTGCACTCAACAATGCTAATCCTAACGGCTCAATGAGAATGCAGGCTTATGGCGTTTATACTGACCCTAACTATACAGATAATCGTACCCTGTATACCAATAGTGAAAACAACGGTGTAGAGGCGCGCCCGGACTCTAGCATTCAACAGGTATGGATATCAAACACTGGTCACTCTGCAAACCTTAATACACAGTTGAATGCCAATACAGATGTGACTGGAGCATTTTCAGGAGTGTCCAGCGTTGGACAAAAATTTGCAGGTAACACTACTTTTATCACTGATGGGTTAGAGGGTGTGCTAATTCCATTTTTTGTGGACATCTATGATGCCTTTCAAGACGATGTGATTTCCGGGCCGACCCTTTTAGGTTGGTGGAAATTGGATAACACCAATAACGAAATCACCTTTGCCGCCAACGCTGTTCCACTGCCGGCCGCGGCATGGTTATTGGGCTCTGCGCTCTTAGGCTTGTTTGGTGTCGCTCGACGTCCCAAGGTTTCATTGGCCTAAGCGGATCGACTATCTTTAAGGAGAGTTTTTAGTATGAATATGAAACGTAATGCATTAGCAATTGCCGTGACCGCTGCGTGCGCTGGAAACGCCCATGCTGGCGCACTGGGTGCAGAGGTAGAAATCTTTATCGGCGGCGCCACGGCACCGACAAATTTTCTACGGGAAACTGCGGTACAAAACTACTGCGCTGATCCTGCTGTTGCGGGAAATTTCATTGATGTCTATGTGGACACGGTCAACACTGCCCCAGGACCTGGCGTATTAATGACCCAAGACGACCATTGGGTAGTGCACTGTAAAGCGTCTACGGCGTTTGATGCAGACTTGGCCGGTAAAACAATGGCTATCTACAAGTATGATGGTGGCTCCGCTACTGGTGTGACGCCTGTGAGTGAAGGATTGGAAAATGAGCACTTGGACGCCACTGCTAGTGGAGCTTGTGCGACCCACAGTACAGGTAATATAGCGGCCAACGGATATACTTGGGATCTCTATGAATGTGGTAGCGCTGACGTGAAAGGTCAGATTTCCGACGGTGGTATTTCCGATGTAGAGCCGAACAAGTTTAAAAATGATCTTGCAGTATTGTCTGCTAAAGCCGGACAGCCGGGTTCAGTGCCAGTAGACTATGTGGATCGCGGTAACTTGCCTGCTAAACCTGGTCCTGGATTAAACTTCGGTGTGGTGGTGACTGAATCTTTCCGTAATGAGTTACAGGACGATCAGATTGGCCTTGCTGCTGCGGGACCATATGGCGAGCACAAACTGGATGCCACTTGTGACGATACTGCGGCTGATCGTGAGCGCGCAGATTGTATGCCTACTATTCCTAAATCCCTAGTACGTCAGGCATTTTCCGGCGGCCTAAAAAATTGGGAAGATTTTCCAGTGTTTGGGGAAACCATCGATACTGGAGCATTTCCCAAGAAGGTTAATATTTGTCGTCGCATGCAAGGCTCTGGCACCCATGCGCAGCATATGATTCACTATATGCGTACAAATTGCACGGCCGACAGCCTAAAAATGTCTAGCGGTATAAACATTGGACCATTGGCTTCTTTCTTTGAAAACTCCGGCTCTTCTGACTTGTCAAAATGTTTGCACGCTCTGGAAAACGGTACCGGTTATGATGATGGTGCAGATACCTTCCCAGCCGTTCCTGTGGGTCAAACTGGATTTGCTATGGGTTACCAAAGTTTAGAAAAGAATCCGACTTTTGCCCGTGACTTCCGTTTTGTCAAGGTAGATGGTGTGACGCCTACGTTACAAAATGCTCATGCGGGTCTGGACCAAAGCCAAATGTATTACCTCAGCTTCCAGGGTCGAACCGCTGCGCCTGCTTTCATTGCTGCACCTGCTCCGGCTAATGTAATTGATGATACTGATACTTATGTCACCGGTGGTGTGAGAACCGCGGTAGTTGACGCCACTGAAGAGGCAGCGATTGCTGAGTTCTTTGAAAAATGGAACAGCCTGTTGACCACAGGTGATATCGCTGTGACTAATACTCAGTTTGAGGTGCTTTCTGGTACCGCTGATGAGTGGCAAGGTGGCTTCTTGTTACCTACTGCTTCTCCAGACGCAACCTTATCACTGGCCACGCCGGCTACCGGTTTTGCCCGTCAAAACAGTAACGGGGACGCCAATAGCTGCCAACCACTACGTCAGTACGTACCCTAAACCAGAGCACACTTCTTCAATGGCCGCAATGGCCATAAAGCAAAACCTACCCTTTACGGAACCCTTCGGGGTTCCGTATTTTTTTTGCAGTGACAAGCCATTGTGACAGTTAGATTAAATTTTTCCCCTTGCCTTATAAGCAAATTAATAATTCGCTAAAATTCCGCACCAGATAAAATTATCGCTGGTCCACACGAGCGCGATCCGATTGCCGCACCCAATGTGATGTATGAATAAAATAGACAACACTCAAAAAGTGATGGGGCGGATCCTGAAGGGTTCGTCCTTTAGCTTGATAG
>JBGTSY010000030.1:15929-16428 GCA_041940025.1 Thiotrichaceae bacterium | reverse complement strand
TCGACCAGCCCACCACGCGGCGGGAATACAGGTCAATCACTACAGCCAGGTAAACTCAGCCTTCCTGCGTCCATAGATACGTGATGTCTGTCCCCCAGACCTGGTTGGGACCATTAGGATTAAACTGGCGTTCTAATACATTCTCAGCCACTGGAAACCGGTGTTTGCTATCGGTAGTGACTTTGTATTTGCGCTTGGGCTTGACCTTCAAATTCAGCGCTTCCATTAAGCGACGTGTCCGGTCACGCCCAATATCAAACCCTTCCTCACGCAGATGCTTCGCCATCATACGACTGCCCAGGCTTTCCCGAGAGACTACAAATAGTTCTTTCATACGCCGCCTCAACACTAACTCCTCTGGCCCCATCACTTTGCCTGGCAGATCCCGCCAGTCATAGTAGGCGCTGCGTTGAACCTCCAGCAGGCGGCACAAGTGAACGACTGGCCAGCATCCCGCATGATCCCGAATAAACCAGTACTTCACTTTATTTCCTTCGCG
>JBGTSY010000030.1:0-15919 GCA_041940025.1 Thiotrichaceae bacterium | reverse complement strand
CCCATGGAATGTGGGTTTTTCTTGGCGTAGTTCTTCACCGCTTTCGGTGCTCTTCGGTCAGAATTTCCTTCGCGAAGTACTGGCTGGCTTTTTTTAAAATCTCCTTTTCCATCCGTAGCATACGGTTCTCTTTACGTAACTGTTTCAGCTCCGCACGTTCATCAGCACTCAATCGATCCCCGGTCATTTCCTGCTCAAATTCTTGCCGCCAACGGCGAATCAGATCCGGCTTGATACCCAGGCTGTTCCCAGCTTCTGTTATCTTGTAGCCTTGCTCTGTGACGAGGGCTACTGCATCTCGTTTAAAGTCTTCTGTGTATTTCCTTCTTGTTCTCTTTTTTTTCTGTCATCGCTCACCTCGTCAAGATAGTTTACACTCTTAACTTGGTGTCCGGTTTTAGTAGACCACTTCAATATTATGATTTGACCTGTTTGCAGCGATATTTTCTAATAGTGTTAAATGCACAAAATGTCATTCTCGTGTACTGTCACTTCGTTATCCATATTTTGTGTCTTGAATAAAGTGCAAATGTCTATATGGTTGTAAAGCTAATGCCTTATAGAGTGTTTTAACCACAAGCGCATAACACAACAGTATAGTCTGTAAAAGAGCAGCGTATGTTTACCAACGAAATTAGACAATCAGTTGAAGAAAGTGTTTTGTGTTGGTTGGCGACTTCAGATCTAGATGGTTATCCGACTTGCTCGCCTAAAGAAGCGTTTACTATCTTTGGCACAGATAAAATTGTCATTGCCAACATCGCATCACCGGGAAGCGTTAAGAATATTGCATCCAACCCGAATGTTTGCGTAAGCTTCATAAATATTTTCGAACAAAAAGGATTTAAATTAAAAGGTGCAGCGACCTATTTGTCGTCGAATGATCCCGATTGTGAAAAATATACGGAGGTGTTGAGACCAATAGTTGGCGATGTTTTTCCAGTTAAGGGCATTATTGTTGTAACAGTCGCTAAAGTAGAGCCAATCCTTGCGCCGAGTTATTACATGGTTCCTGGAACAACGGTTGAAAGTCTAATCGCCCAGGCGAGGAAAACATATGGCATATTATAATTCACACACTTGACAGTTTTCTTCTTTTGTAACCCACGCAATCACCACCAAGCAGGACCTGATGCGCGAGATTAACATGGAGAGTCACTAGTGAACCAGTCCCTAAAAGAGTTCATTTCTACTATTGAAAGCAAGCAAAAACGAGAAGATACTGAATCACTCGTTAAGTTAATGGAGGAAGCGTCCGGATTTAAGCCTTTTTTGGATGGAAAGATAATAGGGTTTGGTTTGTACGACTTTAAATATAAGAATGGCAAAGATGGTCGTAGAATTGTGACTGGATTTTCTCCAAGAAAGCAAAACCTCACTATATATGTGATGAATGGTTTTGAAAACTATCAAAATGAGTTAGAAAAGCTAGGTAAATATAAAATCAGTGACAAGTGTTGCCTTTATATAAACAAACTTGCTGATGTTAACGAGACAATCCTTAAGAATATAATTAAACGGTCTGTAGCTGATATGGCGAAAAGACATCATTGTCGGGAGGCATAAAGTCTATATTGTCCTCGATGTCAATATGCCCAAACGATCCGCAATGCAATCATAATACGCAGATTAATTTTAAATAGACTTAAACGTTAAGAGCTACTGATTTAGTTAATCTGTAATGCGGCCGTGGCCGTGCATAACTATCTATTGAGTATCTATCAAGTACCACTTCAACGATTCACCATGTGGTTTGTATTATTAAGCGCGAATTCAACTCCAAAATGTAAATATGATGAGTTAACAATGGATTAATTTGTATTGGAATTGATTTAGATCACTCTGGTCGCATAGTTGTAAGAGTAGCATCCCTACCGAACTGAAGGTGAGGGTAAGAATTAACGGTAGAGAAATAGATCAATCCACTCCGTGCAGGCGTAAGGGTACGTCTTTCTCTTTACTTATTCCTTCTCTGAAAAACATACCATTCAGTGTTTCAATCAATAAAGCGTTGCAACGGCAGTCCAAATTTACACGAGGTGAATAAAAGTATGTTGGTGTCTCCGATAGGTGATCTTCTCAAGGCAGATGTTCCGAATAAGTTAAAACGATATATTCACAGATTGTGAGTGAATGGAAAAGTTGGTTTGCGGCTCTATGAATAAACTGCAAAAGTTTTTCATGGAATGGCCAATAAATTCCATAGGCATTGTGGTGTCATTCCCCAATAGGCAGCGCTCTCCGATTTTTTCTGGATAGATTCTATTGTGGCTAATCTCTGCAACAGGGAAATAGCGGCGGTATTGATGGAATGATTTCTCTCTCTATTTCATAAACTCATGGAGGAGTTTCTGCAAGCTGTTATTCAATTTTTGAATTCATGAAAATTTGATCTGTATCAATTTGCAGATTCATCACTGTGGTGTGACAGGCGCTAACGAAAAATAGGTCGTTGAAAAAGGAGAATAAGAATGTTTTCAGATTCGCAAAAGCAGTGGACTGTGTTGGGTATGAACACAGTTGCCTTTGCGGCAAATTTCGCGGTCTGGACTATGTTTTCCATCATCGGTATTCGCATTAAACAAGATCTCGGTTTGAATGACACTCAATTTGGGATCTTGGTCGCGACCCCTATTTTGACCGGCTCACTCACCAGGTTACCCCTAGGCATTTTGACGGACCGATTTGGTGGTCGAATCGTATTCTTTATACAGATGTTGTTGGTGGCTATCCCCACTTATGGCTTGGCGTTTGCCACCGATTATTGGCATTTTCTGGTGATTGGCTTGTTTGTGGGATTAGCTGGGGGCTCTTTCGCAATTGGTATCGCTTATACCTCAGCTTGGTTCGATAAGCATCGCCAGGGTACGGCGATGGGAATTTTTGGTGCCGGTAATGCCGGTGCGGCCATTACGAACTTGGCGGCACCTACCCTTGTGGTGGCTTATGGATGGCAAATGGTGCCTAAAGTGTACTCGATTGCCATGTTGGTGATGGCCATCATTTTTTGGTTCTTTACCTTTGATGATCCACAACACGAGGCGCGTAAAAAGAGCGGGCAACATCTTAGTCTGAAAGAGCAACTCAAACCCCTAAAAGAAGTCCGGGTGTGGCGATTTGGTTTGTATTACTACTTTGTATTCGGCGGCTTTGTGGCATTGGCTCTTTGGTTACCCAAATACTATGTGGGTGAATATCACTTAGATCTGAAAACCGCATCTTTTATTACCATGTGTTTCACTTTGCCCTCAGGCGTGATCCGCGCTTTGGGTGGTTGGCTATCTGATAAGTATGGCGCCCGTACCATCAACTGGGCAGTGTTCTGGGTGTCACTCGCGTGTCTCTTTTTTATCTCCTATCCGCGTACCACCATGGTGATCCATGGTATTGAGGGAGATGTGGATTTCGGCATTGCCGTTGGGTTGTGGCCATTCACCGTACTGGTATTTATTTTAGGCATTGCACAGGGTATCGGTAAGGCGTCGGTCTACCGGATCATTCATGATTACTATCCCGACAATATGGGCTCAGTGGGTGGAATGGTCGGTGTCATTGGCGGTTTAGGTGGTTTCTCGTTGCCTATTGTATTCGGTGTTGCCTCTGATCTGGTAGGGGTGCGCAGTTCTTGTTTCATGGTGCTGTTCGGTTTGGTAGGTACCTGTATGGTGTTGATGCATTTTGCCATCAAACGTATGGAAGCCAACAAAGGCATAGTCATCGATCAAAGTATTACTTAACGAACAGGATATTGATATGGCAGATATTCAGCAGTGGGATGTTGAGAACGAAGAGTTTTGGCAATCTGAAGGAAAGAAGATTGCCAATCGAAACTTGTGGATCTCCATTCCTAGTTTACTGTGCGGATTTGCAGTTTGGTTGTATTGGGGCATCATTACTGTACAGATGCTCAACTTGGGATTCCCCTTTGCGCAAAGTGAGCTATTTACACTGATGGCAATCGCCGGGTTAACCGGTGCCACTCTACGCATTCCCAGTAGTTTTTTTGTACGCCTCGCTGGTGGACGCAATACTGTCTTTTTTACCACCACTCTTTTAATTTTACCGGCCTTGGGTACTGGAATTGCGTTGCAAGATAAGAATACGCCTTTGTGGGTGTTTCAAGGGCTCGCATTATTGTCTGGTATCGGCGGCGGAAATTTCGCCTCTTCCATGTCTAATATCAGCTATTTTTTCCCAAAAAAGAAACAGGGACTGGCATTGGGTCTAAATGCAGGTTTAGGCAACTTCGGTGTCACCACCATGCAGATTGTGATTCCCTTGGTGATGACAGCCGGGGTATTTTTTGGCGAGCCCATGATATTAGAAAACACATCTGGCACCTTGATCGGCAAGATACCAGCGGGCTCAGAAACCTGGATCCACAATGGTGGACTTGTCTGGTTAGTGTTGTTAGTCCCGTTAGCTTTCGCCAGTTGGTTCGGCATGAACAATATTCGAACTCAGCAGGTATCTCCTGACATCGGCTCACCGCTGACCAGTTTCGCTATTATTCTGGGCATGTTACTGATTGCGCTGTTTTGCGCGATGTTTGGTCTGTGGTTGTTATTGCCTGAATCGGCGAATGGTTCCGGGTTCGGTGTGCCTAAGGAGATAGTGATACTGATTGTTATCGCTTCCACTGTCTTGCTCCTAAGATTACTACCGGGTGGCATCGGCACCAATCTTAGCCATCAGTATCGCATATTCAATAACAAACACACTTGGGTCATGAGCATTATTTATACCATGACCTTTGGATCTTTTATCGGGTTCTCTGCTGCTTTTGCTTTGTGTATTAAAATTGTGTTTGGCTATAGTCATGTGATAGGTGAGACAGGGATATTGACGCATGACACCATTAATCCCAATGGTCCGTCTGCGTTAATGTACGCCTGGATGGGCCCATTTATCGGCGCTTTGATTCGTCCCGTGGGTGGATGGATTGCAGATAAGGTGGGGGGTGCCTTAGTGACTCAGATTGTCTCTATCGTTATGGTAGTGAGCAGTTTGGGCGCCGCATATTACCTCAAAGCTGCCTATGTGTCGGCCACACCTGAAGACTATTTTGTGCCTTTCTTTTTGTTGTTTTTAGTTCTATTTGCAGCCACTGGCATTGGGAACGGTTCTACCTTTCGTACCATTGCCATGGTTTTCCCCAAAGAACAGGCGGGTCCGGTGTTGGGTTGGACTTCTGCCGTTGCCGCATACGGCGCATTTTATATTCCAAAAGTATTTGGTGAACAGATCAAAGCCACCACGCCAGAAAACGCACTATATGGCTTTGCGGTTTTTTACATCCTGTGTGTTCTCATCAATTGGTATTTTTACATGAGAAAAAGTGGCGAATTTTATAATCCATAACCAATATGGATGTCGATTGCGCAAGGAATAGAAAAGGAATATGAGGCGAAATAGATGAGTCATTTATTGGATAGATTGCAGTTCTTTAAGAAAAAAACATCTGAGTTTTCAGATGGACATGGTGAAGTGAGCTGTGAGAGTCGGGCGTGGGAGGACAGCTATCGCCAACGTTGGCAGCATGACAAAGTGGTTCGTTCTACCCATGGCGTCAATTGCACTGGCTCATGTAGTTGGCAGATCTACGTCAAGAATGGTTTGATTACCTGGGAAACGCAACAGACTGACTATCCCGCCACGCGCCCCGATCTGCCTAATCATGAACCAAGAGGATGTCCACGGGGCGCCAGTTACTCCTGGTATATATACAGTGCCAATCGTCTTAAATATCCCAAGGTACGCAAACCTTTGTTGCAACTCTGGCGAGGTTTGCGCAAGAGCATGGATCCGGTCGAGGCTTGGGCGTGCATCGTCGAAGATCCCGACCGTGCACGCTCCTATAAGTCTAAACGCGGTATGGGTGGGTTTGTGCGTTCTTCCTGGCAAGAAGTGAACGAAATTATCGCCGCTGCCAATGTGTATACGGCGAAAAAGTATGGACCGGATCGCATCATTGGATTTTCTCCCATCCCCGCCATGTCTATGGTCTCCTATGCGGCAGGGTCTAGATACCTGTCTCTGATTGGCGGCGTCTGCATGAGCTTCTACGACTGGTATTGCGATCTTCCGCCTTCTTCTCCCATGACTTGGGGAGAGCAAACGGATGTGCCGGAATCCGCTGATTGGTATAACTCAAATTACATCATTGCTTGGGGATCAAATGTTCCGCAAACGCGTACACCTGACGCGCATTTCTTTACCGAGGTGAGGTATAAGGGTGCAAAAACAGTCTCAATTACACCGGACTATTCTGAGGTGTCGAAGCTCACTGATCTCTGGCTCAATCCCAAGCAGGGTACCGATGCCGCACTGGGCATGGCCTTTGGTCATGTCATTCTTAAAGAGTTTCATCTACAGAATCCCAGTGCGTATTTTCAACAGTATATGCGTAAATACACCGATTCACCTATGTTGGTGTTATTGGAAGAAACCGAAGGCGGTTATCAACCCACTCGTTTTTTACGTGCTTCTGATCTCGTTGCAAAGTTGAATCAAGAAAACAATCCCGAATGGAAAACCGTAGCCATAGATAGTGACGGCGCACTTGTTTCACCGCAAGGTGCGATAGGCTATCGCTGGGGAGAACAGGGCAAATGGAACATAGAGGAGCGGGAAGGCGCCAGTGGCAAGCAGACAGAGTTAAAACTGACACTGATCGACGGTAAAGAGGCGGCGGTTCCGGTGGCTTTCCCCTATTTTGGTGCTGAAATACACGAGCATTTTAACCATGTGGATGGGGAAGCCATCCAGTTTCGGCATGTTCCCTTTCGGGCAATTGAATTGGCAGATGGCAGTCGCGCAAAGGTGGCCACGGTATATGATTTATTAATTGCCAACTATGCCATTGACCGGGACTTAGGTGGAGCGAATGTGGCGTCGGACTACGACGATGCCGGTACGCCCTTTACACCAGCCTGGCAAGAGCAGATCACCGGCGTCGCTCGCGATAAAGTGATTCAGGTGGCCCGTGAGTTTGCAGACAATGCGGATAAAACGCATGGAAAGTCCATGGTCATAGTCGGTGCTGCCATGAATCATTGGTACCACATGGATATGAATTACCGTGGATTGATCAACATGTTGATGATGTGTGGTTGCGTGGGTCAGTCAGGTGGGGGCTGGGCACATTACGTGGGCCAAGAAAAACTTCGTCCTCAAACAGGATGGTTACCATTGGCATTTGCGTTGGATTGGTCACGCCCACCCCGACACATGAATTCCACTTCTTTCTTCTATAACCACAGTTCACAGTGGCGTCATGAAAAAATGAGTATCCATGAGGTGCTCAGTCCCTTGGCAGACAAAAGTCACTTCCCGGAACATATGATTGACTATAACGTGCGGGCTGAGCGTATGGGGTGGTTGCCCTCTGCGCCGCAGCTAAATCGGAACCCTCTGGATATCTCGAAGGAGGCGGTTGAAAAAGGAATAGACATTAAAGAGCATGTGGTTGAACAGTTAAAAAGCGGCGCACTTAGTTTTGCCGCCGAAGCGCCGGATGATCCCAGCAATTTTCCGCGTAATCTGTTTATATGGCGCTCAAATCTACTTGGCTCTTCAGGTAAGGGTCACGAATATATGTTGAAGTATCTGTTGGGGACTAAAAATGGTGTGCAGTGTGATGATCTTGGTAAAGAGGGTGGCCCTAAACCCACAGAGGTCACCTGGGAGGAGACAGGCGCGGAGGGCAAGCTGGATCTATTGGTGACGCTTGATTTTAGAATGTCCTCCACTTGTGTCTATTCAGATATCGTATTGCCCACAGCTACCTGGTACGAGAAAGATGATCTCAGTACTTCGGATATGCATCCCTTTATCCATCCACTAGCCAAAGCCACCGATCCCGCATGGGAAGCAAGAAGTGACTGGGACATATTTAAAGGCATCGCGAAAAAGTTTACAGAGTTAACGGCGGGTCATCTGGGAGTGGAGAAAGATGTGGTCACTGTACCCATGTTGCATGATACCCCAGGAGAGTTGGCGCAGCCTTTCCATGTGCAGGACTGGAAAAAAGGGGAATGTGATCCAGTCCCTGGCAAAACCATGCCCAACTTAATGGTGGTGGAACGAGACTATGCCAACACCTATAAAAAGTATACTTCTCTCGGTCCTCTGTTGGAGTCGGCAGGGAACGGGGGTAAAGGTATTTCTTGGAATACCGAGGAAGAGGTCAATTTTTTACGCGAACTCAATCACCCAGTAGTAGAAGAGGGGATCAGTGAAGGTCGTCCGAAAATTGAAAGTGCCGTGGATGCCGCGGAGGTGATTCTTAGTCTGGCGCCAGAGACGAACGGTCATGTAGCAGTCAAGGCATGGGCGGCACTCAGCAAAGTCACAGGCCGTGATCATGGGCATTTGGTGACCGGGAAAAAGAATGAAAGCCTCAGGGTAAAAGATCTGCGTGCACAGCCGAGAAAAATTATTTCCTCTCCCACATGGTCAGGTTTAGAGGATGAACACGTGAGTTACAACGCCGGTTATACCAACGTGCATGAATTAATTCCGTGGCGCACCATTACCGGACGGCAGCAGTTTTATCAGGATCACCAATGGATGCAATTGTTTGGCGAACAGATGTGTTCTTATCGTCCACCGATCAATACTCGAACCATTCAGCATATCAAAGATAAAAAGCCTAATGGCAATAAAGAGATTGTGTTGAACTGGATTACTCCTCATCAAAAATGGGGCATACACAGCACCTACAGTGATAATTTGCACATGCTGACCTTGTCCCGAGGTGGCCCGATCACCTGGATCAGCGAGGTGGATGCCAAAGCCGCCGGCATTCAAGACAATGATTGGATAGAGATCTTCAATGTAAACGGCGCCATTGCGTGTCGTGCGGTGGTCAGTCAACGTGTGAAGCAAGGCATGGCGATGATGTACCACGCCCAGGAACGCATTGTGAATGTGCCTGGATCAGAAGTCACCGGCACACGCGGTGGACACCACAACTCTGTCACCCGTGCCGTGATGAAACCCACGCACATGATCGGCGCCTACGCGCAGCAATCTTACGGTTTTAATTACTATGGCACGGTGGGCTGTAACCGGGATGAGTTTGTTGTGGTGCGCAAAATGGATAAGGTGGATTGGTTAGATGGTCCAAACGGTGATGCATTGCCTCTGCCGTTGGAAGAAGAGGTATAGGAGTCTGTTAATATGAAGATTCGATCCCAAGTGGGTATGGTCTTAAATTTAGATAAGTGTATAGGCTGTCACACCTGTTCCATCACGTGTAAAAATGTGTGGACCTCAAGAGAAGGCGTAGAGTACGCCTGGTTCAATAACGTGGAAACCAAACCAGGCATTGGATACCCGAAAGAGTGGGAAAACCAGGATAAATGGCATGGTGGGTGGCGACGTAGTGATAGTGGCTCAATCCAGCCCAGGATTGGCGGCAAGTTTCGCATTTTGGCCAACATCTTTTCCAATCCAGATCTACCGGAAATAGATGACTATTACGAACCATTTGATTTCGACTATCAACATCTGCATACCGCCCCGATGGGCGAACATCAACCAACCGCGCGCCCTCGTTCGCTGATTTCAGGCAAGAGAATGGAAAAAATCCACTGGGGACCCAATTGGGAAGAGATCCTCGGATCCGAATTTGAACAGCGATCCAAAGATAAAAATTTCGATGAGGTGCAAAAAGAGATTTACGGACAGTATGAAAATACCTTTATGATGTATTTGCCACGACTGTGTGAACACTGTTTGAATCCTGCATGTGTGGCTTCTTGTCCCAGCGGTGCCATCTATAAGCGTGAAGAAGATGGCATTGTGCTTATCGATCAGGATAAATGTCGTGGCTGGCGTATGTGCGTCTCAGGATGTCCCTACAAAAAGATTTACTTCAACTGGAAATCCGGTAAATCAGAAAAATGTATTTTCTGCTATCCGCGAGTGGAATCTGGCATGCCCACAGTGTGCGCGGAGACCTGTGTGGGCCGCATCCGTTATCTCGGTGTTTTACTTTATGACGCGGATAAGATTGCGGAAGTCGCCTCTGTTGCCTCTGATCAAGATCTCTACGAACGCCAATTGGAGATCTTTTTAGATGCCAATGATCCTCAAGTGATAGATCAGGCCCTCAAGGATGGTGTGCCACTTAGCGTGATAGAAGCGGCGCAACGATCTCCCGTTTATAAGCTGGCTTGTGATTGGAAACTGGCCTTGCCATTGCATCCTGAATATCGAACGTTACCGATGGTTTGGTATGTGCCACCGCTTAGTCCCATTCAACATGCTACCCAGGAGGGTTTTATCGGCATGGATGGGGTGATACCCGATGTGGAGAGTCTGCGTATTCCGGTGAAATATCTGGCCAACATGTTAACCGCAGGAGACGAAAGACCAGTGCTACTGGCACTGCGCAGATTGTTGGCGATGCGTGCGTATAAGCGATCCGAGCAGGTGGACAATCAGAAAGATTTAGAAGTGCTGGAAAAAGTCGGATTGACAGAGGCGCAAGTACAGGAGATGTATCGCTATCTTGCTATTGCGGATTACGAAGATCGCTACGTGATCCCCACTGCCCATCGGGAAGAGGCGATGTCCGATGCCTTTGCCGAGCGCAGCGGATGTGGTTTTACTTTCGGCGATGGGTGTCACGGTAGCAGTGACTACAACATGTTTGGTGGTAAAAAATCCAATAGCCGGGACAAAATTAAAATGATCCAAATACAGGAGTAGGGTAGGTGAAAATTCTAAAAGCATTGTCCCTCATGTTGGATTATCCACAAAGTGACTTGCAGCAATACAACCAGGAGTTGTCGCAAGAGGTGATGAATTGCGATGGGTTGTCGGCGTCATGCAGAGCGCAATTAATTGAGCTGCTACACCACTTACGGGATCAGGATTTAATGGATCTTCAAGAACAGTATGACAGCCTGTTTGAAAGAGGTCGAGCCCACTCCCTACTGCTGTTTGAACATGTGCATGGCGAATCGCGGGAGCGCGGTCAGGCAATGGTCGATTTGATGGCGTTATATGAACGGGCCGGTTATGAAATTCAGGTTCGAGAGTTACCAGACTATCTGCCACTGTATCTGGAGTTCCTCTCCACTCGTCCCGTTTCCGAAATCAAGCAAGGTATAGAAGAGGTGGCGCATATTGTGGCGTTAATTGCGGTGCGCCTGAAAAAATGTGCCAGTCCCTATGCCACTGCGTTAACAGCACTGTTGGAGATCGCACAGTTAACAATCGACTTCAAGAGCTTAGAGAAAGAGTGTGCCGATGAGCCCTCAGATCGTACTTTGCAGGCAATAGATAAGGTATGGGAGGAAGAAATGGTGACCTTCATGACGCCCCTTGAGAAACAGTCCTCAAATGGGCTGGATCGGAAGCCGAGTGCAGATCATCAGACGAGGAGCATTCCGTTGCATCAGATTAACGGTTGAGCGGTCAATTTTGTAGACAGGGATTGAGTGATTTGAGGAACGATTATGACCATTAATATCTTACTATTTGGTGTCTTCCCCTATGTGGCCATGGTGATTGCGGTATTGGGTGCTTGGGCTAGATTTGATATGGCGCAATATACATGGAAAGCGCACTCCAGCCAGATGTTGCGCACCAAAAATATGCGTGTGGCCAGTAATCTTTTTCACATAGGTGTGATTTTTATCCTCTTTGGACATTTCGTTGGTCTACTGATGCCGGAAGCGATTTACCACCATTTTATCTCCACTCAAGCGAAACAGTTGCTTGCCATGGTGTCAGGGGGATTCTTCGGTATTCTTTGCTTCATCGGATTGACCATGTTGATTTACCGGCGTCTTGTGGATGAGAGAGTACGCGCGAACACGGCTGCTTCCGATATGTTGGTGTTAATCATGTTGTGGTTGCAGCTTACCTTAGGATTACTCAGTATTGTGGTCTCAACACATCACTTGGATGGCTCCGTCATGGTGATGTTGGCGAATTGGGCGCAATCCATTGTGTCCCTTGCGCCGTTGAAAGCGGCGGCTTATGTGGAATCTGTACACATTATCTATAAGCTGCATATTCTACTTGGACTCAGTCTTTTGGTGGTCTTTCCCTTTACCCGTCTGGTGCATATTGTGAGTGCACCTATTTGGTATTTTGGCCGACGATATCAAGTGGTGAGACAGAAACAACAGGTATAGATCAGAGGTGTCGCCCATGTCAGAGAAGTTCACTGAAGATCGAAACAATGCCGTTATTCACAGTGTGCGTGTGAATGAGATGTGGATTGACGCAGATGCCATCGCCCAAGAGCTACAGTATCATCCGGCGGATACGGCGGAAGAAGCAATCAATCAAGCTACGCAAGCATTGATCATCAAACAGCTGCTATTGGAAAAGTCAAAGCAGTTAGGTATCGCTGCAGACGAATCATTGCAAACGGGTGAATTCTCCCAGGAGAGTTGTATACAACTACTTTTAGAGCAGGAGATCAAACCTGATTGCGCCACGGATGAAGAATGCTATCAATACTACCAGGCTAATCTGGATAAATTTAAGAGTGATCCATTAATGGAGGTGGCGCACATTCTACTGGCGGCGCCTCCTGGGGATTTTTCACTTAGGCTCGACATGCGCACTAAGGCAGAAGAAATCATACAGCAATTGTCTTCCTGCCCGGAAGAGTTCTCCTTATTGGCCAGAGAATTCTCGTCTTGTCCTTCGAAAGCAGAAGGCGGTAGGTTGGGGCAGATTAGCAAGGGACAAACCACACGAGAGTTCGAGCGACAATTGTTTTTATTGGATCCAGGACTATGCATGTCACCCATTGAGAGTCGCTATGGTTGGCACGTGGTTTATGTGATCCACAAGGTAGATGGTGAACTGCAAAGTTTGCATGCCTGTAAAAATAGGATAAAAAGATATCTACAGGATCAGTCTTACACTCATGCAGTGAGTCAATATATCGCGACTCTGATGCAGGAGGCAGACATTCAGTCGGTAGAAAAGGTATAGACTAAAACTCATTTGGTCCATCAATTAATCACCTATCCGTCAATTAAGAATCCTGTCACCTCTTAGAAAAACCAACACAGTTAACTATAGAAAATTCCCTTACGTTTAGAAAGAGGAGAATGTTATATCTGGCAGCCTATCAAGGGATACCCTCTGCGTCCGAAGATAGGCTGCAAGTTTTCTTTCCATATTGTTTAGATACCTAAACTCTAGCAGGTAGATTCTGACAAATTTGTTCAATATGGCGTATGTCGGTTCCACAACACCCACCTAAGATAGACAAATTAGAAGCACGAGTCTGCAATTGGGTGAGTTGCTTACCGAACTCTTTTGGATCACCTTCATCTAGGGTTGGTGAGTTGTCTAACTCTTCATGGCTGAGGCAGGAGGCATTACCTCGCACTCCCTTTAACCGTGAAAGCCAAGCCTCATTCGATTCGAAGAGATGTTCAAAATGGCTAGGATGGGCACAGTTAATCATATAGTAGACAGGACCATTGTCTGTCACATCATCCACTTGTTGAATGACTTGTTGTAAACTCTCTCCTGTAGGAAGTTTTCCATTGGTCTCAAGGGTGAAGGAGATACAGACAGGAAGGTTCTTCGATTGTGCCGCTCTGGTAATCCCAATGGCTTCCTGCGCATAGTTTAAAGTAAGGGCTGCGACCATATCTGCGTTAGATTGGGCAAAAGTATTGATTTGGTTAGCGTGGTACGCTTCTGCTTCTTCAGCACTCATCTGAAACGAAGGGGAATAACCATCGCCACGAGGTCCGAGACAACCGCTGATGACAATGGGAAACTCGTCGTTTGCAAATTCGTCGCGAATATGCTCAAACAGTTCTACAGATTTTAAATTGAACTGCTCCAATTTTTCAGCAGAATCGCCGATACGTTTTCCCCAATCTGAATTAGCTCGCCAGGTAGGCGTTTCCAGAATCAATCCCACTCTGTAGTATTTGGCTAATTTGGCGTAGCTTGAGTAGTAGTCAAATAGTTTGGCATATCCCACTTCATCCCGTAATAAGTCATAGGCGGCAAATTCCGGCAAATCGATTTGGTGATGAAACACCAACTCGGTTTCCAGGCCGCCGTCAGTGATAAAATGTTGTTCCGTTAGTTGGGGTAAGTTATCGGTATAGATGCCCATGATGCGCTCCTGTTTATATGATTAAATGGCAGGTAAAAGCTGCAACGCCAGTGGAGAATAGAGTAAGAATTTGAGATAAAATCTTCCAGTGAACTGCAGGTGCTTTTTTAAAAAAAATTCATAAAACAGCATAGAAACAGATAGATACTGTCAGATCACTACAGCATCACTGATATTTGGAAATCAGAATGGGACCAAAACTAAACTCGGGGTACAGTAAAAGTGGCGTCTAAAGGACAAGCAACTAAAGATAAACTCTTAGATATTGCTGAAAGGCGAATTTTGGAAAACGGATTTGCGGCGACTTCCATAGAAGATTTGATTCAGGAAGCCGGTATCACCAAAGGAGGTTTCTTTTACCATTTCGAAGGCAAGAATGCTCTGGCATATGCACTGATGCAGCGCTATCGGGAGCAAGATGCATTTCTATTCAGTAATATGTTTCAACGCGCGGAAGAGTTGACGGATGATCCGCTACAGCAAATGTTGGTTTTTATTAAGTTATTGGCAGAGATGATGGAGAATCTCGAAGGAGTGCATCCAGGTTGTTTAGTCGCATCCTTTACATACGAAAGTCATCAAGTCAATGAAACAGTGCGACAGATCACTGCCGACAGTGTGAAAGATTGGCGACGATTGTTTAAACAACAGTTGGATAAAGTGAATGAGCAGTACACCCCTCGAAATGATTCCAAAAGTGATGATCTGGCAGATATGTTATCGACTATTATAGAAGGTGGAATTGTTGTTTCCAGAGCAGTAGATGACGCTTCCATTTTGGTCAAACAGTTAATGGAATATCGATCGTACATAGGATTAATCTATTCTTAAGCTGTTTACACATCCACTAATAATATTTAATCAGCGACATCATTCAATTTAAGGTACAGGATCCGATTCTAATCTCGGGTTACCGGTAGCAAGCTGGCTGGTGCCCAACCATTTGTTAATATTTTTGACATAGTAGGGTGCACCCACAACTTTTAACCTGCCAGCTTTACAGGCGCTGTTGACGCCCATTTCACCGTGCCAAATTTTACCGAAGGTACTGAGATGGCCTGTTAGATAAACATCGACGTCATGACCAATATTTTCATCACACACATGCGCTTGAGCGTTTTTCACTAGGATAAAATTATTAATTTCTTGGCTATCTTCTGTTACGGTGAATGGTATGGTTCACTCCGTAGCGGGTAGGTGTTCATGATTGAGAGCGATGGTGAAGTCTCGAACAATCACCGATAAGTGAGTGAGGGCTAAGGGTCGCTGGTGCCAGTGCTATATTTAAACGTATTCTATTTGGGGGGCGGCTTTAACATTTTTGAAACTTTGTCAGTGGGGCACATTCCTCCGCTGTCTTAATCTATTGAGGATTGTTTATAATCGAGAACGACTAAAAATTAGATTTTGAAGTTAATTCCACATCTCATGGATTTGGCATCCGATAGTGCAACTTTAGTCGGTCACTGGATGATGGTTCAAATCTGGTTGCGGAACCGCTTGGGGTACTGAGTAGTCCTACCCCAGCGAATCGTCATAGGCTGCCATTTGTCTGGACATCAAGCTGCATTTCTCTCTAGGGATCCAAGCCAATTTTCATCCTGCCCATGAAATCTGTTTTACCTAAAGGCGCACCTTTAATTCTGAGCATGTCATAAGTGGTGGTGGCGTGAAAATATAAATTAGGCAGAGAGAAGCTTTGCACAAAGTTTTCTGCCGTAAAAGGGATTTCCATGCTGCCCATTTTGAAGAGTACCGGCAACCCAGATCGTGCCTCTAATTCTTCTTCGTTGATTTCTC
>JBGTSY010000029.1:0-16771 GCA_041940025.1 Thiotrichaceae bacterium | reverse complement strand
CGGAAGAGGTGTTGTGTGAGATATGGCAGAGTTTACTGCCGGTTGAGCGAGTGGGTATTCATGACAACTTCTTTGAGTTGGGGGGACATTCCCTCTTGGCCGTGCAATTGATGGCACGTATCAGAATCAGTTTTAATAAACGAATTGAAGTATCTGCGTTATTTGCGGCGCAAACGGTGGCAGAGTTGGCCGAGTTGATTGATCAAGAGCAGCGTTTATCGGAGTGGTCACCCATCATAAGGCTACAGGAACAAGGGGATCAAATACCAATATTTGCAGTACATTCTGGTAATACTCTAGTGGTGACATACAATGAAATCGCTCGGGGGCTAGGCAAGCAACAACCATTTTATGGTATTGAACCTAGAGGTTTGATCGAGGATCAAACTGCTTTTGATAATTTAACTGAAATGGCTTCCTATTACATAGATGAACTACGCCAAATCCAACCTGAAGGACCGTTTCGATTAATGGGCCACTCTTTTGGTGGGCTGGTCGCCTTTGAAATGGCGCAGCAGTTGACACATTCAGGTGAACAAGTGGATTCTTTGATTTTGATTGATACCTATTTACCCGAATATATGACGGGCTTTGCATTGGCTCATGCGGAAAATTTCTACGATCAATTTATCAAACAAAGTGACGAAATTAGCAAGGAAGAGTTTGTCTCCATGGGCGATGAAGCATTGGCCGATTTTATCTCCGCAAAAAGTCTTGGTTTATTTGATGCGGGGCAAATCATACATAAATTAAGGGTATTGCGCGGTTTCGATAAGATGGTTAAGAGCTATCAGATAGAGGATTATTCAGGAGAAATGCTACTGTTCAGAGCTGAGCAAGAGGTGGCTAGACAACAGCGTGATTTTGAGAGTTCAGATCTGTCAGCTGGATGGAGAGATACTATATCTGGGTCGATTGAAATTTGTGTCGTTCCTGGGAGTCACGACAGCATGTTGCGACGAGACAACGTCTCCGAATTGGTGACAAGATTACAAAAATCATTTCGAAAAACTTCTTGAATGGGCACGTAGGACAAGTTGAGCATAAAAATTATTTAATCTTGCGTGAATCGCCCAGTAGTACTTAGTAAGAAAGCCGTCTATTCAGTATCGATTATCAGAATCTCCAATTCGTAGAATTGTGCATAAAAAATGAAGCAAATACCATGGGTGCAAAATCGTAATCTGCTGAAAAAAAGACAGGTCTGTTTTTTTACCAGTAGAGGAGCAGTGTATGCCACTTGCGTATACGTAAGCCAGATGATATCTGGTTGTATTTCGGTGTCTCTGTTTACGGTCAGGGGGGGGCGTGATATTCGGCTGGAGGAGCTGCGCTTTCGCGGACTTTATTTTACACTGTTTCTATCGCGTGAGTGTGTTGACGACTCTTATCGGTAAACACTCATGATAGCGTGAAGATGCAGGACTATTGGCGTAGTTGCTAAGACGATAGTTTTATTGTTTAATAGGGTGCTTCTTCTACATGCAACTGGCAAGATGCGATTAGACTCAGTGAAGAGAGTCCATGAAAAGTGAAGCTGGTGCACAAGTACAATTGATGATAGTCGCAATTTCTTATCAAGTAGGAATCACTATCGGAGAACGAGGTAGTCGTTCTATATTAAAGTGAACAGTTGCCTCACGCCAAATTTCTTCAAGAGATCCGTCTAGCAAATCTTCAGCGATCGGTTGATTTAGTAGCTGTAAAATCTTAATAGCTAATTTTTTGGGGTTGTTCATTTCGACAACGGTTTCTGGAGTGGATTTGCTGATTTTGTTTTTGTCGGTCCTCATCAATACAGGTACATGCAAATAATCTGGTGTGGTATAGCCTAATACTCTTTGTAACCATATTTGCCTTGGGGTGTTGTCCAATAAATCCGAACCTCTTACCACTTCTGTGATCTGCTGATGCTCGTCGTCCACTACGACAGCTAATTGGTAGGCATAAAATCCATCTTTTCGCCGCAGCACGAAGTCGCCAACCGATTGGGACAAGTTTTGATTGAAATCACCCTGGAGTCGATCTTCAAAGCTGATTTCATTATTTGGTACTTCTATCCGTAATGCGTGGGACAAATGTGTGGTGAACTTTTTATTTTTACAAGTTCCAGGGTAAATGTGCCTATCCGCTGATTGCTTTTGAATTTGATGACGAGTGCAGGTACAGGGGTATATTTTTGTTTGTTTGATTAAGCGATTTAGCGCATCTTCATAATCTTGTAAATGATGGCTTTGAAAATAGAGGCGTTCACTTTCATCCCAATAGAGACCCATCTTTTCTAAATCATGAAGGATAGACTCTACGCTGTGTGAACAGGCGCGTGTTCTGTCTAAATCATCTATGCGCACCAACCACTGGCCATGCTGAGACTTGGCTCGTAAGTAGCTTGCGACGGCGGTGAATAGAGATCCTAGATGCAATCTGCCTGTGGGAGATGGCGCGAATCTTCCGCGATAGGGACGGCTGTGTTTCTTTTCTCCAGAGGCATTATTTGCTGGATCCATCAATGGGGGAGGGCGATTGATACGGGATCAGAGCTAGCCACCATATTGGCGTTCTTTAATTTCTGCCAATTGTTTACAGTCAATGCACAAACTTGCAGTGGGTCTCGCTTCTAGTCGGCGAATCCCGATTTCGATGCCACAGGTTTCGCAATATCCATAGTCATGCCGCTCAATGTTGTTGAGCGATTCTTCTATTTTTTTAATTAACTTGCGTTCACGATCCCGTGTGCGAAGCTCTAGACTGAACTCTTCCTCTAATGTCGCTCTGTCATTGGGATCGGGCAGATTTGCGGCATCATCCTGAAGGTGGTGAACGGTTCTATCCACCTCCTCCATGAGTGAACGTTTCCATTCCCGTAGAATGTTGGTGAAATGCTCCAATTGCGCCGTGCTCATGTATTCTTCATTTTTCTTAGGTTTATACGGCTTAAAACCAAGAAAACCCAAAAATGAATCTGATGTGGCTTGGGAAGTTGTGGTTTTCTTTTTTGACATATTCTCTAATCCCTGCAAAATAAGGAGGCGATTCTAATCATAGTCGGCTACTGGGTGCAAGTGACTTCAAGGTAAATTTGTCCTTTCGCGACGCTGCAACCCAACCTGACTTAGTGTATCTTGGATTGATTAATTAACAATTACTGAGGCTCCTACATTTGGCGACAATAGGAGTGCATTTGTAGCCATGGATACACATCGACCATTGTCCAGTCGACTTGATGCAATTTCCCCTTTCCATGTGATGGATATATTAGCTAGAGCCAAGACTCTGGAGGCCGAGGGGCGGCAAATAGTGCATATGGAAGTAGGGGAGCCGGATTTTCCCACGCCTGAGCCCATCATTGTGGCGGCAGATGGAAAATTAAAGGAAGGGCACATTCATTATACGCCTGCGTTGGGTTTGGCTCACCTTCGTGAGCGTATCTCTAGATACTATAAAGAGAGATTTTCACTCGAAATATCATCAGATTGCGTGGGCATGAGTGTGGGCGCTTCCGGTGCTTTGCAACTTCTGTTGGCAGCCTTGCTTGAACCCGGCGACTGGGTGCTGATGAGTGATCCTGGGTATCCATGTAATCGTCATATAGTCACGCTCTATGGTGGTAGGACCAGTTTGGTTCCGGTGGGATCGGACACTGGATTCCAACTCACGGCGGAGATTTTGGCGAAAAATTGGCGATCAGGAACAAAAGCGGTGATGTTGGCTTCACCAGCGAATCCCACGGGCACCATTGTTCCCTATCAGAATATGCAAGAGATCCATGAATTTGTGTCACATCAAGGAGCCATACTCATAGTGGACGAAATTTATCAGGGTCTCACCTACGGTATTGAGGAATATTGTGCCGCTGAAATCAGTCCTGAGATAATCGTCATTAATAGTTTTTCCAAGTATTTTGGCATGACCGGGTGGCGACTCGGTTGGTTTTTAGCGCCTGAGTGGTTGCTCGCCGCGGCGGAAAAAATTGCACAGAATCTATTTTTGGCGCCACCTACCTTAGCTCAATTTGCCGCTTTAAGTGCATTCGATGCAGAGACAATGAAAATTTTGCAAGCGCGCAAAGAGGAATTCGCCGAGCGTCTGGATTTGATGACAAAAGAGTTGCCAAACCTGGGATTTGAGTTAGCCTGTCAACCAGAAGGTGCCTTTTATCTTTACGCGGACTGCCATCGATTGAGTGCCAATAGTTTGGAATTGTGTCATCAACTGTTAGAGCATGCTGGGGTGGCGATTACCCCCGGTATCGATTTCGGAAACCATCGGGCAGAAAGCTTTGTACGTTTCGCGTGTACGACAGAACGCTCTCAATTGTATTTGGGGTTAGAGCGCATAAAACACTTTTTGGCATCAGGTGCCCATGGAGTTTAATCCACCTCTACAGCGTGGCACTTTGGTGCGGCGCTATAAGCGCTTTTTAGCAGATATTTTGGATGAGTCCGGTGAAATGCTTGTGATCCACTGTCCCAACACGGGATCGATGCAAGGATGTCTGAAGCCAGGGGCCCCAGTCTGGTACAGCCAATCTGATAATAAGAAACGCAAGTATGCTCATACCTGGGAGATGATTGAAATTGAGCCCAGTGTGCGTATCGGTATTAATACACATTTAGCCAATCAATTAGTGCGGGAAGCGTGGCAAAAGCAATTGGTGCCGGAATTAAAAGAGTATGTACAGATTGAAGGTGAAAAAAAATTTGGGCAGGAAAATAGTCGTATCGACTGGCGATTGAGCAATTCGTCCGGTGCCGAGTGTTATTTGGAAGTGAAGAATGTCACCTTGGTTGAACAGGGATGTGCTTATTTCCCAGATGCCGTGACCACCAGGGGACAAAAACATTTGCGGGAATTAACAACTTTGGCACAGGCGGGCGTACGGGCTATGTTATTTTTTTGCGTTCAACACACCGCTGCGAGGAAGGTGAAGCCCGCAGATCACATTGATAGTTTATATGGTGAGCTATTACGCGAGGCGCTTTCAGCAGGCGTGGAGGTATTGGCTTATCGCGCCGATGTGACGCCTGCGCGCATTGAATTGGCAGAAGAGATCCCGCTTGAACTCACTTAATGGGATCCTTCTTAGAGTCTCCTTAAATAACCCTATCGAATGAAACTAATTAAATACATTTTGCTCTTCGCGGCTTTCGCACTGTCGCTATATTTGTGGCACTTGAATCGGCAGGTCACAGCCAAGTTCGAAGGTGTGCGTTGGGCACTGCCTGCGCATGTGTATGCACGACCCCTTTCTCTCTATTCAGGTGCGCCCATTAGTCAACATGCTTTTGAAACAGAATTGCAGTCATTAGGGTATAAAAACGTATCCCATGCTGAAGCACCCGGAAGCTACACTCGCCTGGGACGGGATTTTTCACTGGTTACCCGGGGATTCGAGTTTTGGGATGGCCCTGTTCCCAGTCGGCGTTTGCGCTTAGGATTTTCCCGTGGTCATCTCACCAGCATTCGAGATCAATCCACTGCTCAACCAGTGGAGCTGTTTCGTTTGGAACCCCAGCGTATTGGGGGCATCTATCCGAAACATAACGAAGATAGAGAGTTGGTACAGTTATCGGAAGTACCCCCGCTCTTGATACAGGCCTTATTAGTGACCGAAGATCATCAGTTTTATCAACATCAGGGCATCTCTTTTAAAGCCATTGCCCGCGCCTTTGTTGCAAATATACGCGCAGGTGCCACGGTGCAAGGCGGTAGCACGCTGACCCAGCAATTGGTGAAGAATTTTTATTTAAGCAATGAACGTACTTTGCAACGCAAAGTGAATGAAGCCTTGATGGCCGTGTTGTTGGATTTCCACTATGACAAGGACGATATTCTGGAGGCTTATTTAAATGAGATTTATATGGGTCAACAGGGTTCGCGAGCCATCCATGGTTTTGGCTTGGCCAGTTGGTTCTACTTCGGAAGGCCGTTAATAGAGTTGGATTTGGCGCAACTATGTACTTTAGTGGCGATAGTAAAAGGTCCTTCATACTATAATCCTAGGCGTCATGCTGAGCGTATCACCAAGCGACGTAATCTAGTGCTCACCAAGCTCTACGAACAGGGTTGGATTAGTGACACCGTGTTGCAACAGAGTGTGCAAGCGAAATTGAAAATCGTTAACGCGCAAGGGCCCGGATCTGCGCGTTATCCTGCTTTTGTGAGCTTGGTTCGCCAACAACTTTCCGAAGACTATTCTGCAGATGTACTACAAACTAAAGGCATGAGGGTTTTTACTACGCTGGATCCATTTGTGCAATATCATGCAGAGCAAGCGTTAAGGATACAAATAGAGCAACTAGAGAACCGGGAGGACATAGAAGCAAATGAGTTGCAAGGCGCGATCGTTGTCAGTTCTCGGCATACGGGTGAAGTGCTGGCGCTGGTAGGGGATAGAAATCCAAAGGCAAATGGCTTTAATCGCGCGTTACATGCAAAGAGACCGGTTGGTTCGCTCATCAAACCTTTTGTTTTTCTAACTGCACTGTCGCAGCCCGAACAGTATCAATTATCTACCTTATTAGATGATACACCATTGACTCTTACCTTGAGTTCAAATCAAAAGTGGCAACCACAAAATTTTGATAAGGAATTTCATGGTATGGTGCCAATGCATCAAGCGCTTAAGCACTCCTATAATGTTGCTTCAGTGCGCTTGGGTTTGGCGCTTGGATTGGAAAACGTGGTGGCGGACCTCAACAGAGTAGGCCTAAAGCGGTCAATTTCACCTTATCCTTCCCTCTTGCTTGGTGCTGTTGATCTCTCACCCTTTGAAGTGACTCAGCTGTATCAAACTTTAGCGATGGCTGGATTTTATACGCCACTGAGAGGCATTAAAGAGGTGTACGATAGCAGTGGGGAGCCGTTAAACCGGTATCCAGTGTCAGTGGCACAGGTGTTTGAGGATAAACCGGTCTATTTGGTGAATCGGGTATTGCAAGATACTGTGCGCAGAGGAACGGGGCGTTTGCTTTATCAGACCCTTGATAGAGAGATCCAGGTGGCAGGTAAAACGGGGACCACCGATGATCTTAAAGATAGTTGGTTCAGTGGTTTTACCCAGGACTATGTGATTACTGTATGGCTGGGACGAGATGACAATCGCCCCTCAGTATTGACAGGTGCCACAGGCGCGTTGAGAGTCTGGGCGGAGTTGGTGAAGCGGTTACAGATCCAGAGTTTGCAGCTCACAGAGCCGGAAGGAATAGCATATGCTTGGGTTTCCAATACAAGCGGCTGGCAGGTGTCCAGTCGTTGTCATGGCGCTGAACAGCTGCCATTTATTGACGGAAGTTTGCCCCCGCGTTCCCGACGCTGCGATCAGCAGAAGACTCTGATAGGTGCTAAGCTTCCTGCACGATCGACAGATAACCCCTTAGAGAAAGCTAGGAATTGGTTAAACAAATGGTTTTAAGCTGCTTCGAATTCAATATAGTAAAAACAGCGGTGTTAATAGTTATCCTTGGTTTGGGTGGGTGTAGTCTATTGGATAATCGCTATGAGGTGGAGTCAGAATATGATCTAGGCAAACCAAAAAAATTGCGTTCTTTGCCGAGCGTCTTCTCGCCTGCGGAAAAAGCACCCGCCACTAGTCCCGCAGTAGAATCTCTGATTAAAAGTGCGAGGGAACAAGCACATCTTGGACAGGTGTCGTTGAGCTTGGCAACATTAGAGCGCGCGCTGGCTATAGAACCAGATAACGCACGCATTTGGACGGAAATGGCCCGAATGCAATTCAATCAGGGCGATTGGGGACAAACTATCGAATTGGCGCGTCGTTCTAATCAGTTGGCAAAAGAGAGTACAGCTATTAAAAAAGAAAATTGGGTGTTGATTCATCGCGCCGCACAGCGACAAGGCAATCAAGTTCTTTCCGATGAAGCGATGAACGCTTTGTCCGAGTTGAATCGAGTACGGCCTTCTTTTTATTAATAGCTAAAAAAGTTGTTCACGCTTGTTGTAATATAGTGTCGAAAGATGATGAATTGCAGAATGTAGGTTGAAAAGTGTCTGTCTATAAATTAGATAAGCTGATGGCGGAAACCCGGCGCTTAGCCGCAGAGTATCGCAAGACCACGGGTAGTCCCTTAGCAGTCAGCGGAGAGTTGGCTCGTTTCGATGCGGCTCGATTATTGGATTTAGAGCTATGTGAACAACGAGGCAATGGCGTTGATGCGATTGGTCGAGGTAAACGCGCAGGCAGACGAATACAAATCAAGGGCCGGGTGATTTTCGATGAACATAAGGGCGGGCAACGCATCGGTCAGCTCAATCCCGAGGGGGAGTGGGATTCCGTGGTGCTCATTATTATGGATGAGGAGTATGAACCCGTGGAAATATTTGAAGTGACTCGTGAAGCGATTATGGAAGCCATTGAGAGCAAACAAGAGAGTCAACGCAGTAAGAGAGGTGCGTTATCTGTTGCAAAATTTAAAGCCATTGGGGAATCTGTTTGGCGACATGAGGCGACTTCTGGTTCTAACGCTAACGTCTGAATTGATTTCACGGATCTGCTCTTAATCAGAGGTTCCTTAAAATAAACTATCTATGTCTTATCTAACCAGCGCAGACTGTTTCAGCGCCACCGGGCCTTTGGCATCTCACATTGAGGGATTCACTGTTCGAGACGGGCAGCAGGATATGGCCTTGGCGATAGAGCAGGCAATAGACACTCATAGTTGGTTGATTTGTGAGGCGGGTACGGGAACCGGAAAGACATTCGCCTATTTGGTGCCCGCGCTGTTGTCCGACTCACAGGTGGTGATCTCTACGGGAACCAAAACACTACAGGATCAGCTATTCCATAAAGATATTCCTCTGGTGAAAAGCGCCTTAAATAGCAAAGCGGATGTCGCTTTATTAAAAGGGCGTGCGAACTATCTATGTTGGTATCGATTTGACCTGCATCGAAAGAGCCATGAATTGAGTTCGGCCTCCTCTCAAGCAAAACTTCAAGAAATAGCCGATTGGGCAGAGATGACCCGTTCGGGGGATTTGAGTGAAGTGTTGCAGATGGAAGCATTCAATCCTCTCTTACATGCGATAACCAGTACCAACGAGAACTGTTTGGGGCAAGAGTGCGCGGATTATCAACGCTGCTTTGTGGTGAAAGCCAGGCGTGCTGCTCAGGAAGCGGATTTGATTGTTATCAACCACCATCTTTTCTTAGCCGATGCGGTGATTCGCCGTGATGGGTTTGGTGAACTCTTACCAGACGCCGCTGTGCACATTTTTGACGAGGCCCACCAGTTGCCCGAATTAGTTTCGTTGTTTTTTAGTCAGTCCGTGGGCCATCTGCAACTGATGGAATTAGCAAGAGATTGTCAAAATGAAACTGCTGAGGAAGCGAAACAGTATGTGGAATTACGCCAGTTGAGCGACGCGCTCATGCAACAGAGTAGCGATCTTTTGTTTGCCTTAGGCGAGGAACAGCGGCGTCCTTGGCAACAGATTAAAGAGCAACAGGGGGTGATGAAGAGTGTCCAGACTGTGCGCCACACATTGCAGGAGTTGGGTCAATTGTTGGCGGAGGCAAGTAAACACCACACAGGTTTTAATCCCTATTTGCAACGAGCCAATACCTTGTTGAATCGATGGCATGAAACGACAGAACGTGGGGAGGAGGACATTGTACAGTGGGTAGAGGTTCGGCGGCGATCGTACGGTTTTAATGCGACACCCTTATCGGTACAACGTCAGTTTAAAGAGCTATTAGAAACAAAGGCAGGCGCTTGGATATTTACCTCGGCCACCTTGTCGGTGAACGGGGGATTTGAACATTTCACTGACAACATGGGTTTACAAGAGGCAGCGTGTGAGCGTTGGGAAAGTCCCTTCGATTACGCCGCACAGGCGCTGCTCTATTTACCGAATGGGTTGCCGCAGCCGAACAGTCAAGACTATACCAAATGCATGATGACAGCGATTTTCCCACTACTGAAAGCGAGTCAGGGGCGAGCATTCTTGCTTTTTACCAGTTATAAAGCACTTAAAGAGGCGGCAAAGTGGCTACGGGCCAAAAGTGACTATCGCTTATTTATCCAGGGCGAGATGCCAAAGACACAAATTTTGGCTGAGTTTCGTCAGTGCGATAATGGTGTGCTGTTGGGTACCAACAGTTTTTGGGAGGGTGTAGATGTCAAAGGCGACGCGCTCTCCTGTGTCATTATTGACAAGATACCTTTTGCCTCTCCAGGGGATCCTGTTTTACAAGCGAGGCTAGAGGCGATGAGCCAACAGGGTCAGAGCGGATTCATGCAGATCCAAATCCCGCAGGCGGTGATCATGTTAAAACAAGGGGTGGGGCGTTTGATTCGTGACGAAAAAGATCACGGAGTGATGGTGATTTGTGATCCAAGACTGACACAAAAAAGCTACGGCAAGATATTTTTGCGCTCTTTGCCGCCGATGCCTGTGGCCCGCGATCTCGGTGCGGCACAACAATTTTTTAGTGAGGGTGATGGATGAAACTGCTAGCCATTGACACGGCTACGGAAGCGTGCTCTGCGGCTCTGTCGGTGGCAGGGGAAATCACTCAACGCTATCAGGTGGCACCGCGTCGGCATACAGAGTTGATTCTTCCGATGGTGCAGGATGTATTGGCGGAGGCGGAACTCTCATTACAACAATTGGACGCCATCGCATTTGGTCGCGGTCCCGGCGCTTTCACCGGCGTACGCTTGGCCGCTGGCGTGGTGCAGGGTATGGCTTTGGGGCTAGATCTGCCCGTGGCCCCGATTTCAACTTTGGCTTGCTTGGCTCAAGGTGCCTATCGCGTGAGTGGTCATGCACATTGGTTGGTGGCGATAGATGCACGTATGTCGGAAGTCTATTGGGCGAATTACATAATAGACAAAGGAGTCGCGAGTCTATCAGGGGAGGAACGTGTGTGTGCCCCCCATCGAGTGACTCGTTGGCGTGATCGGACTTGGCAGGCAGTAGGCAGTGGCTGGAAAAGTTACTATGAAGCCATCACTCAACATCTGGGTGATTCTATTGCGGTGTGTGAGTCGATTCCGTTTCCGCAGGCGCAGGATTTGATTCCCTTGGCATTGGCGGCACAGGCTCACACGGGTTGGCTGGCAGCAGAGCAAGCGTTGCCTGTTTATTTGCGCGATAAGGTGGCCAATAAGAAATCATCCTAGGCTTGCGCCAGCTCTTGCTTGTTATCACAAATCTATTCTTCTCGAATGCTCACAATCTGCGCCCTATTGATTGAATCGTAAATATCGTAATAAATTCTTATATCTAATTATCAAGAGACGGTGAATTCGGTTGATTCCAGATTGCCTCTGCATTCACCGACTGATTGGAAATTTATTTATAGATTTCATCTCACTGGCCGTTGTTGTAGTAAACCGGCCTAGAAATCGTTGACGGTTAGAGTGTATCTAACCATTCACGGAAGAATTAAAGCGAAGTAAACCAATCAGTAGGGTAAAGCAATGGGTAAGATTTTTAAGGGACTAATCACATTAACACTACTCGGACTATTACTCAGTTGTAATGGGGATGACGACGCCTTTATTGAAGGAAGCTCCGGTGGCGGCTCCTCAGCAGCGGCAGCCAATAATGCCCTGGTATCCGGCATCACGGTCACTACGGGCGCCGATACCCTGGCGGCAGATGGACTCTCCACCGTATTGGTACGTGCCACAGTAGTGGATTTAAGTGGTGCGGCGATTAGCAATGTCTCAGTGGATTTTACTTCCAGCTTAGGTACTCCGGCTACTGCTACTATCGTCACCGATAGCAATGGCTTGGCAGATTTTATTCTCACCGCGCCCAGTACCTCTGGCACGGCTCAAATTGTGGCCACTACCGGTGGATTTTCCGCTGTGGCGACGATTCAATTCCTAGCCGGGATCGCCAGCGCAGCCAACTCTTCCATTACCGCCAGCCCTGCTACGCTGGCGGCCGATGGTGTGTCTGAATCAACGGTAACGGTGACTCTGGCTGATGCCAATGGCAACTTGGTGGCCGATGGCACGGAAGCGACCTTGACCACTACTGCGGGCACTATTACTACTGCGGCTCCGGTGACCACTACTTCCGGGCGCGCCACCTTTACAGTGATGGCTCCCACCACCGCCGCGACCGCCACCCTCGCCGTTTCTGAAGTGCCAGGGCTGACCGGATCGCTGTTCTTTGGTTCTGCAGCCACTGGGGATCCGGCCAACATTCAGGTAACGGCGGGAACCACCAGCATCTTTGTACAGGATGTGGGTAAAACCGCCAATTCGACAATTTCCATTCAGGTGTTGGATGCAGCAGGTGAGGCGATAGACGAAACTTTGTATGGTGACACAAGCTTAAACAACGTTAGCATTGAACTTCTGTCAGCGCCCAACGGCGGAGAATTTATCAGTGGTACCGATTCGGGCGGTAATATCGTCACTGCAACTCTAGGGAACGATATTGAAATTCGTACAGTCGATGGATCGGCTACGTTGAATCTGCAATCTGGTACCTTACCTGGGGTGCTTGAAGTTCGAGTCACTGCACTATTAGATAAAGATGGAAACTTATTATCTAGCAGTGAACAGATTGTGGCTGCATTACCACAAATCGTCATCGCTTCGGGACCGCCACATGCCATAGTGTTGACTTCGCCAGTGGTGGATTCAATAGAAAATTTGGGTGGTGGAGTGTATCGACGCATTGGCACCGCAATCGTCACGGACCGATGGGGTAACACCGTACCAGATGGGACGGCCATTTCATTTGGTTTAGTGGACTCTGTTATCGCAATGGGCAATGATGGTGTGGTGGCCTCGGGTTCAGCGACTTTAACCGGATCAGGTCATGTTGGTGATTTTCAATTTGATGACACCATCATGCGCAATGGCACCAGTCGAGGTGTACAGGCGAATGATAGGTTGCTTATCTTGAACGCAGCTTTTGCCAACAAAACTCGATTTGTTAGCAGTATTGCCAGTAGTACTACCTTAGATGTTCAAACTGATTTTGCTGCTAACGAAAATAGTTTGAGTTATATAGTCGGCTCTTCGCTGGTGGGCGCCAGTATTTCGGGTGAAGATGAATTGGGCAGTTTAACCAATGGCTTGGGAACCACAAAAGACGGGTTAGCGACTCTGCGTGTTACTTATCCGGCGAATATAAATACTATCCTTACGGGGTGTTATGGATACTCTAGTAGCACAGATCCCACAACCTATTCGACCTTGGATACTCGTTATGCAAAAGAAGAATCGGCACAAGTTATCGTGGTTGCGTCTGCAACGGATAGCAGTGCCAATACGACTAGCGCCGGACAATTCTGCTATGGCGCCATAGCACCAGAAATTATAGATCCGACTCCGGATTCCATTGCCGCAGGTGCTGGGACCGTAACATTTAGCGTATTTCTTACTGATGCCAATGAAATTCCATTACCATTTACTTCGGTGTCTGCAAATGTTTCTGCTATAGAGCGTGATGCTGCAAGTACCTTAACTGCATCTGTTACGGCAGGGCCAGGGAGAACAAATGCAAGTGGAAACACTACTTTTGACGTGACTCTGGCTGGCTCTGGTGTTTCCGGTGATACGGTCACTGTTCAAATTAGCGCAGGTGTGACTACGGTAGAAGTTACTGTTAGTGTGCCCTAGAGATAACTAATAATTCGTCTAGAACACTTGCATAGATACTTAGTAACTCAGTCAATTGGTCAATATCTAGAGACTCATCCACCCGGTGAATGCTGGCATTCACCGGGCCTAACTCCACCACCTCGACACCCATCGGCGCGATAAAGCGTCCATCCGATGTGCCTCCAGATGTGGAGAGTTGTGGCATCTTGCCGGTGACTTCCTTCACTGATTTTGTCACCGCCTCTACCAGTTTTCCCTTTGGCGTTAAAAAGGGTTGGCCGGAGAGAGTCCACTCTAAATCATATTCCAGTTGGTGTGTCTTGAAGATCTCTTCGGTGCGCTGTTGCAACGCTTCAGCTGTGACTTCGGTGGAGAAGCGAAAGTTAAATAACACTTTGGCGTCTCCTGGAATCACATTGGTAGCGCCGGTGCCGGCATAAATATTGGAAATTTGCAGGCTGGTGGCCGGAAAAAATTCATTGCCTTGATCCCACTCAATCTGTGTCAGCTCTGTTAACGCAGGTAATGCTTGGTGGATAGGGTTGCGCGCCAGTTGCGGGTAGGCCACATGGCCTTGAATGCCCTTCAGGGTTAAGGTGGCGCCTAAAGAGCCACGACGACCATTTTTAATGACGTCCCCCACATGCTGGCTGCTGGAGGGTTCACCGACAATGCAGTAATCAATGGTGATCTTCTGCTGTTGTAGCCATTCCACCACTTTGACGGTCCCGTTGATGGCGGGACCCTCTTCATCACTGGTGATGAGGAAAGCGATCGAACCTTTGTGGTTTGGGTTGGCCGAGACAAATTGTTCGCAGGCGGTGACCATGGCGGCTAAGCTACCCTTCATATCGGCGGCCCCGCGACCATAGAGTTGTCCGTCCCGGATCTCAGGTTGAAAAGGATCGCTTGTCCATTCTGTTATCGGCCCAGGTGGCACCACGTCCGTATGGCCCGCAAAGACTATCACAGGGGAGGCGGCTCCGCGCTGTGCCCAGAAATTGTGTACTTCACCAAAAGGCAGACGAGTGACTTTAAATCCGATTTTTTCCAACCGTGTGATAAGGATTTCTTGGCATCCTGCATCCTCTGGTGTCACTGATTGGCAGCGCATTAATTGCATTGCCAATTCAACGGTGTCGGGAAGTTTATCAGTCATGAGAGAAAAAATTCTCGATAGCTCTGTTCGTCAAAGCCAACCCATAGTTGACCGTTGCGTGCGATCACTGGACGTTTAATGAGGCTGGGATTGGCGGCCATTAGTGTGCAGGCGCGCTTTTTGTTGAGGTCGGTTTTATCCTCTTCAGACAATTGGCGCCAAGTGGTACCACGGCGGTTGACTAAAATTTCCCAGCCTACTTGATCGCACCATTGACTCAAGAGAGTTTGCTTGATGCCTTCCTTTTTAAAATCATGAAACTCAATATCGATGTCATGATCGGCGAACCAGCGCCGCGCTTTTTTCACCGAGTCACAGTTAGCTATACCGTACAGCTGTATCATTCTATTTCCCGTAACAGTTCATTTAAGCCGACTTTTCCGCGAGTTTTTTCATCCACCTGTTTAACAATGACAGCGCAATAGAGACTGTATTTGCCCTCTTTGGACGGCAGATTGCCAGGCACCACCACACTGCCAGCAGGAATACGTCCGTAAGTGATTTCGTCCGTGAGCCGGTTATAGATGCGGGTACTTTGACCGAGATAGACACCCATAGAGATCACAGAGCCTTGTTCGACAATGACGCCTTCAACCACTTCGGAGCGCGCGCCAATGAAGCAGTCGTCTTCAATAATGGTGGGATTGGCTTGCAAGGGCTCTAAGACACCGCCAATGCCGACTCCGCCGGACAGGTGTACATTTTTTCCGATTTGTGCACAAGAGCCTACCGTGGCCCAGGTGTCTACCATGGTGCCACTATCTACATAGGCGCCAATGTTCACATAGGAGGGCATGAGCACCACATTGGGTGCCACATAGCTGCCGTATCGCACAGTGGCGGGCGGCACCACGCGTACACCGCCTTGTTCAAATTGCGCGGCATCCAGCTCTGCATATTTGAGGGGCACCTTGTCGAAAAATCGCGTATAGCCGCCTTCTATAGGCACGTTTTCATGCATACGAAAAGAGAGCAGTACCGCCTTTTTTACCCACTGATGCACCACCCAGTCGCCGTCGATTTTCTCTGCCACTCTTAGTTCACCGGAGTCAATGCACTCTAGGGTCTGTTTGATGGCAGAAATCACGTCCTGGGGCATCGAGTCGGGGGAATATTGAGCGCGATTTTCAAATGCCTGTTCAATGGTTTCTTGCATGGTCGCCATAATGGGCTCCTACTGATTTAAATTGAAAAATTCGGTTGGCTAGAAGTTTTGGCGGCAGAAGATTTGAATGCGTTCTGCCGCCTGGATACAGTCTGATAGTTTGGCTACTAGGGCGATGCGAACATGCTTTGCACCCGCCGCACCCATTCCATCTGTGGCGCTGAGATAACGACCCGGTAGCACCGCGACCCCCTGTTGTTGATATAACTGTTGCGTGAATTGTACCTCGTCACCGGGAAGGTTAGGCCACAGATAGAAACCCGCATCTGGCTTGGTGATCTGCATCACTTCTGCAAGCATGGGCAGGATCTTAGAGAATTTTTCCTCATATAACGACCGATTTTTTATCACATGGGCTTCGTCGGACCATGCCGCAATGGAAATTGCTTGGGTTAGGGGAGACATGGCGGCACCCTGATAGGTGCGATATAAACGCAATTGTTCAATCAACTTGGCGTCTCCAGCGATGAGCCCGGAACGCAGGCCCGGCAGGTTGGATCTTTTTGATAAGCTGTTGAATACCAAGCAGTTAGCGAATCCGGAATGGCCCATCTTTGCGGCTGCTTGCAGCAACCCCGGCGGTGCGCCTCGGTCTTCAAAATAGATTTCTGAGTAGCATTCATCCGCAGCAATGACGAAGTTGTACTTCTGTGCCATTTCAATGAGTGATTGCAATTGCTCCAGGGCGTGTACAGCGCCGGTGGGATTCCCTGGAGAGCAGAGATAGAGGAGCTGCGTCCGCTTGAGGACAGCTTTTGGAATGGCTGCATAGTCGGGAATAAAGTGATTGTCCTCATCACATCTTAAATAATGGGGTTGATAGGTTTCATTGGGGTTTCTTTGGTCACCTTCAGC
>JBGTSY010000028.1:0-20062 GCA_041940025.1 Thiotrichaceae bacterium | reverse complement strand
TGAAAGCATCTAAGCGGGAAGCCGGCCCCAAGATGAGATTTCCCTGAGGACTTGATCCTCCTGAAGGGCCCTTGAAGACCACAAGGTTGATAGGCTGGGTGTGGAAGCGCAGTAATGTGTGAAGCTAACCAGTACTAATTGCCCGTGAGGCTTGACCATATAACGCCAAAGTAATTTGTAAATGTGGACACATTGACTAAGAGCGGTATCGCAACATCCAAGTTTCTGAGTGGTTGTACGCAATCACTTAACCGGCTTGTCTGGTAGCCATAGCAAGTGGGAACCACCTGATCCCATCCCGAACTCAGAAGTGAAACTGCTTTGCGCCGATGATAGTGTGGGGTCTCCCCATGTGAAAGTAGGACACTGCCAGGCATTTATTTCGAAACCCCCGATGGGAAACCGTCGGGGGTTTTTTAATGGGCGAGTAAAACTGAAACCAAACAAATATATGAGGTTACAATCTGCAATAACAGATCTTCAGATCGTGTTAAAAGTCTTTCGCGGTGCAAGAGGGGCTTCAACTCGGTACTTAAGGCGGCTTCTACGATGATGCTCTTCAACATCTAGCTGAATTCACTGAGCGCTTTTTCTGCGTCGAAACTTTCATGTATGTTGCCGGTAAAGGCTTCGAGTTCTTATCTGGTGATCGTTACTTATCTCCCCGGTTGCTTTAATAACAAGCAGAACCACACGCTGATTTATAGTCTTTTATTCAAACTGCTGCGGAAAACCTTCTAGCGGTCCGAGTTTGTTCTTATCATGTGAGATCTCCGTTTCACTCATCATGTAGGCACAAATTAACTCTGTTAAAGACACTAATGAATCTATATGGCTTCGCTCATATCCGTGTGATGCGTCCAGACCGAAGCAAATCAACGCTGTGCGAATATCATTTCCGGCAGACAACGCAGAGGTTGCATCGGATCGATAGTGTCTAAATAGATCACGCACGAAGGGTATGTTATTTTCTTCACACAATTTAATTAGCTTGTGGGTTAGATGATAATCATATAGGCCCCCTTGATCACGCATGCAGATGATCACAGTGTCCTCTTTAGAATTTTGTCCTACTGCAACGGTTGAATTATCAATGGCTACCATAGATGCGACATCACCATGTAATACAGAAGAGGCGCCGGTTCCTTCTTCTTCGGTAATTGTAAAGAGCGGATGACAATCTACCGGTAGCACGATGTTGGCGCTTTGTATCGCTTTGATTGCGGCCAGTTGACAGGTGACACCTGCCTTATTGTCCAAATGGCGTGCTTTAATAAAACCACTCTTTGTGATTTCGAGATCAGTATCGACGGCTACATAGTCTCCAACATTAAAGCCAAGTTTTTTTAAGCCTTCTTTGTCTTGGACCTTTTCATCAACTCGTATCTCTAGATTCTCCCAAGACACGGGCTGGGTATCAATTTCCTTGTTATAGACGTGACCGGATGCTTTCAATGGTAATATGGTGCCACGATAAGAATGATTGTCAGTAAAAATAGTGACCCTTGCTCCTTCGGCAAAACGCGCTGACCAGTGGCCAATCATGACAATGCTTAGTCGCCCATTGTGTTTCAATTCTCTAACCATCGCGCCCAGTGTATCTAAATGGGTGACGATGGCTCTATCAGGTGAGCGCTGCTTTCCCGCCAGCGTCGCACGAATGGCTCCTCGTCTTGTTAGTTCAAAAGGGACGCCTAAAGATTCCAGCTCTTCGCCAACAAAATGTACAATTTGATCTGTAAACCCCGTTGGACTTGGAAGCTTTAACAGCTGAGTCAAAGTATCTTGCATGTATGTTTTGTCGATGTTTAATGTCATATTTTTCTAGCCACAGTTTGCGGAAATAGTAGATCTATAAATCGTTCGGCGGTCGGTTGTGGCTCGTGATTGGCCAATCCAGGGCGCTCGTTTGCTTCTATAATGACGTAGTCAGGACTAGCAGGTGAGGAAACAATAAAATCCAAACCGGTCACAGGAATATCTATCGCATGTGCGGCTCGTTTGGCAGCGTCGATCAAGTTAGGATGAAGTTGATCAGTCACATCATGTATGGTGCCGCCAACATGAAGATTAGCAGCGCGACGGACTCTCAATTCTTCACCTTTTGGTAGAATATCATCCAGTATGTATCCTGCGTTGTGTACTGTTCTTCTTAATTCGCCGTCAACCGGTATTTTACTTTCGCCTTGAGTCGCTTTTTCTCGGCGCCTACTCTGTTTTTTCACAAGTTGTAAAATAGTATGTTCTCCATCTCCTATCACCGTTGGTGGTTTTCTGATGGCACCAGCAACCACTTCATAGTTGATAACAATGATGCGTAAATCTTGGCCGTGCACCATCTCTTCGAGTAATACATCGCGGTACACCTTTTTCGCATAGTTAACCGCGGTTTCCAGTTCATTTTTGGTTCGGACATCCACTGTAATGCCGGCGCCCTGTTCACCCACCGATGGTTTGACAACTATAGAACCATATTTTTGCAGGAATTCCTGATTGGTTGATGGTTTGCAGGCAACATGCTGATTCGGGACTTTTAGACCTGCATTTCTTAATAGTCTAACTGTTGTCCTTTTGTCACTACATCGACTCATGGCAATAGAAGAAGTCAGTTCCGTCAATGATTCACGGCAGACGATACTTGTGCCACCACTTGATAGTTCAAAATAATTGCTTACGGGATCTAACACATCCACACGGATACCCCGCCTACGTGCTTCATTAATAATGATTGTTGCGTAGGGATTTAGCGCCTGATCGGGCTCTGGGCCGGTAAACAGTTTTTCATTAATAATATTTTTATTCTTAATACAAAATACAGGAACTTGTATGAACCCTAGTTTTTTATATAGAGAGATGGCTTCCTCATTGCTATGCATTACTGAGAGATCTAAGAAAGCGCGCCCTTGTTGTCGATAAAATTCGGCGACATACTGAACGAGTTGAAGCCCAACACCAGGATGTTTGGCCTGCGGATCAACCGCCACGGACCATAGACTTGCGCCGTTTTCCGGATCGTCAAAAGCCAGCTTATGATCGATCCCCATACATACCGCAATTACCTTATTTGTATCTTTATCAATGACCACCCAATATTTAATGAATCGACCTTTATATGTTTCTTGTAAAAACTCGGTATCAATTGGTACCATGCCACGGGTTTCATAAATACGATTAATATCTGGTATATCGTCGTCCGCTTGCATCAGACGGATGGAAAACTGGCCTTTACCCGTTTGTAGCGGATTATAGTTTTCCAAGATCAAGCGAAAGGTAAAAGAAGGATCGATAAAAAGTTCTTGCGGCGCGTAAGAAATGACAACTTGGGGATCACGCACATAGAGCGCCAAATCTCGGGCATTTTTCGCTTCTTCACGCATTTGTCTTGCAATTTTTTTATTACTTTTAAAAGTATGCGCAAAGAGTAGGCGCCCCCACCCGCATTCAATAGCGACATCTTCTTTAGGTAATTCGGCAGCCTCGCCCCAACTTTTTAAGCTAGGTGAGTGTTCTAGATCATAAAAATCAGGTTCAATTTTTTTGTTGCTCATACTCCCTGCTCCTGCAGCCAGTACTCTAACAAGGTTATTTGCCAGAGTTTTGAGCCACGAAGCGGAGTGAGATGATCTTGTGGTGAAGTGAATAGCATGTCGACATAGTTTTGCTCAAACAGTCCACGTTCTCTTGCAACATTTTGTGACAGAATGTTCCTAGCCATATCTAAATATTCTCCTTCCAGATATTTAAGTGCCGGAACTGGAAAATAACCTTTAGGCCTATCGATTACTTCGTGGGGAATCATTCGACGTGCAACCTCTTTTAGCACATATTTACCACCGTCTTGAACTTTGTACTTGGGAGGAATTTTTGCCGCAAGCTCCACTAACTCATGATCTAAAAAGGGTACCCGTGCTTCCAGTCCCCACGCCATGGTCATATTATCCACCCGCTTGACCGGATCATCTACCAACATGATCTGGGTATCTAGCCTGAGTGCTCGATCGATGGGATCGATAACGTTCGGCATAGAAAAATGCTCAGTAACAAATTGAGATGCATAATCAGTGGTAACCAGATCAGGATGAATAATAGTTTTGTATTCATCAAAGGTTCTGTCAAAAAACACGTCTGCATAAGCGTCCACTGCGTTCAGGTTGTCGATGTGCATTAAGGGAGGGTACCAGTGGTATCCGGCAAACACTTCATCAGCACCTTGACCACTTTGAACGACCTTAACATGCTTTGATACTTCACGGGACAGCAAATAAAAACCAATCACGTCATGACTGACCATCGGCTCCGACATGGCTCTAATACATGCAGAGAGGTTTGTGTGCAATTCTGCATGATTGACAAATATTTTATGATGGTCGGTTGCGTACTGATCGGCAATAATATCGGAATATCTAAATTCGTTTCCTTCTTCTTCAGCGACATCCTCAAAGCCAACAGAAAAAGTACTGATACCTTGTTGTCCTAGTTCATCAAGCAAGCCTACAACCAAGGAAGAGTCGAGACCACCGGAAAGTAATACCCCTACAGGAACATCAGCAACCAGTCTCCTTTTCACTGCCAGTTTAAGTGCATCATGAGTGAGGTCAATCCAATCTGCCTCGGATCGTTTTAGATCATCCTCTGTACGACTATAGTCGAGTTCCCAGTATACTTCCTGCGTCATTTTTCCATCTGACTCAATAGTCATAATTGAAGCTGGAGGTAATTTGTTTATACCATTGAATATTGTATGAGGCGCAGGCACGACAGAATGGAAGCTCATATAGTAATTGAGTGCAACGGCATCAATAGACGTGTCAGCCTCTCCTATCCCGAGAATGGCTGGTAGCGTGGATGCAAATAAAAATGAACTCTGATTCTTTGCATAATAAACGGGTTTAATGCCCAATCTATCACGAGCAATAAACATGCGTTTGCTATCCCTCTCCCAAATGGCAAACGCAAACATACCATGAAAGTGCTTAACACAATCTTTTCCCCAAGCGTGGTAGGCCTTTAGAATAACCTCGGTATCACCCTGAGAGTAAAAACTGTATCCTTTTTCTTTCAGCTTGATTCGTAATTCTAAATAGTTATAAATACAACCATTGAAAACGATCACTAACCCTAACTCATTGTCCACCATAGGCTGAGAAGCGTGATCGCTGAGATCAATTATTTTCAACCGACGATGACCAAAACAGATCGCGTCTTGAGAGAATATTCCTGAACCATCGGGACCTCTAGGCGTCATGATACCTAGCATCCGATCAATTTTTACGGGTGAAGCTTGTCCACTATCGAAACGTAATTCACCTGCAATACCACACATAAATCCTTCTAACTGTTAACTTGTTTCGCAAATACAGGGTAACAAGCTAAGAATATTTTTCAACCGGTAGTGAGTTTTTATTTATAGATTAGTAACTTTAGCGGTTGATTCGTTCACAATTTATCGTTTTTTTCACAAACGCGCTTTCATGCAACAAGTGCAATGAAGTGACGCGGCGAGTCGGGCCAAGCGCTGCCCCATCAAGAACACACAAAGGACACGACGCCCCGTTTGTCTGAATCCATTGTGTATTCGGTCCATCACCCATTGAATGTGTTTTCCAGTCACCAATCCAGCTCTGCCGATCCTGCTTGTTCATCAACATTAACCCTGCTCTTTAACTTGTCTTTGCGATTCTAAAGGCCATGCAGTGTGCGGTAAGGCTTGCTGGCAAAACAACGTTGTTTCTATCGCTCACCGCCTGGCGTGTTATCAGCGCAAAGCAAACGGCATAGGGTGCCATGATGTAACGAGATTATTTTGCTTAGGTTCAATCGTCCACTTCAAAAGCATGATGCATGTTATTAGCTGAACCGAACGAAATCGTGGAGCCTAGTCGACTAGAAAAATGTAAGTCAGAACCGGTCGTTTGCAAGCAAGCCATTAGATTGAATTATTCAGAGCGAGATGTATGAGGTAATAGATTGTACTTCTCCCTATAACAGAGCAACGCAGGGACAGGGTGTTCAATACTAATCTGCTTTGATTGATGTGAGTGTTAAAAGTGTATACAACGAATGCGTGTCGATTCTATTCTGATTTATTTTGATGTCATTTAGTTAGCGGATTAGTGTCCCGTTAGCAAGCGGTCATATCACAGGCTTACGCTCAACTCACACGCCAACGAAAGTTTGATATGGCTTCTACTTAAAATCGAAACAATTCGTACTTGGGTATGAATCTGCATATTGAAGATGAGGTTGCAGCAGGCTTAGACACTCAGCCGTCGTAAGCGCCACATATATTTATGATTCACAGCTCCTCTAAGCATGATTGTATGGTGAAGTGTTGTGTCTGAGGGGGGCGATACGGGTCGACAATCTTAAACCTAAGAGAAGGCGCTGGATATTTTTAAGTCTACTCATAAGCGTGTTCGTGTTGCACATTCGCTGACGCAATAGGCGCGTGGAGCGAATTGAGAATATTCTTAGATTCGCCCAAGGCTTGAGCAGATATTTGGAGTGATTCAACACCAGTTTGGTTGCCAAAGGTGTGTTATGAAGACTTAGCGAACAATATATAAACATTGTTTATAAAAAGTGCCTTGGTAAGTTTGGATCTTCATAGACGCTATTTAATGGTCATTTAACAGCTTAACTATTACTTATGTGTAGTTAATAAACTTTGATGCTGTATTTAGAAAATCGCACAGACATGAAAAAAAAATCCATGTAAGATATTTTTCAGACGGAGTATTGTTTTGCCAGAATGCAGTTGTATTTTATCTAGCTTAACATTTGGTAGTGTCATAAGACGATAGAATTCAAATGGAGAACGTTATGTGCAAAATGAGTAATCGATCTATTTTAGTTTTTATTTTCCTTGGCAGTTTGTGTTTTGTTACCTTCCCGCTTCATGCTATCCAAACCTATCTGAGCAGCGACGAATTGAACTCATTGGTGCAAGCGGTTAAACAGGATCCTACCCATATAGCGAAAAACAAGGAGATATTGGCGAACTTGAGTTCTGAGCAATTAGCGACAGCCATCGAGCAATTGGGTTTTACCCACTATTCTTGGCTTCATCCTGTGGAGATAAAGGGCAGCGAGTTACCAAAGCAATTAGGTAAGTCATTCGATTCAATGAGTGTGATGGCTGTGAGGGGAGGCAAGTTAGTGCCCATACCCTATCAGTTTGATGATTTCGACATCTATGGCTTTGTGTACCAACGTGGTCAAGGGCCCATTGATGGAGAAGATAACTCGCTAGATAAAAACGATGAATTGGTGTTTATGTTCAGAGATACGGGTGACCGGCAATATCAACCCGAGATGCCTGGGTTGGATGGACAAATATTACAAGAGTTAATCTTTGAGCGGAACGGTAAAGCTCGTTATGCCTATTTAGTAGAAGGTTCCGCCCAGCGATCAGATGTGGATTATGTCGTGTATGATGAAACTGAATCCAAGGTGGAAACTACCTTTTGGGGATACGATACCACAGAAGAGAATTACTTAATGTTTGAGGACTTTTATACGTTGGTAGGAGACAAACCAAGAACGAGAATGGTGGATGCCATATACGCCACTTTCGATACGAAGATATTGAGTCCTATCTCACCTAGAATTCATCTCAATTCAAGAGAACATTTGATTGCTCGCCCTGTAGGTGTGAAGGATGGTCCTGTACGTACCGCAGTGACTTTAAGAATGGGCTTGGTTACGAAGGGTACAGAAATTTCATTTAAAGCACAGATGAATTTGTATGACCAGGGTCTGAACTTTGAAGCACTCATATCTATTCCAGACAATATTCCTGGTATCCAGTATCTGACTATTTTCCTACACGATCCACATTTAAACGTCGCGCTTGATTTTATGGAGCTTGAAGGTGCTAAAGTAAACAGTTCGCACTCCAAAGATCCCCATGGCTTTGCTTTAGTGGACGGAAAAATGAGTGATTTTGAAAAGGATATGGCAGTTGATGTCGATGATCACCCTTGGATGTGGATGAGCAGTCCATACGGTTGGGATTTTATTGTGGAACTATTTCTACCCGAAGATTTTGATGTGAGTGCAGATGTGATCTACCTGGATGACTCTGAATCAAAAGGGGAGTATGAGAATTTTGCAGGCTCGAGCCCGAAGATGGGTTATGAGCTGAATGATTTTCCTCGCCTGTTTAAAGAAATAGCCTTCGAAGTCAAGTTTACTTTTCCCGATCAAGTGGGCTTGTCAGCAGCGCATTTCTTTGAGAAGGATTTGAATGTGCAACCTGGTTTGGAAGTGAGAGAATTCGCGTCCAATGATCCAGAGCCACCACGTGTGTCGATGAAATAGATCTGTAGTATTGACGAAATAATTCGGATGTTACTGTTAGCTGGTGGCAGAAAGTTTCATCACTGCAAGCAATTTATTTAAATAGCGACTACTGTAAAATTTAACAAAAGTATTTATGGAGTAGTAGTTATTAGTACACTGCTTCAGTCGCGATTCTTAATGTTTAACAGTATCGCCAGCAACCTTATCCATGTAGGCGAAGATTAGTCCGGAAATTACAAATGCCATATGAATAATTACCTTCCACATGAGCACGTTTTCCTGCTCTGGTGTGACCATTTTTGGTATGTTCATAAAGGATTTCAACAGATCGATTGCGGAAATCGCCACAATAGCGCCAATCACTTTTAATTTGAGACCAGAAAAATCTACCTTACCCATCCAATCAGGGCGATCTTGATGATCGGTGACGTCAATTTTAGACACAAATATTTCATAGCCGCTGAAAATAATCATCAGCAGCAGGCTACTCACCAATGACATGTCTACCAAAGCGAGTATGCCGACAATGACGTCGCCTTCTGAAGCGGTTAAGACATGGGTGCTCAGATGCCAGAGCTCTTGTGTAAATTTTATGAACAGTAGTAGGACACTGGTAATTAATCCCAAATAAAACGGTGCCAGTAACCATCGGCTCCGAAAAATAGCAGATTCCAATATGTGTTCAATTTTATCCAACTCAATTTCCTTTCCTGAAACCTCTTGATGGCCGTCCCCGCTGGGATGAGGCGTGAAGTTTATCATGAACCTGCTGGTGTGTCGTAGCGCACCAATGAAAAACGGCGCACCGGTACTTCGTGTTTGCAAACCTACTGGCGTCTTTTATTATTACTTTCGTTGATTATTTTTGCATGTTCCGTTGTTGGCGTATTAGTGAAGACGCGTGTTTTCCTGGATTAATCAGTCCAATGTCGTTAATCAGGCAAGGGGTAAATAATTCAATTTTCATTCTTTTCCGCGCACCAGGGGGCCGATATTCAGCGAACTTTGTCAGATCTCTCAGAGAAGCAAGTGAATGGTGCGAATTTGCGCAGTGTGTCCGGTCACGGCAAGCTACTGAGACAGAGCCGATTCAGCTATATTTAAGGATTGAGCCACAGCCAACGATCGTTTTTGCGGAGGAGGTAGACACGAATACCCCAATCAATCCGATAACAGAATGCCTGACGAAGTGCTGATCAATTATAGTGGCACCACATTATTTGCCCCAGTGAATTGGCATTGGGATAAGATTTGTACAGGTTTTTCCAGCGATATGCGTGAATTTAAATAAGCATATTGGTGCCTGTCAAGACGGGCAGAGGCGTCTCATCTTTGTGTGCTAATTTCCGTTTATTCGGCTGACTGGGGTTGTAGTGCGAATCAAGACTTCTGGTGAGTTTTATTCTCAATTGGCAGTATGTGACTGAACAATGGGTGGCACTCAGTTAAGGAAAAGCGAATAGTGCGATTTCTTCGAGCTCATTATTATCAGCACAAGGTTTGATTTCCGTGGTCAATTCATGGGCTTGGAACCCACCCCAGATGGATAAAGATATTATAAAGCCTAATATGCTAAACAGTAACAATGCTCGTAACTTGACACTATTACCATATTTGTAAGGTGTGAGTGTAAAGGTTTTTTTATTCGGCAGTGGATGCTGTCCAATTCTAAGCTCTCTAATTGCAGATATTCCCTCAGCCAAAAACACCCAAATAGCAGAAGCAAGAGGAAGACCTGAAAGCATACCATAATATACTAGGTGCATGCCGTTAACAGAACCATAGTTATAACAGTTCGCGTTTGAGGAGTATTCTCTGAGATTAGGAAAAATCCAAAATTGTAATAAAAGCAGCAACGGGACAGCCCAAATTATGTTTTTGACTACCAATTGAAACTGTTCTTTATTGGTATACATCGGAGCATAAGAAACGCCGGGCTGTTTCGTTGTACGCTTTTGCGTCCATCGTTTTGATTCCGGTGTACGTATATATGCCACAATGGCAATGAATAGCGCTAAAACAACTATGACACCTAATAAAAACTGGTATGATTCCAGGTTGGTCATCAGATATTCTAATCAGTCAGCGACTGAAAAAAAAAGTTCTGTTGGATCAGGTTAGATGTCGACATGGTGGCAGCAGGTGGCGCATAGGGATCTCTCCACATAATTGTTGTCGTGAAACATGGTCAATTAAACGTTTTTCAAACTTAATCATAAAAAGATTTAGCCCACCCTCACAGATTAGGATGGGCAAACCCTATTTATTGTAACGGTTGCGGTTAACGCCATCCATTGGTTTATCCAGCATTGCTGGCTCTTTACGAGTGAGTGTTATTTAATAGGCGCCTTAATTTAAGTCAGATCAATTGTTCCACCGAACCATCATTTTTGTCGCATTATCATTTAAAGGTTGTAGGATGGGCTTAGATCCCTAAGATGCAAATCTTAAAGCATTGTTTGCAAACATTGAGCATCATAATGAATATGTCGACATGACGACGCGAAATATAAGGGTGTTGAAATTGAATAGGCATAACAGTTTACTCAATTAATGTGTCATTGAATTAATTGTCCCGCCACTAGGTAGAAGTAGGTCTGTCATTCAGAACACTTAGTGAGAACGGAAGTGGATAGGACTTAAGGATTTGACCATTTTATTTGAAACTCGATTTCTTCCGCTGAGTCTCCGCGCTCGTGCTCTATGTTGTATGTGGCTCTTGCCGGCACGTAGAGTCTTTCACCTGCTATTTGTATCTCAAATCTTTCATTGTTTTCTATACAATCAGCCAGTCTACGAAGTTTTGCCACAAACTCAGATGTAGAGTAGGTTTTTTCTATATCTCTTTCCTTATTACTACCCATTTCAAACTTTTCCTTTATTAGGTTTCAGCTCACCATTTCTCGATCAGGGGCTATGGCGCGTTGGTGTGTGTAAGCCGTCAGATAAGAATAAAATTAAAATAGAACACAACAATGATACTAGTATCTTCTTTTGATTTTTCAAATTGCGAAATAGCGCATACATGTCTTTATTATTGGGCGCATGTCGATTTGTTGGTGACATATATTACCGGCTACTGAAACCAGTTAGTATATGATGGAAGTCGGAATAGACAAGTGCCGATAATCGCATTTAGGTGTTAGGTATCGCTGGTAAAAAAGACCCGTCTATCTATCCACTCCATGCGACGAGACTTGTCCAGGTAACGCTCTAGATGAGGCTCTTTCGGAGCCTCACGATAATCGTCAGATCGCCTCATTTGTTATTAGACGCATAATTGTAGCAGTATTACTACGACAACAAGTTTGTTAAGGTGCATCGCTCATCAGGTTAGGCAATGACCTGTTCAGTCATGTCAGTCATGTCAGTTTGGGCAGCCAGCTCACGTAAAGCGCGATAGTGTGGTTTTCCAATTAAAGTAGTGGGAAACTCATCCACAAAGATGACTCGTTTCGGCCGTTTGTATCCTGAAATTTTGTCTTTTGTGTAATCTATTACTTGTTGCTCGCTAAGATGATTAGTTCCATCTAATTGAATCACTGCGGTGACCAGCTCGCCCCATTTGTCATCCGCTGTGGCGGTGATTCCCGCCATTTTCACCCCAGGCAATTTGAGCAATAGGTTTTCTACTTCTTCTGGATAGACCTTTTCCCCGCCGGTATTGATACACTCTGAGCCTCGGCCCACAAAATGGAATGTGCCATCTTCGTCCAATTGGGCGAGATCACCGCTCATGAGCCAACTTTGTCCATGGTAATAACGAATCAGTTGTCTTGTTTTCTCTGGATCTTTGTAGTACCCATTTGGCAAGTTGTCAGTACGCCGCGCCAATTCGCCTACCTCGCCGGGCGCGACGGCTATGCCGGTGAGCGGATCCAAAATCATCACACGATCATTGACCGGGAAGGAGGATTTATTGAATTCCGTGTCATGTTTTGTATAGAAACGAAATGCCATTCCGGTCAGCTCTGATCCCCCAATAAAATCCATGAAGCGACAGTTGGGCATATATTCTTGAAGCAGTCTTTTTTTCACTTCAGCGGAAGTGGGCATGCCCGAAGCAAAAATGCCCTGTAGTGCACTGAGATCGTATGGCTGCCGATCTAACGCAGCCAATAAGGGTTTGAGAGTGGCATCTCCAATCGCGCCTAAGATGGCGATATGGTTTTGCTCCATGAGCTTTAAGGCTTCTTCAGGTTCGTAGGATTTGCCTTCTAATAGAAATATAGTGGCGCCGAACTTTGGTAGTGTGAAACCAAGCACCCAGCCTAAAGAGTGCATCATCGGGCTAACGATCAGCACCCGCAGATTACCGGCCAGGCGCTTTGCAGGGCGAGAGCGGTAGCTCGTGGGCATGTGCAACATGAGCCACTTGACTATGGATGCCGTGATTTTGGCGCCGATAATTCTTCGACCGATGCCGCTTTTAAGAAATGTGCTACCTGGTACGGATTCAAAAGAGCTGCCTTTGGCCCGAGAAATCTGCTTTAAAATATCGGGCACGCTGCCACTGAAGCCTTCTAATGTGGATTGAATCATTGCCTTTTCATTATAAGAGATACCCTTAGGCATTCCTGTTGTACCACCTGTGTAGATGTTATAACCAATGTCATCGTCTGACTGTTCTGGCCAACTGAGCTTGGGTTTGTTTTTCGGTTGTGTGTTGAGCCAGTGGTGATAGCTCAGAATATCTTTAACCGCTGTCTGCCGGTTGCCAACCTGGATAATGAATTTCAACTTAGGTAATTGCGAGCGAATTCTTAAAAAGGAATCCATGAATTCTTCTTCAACAATGGCACCAATGCTGTCTGAGTTTTCTAATACATTAATTAGTTCTTCGTCTTTAAAGCGATAATTAAGTGGCACGCTGACACAGGCGGCTTTCCATATCCCGTAAGTGGATTCTATAAAGGGAATAGAATTGGTCAGGCAAAGCGCAATACTGTTTCCCCGTTGTATGTTTAAGTTTATCAGACCATGAGCAATTCGATTGGCCTGATGGTTGAGATCTTGAAAGGTGAGGAAACGATCGCCTTGAACTACCGCTAGTGCGCCCTGTATATGTTTTGCGTTTTGCTCAAGTGCATGAACGAAGGTGTGTTTTCCCGCCATGGATAGGCTCCCTGTTGCGAATAGAATATTTCTTTATCAGAAACATTGATGCCGGCTATAGAGTGTATACCTGCCAACTGCAAACTAATGTCAGGAAGAAACAAATAATAAACGAACTGCTGGTTATCAATAACATATTGAGAGGCATATTGTCATAGAAAGCATCGTTGTTTAGGCATAAAGGATACTTATTTCATCGAGGAGCCAATCAATAAAAAAGTTTATCTTTGGTCTTTATTTTGAAAATCATTCGAAGCTTTATGTTATGTTCTATGCACTTCTATTTTTCTCAATCTAAAGTCTGTGCTGAGATAATGGGTAGGCACTTGTGGAATATAAGGAAAAACTATAGCAGTTAACTAATAAAGGGTAAGGTAGCCATGAAAGCTTCAACGAGTATCAATAGAGCGCCAAAGGTTTGCATTGTTGGATCAGGCATGTCTGGATTGTTGATGGGCATTCGATTAAAACAGGCAGGAATTGAAAGTTTTACTCTGCTGGAAAAGGCCTCATCACTCGGGGGAACATGGCGAGAAAATACTTACCCTGGCTTGTCATGTGATGTGCCTTCCCATTATTACTCCTATTCTTTTGATTTGAATCCAAATTGGAGTCATACATTCTCAGGTGGTAAGGAGATTTTAAGCTACTTTAAGGGTATTGCTGAGAAGCATGAACTTTTACCCCATATTAAATTTAATAAGAAATTAACGAACGCAAAATTTTATAAGGATCAATGGTGCCTAGAAACAGAGGACGGCGAAACCGACGTTGCCGACATACTGATCTCAGCTTGTGGTATTTTGCATACGCCCAGAATGCCAGACATCGATGGAATAGATTCTTTTGGCGGTGCCATATTCCACACGTCACGCTGGGATCATTCGGTGGAGCTGAAGAATAAACGCATTGGTGTCATCGGTACAGGTTCATCAGGAGTTCAAACCATTGCACCGCTCTCTGAAGTGGCCTCACAGTTATATCAGTTTCAGCGCACTGCTCAATGGGTTATGCCGTTAGTCAATCCAGCCTATTCCCCTTTACATCAAAAGATACTTAATCGAGTTCCTTTATTGAATAAGCTTTACCACCACGGTTTCCGTTTGGGATTTGAATTGTTGTCCGGAGGGGCAATTAAAAAGGATGGTTGGCAGCGTCGGTTAGTCAATAGAGCCTGCTTATATAACTTAAATCAGGTATCTGATCCGGTTTTACGGGAACGGCTCACACCGAGCTATCAACCTTTATGTAAGCGCTTAGTCATGTCTAATGAATATTATCCAGCCATGCAAAAAGAAAACGTAACTTTAGTGACGGATCCAATCGAGTGCATCACTGCTGAAGGTGTGTTGTTAAAAACAGGTGAACACATAAAGTTGGATATTATCGTTTTAGCGACCGGATTCTACCCAGGTGTGGATAAACAGCTTCCGCATATGGAAGGTGTCAATGGCCTCACCCTTGAAGAGGCATGGAAAGAGGGTGTGGACAGTTATCGTTCATTAGCATTGCCGAATTTCCCAAACTTTTTTATGTTACTCGGACCAAACTGTCCAATAGGCAATTTTTCAGTGATTTCCGTTGCCGAAAGTCAGGCGGATTACATCATGAAATTTATTGGTGAGTATATGAAAGGAACATTTAAAGCGATGGCACCAAAGGCAGAGATCACCAATCGACTGAATGAACAACTCAAGGCCGCAGCCCGCACCACTATCTGGGCTTCTGGATGTCACAGCTGGTATTTGGACAAAAATGGTGATCCTATTTCCTGGCCCTGGTCTGGGCGGCAATTTCGAAAACACATACAGGAGTTACGATTGCAGGAGTACGAATTTGCACCTGCCACTTCTGAAGAAGAGTTGATGCCAAGGCGCTCAGCAGCAGGGTAGGTTAAGCAGTGATTTATAGAGAGATACCTGAAATAATTCCGATTCGATCGCCAGCGAAAGTGCCTGTATAGAGTCGGTTATCATGATAGGCAGCGGCGGTCGCCACCGGCAGTGGGGCACCAGTGGAGGAAAATACAATACTGGTTTCCATCGTATCTGCATCCACGGCAACTACATTAAAAGGTACCGCGCAACTTTTACCCTTAATTTGAAAACACTGAGCCATGTCGAGGAAACTTGGCGATTGAGAGGCCACAAGCAGTTTATTGTTTGCGCCCCAATTGATATTGTCGGGATGTGTCACCTTCGCCGTTGCAACCAGTTCGCCGTTATCGATACGTATTTTTCTCACTTCACTGGCAAAATAGATATTGAGATACATATATTGACCGTCAGGTGAGACTTCAATACCGTTGGGCATCGGTCCGTTGCCACCAGGCTGGCGTCTGATGCCATTTTTACTGTCCCAACGTAATACGTAGCCCGTATCCATACCCAGCAGTCCCTGGGCAGAGGTGATGACACCATCGATTTTAGACAGATCGCCACCCATGTGAGTGACTAAGAAACCTCCTTGAGGCAACCACTTTACACTGTTGGGTACGATATCTTTGTCGATATTGACACAGCCGCGCCAGAGGGCGCGGGGAACGTCTTCCTCTACTAAGATCTCAAAAAATTCCACCGCATTCTTGCCGGCGTGGTTGACTACCAAAAGCTGCAATCGATTACCGTCACGACGCGTCAAATGTAGCCCATGAGGACTAAATGTGTCTGCGGTAGGCATGGTACAGTCAGCATCACCCCAACCGGTCTCTTGAGTGTCTGCGGTCTGGGGATGGGCTTGAGAAGGAAACAAAATATGTTTTTCACGTGTTTTGACGTTTAACATGGAGAGCGGGCTGGGTTGATTGGCGTGTTTAAATCCGTATTCGCTCACAATCAAAAAATCGCTGTCTGGAATAACGGCAAAATCTTCCGGGTTATCGAATGAGCACACCACCTCTATATTGTCTTTTCCTTCACAGGGGATCTCTCGAGTGGCACAGGCAGTGAGGCCACCGAGGATCAGCATAAAACAGAAACTGCGAACCATAATCTGACGCATTTTTATTCATCTCTTATTCAATAGATATACCTATACATGCAGATTAAAGCAGAAAATTAAAACAGAAGAAACAACTGTATAGAGGTTATAAATAAATATAGTCGACTTTATTTTCATTAATCTTTTTCATGCTTGCTTCCCTTCAAGTGACAAGTTAAGTTTGTTTGCACACTTTACAATAATCGGCGTTTGTCATGCGTCAAACCAATATAAACCATCACGACTATAACAAGTGGGAGTTCTAGCAATGTCAAAACCTTATTCAGAGATGATTAAAGAGATGTATCCGATGGTGCCATTTCAAAAATTACTAGGTGTGGAGGTGGTGGATACCAAAGAAGATTATGCAAAGGTTCTTGTTCCGTTTCGTCAGGAACTAGCCGGGGGAGGTAATGCATATCATGGGGGTGTGATCAGTAGTTTGATTGATTTAACCGGCGCACTTTCTGTTTGGATGGGGCATGATACAGAAAAGAAAGGGGCAAAAGCCTCCACTGTGACCTTAAATGTGCAGTTTTTATCTGCAGCTTTAGGTCAGGACATAGTCGCGGAGGCTCACTGTATCAAACGTGGCAAGGAGCTAAATTTTAGTAGCATTGATGTGTTTACGGCAGATACAAATAAGCAAATCGCCAAAGGATCGATTGTTTATCGAATTGTATAGAGCCTTTTGTCTACTATTTATAGTCTATCGAACAGCGATAGGCACAGTCTTGTGGGCCGTGCTTATCGCTTTAACTCGCGGCAGCGGGCATCAGACTATCCGGTGGCCAAGATTGCACATCCTCCTCTAAAGGTATCTCAAGACTCATTAATAATTGGGAAAATGTACGCCAATTACAGATGGCAATCACCACTTCTAAGATTTTTGGCACATCATTCAGGGTCTTTTCCAGTTGTGACCAGGTCTGTTGGGAAACTTTACCATCTTGTAAAATATCATCCGTTGCCTGCAATACCGCTTGATCTGCAGCATCAAAACAGTCCGCCTTTGTCCAATCGCGAACGCACAAAAGATCGTTTTCAGGGATGCCTAGCATTTTTGCAACACGCCAATGTTGTGTCCATTCGTAGTTAGAGCCCGTCTCCCAGCCAATTCTCATAATGATTAACTCACGCAATCGAGGATCTAATACATTGCCAAGCCCCATTAACATGGAAAGTTGTGTGTTGAGCGCGCCGGCTAATTTAGGGTGGTGGAGCAAAGCACGAAATACGTTTAAATCCGCCATCATTGGAGAAATTCCGGCTTCCTGAGCGGCAGCAAGTGCCTCTTCTTTCGACAACAACTTGACACGACAGTGTGTTGTTTCATCCATAATCGTTATCCTTATAAATTTATTTGTCTATTAGATTATTAGGTTGTAAATATCTGCGTAGAACTGAGTTCAAGAATTGAGGAACCTTTAGTGAAAAATGTAGTGCTTTGATTTCACTATTAGGTGAAGTCAATTGCAACTCTATTTTTAATTAGTTGCTCAATAAGGGATATAAATCACTAGAGAAACATTGGTGGCATTCAATCGATTCAACAGCAAAAAGCTTCGGAGTGCTTCCATGAGTTTATCGCCTTGATTCATTTAAAGACGATTAACTATATTTATAAATGCAGTTAATTGAGCAAAAGCCATTAGTATCATTGCTATTCGATAGTTGTGTGGCCGTTATGGAATTGATTTATGGGAAAGTAATTGTTTTGTATTTAAATTGGTAATCAAAGGATAGAACTTGATAATTGTCACTAAAGCACATGACTGCCACAAGCCAGTCTCTATTAGTAGGCTATTGAGATTGATTAGATCGACAAACAAATGACAAGGAGAAGGGCATGATCTTACCAAGTAAAACATTAGCTATGGTGCAAACGGATATCAATACCCTTGAGCCCTATGAACTAGAGATCCCTGATATAGATGAGGATTCTGCACTGCTTCAAGTGGAGGCATGTGGGATCTGCGGCAGTGATTATGAACAGCTGGCGGGTAAGTTGGGCACCCCTATTCCTGCGGTTCCGGGTCATGAACCGCTGGGCATCATTGCCAAGATAGGGGATCGTGCTGCAAAAAGATGGGGAGTGGATGTGGGAGATCGCGTGGCCGTAGAAACCATGTTGTCCTGTCACCACTGTTCTACCTGTTTGACTGGTCGATATCATTTGTGTCACCAACGGCGCATTTATTCGTACATTCCCCTAAAAGAACAACACGGCATGTGGGGTGCCTATTCCCAATACATGTTTCTCGATCCCAATAGTGTGTTACACAAAGTCAGTAAGGATGTGCCTGCCGAGTTAGCCGTGATTTTCAATCCTTTGGGCGCCGGATTTCGTTGGGGTGTGGAAATTCCAGATACCAAACCAGGAGATACGGTGGTGATTATGGGGCCCGGTCAGCGCGGGTTGTCCTGTGTGATTGCATGTAAACTGGCTGGCGCGAAGAACATAGTCGTCACTGGTTTGGAAGCAGACGCTGAAAAATTAAAGATAGCCAAACTGTTTGGAGCAGATCACACTGTGGATGTGGAAAATGAAAATGCCACCAGTAAGATTCAAAAGTATACAGACGGTGGTGCTGATATTGTGATTGATGTCACTTCCTATGCGACTAAGCCCGTTGCTGAGGCATTGGGTTATGTGAAGCAAGGTGGCACGATTGTACTGGCGGGCACCAAAGGATTTAAGCCTATTGAAAATTGGATCTCAGATTGGATAGTGATTAAAGAGATAACAATCAAAGGCGCCATCGGCGTCACCACCAGTGGATATCAGAATGCCATTCGAGTGATTGAAGAGGGTAAGGTGCCGATTGAAAAAATGCATACCCATAATTTCAAACTAACCGAAGCGGAATTGGCTGTAAGAACATTAGCACGTGAAGTGCCAGGCGAGGAGTCGATCCATTCCTGTTTGATCCCAGAGTTTTAGCTGAAAATAAAACCTTAGAAATTAATAGCCGGTCTATTCCAATAAATTTAGGGAGCCATTCCCTACCGACTGTGGTATTCAGTGAGTTAAGAGATGAAGTCAGTAGAACTGTCAGAAGTGTTGTCCTGTGTTACCTGAGATCGCAAGGACGGTACAACTAATGAGATGCTTGCTTCTAATTCTAAGTAGCCGGTTACGATGAATCCAATATTCACTATTTTTCAGTATAGAGCAGTAATATGTGGCAACTAGGGACGACTAGGATCGGCAATGGTAGATTATAGAGCGTCCTCTATCTGGTTGCCGTAATTCTAATCGGATCATTCTCCAAAGGTGTGAATGGCACTATTTGAGAGGTATGACGAATGTTGTTCTGGTGCTTAGCCCTCGGCGAACGGGGTGGCATCTCTAAATCGGGCCAATTCTCTACTGGAAATTCATCGTGTTGCCGATAGGTTGAATGAGACTAACTCCGGGAACATTGGTTTACGCTTGTTTGAACCTGTCATCGTTCATCAATGTGCTTATCAAATACAGACCTCCTTGGCGATAAAAAAAACGCAATGGCGACGGGAATACAGGATGCGCTACTAGTGTCCTCTCAAGGGTTTTTTAAAGGTATCAGACAGTGAGGCGCATGGCGATCAGTTTAGTGAGAGATAGGGGACTTTTTCGAGTTTTTAGTATGCTACTTTTCAGTAGTCATCTTTGTGCGTCTAA
>JBGTSY010000027.1:0-20943 GCA_041940025.1 Thiotrichaceae bacterium | reverse complement strand
TTTGATGAACCCGTCACTGGTAAATCCAATTTCAGTTTCCTCAGCAGTCGGTGCTGGAATAGCTGCCTTCGGGACAAGCATATTAACCAAATACAAAAACACAAATTCAATTAAAGAATTAAAAGCCCACGAGAAAGATTTAAGTGAAAATATTGAATTGATAGAAAAGGATTTATAAAATACCCATATGAGCTGTTATGATGCTTTAAATCAATCGGCTAAGGTGATGAACAACAGCGCGCCGTGGTGCCGACTTTATGTGTACTCCATACTAATAATTAGTTCAAAAAAATGTCAGCCAATGAGATTAGAAAACCATGAAGACAAAAATTACAGAACTATTTAACATTCGATACCCTGTTTTGTTACCTGGAATGTCTCTGATCTCTGTTCCCAAATTGGTTGCAGCGGTGAGTCAGGCTGGCGGACTCGGCATTCTCGCCAGCGGTACCATGAGCCAGAAAGAGGCGCTGGCCGCCATTCATGAAGTGCAATCATTAACGGATAAACCTTTCGGTTTTGGTGCCTCCTTAATGATACCGGGCGCGAAAGAAAACGTTGCCTTAGCGTTAAAAGAAAAAGTACCCGTGATTAATTTTTCTTTGGGTAAAGGCGATTGGATAGTGGAGCAAGCTCACGCCTATGGGGGAAAAGTGATTGCAACGGTAGTGAACGAACGCCATGCTCTGGCAGCGAGTCGATACGGTGTCGATGCCCTGTTGGTCACTGGCCATGAAGCGGCGGCTCATGGAGGTGATGTCACTTCACTGGTACTCATACCCAGACTTGCGGACATTGTAGATATGCCTATCGTCGCAGCAGGCGGCTTTGGCGATGGCCGTGGTCTCATGGCAGCATTGGCGCTTGGCGCAGACGGCATCGCCATGGGGACTCGGTTTGCCTCAACAAAGGAAAGTCCTGTGCATGACAATACCAAGCAAGCGATATTAGACAGAAGTATTAGCGACACCATTTACACGACAAAATTCGATGGTATGCCTTGCCGTATTATGGAAACTCGTAGCGCCATAGAATACATCCAAGAGACTCCTGAGGATGCAGACATGTTTTCCACGGCGCTACGTGCAGGACCAGCCATTATGGCAGCCATAGTTGAAGGTGATCTAGATAAGGGTGTGCAATTGATCGGTCAAGTGCAAGGATTAATTGAAGATGTGCCCACTGTGGAAGAGCTGGTGCAAAGAGTGATCTCAGAAGCTAACTCTATTCGATCCACGCTGCCAATTTAGTACTAAAGACAAGCGTAACCAATCACGGGGACGTGGGGCACACAATAAAAGGCCAGCTAAACGCTGACCTTTCTATCTGCATACAGGATGGATGCGTGAACTAAAAAGAGTTATCCGAGTTTCTCAATGCCCTCCCAATAACGCTCTTCCAATGCGCGTTTAATTAGCTTGCCTGATAGTTGTCTTGGCAGCTCTTCTTCGAAGTCCACAATTTTAGGCATTTTAAATCCATATAAACCTTCGTCTTTACAAAATTGTAAAACCTCGTCATTCGTGAGAGCTTCTCCTTTTTTCAATTGGATCACCGCAGCAGGAACTTCACCTAAATCTGCATCGGGTGCACGAATCACCGCCACATCGAAAACTTTCGGATGCAGCTTGATCACATGTTCAATCTCATTCGGGAACACATTCACCCCACCGGAGATAATCATCTCTTTGGCACGACTAGTGAGATATAGAAAGTCATCTTCATCCACATAGCCAATCAAGCCGTCATCGTACCAAGCTTTGCCATCGATGTGAGTGAATGCTTCCTCGGTTTTATCTTTTTGTCCCTGATACTGTAAACCCAGGGTCATAGGCGAACGTACCAGCACTTTCCCCTCTTTACCCACCTCAGCCCAGGTGTGGTTTTCCATATCATAGATCTTACATTCAGAGGCGCGGATTTTACCCACACTGTTGTAACGCTCTTCCTTTGCTTCATAGTCCTCGGGTGCCAGAATGGTGACCAAACCGGTCTCAGACGCACCGTAATACTCATGAAACACACCCGCCTTTGCCCCTTGCTGTTTAAAGAGTTCGTTAATCTCTTTTTTGACCGCAGGCGGACAAGGTGCGGCGGCACAAATCAAACTCACCATACTGCTCAAGTTATATTTTGATTTAACTTCATCCGGCAACGCTAAAATTCTCTCCAACATTGTGGGCGCGACAAAGGTCCAGTTGATTCGCTCTTTTTCGATCAGTTCCAAAAAGCCTTCTGGGGTGAATTTACGCATGGGCACCACCGTGCCGCCGAGGAAAAATGGCAATACGCCCACTTGCACACCGGCGTGATACAGGGGACCGGGAATCAAGCTCCGAATATTTTTTGTAAAGGGATCACGAATTTTCCCAACTTTGTAGAAATAAAGCGCACTGGCATGCATTAACCCTAAAGCAGCCACCTCTTTTTTGCTGGCACCGCGGCGTTTCTCGTCAGAGTCACCGAATACCTCACCCATTTCATCCACATTTAAGAACTTAGGTGTACCCGTGGTGCCACCGCTAAAAGGTGCGGGGGCCGGACGAAAGTCTCCATCAGGAATATAGTCGCTAGAGTGAGCGATCAGCTCCTCATAAGAGATGACCCCTTCGGGCACCACATCACCACCCACCAGAATAAGATGTTCTGCCTGTTCAAATTTATCTTTATTTTCCAAGATTATTTCTAAAAAACTGGCGTCAAAAACAACCGCTTTTGCATGAGATTTATTGATGCATTCCACTAACTCTTTGGGTCGTAAATGCCAGTTCAACATCGGCATGGCACACCCGGCCAATCCACCTGCACCCATACATTCAAACCATTCTGGGCCATTGTAAAGCAGCTCTGCAAACCTATCGCCAGGCTCCAGACCTAAATCTCTCAAACCGTTAGCCAACCGCAGAGAACGATCCCGGTACTGTTTAAATGTAATACGCTTGTCGTCACAGATGATTGCCTCCCGATCGCCAAACACCTCCCACAGGGAAGTCAGAACTGCTTTAGTGAATTTGTCCCGGTTAAAACCCACTGCGCCAATCGCTTTTATTAACGCTCTGGCCACGATCAGTGGTCTCATTTGATACATGCCTGCACGCATCGCTCCTCTGGTTTCAGGCTTCATTAAAATTTCTCTAATTTCGGGCATCCCACTCTCCTAGTCATTTGATGATTTATGTTTTAAGTTTTATAAGGTATCTATTTGTTTCTCAACTGACACCACTCAGAATGAATTGGATCAGTCTAAAAAGGATTGATTTTCTAACTTTTTAAGGTATTTGAGAAGCATTACTAATCAATTTTCTAATAGAATATGCAATTTACTCGATTAAACAATTGGTTAAGATGTCTTTAAAATATGTTTATAGGATATAAATCTTCACATAGGAACATGTTAAGCTGGCGTTTCATCTCTCTTCTCGTTAATTTTGAACATTTCATCGCTTTTTTTGAACATGAGTAAACAGTTAAAGAAGTCGAATCAAACGGAAATAGAACAGTTTTTAGTACAAGCAGAGCAAACACAAGAGCTCACCAAACAAGGGAAACAGATACCCCATATTCTATTTGCGCTAGACGCCACCGCCAGCAGACAAGCGACTTGGGACATCGCTAGCCACCATCAAGCAGAGATGTTTGATGTACTCAAGAATGAAAAACTTGCCGTTCAACTGGCCTATTACCGCGGCCACAATCAATTTTCGACAAGCTCATGGTTACAAAATGGAGACGCACTTAAAGAAGAAATGTTGCGTGTGCACTGTTTAGCTGGACTCACACAAATTCATCACGTGTTACACCACGCAGTATCTCAGTGCGCCAAAGTGTCGCTCAAGGCTGTTATTTTTATTGGCGATGCGTTAGAAGAGCCGATTCAACCGCTGTATGATCTCAGCGGGCAGTTGCAATTATACCGTGTGCCTATATTTATGTTTCAGGAAGGTCATGATCCCCTTGTCAAACAGGCTTACAAGCAAATGGCCAAATTATCCGGTGGTGCCTTCGCTCAGTTCGATGCTCAGAGCGCCGAGCGATTGAAACTGTTGTTAGCCGCTGTGAGTTTATATGCGCGAGGTGGTAAGAACGCATTTAAACAACTCACGCCACAACAACAAAAACGTATTGGCGGCCTGATCGAACAATTGAGGGACTGAGGTTTGAGTCAAATATTTATTATCTTATTGATAGCTGTTGCCCTGTTTGGTGGTATGTATTTTATCAAGAAAATGCAACATCACACTAGACAACAGAAACTACAAACCATTTTAATTGTCACCGCAGTGGTGCTTGTTCTTTTAGCGCTTAGTGGCCGAGCGCACTGGATCACCGCAGCCGTTGGTGCGCTTTTTGCGCTAGTGCGTGTGGCATTACCCAGCCTGATTCGTATGGCACCTCTTATACAAAAAGTGATTCAACGCCAATACAATCAAGCGTCCCCCCGAGGAAAAAGTCAAGTGATCACCGACACGCTGGTGATGTGGCTTGATCAACACACTGGCGAAATGGATGGTGACATTCGACAAGGACAATTTAAGCAGCAAACGTTATCTGAGTTGACGCACGCTCAATGCCAGCAGTTATATGACGAATGTTGGCAACAGGATCCCAAGGCTGCGCAGTTGCTTCAGGCCTACTTTCAAAGAAGGTTTAACAGTCAACCGCACTCACAGTCCGATGATCAGAAAAATGCCTTCTCAAGCGGATTTCAAGATACGATGGATCGTCTGGAGGCATTGCAAATATTGGGCTTAAGTGATCCGGTCACCAAAGAAGAGATAGAGTCGGCACATCGACAGTTAATGCAAAAATTACATCCCGATCGAGGCGGCTCGGATTATCTGGCGATCAAACTGAATCAAGCCAGGCAAGTATTACTCGGTTGATGCATTCATATGTGGGCGAGAGAGTTCAATTCGAGCCTCATGCACAATTAATCTGGCGCCATTCAAAATCATCAAAGCGATCGCCCCACCAATTAGCAGATCAGGCCAGTGACTATGCAACCACATCACCATTAGACCACTGATGATCACACCTACATTGGCAATCACATCGTTGGTAGAAAAAATCCAACTGGCTCGCATATGCACCTCTCCTGAACGGTGTTTATGAATCAACATCAAGCAAATAATATTGGCAATCAGTGCTACGCTACCCATGGACATCATCACTAGTGAGACAGGCTCACTACCGACCATCAAACGTCTGCCGATTTCCAATAAAATTAAGAGAGCGAGTAAAAACTGGAAAATGCCGCTGATCCGCGCAGCACGGGCCTTTCGAGAGAGCGCTCTGCCCACTGCATAGAGGGCAATTAGATAAACCGCTGCATCTGCCAACATATCAATGGAATCGGCAATGAGCGCCGTCGATTGCGCGTACCAACCGACACCGATTTCCAATACAAACATGATGCTATTAATCGCTAGTAACCAGTATAAAACTGACTTTTGTTCCGCATCTTTAACTTCGAATTCGCAGCCACAATCCGCCATCCTCTATCCTGTCTCCTCTCTAATTTTATAGCGCCAAAGCGACCGTTCCGCCGTCGATGCGAATATTCTGACCGGTGATGAAAGCCGCACGTTCACTTGATAAAAAACATACCAGATCTGCTATCTCTTCTCTTCTGGCAATTCGTCCCACCAAATTGGGAAACTTTTCTGCCACTGCATTCGCTTCCACCTCCTCCCAACTATTTCCCCAACCTTTGCTGTGTGCCTTCGCCATTAACCCTGCCACAACCTCCGGTGTTTTACAACTCCGGTGAGACAGTGTTGACAGTCACGCCGCTACAACTGAGTTCCTTGGCCAAACTCAAACCAAAATTGACTAATGCTGCTTTGGACGCGTAATAGTGCGGCATGCGGGAATTGGGGGATAAGGTTCCCACGGTACTCAGTTGAATGATTCTACCCCACCCCTGCTCTCTCATCGCTGGTGCAAAATGAGTCACCATGTGCATGGCGGAGAGTACATTTTTTTCATAGGTACGGAGCCAATCCCGCTCATTCGTGCTGAACCATTTCCCTGGCTCTGCCTCGCCGTAATTGTTCACAAGAATGTCTAGGGAATCAGTGAATGAGTCCACCTGTTCCTTGACGCGTGCTGCGCCTTCTGGGGTGCGCAAATCTCCAAACACATAATGTTGCGCCTGGATCTCTATTGCAGAGGATCTGGCTTCAGACTCGCTAAAACCATGAACAATAACCTTGGCCTGTTCAGAGGCCAAGCGAGCGGCAATGATCTGGCCGGTTCCGCGATGACTGCCGCTGATCAGTGCCCATCGACTTTCCAATCCAAGATCCATGGCTCTTGCCTCCTTGGGGATCCAGTAGCTACTGTGGTGTCCTAATGGTCTCTACAAGCGCCCTTATCTCTTTCGGTGGTGGTGCCGTGGCATAAGAGACAGACAGTGCCACCGTTAAATTTATCAGCATACCGATCACACCTATGCCCTCAGGAGAAATCCCAAGAAACCAATTGCTCGCGATATTCTCCGCCAGCGGTGGGATAAATATACCTTTAAAGTAAATAATATATCCCATAGTAAACAGTAAGCCACATAGCATACCGCTGATAGCGCCCCACTTATTCACTCTGGTACTAAAGATACCTAAAAATATCACTGGAAAGAGTGAGGATGCAGCCAACCCAAAGGCAAATGCCACTACTTGCGCCACAAATGCGGGGGGGATTTAAACCTAAATAACCTGCCACTATCACCGCGGCTGCTGCGGCAAGACGGCCTGCAAGTAGTTCACTTTTTTCTGAAATATTGCGTGCAAAGGTACGTTTTAACAGATCATGGGAGACGCTCACTGAAATCACTAATAATAATCCCGCTGCTGTGGAAAGTGCCGCTGCGATACCTCCTGCGGCAATCAATGCAACCACCCAATTGGGTAAGCCGGCAATTTCCGGATTCGCCAATACCATGATGTCGTGATCCACATAGAGTTCGTTGAGTGTGATATGTTCGTTCGTTGAAGAGATCTGCACAGGATTTAGCGTCTTACGTTCTCCCCAGGGACCTCGTTGCTCGCCATCAAATTGAGGTTTCACGCCTTCAAATGCAGGGCCAGACACCAATTGCACCCTGCCATCGCCATTGTGATCGTGCCAGCCAATTAATCCTGAGTTCTCCCAGGTTTTAAACCACTGAGGCATATCACTGTATGCTGTGCCAACGGACTGCTCTCCATTCACGGTATGAATCAGATTCAGGCGGGACAAGGCACCGATGGCAGGCGCGGTCGAATAAAGAATTGCGATAAAAAGCAGCGCCCAACCTGCCGAGATGCGTGCATCTCTGACTCTGGGGACCGTAAAAAATCTCACAATCACATGAGGCAATCCTGCGGTGCCCACCATTAATGCTAAAGTGATGGCGAAAACATCTAGTTTAGATTTATCATTAAAGGGTTCAGTATATGAATTAAAGCCCAAATCCATTAAGGTCAGATCAAGCTTTTACAGCAGAGTGCCACCGTCCGACAAACTGGCACCAAGGGCAATTTGCGGCACACCCACTCCTGTCACCTGCAATGCGATAAAAAACGCAGGCACACTATAAGCAAATATCAAAACGCAATATTGGGCAACTTGAGTATAGGTGATACCCTTCATGCCCCCAAGCACGGCATAAAAGAACACAATACCCATTCCAATATAGAGCCCGGTTTCTAATGGCACTTCTAGAAAACGGGAAAACACAATGCCCACGCCTCGCATTTGTCCTGCGACATAAGTGAACGAGATAAAAATCAAACAAATGACCGCTACCACTCGAGCGGTGGAAGAGTAATAGCGATCGCCAATAAATTCGGGCACAGTAAATTTACCGAATCTTCTCAAATAAGGTGCGAGCAACATGGCTAACAGCACGTAGCCACCAGTCCACCCCATTAAATAGATGCTACCCTCATAGCCCAAGTGACTAATCAAACCTGCCATCGAGATAAATGACGCTGCGGACATCCAATCTGCGGCAGTCGCCATGCCATTCGCCAACGGGGGCACATGCTTCCCGGCAACATAAAAGTCGCTGGTGGTAGAAGCCCTGGACCACACTGCAATACCAATATAGAGAAGGAAGGTCGCCCCCACCACGAGATAGGTTAAGTATTGTAAACTCATGATTGCTACGCTTCTTCTACCCCAAAACGCCTATCAATTTGCTTCATTTTCAAGGCGTAGAAAAACACAAGGACAACAAAGGTAAAAATTGAACCTTGTTGAGCAAACCAGAATCCCAAAGGGTAACCGCCCAAGCTAAACTGATTTAGCCACTCGACCCATAAAATCCCACATCCAAAGGAGACAAAAAACCAGATAGATAAACTACCCAACATCAACTTAAGATTCGCGCGCCAATAGCGTTTTGAATTTTCTGTCATCCTCTACTCCGGGAATCAAATTCTGACATCTTAGTCAATCGTTTCCTTTTCGCCAATAAAAAAGGCATGCCCAAACTCGGGAATGCCTTTATAGTTTCTCTAAAAACAAGATTAATAAAAACAGATTGCAAACAGACAAGCCGCAGATAGATCACAAGCTGATAAGAAAAGTGGTGCGCTCAAAGCCGTTACAATAGTGAGTAGTTTTTTCATTTATTATCCCCAAGTTTAATATTTTATTTCATAAAGTTAGGGGCGCAACTTATCATTACATCTTATGCAAAGCAAAAACTTAAAATATCCCCTCATTCAATTTTTTAGCCAATCAGCTAGCTGATATTTCTAACTTCTCTTGCTATGGGCAAATCCAATTGTATGAAAAGCTTCAATCAATTGACCCTTCACATCTCCCTCTAACAGATTGTCGTTGTGGGTCACCAGAACATGGTCTATTTCCCATCGGAGAACGGTATTCACTGACTGTCTAAATTTTTTCTTATCTCGAATCATCAGGCGAAATAATCGACTACTGCCCATCTGACCAGAGGCGCCCACCAACTTAGCAAAAAGTTTCAGCGGCCAATGTTCATGATGATCGATATTAAAAAATAAGTCCGTTAAGATGAGAGTACGACTTAATTTATGGTAGAAAACCACTTCATCCATTATCGAGTTACCGCGCATTCTAACCTGTCGAACATCCTCGCCCCACGGAAAGGGACCTAGATCGTCTAAAAACTGCAAGCTGGGCAGATCACGTCGTTTTTCAAACAGATTTCGTGTGCCATAAAGCACTGCATTGGGGTAACGCTCAAAGACGGTGCCCAAGTACAGGTGATGAAAGTTATTGGGTGCAATGGCGTAAGCAACCGGGCCCAATAGATCTAACTCGGAACAGATTTCATCATCAAGCTCAACGGGAGAATGTAACCAGAGCCGACCATCCTTTAAGCGGACAATGGTCATCTGTCCTGAAATATCAATTCCTAGGGTCTTAAAGGGTCGTCTACAAACCCAGATTTCATTGGCAATGCGCTGAAACAAATAACCTCCTTAATTAGCAATGATATCAGATAGATAACTAGATTATTTCAAAAAAATATAACCTGATAACTCTGTCCTTGTTGTCGTGGGTTGAGGCTTTGCAAATCAATGAGTATGCTGTGACGCGCTAATAGTACAGAATGTCGCATGCTAAATAAAAAAAAAGTAATAAAAATAGCTTAACCAAGTAAAGATATACCTGACCATCCGAGTTGGAAGATATGGAGTAAAGAGAAAATGAATTTTGGATTTACCGAAGAACAAGTCTTACTGCGCGATCAAGTGCGTAAGTTTATTGAACACAAATGTCCGATGAGTGAAGTGCGAAAAATCAGCCAAAGCAAAGAAGGCATGTCGGTTGAACATTGGCAGGAGATGAGCCAGTTAGGTTGGACAGGCCTACTGGTAGCCGAAGATTTTGGTGGTGCCGGTTTAAGTTGGGTAGATGCCCTGGTACTGCTCGAAGAGATGGGACGTGGTCTCTTCCCCTCACCTTTTATCTCCCATTCTCTTGCCTGTTTTGCTGTCTCTGAAGCAGGCACTGAAGATCAAAAACAGGTGTGGCTACCCAAATTGGCTTCCGGTGAGAAAATTGGCACAGTCGCTCTGTTAGAGGAAAGCGATCTGCCGCAGTTAGAGGGCATTCAATTAAAAGCAACCGTGGTTGGGGACCATTTACAGATTGATGGCAAGAAACATTTTGTCTCCGACGTCAATACAGCGGATCTTTTTGTGGTGGCCGTTCGCACTGGCCCGAATGCAGAAGACGTGAGTTTAGTCATTGTTAACAAAGAGACAGCAGGAGTGAGCACACAAACTCAAGCCACTGTAGACAAAACCAAACGCGAAGGGGTGGTGCATTTTGAGCAAGTAAAGGTACCCAGCACCCAAGTCCTGGGCAAGCAAAATGGGGCCGCCGATGCCATTAATCGCCTGTTCGACTGTGGCGCCGTCGCTGTCACCGCGGAAATGATCGGCTCTAGTGAAGGTGCCCATGCGCTGACAATTGAATATGCTAAGAACCGAATTCAATTCGACAACCCAATTGGCAAATATCAAGGAGTAAAACATCCGCTGGCCAACATGTATGTGGATATCGAATCTTTTAAATCTCTGCTCTATTATGCCGCCTGGTGCGTGGATGAATCACCCCAAGAATTATCTAAATCTATTTCCCTAGCCAAGGCTTACGCCTCTGAAACTGTGCCAAGAATGGGTATCGATTGCGTACAACTACACGGTGCCATTGGATACACCGCAGAATATGACGTTCAACTCTATTTAAAACGCTCGAAGTGGGCGCGACCAAAATTTGGGGACGCAAATTTCCACTACGATCGTGTTGCCAGCCTGGGAGAATACTAATGGATTTTGATTTAACTAAAGATGAAATTGCGTTCAGAGACGAAGTGAGAGCCTTTCTGGATGAGAACCTCAAGCAGAAAGCAGATAACGAGTTTGGTGTGAGCTTTGATGCGGACTGGAACAACAAAGTCCGAGAAAAACGTTGGGTAGGATTCGGTTGGCCAAAAGAAGTGGGCGGTGGCGGTGGCACCATCATGGAACAAGTGATCCTCAAAGAAGAGATGGCTGCAAGAAAAGCCCCTGCACTGGGCACGTGTTTCATGGGACTGGCCTGGGTCGGCCCCTCAATAATCGAATATGGTACAGAAGAACAAAAACAACGGTTTATTCCAGACATTCTAGATGGCAAGTACCAATGGTGTACCGGCTATTCTGAACCTAACTATGGCAGCGATTTGGCATCCTTACAATGTAAAGGCGTACTTGAAAACGATGAGTACGTGGTCAATGGTCAGAAAATCTGGACCTCATTGGCACCCTTCGCTGCTTGGATGATTTTGTTAGTGCGTACCGATTTTGATACGCAATCCAAACATGAAGGCATTACCTGCCTACTGGTGGACATGAAAACACCCGGGATTGAAGTGCGGCCTATTGAAAACATGGCGGGCGGTCGTTTTTTTGCGGAAGTGTTTTTTACTGATGTCCGAGTACCTATAGAAAACAGACTTGGTGAAGAAGGACAAGGTTGGGCAGTCACCGTATCTGCGCTCGCCAATGAGCGTTCAAGTATTGCGGAAGTGTCTGCGTTACAACGGCGATTAGAGTCCTTAATCACTACGGCCAGACAAGCCACCCGGCATGGCAAACCTCTATTGCAGGATCCTGGTATTCGCCGCCAAATTGCTCGATTCGAAGCACGCATAGAAGCCATGCGATTAAACGGCCAGCGCTATCTTACCAAACAGATCAAGGGTGAACCCCTGTCCAGTGAAACCTCGGTGAATAAACTGCATCGCGCTGATCTGGAAGTGGATATGGCAGAGTTTGCAGTGGAGTTCTTAGGCAATGCCGGATTACACATGAGAGGATCTGACGACGCCGTAGAAGGCGGCAAATGGATTTTCAATAGCCTGTCCTGGCCTGATGTGGTGATAGGCGGCGGTACTCCGAATATCCAACGCAATATCATTGCAGAGCGCATATTGGGTTTACCTAAAGATTAGCCAGAATACACACCATGTAGGCGGGCCCCTGCGGCCCGCCTAGTTATTAAGGAAACCCTGCTATGGCCACACAGACAGCATTAATCACTGGTGCCTCTTTTGGTTTTGGTTACGAATTTACCAAATTATTTGCTCAAAATGGCTACAACCTCATTCTTGTGGCTCGCAGTGAAAACCGCTTACAAGAGATAGCTGCACATCATCGAGATAAGTGGGGTATCGATGTCACTATCATTGCCAAAGATCTCTTTTCTCCCACCGCGCCTCAAGAGATCTATGATGAGATTCGATCTCAAGGCATAGAAATTGATGTACTAGTGAATAACGCGGGTTTTGGAAACTATGGTCGTTTTAGTGATATCGAAACTGAAAAGGAGCTCAATCTAGTACAATTGAATGTGGTCACGGTGACCCACCTGACACGGCTGTTCTTGCCCGATATGATTCAACGTGGCTCCGGCCGTATATTAAATGTTGCCTCTATGGCCGCGTGGTTACCTGGACCCTATATGGCCACCTATTTTGCGAGTAAAGCCTACGTGCTCTCGTTCACAGAAGCCATTGCGGAAGAGTGTCGCGGTACCGGCGTAAAAGCAATGGCGCTGTGCCCAGGTGTGTCTATTACTGAGTTCCAAAAAACCGCGCAAAATGAGTCTGCACTAATTGGCAAAAATATTCCCGGTGCCACCATGTCTCCTGAAAAAATTGCCAGTCATGGTTTTGATGATTTAATGAAGGGCAAGATTGTAAGTGTCCCAGGTTTCGGGAATCGCTTGGCAGTACAGATGCTAAAATTTATTCCGCGCTTGGTTTTAAGGCGATCAGTGAAACTATTTAACTCTTCGAAACAAACTAAAACTGCCTGACGATATATTCTGTATTTAGTGCTCTGCTATTAGAAGCTCACTTGTTTCTAAGGTGAAAGTTCACCGGCAATACTATCCCCTGGTGCAGCTAGATGGATGGCAGCCGACTACTCTTGATTGAAGAATATATCGCTCCAAATGACGCCGGTAGTGTGTTGGCCTTCTCGGCTAAGACCTTTTATTTTATAGTGTCCCCCGTCGTTCAAACCCACCATCGCCAACAATTGCTGTTGCCTATCATTGTGCATCTCCAGCAGTAAAAATCCATCCGGATCCAGATCCCAACTGAGCATTTCTACGGTTTCCCCCTTCACCCATTCACCGGTGCCATCGGTGTTGAAGTGGAACTTCTCGCCGCCAGGAGTGAGGAATGATCTTTGCGCCACATCCTGAAGAGTAAATCCACCAAATCCCATCATACTGCTGCAGAGGGTCACTGCATGCTTAAAGTCCTCCACTGAACTCGGTTTGTGTAGCGGATCGAATGCATCTGCCACGGTATTGTTTAATGAACACGGAATCAGAGTCTGGCTCAATATATCTCGCTTCGCCACCTCATTGAATACCCAGTCTCCCTGCGACCGAGTACCGGATTGAACTCGTTCGCCGTAGCGAAGGTAACCATTATATTCAATCAGCACTAAGCTGTTTTGTTGGCCCGCCAATCCCATGGCACGCAGTGCGGTGGATGAAAAAATCAATTCCAGCATGTGTTGACCTTGTTTCTCCAACTCACGCCAGTTTGCCTGAGCCAATAAGGTTGCGCTAACCGGTCTATTCGACCAATCAAAGCTATATATATTTGCCGTTCCATCTGCAATCAACTCCACTGCCACACTATTTTCTACTGGAAGTTTAACTGCATTGATTTTGCTGGCGTCGCTGCTCGGCACAGCCACTGATGAAATAACCCCATCGATAGAACGCGCCATACCATCATTGCCCGCGTCACCATCGCCATCCCAATGGGGCACCTGATTGCACATGCCGCCAATTTGTTCCGCTGCATCACACGCCCACTCCCACATCCAAAAGTGCTCCTGATTAAATGTCCAAGTCAACTCAAATCCTTTTGCACCCTCGGAGAAGATTGCGTTCGGAGCCGCGTAGTTTAGCCAGTTTTGCATCTGTTGCTCCCCAGCAAAATAGTCCGATATCATTTCACCTGCTAAAGGCACCTCCATTGCGGTTAGGGTGGCTGTGATGGAGGGCACTGCTGAACTACTCAATATTAAGACACCCTCCTCTGTAGCCTGTTGTACGCTAAACTGCACCCCATTGGCATGTATCCAACCATGGTCATTGAGAAGAAACTCTTCTCGTCCAATCGGATCGAAAGGTGTGAACGCTAAACCATCCCAGATTTCTTTCTCTTCAAGGGTCATAGCTTGCTGCGGACTGAATTGATAGGTTCCATGTACCCATGAGATGTCGTTTTCCTCTTCTGCGGCGACAAACCAACTCGCCCCTGGCCCACTCACCAAAGCAGCTAAATCAGCTACCTTTGCGTCCGTCACCTGTTTCGCATGACGATAGACAATCGGTTTGGTATGTTCTTTTAAGTGCCGAATCATCTCAGAGAGGCTGGCGCCACTCACCAACTCCGGTTGCCAGCTCTGTTGTAATCGTATTACTAATTCTTTTAGTTGTTCTTTGTTGAAGCCGGAATCAGTGGCGAGCTCTGCTGAATCATCTACCAATTCAAGAAAGTTCTGATAGGCCACGGTAGAAGCCAGATCGATGTCCACTATCTCATCTATCGCCGGTGATAGCAGTACCGCATCGGGAATAAATTGGCCGATCTGCAGGGCAGGTTGGTTACTTAAGCGTACCGCAATGACCAAATCCAGACGTTGCTCGATAGGTAACTCGATCTCATAGGTACCGTCCACCGCCTGCGACCAGGAAATTGGCCGGTACAGCTCAATCACCATACCGGCACTATTCACTAGGGCAAATTGAAACTGGGACTCTAATAAATCGTTGTGCACTGCAGCATGAGAGCGCTCGACAAAAATCTGAAAAACCTCACTTAGAGTGGGTAAGCGCTTGTTAAAATTGCTATTTTGCGCTAACACCAACTCATTTGGCGTGACCACCGAAACACTAAAGAAACTACTGACCGGGTCACTCTCTGGGACTTCTGGTGTCGACGTGACACCGCTGCTGCTACTGCCTCCTCCGCCCCCACAGGCCGCTAATAAAAGTGTCATCATAAGTGTGGAAACAACTACTGTTCTGGACATCGTTCAACCCCATGGAACTCAATGCTGTATGACTATTACTTCCTCTACATCTAGCGGCCGGATCGGATGTCAGTCTGCCACTAACAGCAAGAAATTTTTAATAACTGTGAGAGGGTTCCCATACAAGGTGCGGATTGGTATAAACTGTCTGTATCAAACCTATATGACTCATAACTCAAGAAAGAGAATTTTTGTCCGAACGAATGAGTAGGAGAGTTAATTAAAAGGATTTCCCCCTGTCTAATCCAACAGTACACGCTCACTCAGGCTCCCATCTGCGTCGACGCATACATGAGATTCTAGAACCCGCGAAGCCCAATGACCGAATGAGTAAATGGGTGGACATAGGTTTAATGGCGCTGATAGTAGTCAGCGTGACAGCTATCATCCTAGAATCTGTAGAGAAGTACGCCGCCAATTACGCATTTATTTTCGGTTGGTTGCAACTGTTTTCCGTGTCAGTTTTCACTATTGAGTATGTATTACGTCTTTGGTCTTGTCCGGAGAGCTCTGAAAAAAAACATCACCATCCTCTGAAGGTAAGGCTGGCCTATATGTTCAGCCCCATGGCAATCATAGATTTGATCGCAATTTTGCCCTTCTATCTGAGTATGTTTTTAAATCTGGATCTCAGAATACTTTGGTTATTTCGTTTACTACGCCTATTTAAATTGGCCCGATATTCGCCGGCTATTTCTATCTTAGTGTCAGTGATTTCTTCAGAGCGTATTGCAATCAGTGCCGCGCTATTTTTTTTAGGCTTAGTGCTGGTGTTTGCCGCGACGGGGATCTATTACTTTGAACACCAGGCACAACCCGATCAGTTTACTAATATACCCGCTGCGCTTTGGTGGGCCGTGGTCACAGTGACCACCGTGGGCTATGGGGATATGACCCCCATTACCCCTATGGGCAAAATCTTTGCCGCAATGGTGAGCATGGCAGGGGTAAGCATGATCGCCATACCAGCGGGTCTGTTAGCCTCTCGATTAACTGACGAACTTCGTCTACGCCGTGAGAGCTTTGAGGAATTATTAGATGAAGCCCTGGACGACGGCTTCCTGTCTGATACCGAGAAGCAAGCCATTGAATCGCAGCGCCAGCGATTAGAGCTAAGTGAAGAAGAAGCTGAATTACTGTTGCGCCAAGCAAAAAGAGAGTCAGAAAAGCCCGACATTTGCCCGCACTGTGGCGAGAAGCTATAAGATAATCAACATAACTAGTCTTTAAGCAGCTTTTAACTTTGGTAGTTGCTGTAACCCGAGATCAAAATTGACAATCGGTTCGTACTCCAATTCCCGGCGAGCCTTGTCTATGCGAATCGTACAATCTCTCGACATCAATGCCACCGCAAAACGATTAATGGGCAGGTGATAGGGAATATGTAGTCCTTCCCAACTTTTTTGTAACAGATAAACCGTAGCCCGTATCGGTGCACTTGGTATGGAGAGGTTTCCTGGCTGAAGTTCTTGTGTCGCTAGCAATGCGGTAATCACCTCTCGGAATGATCTCACTTCATCATCTGTAATGAAGTAGGCTTCCCCTCCCCGCCCTTTTCCTTGCAAAGCCAATTCAATACCATGAACAACGTTATCCACATGAGTGGTGGAGGTCAAGCAACGCCCCCCATCAATCCATGCTAATGCATGAAAACGAGCGGCTTTTACCATATTCGGTAGCAAAGTGCGATCGCCCTCGCCCCAAACTAATCGCGGGCGCAGACTGACGGTTTCAAAACCGATAGCAGGTTCATTGGCTCGTAACACAACGACTTCCGCTTCTGCTTTTGTTGCCGGATAATGATAAGGAGAATGTACGGCAAGTGGATAGGTCTCATCGATGTCACGCATATGCTGACCATAAAAACATCCTGCTTCGGTGCCAATGTGTATGAAGCGCTTGATACCCGCCTCCTTGGCTCGATTCAGTACATTTTCGGTCCCCGTTACATTCACGGCCCGATAAAATGCGCGATCGCCGCCTGGACCAATATGAGCCGCGCTATGCACCACGGCGTCACACTCATTGAGACAATCAGTTTCGAATTGAGCAAGATCACCGCGAATAGGGGTCGCACCATACTGCCTCAATAAATGGTCACTTCGTGGCGAGCGTGATAATGCAAAAAACTGGTGCACAGCAGATAGTTTTTTTATCAATGCCCCACCAATAAATCCAGAACCACCCGTGACAAAAATCTTCATAGCGCCGCCTTTGAGTCTGCCTCACACACTGAATTAGAATCGTACCAATTACGCCGCCTCAGGTTTGTTCATCGGGTAATCGAAAACCTCGAAAGCGAATTGCCAACGTTGGTTAATCACTCTAATTGTTTCAGCGTCCTGTTGGTATTTATTTTTTTGATAGCTATTCTGTGTACTGAGATAATTTTGGATAGGCGTTTTCGCCCCCTCCCAACCCGAAATACCTAACTCATCATACACACGAGATAACTCCCGCATCGGTTGTTGCTCTAAGTCTTCAAATCGCAGTTCTATCAATCTTTCTGCTGGAATCAGATCTCGCTGTGACAGATAGGCCTTCATCATACGCTCATATACTGTAAGAATAATCTCATCCCGCTGCGCCGGGGTCACCTTCTGCAATCCAAATCCGGCGGACATCTTGTCATACAGGTGCTGTGAAGAACGAAATACATCATAGGGATTTCGAAAAATATGAATAAATTTCGCATCGGGATACTGATCTGCCAGCAATTTTAATCTTGCCGTATTGGGTGGATTTTTCAACAGTAGAGGTTTGCCAGAATCATTCAAAGTCGCTTGCTGCAAAATAAAATGGAACGCCTCAAGAAAGTCCTCTTCGCGTCCCTTACCTTCTCCTTCAAACAAACAAAATTGTTCAAACAGCTTGGGCAACTCTCTAGGCAATAACCAATAAAAGTAGACGGTAGCAGTAGTGATGGCAGGCATGGCCAATTCTTCTTCTTGGGGTAATTCCACTCCGACAGGCAAGTTATCCATGGGTCGACTGATATGAGGCAAAATCGGCGCCAAGCGGGCTAACCAACGTCCTAAAGTAAAAAAGCAAGTAGGCGTACCCATTTGCGCATTAGAAACTATCGCAAATTGAGGATCTTGCTGCAACGTATAATGTAAATGGGTGGTGCCACTACGCCAATGCCCCAAAATCATGACTGGCGGACCATCTAGCTCCGTCGCACGTACTCTAGAGTTATAGAATAGTTCCTCGATTACTCTTGCCGGAGCCAGCAAGCGATTGACAAATTGAATATAGTTTTTACGCCAACGCATCTCGGGATCAACAGGATATCGTTCAAGCATATGCTGCAAAACAGAAGTTTTGGCCATCATATATGGCGATAGTATCGGTGGTAGATTATCGATTTTTAGCATGTAGATTCTTATTGTCAGATAGTTAATTTAGACCAACTTACGATATATCTATAAATTTGTTTAATGTTTGATATGACCGTGTGGGTGGCATACGCCTGAGCGAAATCGAACGGCACCTGATTTATCCCATGAGCAAATCCTATCACTGATAGCATGAGAGTGCTGACTTGATGAGAACACTCTCCTCAATGATAAGTCAAGAGCACCAACTCAGTCCATGTTTAAGAGCATATCACTGGACAAACATAAAAAACGCGGACTATAAAGCTCCAGTGAATTATTTATCGGGTAGCCAGCGGACTGTCTCGACGCATCACTTAAAGCCACTTAATTATTTAACCGTGTGTTTGCATTATTTAATTAGTCTGAGCATTTGAGCTTTGCCTGATATAAGCGATTAATAACTTTTATCCCCATTACATCAAAATTACCTATAATGACTGTAGATTCATATCTAATATCTATAAATTATTCTTTATCCAAAAGAGGAAAATTTTATGTCAGTACTCGGATTTTGGGCGGTCGCCAAAGAATATCCAGAACGGATTGCATTAGTATCTGAAGAAGGCAGACAACAAACCTTCGGGGAACTATGCGCGAAGGTGAATCAAATTGCGCGAGGGCTACAAGCTCTAGGTCTGAAACATGGTGATGGGGTGGCCATGGTCATGTCTAATATCCCCGAGTATCAAGAAGTGTTTCTCGCTACTCAACAGGTCGGACTATATGTCACACCCATTAATTATCATTTAACCGGACCAGAAATTGCCTACATCATTGACAATTGTGAAGCCAAGGTATTTTTTGCTGAGGCGCGTTTTGCTGAACCAGTCACTCAAGCCATTGCAGAAGTAAACTTCGACAAAAGCCATTGCTATGCAATCGGTGAGATAGCAGGATTTAAAAACTATAATGAGATTTACACCGGACAATCCACAGCATTACCTGACAACCGTATCGCTGGTCAGCTCATGCTTTATACTTCCGGGACCACCGGACGACCGAAAGGGGTACGCCGACCAATAGAGAAAAAAGATCCGGATCAAGCTGCCTTATTAGCTGGAATGATGGGTGCGCTGTTTAAAATCGATGCCTCTGCAGAAGGCATGCATTTGGTGACTGGCCCACTGTATCATGCCGCTCCGGGTGGTATGTCTAACGGCTCCCTGAACATGGGACACGGCATGGTATTAATGAATAAATGGGAACCAGAGCGAACGCTAGAGCTCATTGAAAAATACAAGATAACAGAAACTCACATGGTACCCACGATGTTTAATCGACTGCTGCACCTATCGGATGATGTTAAAACCAGATATGACGTTTCCTCTATGAAGAGCGTGATCCATGGCGCGGCTCCCATTGCTGTAGATATGAAAAAAGCGATGATAGATTGGTGGGGACCCGTATTATTCGAATATTATGGTGCCACCGAAGGAGGGGGCACCTTGGCCACGTCTGAGGATTGGTTAAAGAAACCAGGCACTGTCGGCTCCCCATGGCCAGGATGTACCATTAAAGTACTGGACGATGATCACAACGAATTGCCCGCAAATGAAGTCGGCACTGTGTATATGTCGTCTATGATCGGAACGTTTGAATACTTCAAGGACAAGAAGAAAACTGACGATAATCGCGCAGGTGAACTTTTTACCGTGGGCGATATTGGATACTTAGACGATGAAGGCTGGTTATTCTTGTGCGATCGTAAAGCAGACATGATCATTTCAGGTGGCGTCAACATCTATCCTGCAGAAGTGGAGAAGACCATTATTCTTCATCCTAAAGTGAAGGACGTGGCGGTATTCGGTGTACCGGACGAGGACTGGGGAGAATCGGTGCAAGCTGTCGTCCAATTAAAGCCAAATGTTACAGATGAAGAAGACAGATTGCGTGTAGAAATCTTGGCTTTCGCCGGGGAACGCTTGGCGAAATTTAAACTCCCAAGATATCTAGATTTTCGCGACGAACTTCCACGCCTGGATACCGGAAAGCTGTATAAGAGATACCTAAAAGAGGAATATAAGAAGAAATTCGAGAAAGCAAGCTAATTCTTGCTAGTTTAAAAAAAGAAAGCCCCTGAGCAGTTGGGCTTTCTTTTTTGGTAGGCGCGGACAGGATTGAACTGTCGACCTCTTCCGTGTGAAGGAAGCGCTCTCCCACTGAGCTACGCGCCTGTTGCCCTGAAAAAGGCCGACAAGACTAACGCGATACGCGCACCTGCGTCAATGGTATAGCCGACCTCTTCCCCAACTGTTAAAATTCGCGCCGTCCATTCCAACTTGGCTAATTTACGAAAGTATTTCTCTATGCGCGTCCGCACCCGTTTTGCACCGAGCCCCACTGGTTACCTACACGTGGGTGGCGCGCGGACTGCATTATTTAGTTGGTTGTTTGCAAAACACGCAGGGGGCACTTTTGTGCTCAGAATTGAAGACACCGATCTCGAACGCTCTACGCAAGAATCCATTGACGCAATT
>JBGTSY010000026.1:0-21402 GCA_041940025.1 Thiotrichaceae bacterium | reverse complement strand
ATTCGACGCTGGGCTATAAAACACCAATGGATTATGAAAAAACGCTTAATGAAGTGTCCGGAAACAGTTGACCACTACAGTCTATAGTGGGAGTGTATTGGTTGGCACTCAGCGTGACCGTGTCGCGCATGGTCTGCACGATGTAGCGACTACCCTGAATACGTCTTTTCTATTGCAACTTCCCGCCATTGCGATTAATGATTATTTAAAGCACGGGTTAATGGCGATCAGTATTCTGATATCACCGTTAGCTATAACCGTTGATGTAAGTAGCGAGTTAGAATCTATTTCTTACCCGGATGGCGCCTATACAGCATCATCGGAATCGTTTTCTTTAGACTCCCCGCCTTATGAAACAGATCAGGAAACGGGAATAATAACCTATGTTAATGATACGATCAGGGCAAGGGTTGTCGATACTAATGAATCAATAATTATATTAGCGCAGCTACTGAAGCGTGTTGCCGGTGATAACTATGCATCAGTTTATAATGCGGATAGGGCAACGGCATTACTTATTCTACCTAATGAGAATGAAATGGTTATAAATAGCGTACATCATTATTCTAATATTTCTGGGCGAATCAAAGTTAAAAATAATGACACTAAGATGTTTTTTATGCCCAAGAATGAAAATAAAAATACAATCAGTGAATATATCAAAGATCGCTTCTATTTCTTAGCTAGATTGGCGTAAGAAGATCCCAATAAAGTTATTCATACGCAAATATCATTCAAGGAATAGGTGGCTTCTGATCAAATGATTTCTTTTGTGAATGAGAATAACCTAGATCCTGTAACGCTCAACAAAAGCCGGAAAGAGAATGAAAGCAGTTATGACTTAAGTGAAGCTGAAACAATTGATGAGCCGATAGAGTCATCGACATATCACCACGAACGATTCCTTTCTCAAATACATGAAGATGCTAATTCACAAGTTGCCAGTCTGCGTAGAGATGGAAAGACAAATAATCTAATTAAAGAGAAGATCACATGTCAATCCAGTGCGAATGAGATGAGTTCTATTCTTGATAATCATAGTTTTATTTTATGGGGTTCGCGTCTCAGCTACAGCTGAATATTTGCATGCGTTAGTGCGCGATAATCGATCAGCAAGGCTTGTGGACCCATTATGGGGTGGAGCGCTAGAAGAAGAAATGTCTAATGAATATGTGGTATCAAAAGTGGTTATGCTTCTCCTAGCAAATACTGTGGATGTTATACAATCATTCGAGGGGGCAAACAATGAGAAACATTTTTCTAATATTCGCTCTCGTTATCTCATACATGCTACGCTTACTCTCAGTAACTTAGGAGTGCGGCTCAAGAGACGAACCTGTTGTATTTTTGAGTAAAGATAGGGCCATGAAAATAGACGGAATTTGTCAGTGCAATAGCTGGATAGTTGAGATGGATTTTCCGGGTCAGTTATCAGAACTTACGCCTAGAATTTGCGATTGTGAGTATTGTAAACAATACCCTTCCACCGTCATCAGTCATCCTCGCTTGAGGGTAAAATTTAAAGGTGGCGACGTTGAGGTAAGGACGAATGGGGCTCGCTTGGCAAATTTCAACTATTGTACCAAGTGTAAAATTCTTCTGGCTGTCACATCTATTATTGATGCGCAAGTTTTAGGGGCTGTGAACTCTGAATTATTTAGAGATGTCAGTATTTTCGGGGCACCGAAACGAATACAACCCTATTTGTTGTCAGACGAACAAAAAATCGAGAGATGGGGCCAACTCTGGGGTATGGTAAGTGGCGTGTGACAACGCTACCAAAACACGCCACGGTGCATTTTATTCCGCGTTCAATTTGTGTTAGATAACACACATTCCCTACGCCACATACTGCTTCTGATGTGGGCGTGATACGTAATCTGCATGTTTGGAGATTAAGGATACAAAAATGATAGAAAGAATGGTACCTGCGCTCTATGTTAAAGATCTGGCTGTTTCAAAGACGTTTTATTGTGATCTGTTAGGGTTAAACCCCATTTTTGACACTGACTGGATAGTGCAACTATCAGATCCAGCAAACAAATGTGTAGAACTCATGCTTCAGCCAAGAGATCACGATCTTATCCCAGAGGCATTCAGGAAACCTCCTCAGGGCAGTGGCTTGACTTTTGTCGTTCCAGACTGTGATAAATACTATGAAAAGGCAATATCGATGGGCTTGGATATTGTACAAGACCCGCGAAACGAAATTTACGGACAACGTAGATTTCTCACCATTGACCCTGATGGTTTGCTAATTGATGTCAGCTCTAATTGCGAACCGTCGCCTGAATTTGTGGCTAAATATTTTGGCACAGAAAGCGTATAACGATACAGATTACACGAACGTGTTTACGCCGCTCTGCTATGTCAAGGCACCACTGTGCGGTTGTGCCCCTCTCACAATCTCTTGCACGATTCCTTTGCTCTCGATAACACGGAAGTGCCGCGCACCCTTCGAGCCCGTTATATTTTTTAAGGAGAGTCCAGTGATCTATCAAGGAAGTTGTCATTGTCGAGCAGTCACTTTTGAAGTGGACGCCCCAGAGAATATCGAGGCAGACTATTGCAATTGCTCAATTTGCTCAAAGTCTGGCTTTTTGCACTTAATCGTCCCTTTAAGTAAGTTCAAGTTACTATCAGGTGAAAATTCGCTTTCAACATACTCATTTGGTACAGGTGTAGCTAAGCATACCTTTTGTACAATTTGCGGTATTAAGCCATTCTACACGCCGCGTTCTAATCCAGATGGCATAGATGTTAATGTAAACTGTTTGGATACGTTGGCTACATCTATCAGTGTCACAGACTTTGATGGTCAAAATTGGGAGCAGAATGCTCATAAAGTGTCACACAAAAGCAAAGAAATATAACGAGTGACGCCACCGGATATATTTTTGTGTCGCAATTTTTTCCCTAAAATGCCAACAGGATATGTGATCGGTGAGCCAAGCATGATGCCTAGGAAGAAAAGATGATCAGAGAGGCAACAGAAAATGATTTTGTAGCAATTGCTAATATCTATAATCACTACATCCGAAATACCACTATTAGCTTCGAGGAGACGGTATTAGATCACAAAGAAATTTGTAAACGAGTTAAAGATGTAGTTTCCGCTGGATTTCCTTGGATTGTTGCGGAAAAAGACAGCAAAGTGATTGGCTATGCTTATGCGTCTCGCTGGAATGAGCTATGCTCGTATAAAAACACAGTTGAGGTATCTGTGTATCTAGATCACAAAGTAATAGGTCATGGTTATGGTAGCGAACTATACCATGAGTTATTCCGTCGACTGAGACACAACAAAATACATGCAATTGTCGCTGGTATAGCCTTGCCTAATAAGGAGAGCATAAAGCTGCATGAGAAATTTGGCATGAAAAAAGTGGCACACTTTCAAGAGATTGGTTACAAATTAGGTCAGTGGGTAGATGTGGGTTATTGGCAAGTACTCGTAGATTCATAAAAAGTTTAGGCAGGTTCGGCTACTATATGGTCTGGCCCTTTTGTACCACGGGTTGCGTCATCACTAATCGATACGCCTTGTGATCTAATTTCGTTGACGCAGGATCCTCCAGGATATGGATCACTTAAAGTGGGGAGTCCTTCACACGCACAAGATCTTGGCCTTCAGGCAACAGCGGCTTTTCCGGTAACCAACTATACTATAGAACACTCAATATTGAGTGCATTAAATCAGACCAGGTTTTAGATGCCAATCGAATGCATGGAACAAAAAGATTAGGAATGTAGGAGAAACAGATGAAAGTCATGACGTACAACATTGAATGGTTTGATGATCATTTTGAGCCTGACAATCGGCTCAAAACCTCCCCAGAGTCACAAGATAAATTCAATGGGGTTGCTTCTGTCATCAGAGAAATTGATGCAGATATCGTTGGGATGACTGAAGCGCCCAACACTACGACGACTACTGGTCAAAGAAATACAGTTCAGGCTCTAGAAAACTTTGCAGCGCAACACAGTCTCAGACAAAACAAAGCGATGATCGGTTTTCCGTCGCCTGGGCGACAAGAAATTGCTTTGCTATATGATCCTAATGTAGTCAGCGCCGAACACGATCCCGGTGGTCGTGCGGGAACAGTGAGCAACCCGAGGTTCAACGAAGAATTTCGAGCAGATAGCAATGGCGACGGTATCAATGAACTTTACAAGCACTACAGGCCACCTTTAGAGGCAAAGATAACTCGCGCTGACGGAGGTGATGAGTTTTGGGTTTTAGTCGTCCATGCAAAATCAAAGGGTATTTTTAGTTCTATGGATCGCATCCACTTTGACAGGGTGTCGGAAAGAAATCGAAGAAAGTTGTTTGCAGAATGTTTATCAATTAGAAAAAGGATTGAAGAGTGGTTACAGGCAAAGCGCAAAGTCATTGTGATGGGTGACGTAAATGATGGTCCGGGCTTTGATTACTACGAAAGCAGATTTGGAAAAAGCGCTGTTGAGCTAATCATTGGCGACATTTATGACAGAGACACCCTTTTGAAATACCACCTTGGAAAACCTAAATTTGCAGAGTATGGCTGGGAGCCATCAACAGCCAGATTCACAGACTCTTATACGGGCGACCGAGTAAATGCATTGATAGACCACATAATCGTATCGGCCGATTTTACTACCGTTGGAAATCAGGCGGTCAAAGTATGGAATCCATGGCAACTGCAAGAGGCGATGCCAATGAAACAGCATTTACTTAGCGCCTCTGATCATTTTCCAGTGACCTTCGAGTTCCAATAGGTAAAAGACCCTCTGACACGGCGCTCGTTTGCACCGTACAGCTTGGGCGGTCACTGCAAATAGGGATTAAAAGATGATTGAAGGAAAGAAAGCTCTACTGCTTGATATGAATAGTACATTCATGTTTTGTGAAGATAGATTTGGGACGCATGAGGATTTTTCAGAATATTACAAATCTATCGGCGGCACGCTTCCTGACAATGTTGTCAATGAAATCATCCGAAGGTCATACGATTATTTAGATGAGAGATATCCTTCTGAAGAATATAGGCACAGCTTCCCATCCCTAGAGTCTGCCATTGATGAGAATACGGATGTAGATATTTCCAAAGCCGAAATAGACAAGATTATAAAGACGTTTTCCTTTCACGAACATGGTGACATCCCTCCCGCCTACGTGACCGCCATAGAATATTTGAGTGAGCAGTTTAAATTAGCCCTTGTTGCAGATATATGGGCACCAAAAAATATGTGGGTTCAAACATTCAAAAATCTTGGCATATGGGAGCTGTTCTCAGCGCATTCTTTTTCCTCAGATCACGGAATGGTGAAACCATCACCAAAGCCATTTGAAATGGTAGTATTAGCGTTGGGGATCGCAAAAGAAAAATGCTTGGTTGTTGGAGACTCTATAAGGCGTGACTTAGGTGGCTCGCAAGCTGCATCGCTCGATTGTGTCCTTGTGGGCGGTGCCAAGAGTGATTTAGCTGTGGGGGAGTATTCAAACTTTTTGGAGTTTCGGGATAACGTGCAATTACACCGCTCGCTCCAATAATACCCTCAATGTCTATCAGCCAAAGCGGACCCTAATCCAATTATAAAACCTGGTGGTTACGCCACTACTGGGTACAAGTTAAGCTGTATTGTAACCCTGACTGCAGACAAAACTCTATTGAACATTTGCGCGTATCACGCCAGTGAACCTCTCCGTCGTTTCTATGATTCATTCACATTCTTGAAGAGGCTGCGTGACTCAGTACCTGTGCAATCACCCCGTTCGTGCTTGCCGTAAGTTGTCTCATCGTGTTGCGGATAGGATCAAAATATAGACACACCCCAACCTGAGCCGCAGATTCATGTCGCATAAATATGCACAATATTTAGTGTAGAATTGGTGAAGATCCTCTCCTCGGCTTGGCTCTCAAGAAACCGTGATGCTTAGTGCTTTGGATAGTCGGCAATACCACTCAGTCCGATTGCACGGAGACGAGTCACGAGCAATGAACCAGTATCAAGTTGTTCACAGATGGCGGTTGGCGGCGTGCTTTAATCAGGGGTCAACTTAGGAACTCAAATCATGAAAAGAAATATATTAATTTTAGGAGCCAGCCGAGGAATTGGCGCTTCAGTGGCTGAATTCTACGATGCAAATGGAGACCATGTTATCTCTGTATCTAGAACGCAGTCTAAAACCGGAGAATGGATTGCCGCCGATATTTCAACGCCTGATGGCATTGAAAAGGTGATAGCGTCTGTATCTGACCGATCGATCGATGCCCTATTGTTTATGGGGGGTGTTTGGGAAAGTGGTGCGTTCACTGACGACTATCACTTCGAGCAAAGCGCTCACGATGAAACCCAATCTATAATTAATGTTAATTTGGTGGCCCCGATCGAAGTGACGAAGGGACTGCTGAAAAATCTTAGGAAAGCTGAGAACCCGCGAGCGATATATATGGGAGCGACTTCGGGTCTGGAGTCATCCACCAGTTTAGAAGTGGCCTATTCAGCGTCCAAGTTTGGCCTTCGTGGCGCAATCCATGCTCTTCGACTTGGGTTTAAGAAAGAGGGCATCGGTTTCACTCTCATCAATCCAGGCTATGTAGGCACAGCGGAAGTGTTGGAAGACATCAAATCTGGTCAAGCTGTTGGTCTGGTTCCAATACCTATGGCTGACGTAATATTGGCTGTTGATTTTGTCCTCCGCTCCTCGAAAAATACGGATATCGGCGATATCACTCTCACGCAGAAATTTGTAAACTAGCATGTTCAGGTAGAGACAATACTTTTTTGTGGCGGCCACACTACACACACAGCGCCGCGCCCGCGCGATTTAACGGGCCCGTGATACACAACTGGGTTTTAGCGATTGGTGTTCCATATGAAACAGTCCCTTTTAAACGAATTCATCATTATCAAACCAGACAAAAGCACTAATATAGAAAAGGCAGATGCGGGTTTGTACCAAAGACTCGAAACGGATTACGACGGTTTTGAAGGTTGTGACATGGTCTCTTGCTTCGAATTTAAAGAAGATTGGACAAGCTGGGAAATTCATCCAAATGGGGATGAAATCATTGTGTTATTGTCCGGTAATGTACAGTTTATCCTGGAAACTAATGAAGGCAATGAGTCAGTTCAACTCACTGAGCAAGGATCGTTTACTATTATTCCCAAGAACACTTGGCACACAGCAAAAACTCATGCTCCTTCAAGGTTATTATTCATTACACCTGGGCAAGGCACGAAACACAAAAATGTCTAATGGAAAGAATGCGTCACCCCAGGTGTTAGAAACTTGATAATCCAGTGAATATCGAACGAGAACTAGTAGCTTGGGATGGTAAGTCCGCAGATGCGATAAATGCGGTATATGACCGCCATTCAAGTGAGCCTGAGTTTCTAGATAGAATTCTCGTGCTTATCAACGATGCTTCTTACCAAAAAGGGGCGACTTGGCTATTAAAGCAATGGCTGAGTTCTGGCAACCCAATTCAGGTTCGGCATGTAAAACATGTCTATAGCTCGCTTCCATCACTGATAGATTGGGAGTCTAAGTTACACGTGCTTCAAAGCATGCCATACATGGCAATCGGCAAACATGAAAAATCCATTGTGGAATCTTTTTTGAGAAATACGCTGACAGATCCAAATAAGTTTGTACGGGCCTGGGCGTACAATGGGTTCTACGAACTAGCCATACAGTACCCAGAGTATGTTACCGAGGTGAAACAGTTTTTTGAAATGGCATTAAGAGATGAAGCTGCCTCTGTAAAAGCGAGAATTCGCAACCTATTGAAAAAAGGATTCTAACCTCAATTAAGCATCTGTCCAAACGCACTGTTTGTGCTTGCACTACGTTGCCTCATTATGGTGCTGATTGGCTCACAAGACAGCGCACATCCGAGTGCCTAGATCAGGCCACAGACACACCTCAACTTGATCGGCTAATCAATTCAGCAATCATATGCTAAAGTGCTGGGGTAGAATGGCAGAGACGCCTCTCCATTGGTTCGCTCTCAAGAAACCGTAAAGCCTGATACTTTGGATAGTCAACGATACCACTCAGCCCGATTGCGCGGTAAAAGGTTTTGAACAAATCCCCCGAAGCGCCACCGATCAAAATACTCGTAGCGCGGGTCTTTTTCAATGAACCAAGTAATCCACGCACAGACATAAAGCTGTACGTTCATACAGTTTTGTGGTACGTTTTTGCATATCGAGTCACTTCTATTCAAGAGGCGCAGTATGATTAAAGGAAGCTGTTGTTGCGGAGCCGTACAATTCGAAATCAGCGACAATCCTAGCATGATGGGCATGTGTCATTGCAGTCGGTGCCGGAAAGTCGGGGCAAGCGCTTTAGCCTTTGTCAGATCAGACACCTTCAAAATCACCTCTGGCCGAGACAACATTACCACCTTCAAGGCGGCGCCGCCATATAAATATAATCGCTGTTTTTGTTCGCGCTGCGGTACTGCACTTGGCGAAATTCTGTCGGGGTTAGAGTCTTTCCCAATCAATGCAAACTGCATAGACAGCGCGATAGAAATCGAGAATACATTTCACGAGTTTGTTGCGGAAAAACCGAGTTGGTACATAATAGGCGACAAAGCGAAGCAATTTGATGGGCACCCGCACGAGTAACAAGCTCAGGGTATTGCAATCAAATTATCTTCGCCTGTTTCAGGCACCGCACGCCCACCAGCATCGGGCACCGGATATCTGGGATTTTAACAACAGGAAGGTGCAATGAATCCTGAAATTAAGCAGTACAACGAGAAACAGGAACTCGCCCATAGAAAAGTGTGTGATCTACTGTCTAAGGAAATCGACAGCAACCTGTCAGGTGCCGACAGTAAAATTTGGCACTCACATCCCGTTTGGTTCCTAGACGAAAACCCGACAGTTGGGTACAGCAAGCAGAAGCCGGGAATACGGCTGATGTTCTGGAGCGGAGCAGACTTTGAAGAATCCGCATTAAATGTACTAGGCAAGAAATTCAAGGACGCATCGGTGTTTTTCAATGATGCTTCAGAAATAAACAAGGCAGATATTCGTCGATGGCTTAAAAAGGCTCAAGACATTCAGTGGGACTATAAAAATTTAGTCAAACGCAAAGGGCGGCTGGAGAGATTGAAATAGTGCGCAATGTGTTTTCTCGGCCGGGCGCTTTTGCTACATATGCACAGTTAACGCGCACGCCCGAGCTTCGGCGTGAACTCATCAGGAGCAACGATGGCTGACAATAAAACCAAACCGACCTCGGCATCTGTCGACGATTTCATTGCTGGGATTGAAAACTCCCGCCGTCGAGCTGATGCGCTGGTAGCCTTGAGGATCTACAAGCAAGTGACCTCTCTTCCACCGGTTATGTGGGGACCTTCTATCGTCGGCTTTGGAACACACCATTACCGGTACGATAGTGGACGCGAGGGCATCCTGCCAGCGGCCGGCTTTTCGCCACGTAAGGCGAATATGACTTTTTATGTGAGCGACAAATTTGAAGGTGCACAAGCGCTTTACGCTAGTTTGGGCAAGCACAAGAAGTCAGTTGCCTGTCTATATGTCAACAAGCTTGATGATATTGATCTTGAAGTCCTGCGCGAAATTATTGCGTGCGATTTTACAAGAACACTTCAGAGTACAAATTGAAGACGATCATGTTCAACGAATGGATTGAATTTTTTGACTTAAAATGAAAGTGCTTATCTATTCTCGATACCGCTGGCGGCAATTAAACAATCAGGTGTTTTTATTATCGTGACTCTTTTTTTCTTAATGTTCTATAATTTTGGCTGAATCGCAAACAAAAACGAGTAGACAAACGTTTGACTCCGCTACCAATTTGTGCGACTTAGCGCAATAGCCCATTTTATCAAGCGACTCTATAGTTGTAGTTGCTAACTGGTGGACGGGCACAACTGAACAATAGGTTACCTGGGCAAATGACAGACAGTCTAACTTTTCTAATTCACAGACAGCGTGAGCACGACCTATTCACGCATGGGAACGGCACTACCGTACCGCGGCACGCCCATCGTTATCTGATACCCAGTTCACTTGCTGTGGATACTTTAGGGGTACCGCGCAACAAGCGGGGCCAGTATGTGTCTCAGTCGGGGCACCAACCCGCATCTCTTTGGAGCCGATTTTGAAGACTAGGATAGTCAATTTGGACGACGATCTTCAGCATCTCGTCCAACAGATCAATTGCGCCTCGTGGGATGAATCGAACGAGATGCGAGAGTACGATAGTGAAAGTCTCCAGGTATATTTACACCGGCAGGATACGATCTTTGTCTCCTGTCATGATTCTGAAGACGTACTGCTGGGCATTGCTTCCGCTCGAATCGAGATCAAGCCCTACGAACAAGAATTATGGCTCTACGTCGACGAAATTGATGTTTGCTCGGATAAGCGACGCAAGGGCGTCGCCAAACTGATCATGCAAACATTGATTGAAATTGCAAACGCTCGAGGATGTAAAGAACTTTGGCTTGGAACAGAGGTTGAAAACGTGCCTGCAAACGCATTGTATCGCTCACTCGACCCAGACGAGGTTTCAAGCATCGTCGGTTACACCTATGAAATGGATGAGTCAAACGACTCGACTGCTTAACATGGCGTGATTGTTTTTATAGGGAGTACTCTTGAAGCATTTAGAGTTCGGCGAACCCAAAGGAAAAATAGTAGTTTATTTTCATAGGGCACCCGGTTCACCTGAAGGTACTTCAAAATTTGAAAAGCACGCAACAGATAAAAATTTAAATATCATTTATTTTGACCGTTTCTCAGCAGATAGATCCATCAAAAATAATGAGTTCTATCAATGCTTAGCGAGCAGTATTTTAAAACAAGCCAATGATCAGACAATTGATCTTGTTAGTTTTTCAACCGGTTGCCACGCGGCCATCGAAACCAGCTTATATCTAAACATCGCAATCAATTCAATGCATCTTATATCGCCGGCAGCGCCTCTCAATGACGCTGATTTTCTCAGAAACATGACTGGCAAAACCCTGCGCTATTTATACTTGCGTCAAAATTACAGACTGTGCTCGCTACATGGGTGTGACCTATTCTATTCACACTTCTGTTTTCTCGCGCTGTCGGCGAAGACTCCGCCCTCAGCCTAACACCGGAATTCAATCCATATATAAGACTGGTTCTTCAAAAATGTTTTACAGTAAATTTTACTGGCTACGTTAGAGAGGATCAGCAATAGGTTCAGCCTCGACGTCTTTCGTTAAAAACCTGTCGGGTTCCGGTTCTGCTTTGGCATGGCGCCAACGACAACTGCTCCCCCATTGAGAGGGTTCATTACCGCAATCACAAATTACCAAATGTGAACAGCCTGAAAGTGTTCGACAATTTATCACATTATTTATGTTTGTTCGCAGCGGTTCCGTTAATATACACGCAACTAACGAATTAGAGGCAAGGCAAAACTGATTAAGGCGGCTTCACCCTCAGTGAGACTAAAACAACAATCGAATAATGAGGAGGATTTGTGGCAAAGGTTATATTAGTTGAGGGGCCGGTTGGCGCAGGCAAGTCAACTTTTTCTCGTGACTTAAGTCGACAAAGTCAAGCGCCACACATAAACCTTGATTCTTGGATGTCCAGATTATTTCAGCCTGATCGACCTGCCGCTGGAATCATGGAATGGTATGTTGAAAGAAAAAGGCGTTGTATTGATCAAATATGGGATGTGGCACTACGAATCTTAAACTCTGAGTGTGATGTCATACTTGAACTAGGTCTTATTCAGTCCGCAGATAGGCGAGCAATGTATGAACGTATTCATGATTCAGGCCATGAAATTTTAGTCTATGTTTTAGATGCGCCTAGAGAGGAAAGAAAAGCTCGTGTGCGAAATAGAAATTTTGCTGAAGGAAGCACCTTTTCAATGGCAGTTCCTGATGACATATTCGATATTGCTAGCGATATGTGGGAAGAACCCGATGATGTTGAATGTGCCGAACAACAGATAATTTTTGTCTCGCAATCGACATAACACAGCATTCCAACTAAAACCCCCTGTAAGCCCCGTGCGCCGTCTGGCCAGTGAACCACCGATGCGATCTTATGGCGCATCGGTGGCGGATGGTTTTCTAGACGAAACCCGACCCGGTTGCATTGAGTCGGATTTCCGTGTTCTACGCTACTGCGGTGCCATCACCGCATCGCCAAATGGGTGGTCGATAACCATTTTCCAGCCACCATCCGGTTGACGGCGAAGCACTGCAACTGAAAGTGCGCTGGCTGCTCCACCGTCGGGCTGTGGCGCTGTCCACTTCATTAGATGCAGCGCAGTGTCGCCAGCGATCACGACTTCATGAGCACCATAGGTGAAGGCAACCCCCGCCTCGACGAAAGATGCAAACATCGTTCGCAGCTCAGAATGACCGGTTACCGGTTGGCCGGACTCACCCACCACTACAGCCTCCGGCGCATAGGTGGACATCACGGTGTCAATGTCTCCCTTGGCAAAGGCGGTAGTCATGGTATCAATGATGGCAAGTACTTGGTTTTGGTCTTTCATCTTACTCTCCTCGCTTGGGCTAACGCGGCCATGGCCATAAGGGTCATAGCAATCATTAACGTTGTTAGAAATCTCATGTGCACCTCCTTTATTGTGGGACGAAGCAATGCTAACATCGGGTAGTGTCAGAAAATGGCAGTGGTGTGATGAGAGTGTTTCGACTGTTCCAATTGCTTGATGAACTGCGGCTACGGCGTAGCGCGATCCCAGCTCGAATATTGGCTCGAGACATGGGAGTGTCGCTGCGCACCTTGTACCGGGATATTGCCGATCTGCAAGCGATGGGAGCGCCAATCCGTGGTGAAGGCGGGGTTGGCTATGTGATCGAGCCTGGTTATTTCATGCCTTCGCTGCGACTGGACGAAGACGAGTTGTCCGCTCTTGCACTTGGTGTCCGCTTGGTTGCGGCGCGCACTGACCCCGCCATGTCGGAGGCGGCGCGACGTGCCGCAGCCAAAATTGCCTCGGCCGTCGGTGAGGATGCACGACGTGAGTTTCTCGAAAGTTCGTTTGAGGCGGGTCCCAGCGATGCCGCCAATACTCCTCATCTACAGGTGCTGCGTGAGGCATTGCGGCAACGCACTGTGTTGGAAATCGACTATCAAAGCCTTGCCGGTCGCTTCTCTACACGATTCGCTCGGCCGCTTGGGCTAACGGTGTTCGATTCCGTATGGCTGCTGACAATTTGGTGTGAGACGGCACAGGATTTCCGCCACTTGCGGGTGGATCGAATTAGTAATGTTCGCCTGATCCCCCGGCAGTTTAGGGATGAACGAGGGCGTCGCTTCTCCGATTGCCTTGAGCGCGAAGGACTCAAGGGCTTCACGCATTCAACTGGCAATCGGGATGATACGCCACAAAGTGCGCCTGCCGAGCGCAAATAGCGAGCTTTTCCCGCGAACCCCTTATGAGCCTCAGACAGGCTATAATCATTGACAATTTTCAATCCCAGCAATCAGGGCAAACGCCGTTGCAAATGGCTGTGATAGGTTGAGCCAAGCCGATAATGGAAGGGGTAAGTGCTGACACCATCTGCTTTTTGGATCATGTGAACAAATAATCTGGGCAACCATATATGGACTCTGCAACCGCTTATGAAAAATATGCACGAGACTTTTTGAGATGTCGCGATCCCGTCATCGGCTGCAAAGTGGTTCGCCAGTGGGTAAAGACACTCCCCAATGAGGCTGAGGTGATTGAAATTGCATGTGGGTGTGGTGATCCCGTCACAAATGAACTAGTGGCCGCTGGCCTTCAAGTTTGGGCGTTAGATAGCTCGCCCACATTGGTTGGTGAGTTTAAATCTCGTTTCACTGATATCCCCATTCGATGTGAAAAATTTCAGGATAGTGTTTTCTTTTGCCGAACATTTGATGCGGCTATTGCCGTTGGACTTGTATTCTTGCTACCCGAATCTGAACAGGCCTCACTAATCGCGCGCGTCGCAAGCGTATTGGTACCTGGCGGACGCTTTCTGTTTACCGCCCCTAAAGAGAGTGGCTCCTGGAAAGATATAACCACAGGCATTAAAAGTCTCTCGCTAGGCCAAAAAAGATACCAAGAGATATTAGAACAATTCGGCTTTCAGCTCCTTACCACTTATGAAGATGAAGGTAAAAATAACTATTACGATGCTAAAAAGTTAATTAAGAAATGAATGGTCACAGAGCACCTCACCACTGGTGCCTGTGAATAAGACAGTCTGCGCTGAATCAGCGGTGTGAACATATCCCCTATTAAACAGCTCTACACCTAGTTCATTATCCATTAGTAAGATCAGAAACGTGAACATGAACTATTTTGTATTGGCCACGGTAATCGTCCCTAAAACTAGCAGGAGCAAAAAGTAGACTTTTCCCGTAATCTAAACGAAGGTGATTCTGCATGAAGACATCTAAATACAGCGACCACCAGATCCGGCAAATTCTCTGCATAGATGCGGGATTTAGATAATAGTAGACTGTGTCTTTTTGAATAATTATTTCTAAGCTGTTTTACGAAACATTCACTGACGAGTTAAATGGGAGTCTCTCAATGAATAAAATCGAATTGATCAGAAAATATTTTGATGTGTTTTATAATTCAAAGGATTTCGACTCATTAAGTGAAATATTGCATGATGATCTCGAATTTAAAGGACCACTATTCGAGAGTGATTCAAAAGCAGAATATATTCGTTCGTTAATTGAGTCTCCTCCTGTAAACGTGAACTATGAAATCATCGATGAATTTTACAATGAGGAAGCAATCTCTATTCTATATCAATTTATAAAGGACAAACAGAGCACACTCATGTCACAGTCTTTTTGGTTTACGGGTAAGCAAATCAATAAAATATATTTAATATTTAATTCCAGTGACATTTAATAAAGTTATCATTAGATATTCTATTGAACAGCGGCATGGCGTGCTTGCTGTTGATACCCACGGCAAGAATATGCCAATGATCGATCTTCGTGGGTCCCGCATCCGTGATTAATCCGTCATTCATCGCCGTCTGGCAGGATCCTCAGGCATCTGACCACTCTTTCGGCGACATCAGACTCGATGGTGAACAGATCGGAATGAATGTTAGTTGGCACAAATAGTCACTTCTGGGAACAACATCTACCACAAGTTAACACCTCCCAGTCCACCTACGATGACTCTGAACTTTTATAATAATATCCCTAAAAAGGAAACCTTTTTAATTTTCCGATCGTGGCACAAGAAATAGATACCTTCATGATTCATTTAAGTTTTAAAAAGCGGTATATGGCAATATCCACTCTTGCTTATTGATTACTAAGTGTCAAAATACACATGCTCAATTTTTCTGCGTCATGATGTACATGGTTGCCTCACACATTTAGTAGAATATGAGCAGATGGATAATACCATCTATTTCCTATGGTTATTTGAATACGAGCCAAGGATCTGGCTAGGCAATTGCTGGAAAACTCTGACAATCCATTTTATAGAGTTTGATTGACATTCGCGAATACTAGGACCATTGAATAGTATTCATCGGTTCATACATTCTGAAATTTGGTACCTGATGATAGATACATTAAAAGAATTTTTTAAATTTGAATCTGCAAGCGGAATTATTATTCTTTTCGCCGCGATTTTGGCAATCATAGTGGTCAATTCCCCTTTAGATGTTTGGTACGACGCCTTACTCGGGATCCCAGTCGTCATTCAACTTGGCGAATTCAAAATAGCAAAACCGCTATTGTTATGGATAAATGACGGCCTAATGGCCATATTTTTCTTCCTCATCGGATTAGAAATCAAACGAGAAATACTCGCCGGGCAACTTTCTAAACCCTCCCGCATCGTGTTACCTGCACTGGCTGCCGTGGGCGGTATGGCGGTACCTGCGATCATTTATGCAACAATAAACTGGGGAGATCCGATTGCCATTCAGGGGTGGGCGATTCCATCTGCAACGGATATTGCTTTTGCTCTGGGAGTACTCGCATTACTGGGAAGTCGAGTACCACAGTCACTAAAACTGTTCTTAATGACGTTGGCAATTATCGATGATCTAGGTGCAATCATTGTTATTGCATTATTCTACACGGTAGATTTATCGCCTATTTCTTTGCTAATCGCATGGTTTTCTATTATTACGTTATTTGTGATAAACCGTAGAGGGGTGTTAAGTTCCGTCCCCTATATTTTAGTAGGATTTGTCTTTTGGGCAGCCGTATTAAAGTCTGGCGTTCACGCAACGTTGGCAGGGTTAATCACTGCGTTTTTTATCCCCTTCAAAAAGGCACCGGGTGAATCGCTGACCCAACTAGAGAAATTTGAACATGATCTAGAACCCAGTGTCGCATTTGTTATTTTACCGCTCTTTGCTTTTGCCAATGCGGGTGTTTCTTTTGAAGGCATTACATTTGAGTCTTTCTTACATCCTATCCCCCTGGGTATCGCAGCAGGGCTGTTCATAGGGAATCAAGTAGGCGTATTTGGATTTAGTTGGATAGCGATTAAACTTGGCTTATCGAAACTGCCGGAAGGTGTGAGTTGGTTACAACTGTATGGCGTCGCCTTGCTCTGTGGCATTGGTTTTACCATGAGTTTATTTATCGGTTCACTGGCTTTTGAACAAAGTGGACCGGACTATGCAATTGAAGACAGATTAGGCGTATTACTTGGATCCTTCTTGTCGGGTACATTAGGATATCTAGTACTGCGTTTTCTCGTTCCTAGTCAAGAATCCATGCAACATAACCAAGCAAAATAAATTCGGTTTTCTCAGGTTTGACTCACCTTATCTAAGAGCCAGTGAATTTTAACCTTGATATCGACACACATGAGGATAGCCAATCAGTCGTGCCTGGGAAATGATTACTAATAGAGATGCCCTATTCAACTCATGAAAAAATTCCAGGCCAATAGGCATATTAGCGACGATACGCCACGAGAGTGGCGGCTGTATCTGGATGATCGATGGACGAGAGGATACGGCATAATTTGCCAGTGTGCTTCGCTGAGACAAGATTGACTAGAGCTATTCTACTTTAGTGATAAAACCAAGTTTATATAGTCCCGCTTGCTCGACGGTCGCCATCACTTTTGCCACATGTTCATATGCTACTTTCCGGTGTCCACTGATATGTATTGCCGGTTGTGGGCTCTGTTGCGCAATGACTCGCAGGTGTGATCGCAAGGTTTCAAGGGATATTGGAACCTCATCCAGTACTATTTGACCCGCTTCAGTCACCGTCAGGTGAATGACTTCATCTGCCGCATCATTGGGTTGAGCACCTGCTTGAGGTAATTCAACATTCACCCTATGGGTCATCACGGGCACAGCAAGCATAAAGATGATCAACAACACCAACATCACGTCCACCAAAGGAGTCATGTTGATTTCGCTCATCACCTCAGCACCGCTATCAAATTCACTAGGGAAGGCCATCTCACAAGGTCTCCACTGTTGGTTTTAACTGGCTGATCTTATTTGCAGTCATTTGTGCTGGAGCTGCGCCGGTTAGAAGAAAAGCATGTAATTGATGGGCAAACCGATTGAGCCTACCGATCACTCGTTTGTTAGCGCGCACCAGGGTGTTGTATGCCAACACCGCTGGTATGGCCACTGCTAAACCAAAAGCGGTCATGATCAGTGCTTCACCTACCGGCCCTGCTATTTTATCGATGCTTGCTTGTCCTGAAACACCGATATTGACCAAGGCGTGATAGATCCCCCAAACCGTACCGAAGAGTCCAATGAACGGTGCCGTCGCACCCACTGATGCTAACACCGGCAGCCCCAGTTGCAATCGGTCAATACACTCATCTATTGCGCCTTTTAAACTGGAAACCAACCAATCATTCAACGGGAGATGAGCCTGGAGATGATTTTGATGATGACGATGATGCTGCAAGGCCGCTCTGCCCGCCTCCGCTAGGTGGCGCAAATGATTATCCAACTGAGGCGCACCCAATTGATTCACCCCCTCTTCAAAGCTGTGTGCAGACCAAAAATCGGTTAGGTTTTGGGCATTGCGGGTTTGTTTCCACAGATCCCATGCACGTACTAGTAAGACACTCCAAGTGGCAACAGACATGAGCAACAGCAGGAGAGCCACACTCTTGATGACCCAATCGCCCTGTTGCCATAAAGCTTCAATACCGTAAGGATTCACGTCCATCTCTATACCCTATTTTTGTAGTGAAAAGATGATAGGTTGTTGATACCAATAATCAATGGCCTGCCCGTTTTGAGAAGCAGGCGAATATCGCCAGCGTCGAACTGCTCTGACAGCTGCATTATCCAAACGCTGATAACCACTGGACTGTTTCACTGTCACAACATCCACGGTTCCATCCGCCAGAACCAACAAATTTAAGATTACTTTTCCTTGCTGCCCTAGACGCAACGCTGTGCGCGGATAAACGGGTGACGGATTGTTTAGATGCTTGGCATCTGAACGCGGGGGAACGATGGCCGTGCTTGAGTCGTCCGTTTGTTCCGCTTCGTTTTTTATTTGCTCCGATGGTACATGGGGAATGTCCACAGGGGTTTCACTGACTCGCGTTATCGGCGTGACTGGCTCACTAGGTGCTCTCTCGCGAGCAGGTGGCAATCGATTGTCGGCTTGCGCAATTTCTATGGGCTTCGGCGGCATCGTGGGTGTTGGCACCGCTTGTTTTGTCGATTGCTTTGCTTGCGCTTGAGTGTGTGACCCAGGTTGCTCTGGTACCTGGATCAGAACACCAGATATTACAGGGGAAGACAGGGTAACTGGTGTGGACTGACTACGAAAAAACGCCAGCATCAACAGCGTCGCATGTAAAGTCATCACCAACAGTACGACTGGGATCGCGAAGCGATGACTGCCATCGGAAAAATTAGGGTGAGAGAAAATAGTCTCAGTTGCCGCCCTCTCGTCAATGGGATCCGCCATATCCTGCTGTTGTATTCCAATCACGACCATTGCAGTCCCAACCAACGTCTTAAGACAGCAAAACGACGAATCACTAACCATTCAAGCAGCAGAACAGTCACCAGTGAGATGGCCAACAGCGGTAAAACCGTTGCCAATAGTAAAGTAATTGTGGCGACAACTTTGCCCATGCGAGCGTTGGGTATCGAAACAGGCGCGCCTAACTCCCCCTCCGGTTTGCGACGACGCCACATGATAAAGCCGCTGAGACTGATTGCGACTAATCCCAAGGCGGTGACTAGTCCAAGCAACTGGTTAAACCATCCAAAGAGTTGCCCTTCGTGGGCAGCCACGCCAATACCAACAATGCGATCAATCAGTGGTCGCTCACCAAAGGATTTGATTTTAATAAGTGAACCGCTCTCTGCGTCTAGCCAAGCATTGGCACGTAACGGACGGTTTTGGCTTTGTGATTGAACCAGCCACACTCCTGGCATGTGCTCAGCAACAGACAGTAAGACGGGCGGTGCAAAATTCAATGCTGAGGCACTAGCCAATAGATCCTCTGACAACTCAATGTCGCCTTGATGCGCTTCTGCTGTGCGTCGGTGCCGGTGTTCCTGCGCACGTCCAAGGGACCAATTCTGTGTGGCGGCAGGCGAGGCATTCCACTGGCGCAGCTCTTTAAATGCACTGCCCCAAACCAGTGACCAGGGCAATCCACTAATCAGTAGAAACAGCACCATGGCTGAGATCCAAACACCAGTCACTGCATGCAGATCTCGCCAAAATACCCGCTTTCCTTGATTGAAGCGTGGGTAGGCGATCCCAGCCAAGCCCGACGCCCCGCGAGGCCACCAAAGATAGAGACCACTTAGTATCAATACGATCGCCCAACAGGCAGCCAATTCCACCATTATCGATCCAATGTTACCGGCCAATAGCTCACCGTGAAAAGTACGTACCAAGCGAATGAACTGCGACTCATAGTTGACACTCTTCAATACTTCCAAGGTATAGGGGTTGATATAGGAAAGGATCTGTTCGCCGTGCTGATTGAGATGAATGATGACCGCCTGCTGTTTATGATCAGGTAACTGATAACTAGAAAATCGCGCACCCGGTCGCGCACTCAATGCCGCCGCTATCTGTTGACTCGCTTGGGTGCGTGGTCCACTTATTTGCAGCTGCTGATAAGATCGATCAATCCAGGCATCAAGCTGCGGCTTAAACAAATAAATGGCGCCAGATAGGGAGAGGCTGATTATGAATGGGATACACAACAGTCCCGCATAAAAGTGCCAGCGCCAGATGAGTCGATAGAGCGCCTGGCTCGGCTCACGCTTTGCGACTGACGCGTCTGACTGTGTCCTCATAGCTAATGCGTCTTTTGTTACATGTCGTAGGATGCGTGAATGTAAAAGGTTCGCTGCGGCCAGGGATGAGCCACATAGGCAACTTCATCGGTGAGGTTGTCAATACCGACACCTATCTTTGTATTTTGGTTTACCTTATAAGTTGTCTTTAAACCAATAAAAGTCAGGCGATCTTGTGCACCATAGACCTGATCTTCCTCATCACTGTTGTCCAAACGGCCATAGCTATCACTGGCATATTGAATGCTACCCGCCACATCCCATGCACTGTGTAGGTGATAAGTAGCCAGCAGTTTGCTTCGCCATCTGGGCATGCGTGGAAAACGATTGCCTTCAATGGAAGGGTCGGGTTCGTTTTCCACAATCTCTGACTCGGTATAACTGACATTAAAACGCACATCCAGTTGATCAACGAACAGACTGTCCACATTGGCAATGAACTCTATGCCTGTTGTTTGTACTTCATCCACTGGAACGAAGGTACGCACACTGGGAAACACGGTAGAATCAATTTGCGATTCAATCACGTCTTCAATATTTTCACGATACAGGTTGACACGCAGATAACCATTGGCCACGCCTTGCTCGATCATCAAGTTATGGTGCAATCCATTTTCTGGCTCAAGATCGGGGTTAGCCAAACTTTGTGACGTATAGGCTTCGTATTGACTATACAACTCTTCAACAATCGGAAAACGATGAGCCTTGGCAATCGAATAACGCAAGATCCAACTCTCCATTGGCTTCAGCCCAATGGAGAACTTAGGTGACGTACGGGTTTCAGAACGAGACGGCGTATGTACTAAATCAAGTTGCGGTGTATTGACATCGTCATCGGCATAGTAGCCGTTTTTGCTATTCCACTCCTCATAACGTAGTCCAAAGGAAGTATCCCAACGTTCATCAATAGACCAATTTAATTGCGCAAATGCCGCATTCAGACTGGTTTCACCACCACTGCTATCAGTTAACACATCTTGGGATCCCTGTGCATAGTTTGCAGAATCATAGAGATCCACATTGAGCGAATACGCTTCGTGACGCACACCAGTCACCATGCTTAACGACTCCATACCCAATTCATATATATTCAGCTTAGCTTCTGCCGTTTGCCACCCTGTCT
>JBGTSY010000025.1:0-26108 GCA_041940025.1 Thiotrichaceae bacterium | reverse complement strand
GCAAAGCCGTGGACGTCGGTTCGATTCCGGCCCTAGCCTCCATGTTGAGCCGAATATGCAAAATTTGTGTGGCAAGGGGGCACTTACCTAGAATTAGCCCGGGTGGCGGAATTGGTAGACGCAGCGGACTTAAAATCCGCCGGCCATTGCGGCCGTGCCGGTTCAACTCCGGCCCTGGGCACCAGCTTCAAATTTCGATAAGATTTGGTTAATTCTAGCTCTAGTTTAGATAGTTCATGTTAGTTCTCGAGCCATGAAGTGGAGACTTGGTAGTTCTTAGTCGATCTGGGGATGACTTTAGGCATGCCTTCTACTGCCGTTAGATTATGGGACCGTATAGATAGTTTTGAGTCTTGGCAGTGAGATATTAATATCCTACGCATGGAAGCACTTAAATTGCTCAATATCTGGAAAGTGTTTTATGAAAATTAAACCCTTAGTCACTGTTTTTATCGGTTTTGTGATAGCTATTTTGGGAGTGGGTTGCGCGAATCATTACCCCGATTTGCCCTCTGCTTCCATTCAACGGTCACACGTTGTGAATCCCTATGATTACAACTACCTAATTGGTCCGGGGGATCAATTGAGCGTATTTGTTTGGCGCAATAGTGAGGTTTCCAGCAGTGTGGTGGTTCGGCCAGACGGTAAAATTACCACCCCTCTGGTGGAAGATCTCATTGCCAGCGGCAAAACCTCTACCACTTTAGCCCGTGAAATCGAGCAGGTGTTGAGCACTTATATACGTGATCCTATCGTCACGGTGATGATCACTGGATTTCAGGGACCTTATAGCGAACAGGTTAGGGTGATTGGTGAAGCGGCCCGTCCCCAGGCGCTGGCGTATCGTCAAGGAATGACCGCTCTGGATGTGATGATCGCGGTAGGCGGACTGACCCCCTATGCGGCAGGGGACAGAGCCAGTGTGGTACGCATTATCAAGGGGGAGCAGCGTCAATTCGCGTTGCGCTTGGAATCGCTGATTAAAGACGGCGACATCAAGGCCAACACCGATGTGTTACCCGGTGATATTATCATCATCCCTGAAGCCTGGTTCTAACCACTTTCAGATTTTAAGGAGTTCACGTCCGCGTGGAAGAGATCGTCCGACAGTTTTTTTACTATCTTTACGGTATATGGCGATACCGTTGGTGGGCCATTGGGTTCGCATGGATAGTTTGCCTGGTGGGTTGGATCTATGTTTATACCCTGCCAAATGAATATCAATCTAAAGCCCAGGTTTATGTGGATACTGCCTCTATATTAAAGCCCTTGTTAAGTGGTTTAACCGTCTCTGTCAATCCGGATCGAGAAATCCAACTAATGACAAAGACATTTCTAAGTCGACCCAACTTGGAAAAAGTAGCGCGGATGACTGATTTGGATTTACAGGCATCCAATCCACGTGAACTAGAAAACATACTTGACGATCTCTCTACTCGTATCAAATTGATTGGCACAGGCCGACAGAACCTCTACACCATTACCTACAACGATAGTGAGCCTGAGCAGGCAAAACGGGTGGTGCAAGCCCTGTTGAATATCTTTGTGGAAAATACCTTAGGTAAAAATCGTGAAGACACGGAGTCCGCGCAGAGATTTTTAGATAAGCAGATTGCGGAATACGAAGAGCGCTTGATGCAAGCAGAAGAACGTTTAAAGGAATTCAAACGCCGTAATTTAGGGTTAATGCCATCGGATGGTCAGGATTACTTCGCACGTTTACAAGCCGCAAAAGGTGAGTTGGATGTCGCCCGACTTGAGTGGCAGCAGGCAGTGAAAAAAACCCGGACCTTGAAAGAAAAGTTGGCGGGTGAAACTCCAACTTTTGGTTTCGGCAATATGACGGGTAACGCACCGGCAGATGCACGCATTCAGTCGTTACAGGAACGTCTCGACAATCTACTATTACAATTCACTGAGCATCATCCAGATGTACAAGCTATCCGAAGAACCATCGCCGATATCCAGGAACAGGCGCGTATGGAGTCCGAATTATCCGGGAATATAGATCTCGCCGGTGCTGATGCGAATCCTGTCTATCAACAGATCAAGATAGCATTAGGGCAGTCAGAAGCAGAGGAAGCCGCGCTGCGAGTTCGAGTGCAGGAATACCAGAAACGGGTTGATAAATTGGAACACATGGTGTTCACGGTGCCTGAAGTTGAAGCCGAATTGGTCTCACTGAATAGAGACTATGAAGTGACCTATAAAAATTATCAGGCGCTACTGGCTCGTCGCGAAAAATCCAATATCTCCCAGAAGGTGGGAGAAAATGCAGATGACATACGTTTTCGGGTGGTGGAGCCGCCGCGCGCGCCACTGGAGCCCACGGGACCAGATCGACGTCTCTATGTGCTCATAGTGGCGTTGGCAGGTTTAGCCAGTGGTTTGGGTTTGGCTATCTTTTTATCTCAAATTTGGGCGACCTATTATGATAGGCGTACCCTGTTTGAAGAGACCGAAATTCCAGTATTAGGAACGGTGTCGCGAGTGTTAAATGAAGGGCAGATTCGTCGTGAACGCGTGGAACTATTTATTTACTACGGTGTGTCGGTGACATTAGTTTTGAGTTTCTTCGCAGCCTATTACTTGGCGGCTTGGGTCTCTCTCTAACATACGAAAACTTAGGTAATCTTATCTATCTGAGAGAATATTAATGGATATTATTGAACGGGCAGCGCAAAAGCTCAAACAACAAAAATTGGCGGAAGAAGAAGCTGAAAAACGCCAAAACGCCGTGAAGACAGAGCGTACATCAGAAGCGAGAGTTGGCATTCCCAGTTCATCTGAACAGCGAAAAGCAAAGCAGAATCATACACCCAATAGCGCCGATGGAACGCGGGTAAAACAACGTGCGCGAATTCAACGGCTGTTGTTGCAGCAGCAAGGCATGATTAACGCGGGAGACGATTCGCGCAGTAAGATCAAAGAAGAGTACCGTCACATCAAACGTCCCTTATTGGCCAACATTGCCGGAAAAGGTGCCACCGTTTCAGCTCATTTAAATTTAATTATGGTCACCAGCGCAGTACCAAATGAAGGCAAAACTTTTAATGCTATGAATTTAGCCCTCAGCATAGCTGAAGAACGTGATAAGACCGTGTTGCTAGTAGATGGTGACATCGTCAAACCTGCTTTGTCGAAGTTTTTCGAAGTTTCCAGTCAGGGAGGGTTGGTAGACTATCTGAATGGTGAGGTCAATGATATAGCGGAAGTCATTTATCGCACCGATGTGCCTGGTTTATCATATATACCGGCGGGAAGAAGTCATTTCCTCTCCACAGAATTATTGGCCGGGCAGCAAATGCGTCATTTAGTAGAAGAGTTGGCCACCCGTTACCCAGATAGAATTGTGATTTTCGATTCGCCCCCCTTACTTGCCACCAGTGAGTCCCATATTTTAGCTTCTTTAATGACGCAAATTGTAGTTGTTGTGAAGTCAGACGGCACCCCAAAAGCACAAGTCCAACAGGCGATTGATCTATTAGATAAAGATATGAACATAGGGTTTGTCCTTAATCAGGCTCGAAGTCATATTGGTACGGGTTACTATGAACCCTATTACTACGGTTATTACGGAGACTAGAGGTTGAAGTGAATGCGACTGCGGCCCGACGGTTTCTCTTCACTGGAAGTCTTGCGTACTTGACCATTCTGCTTTGCACCAATGTGAGTGCAGAGGTTGAGATCAATCCCAGCGTCAATGTTCGAGAAACCTATTCAGATAATATCAAACAAAATAGTCAAAAAACCTCTGTATTAGTATCAGAGTTGACCCCCGCCATTGACATTCTATCGGATGGAGCAAGAAGCGATTTCAATCTCAACTATCAGATGCAAAATTTAAATTTTGCCGGTGATGAGAGCGGTGGGAACACAAATCACTCTCTCTCTGCAGGTACCACTAATGAATTAATTGAAGATTGGTTCTATTTGGATGGTGAGACCAGTTTCGGCCAAAGAGTTTTTGGTAGTGGATCAGAGTTGGGAACTGACAGCCTCACGTTAATTGACAACAGAAGCGATGTGACCACTCTTCGGGTTGCGCCAAGATTGGATCACAGGTTTGGACGAAATAACCAGGTGGTTCTTGGTTATGAGTATGGGCAGGTGGATTATGACAATTTAGTGACCAGCGACTCTTCCAGTCAGCGTGCGAACTTTCAATGGCAAGGACAATCTCAAGCAAATTTGGTCAATTGGTCGTTTGATTATGAAGATCTGCAAGTAGACCGAGATTTTGGAGCCGACTCATTTTCTGAAACAGCGGCAGTTCAAAGCGGCATACGTGTGACCAGTGAATTACAAATGGTACTCAGATGGGGCTCTTCAAATGCGGATATACCGGATGCGGAATTGAGTGTAGACGGAGACTATTATAGTGGCGGCCTGATTTACACGCCAAGCCGCAAACTCCAATTGACTCTGTTTGGGGGAGAAAATGACGCCGAAGCGGGCATTCTTTTTGTACCGTCACAACGTTCCAGTATTCGTATTATTTTTCGTGATAGAGAAGTGGGCTTGAATCCAGGTGAATCCTGGTTTGCCGCTATTTCTCATCGCACTCGACGATTGAATTTAAATTTGGGTTACAGCGAAAAGGTGACCACAGAACAGATCTTACAGGTGGAGGGTGTCCGATATGTTGTCGATGTGGATCCAGTCACCGGCTTGCTGATAGTGGATCCAATAACCGGTCGACCAGTACCCCCGCGATTGGTATTAGATATTGGCATTGCCGATTCCGAGTTTCTACAGAAGCGAAGCACCTTCTCTGTTCGCTATGACAAACGACGACACAGCCTCACTTTCTCACTCTTTGTTGAAGAACGCATCAGGCCGGCATTGAATCGATTGGACGAACTGAAGGGAGCGCAGTTTGCGTGGAATTGGCAAATGAATAGTCGTGATAAACTAACTATGAGTGTCGCTCACGAGGAAAATGAGTTCGATGTATTTGCCACAGCCTTCGATCGGCTGTTGATACCGATCACCTTTACGCGAACGATTAACGAGTCTCTATCATTTTCATCTGGAGTCTCTCGATTACAGCAACGTGCCGGTGCCATCGATTTTGATGAAAACAGGCTGTTTGCCTCCATCGTTAAACGGTTTTAAGTATGTATGAAACTTTTTATCAATTGTCTAGAAGGCCATTTAGACTCAGTCCTGATCCTGATTTTTTTTATGGCAGCCGCGCCCATCGACGTGCGATGTCCTATTTACGATACGGACTAAGTAAAGGAGAAGGTTTTATTATTATCACCGGGGTGGTCGGGACCGGTAAAACCACTCTAGTTAAAAATCTGTTTGCCGAATTGGACACGAATAAGCTCGTCGCCGCACAACTAACCAATACGCAATTAAATGCAGATGAACTGGTTGGGGCGGTGTGTGCTGCATTTGGATTGGCAATTGATGGCTTAACTAAAGCAGAACTATTGAGTCGGTTAGAAGAGTATTTGGTACAGATCCATACCTCAGGTAAACGTGCCCTGTTGGTGGTAGATGAGGCACAAAATTTACCCTTACACGGGTTAGAAGAACTGAGAATGTTATCCAATTTTCAACGCAATGAAATCTCATTGTTACAAAGTTTTCTTCTTGGGCAGGCAGAGTTTCGAGATATATTGGTCGTTCCGGAGTTGGAGCAACTCAGGCAAAGGGTGATTGCTTCATATCATCTGGAGCCTTTTGATGAGAGCGAAACCAAACAGTATGTCGAGCACAGATTACGAACTGCGGGCTGGAAAAATAGTCCACACATTGAGGAGGGTGCATTTCGCCAAATTCACCAGAGGACGGCAGGCGTACCTAGACGTATCAATGTGCTTTTTGATCGCGTGCTCTTGTTTGGATATTTAGAAGAGATCAAGGCCATTACGGCGGACACAATAGTCAAAGTTGCCAATGAGCTATCCAACGAGATGCCGCCTGCTCATGAAAACTCAAACTCTTCCACCAAGGCACCGATAAAGAGAGTGCAGGCAGTACAGGCCCAAGTGACGCATCAAGGACAAAATGGGCAAATTACGGATCTTCAAACCGAGATTGTAGGAAAAACGCTGCGGGGCACCATGAAGTTTGAAATAAAAATTGATTCCATCGAGGACGAATAGCCACTCTCAACCGGTAGAGGGAAGATGACTAGCGCGATTAAAATCCTATGCATCGTTGGTGCACGACCCAATTTTATGAAAATTGCCCCATTAATGCGCGCATTTTCAGCCACTGACATACCCATTGAAGCAAAATTGATTCACACAGGGCAACATTATGATGTGGCTATGAATGAGCAGTTTTTTCATCAGCTGGGCATACCCGAACCGGATATCAATTTGGAAGTGGGATCGGGTGGTCATGGTCGGCAGACCGGACAGATTATGGTTGCTTTTGAGCCCATAGTCGAGGTTGAAAAGCCAGACGCAGTGTTGGTGGTCGGGGACGTGAATTCAACGATTGCCTGTGCGTTGGTGGCAGTTAAAAAAGGGGTAAAGGTCATTCACGTTGAAGCGGGTTTGAGAAGTTTTGACCGCACCATGCCTGAAGAGATCAACCGAGTATTAACCGATAAGATATCTGATTATCTGTTTACCACTGAAGAGGCCGCGTTAGACAATCTGTTAAACGAGGGCATTCGCGCGGAACAGGTTTTTTTTACCGGTAATGTGATGATTGATACCTTGTACGCGAACTTAGAGCAAACCATTCCTGCACAAGAGACCTTGTCTAAACTGAACGCCTCTCATTTGTTCCATTCATCGCAGGAGTTTGCTGTGCTAACCCTGCATCGGCCAAGTAATGTGGACAATGTAGAAGTATTGTCGGCCTTGTTGGATACGATTGTGGCGGTTTCGAAAAAATGTCCACTCGTTTTTCCAGTCCATCCCAGGACACAAAATCAGATGAAGCAACATGGTCTGGATTCTAAATTACATAATCAAAGAGTCGTATTATCTGGACCATTGGGTTACTTAGAGTTACTCGGTCTAATAAAAAAAGCCAAGCTGGTGCTCACCGACTCCGGCGGCTTGCAGGAAGAGACCACTGCTCTGGGTGTGCCCTGTCTCACCTTGCGTGAGAGTACTGAGCGCCCCATCACTGTCATCCAAGGTACCAATACCATTGTCGGTAATGACGGTGCCAAGATTTTACAGACCGTAGATGACATTTTTCAAAGTGGTGGCAAAGCTGGCCGAATTCCACCCTTATGGGATGGAGAAGCGGCGGGACGCGTGGCTGAAATTCTTGTGCAACAGCTCTGTGAGAAGCAAGAATAGCAGCTTGTATTTATGCATACACCAATCATCAATGCAATGACAGTAGATGTTGAAGACTATTTTCAAGTGTCTGCGTTTGAGCCCTATATAGCTAAAGATGAGTGGGATTCCTTACCCCATCGGGTAGAACAGAATACCCATCAGATCTTAGATTTATTCGCCGACAAACACATTCTTGCGACGTTTTTTGTATTAGGGTGGGTGGCTGAGCGATATCCCGATTTGGTACGTCGTATCGTTCAAGACGGGCACGAACTGGCCAGTCATGGCTGGGAACACATTCGCGCAACAGAGCAGACCCGTGACAGGTTTCGCGAAGACATCCACAAGACAAAAAACTATCTTGAAGATCTTTCCGGAGTAGCAATTAAGGGATACCGGGCAGCGAGCTACTCAATTATGCGTGATAACTGGTGGGCATTAGACGTACTGGAACAAGAAGGGTATCTCTATAGTTCGAGTGTCTATCCGGTGAAACATGATCTCTACGGTGTGCCCGATGCGAGTCGATTTGCATTTTATCCAAACGGACAAGGTGGTCTGGTGGAAATACCAGTGAGTACCTTACCTTTGTTTGGACGTAATTTTCCCTGCGGCGGTGGCGGATTTTTTCGTTTGTATCCCTATTTTTTGTCGCATTGGATGATTCAGCAGATCAACCAAAAAGAGCGCGCACCCTGTATCTTTTATTTCCATCCTTGGGAAATCGATCCGCAACAGCCGAGACCTTCAGGTTTAAACATTAAAACCAATTTTCGTCACTACCTTAATCTGAATCGAATGCGAACTCGATTAGATAAATTAATAGAGGATTTTCGTTGGCAGCGGATGGACGAGCTGTTCCTCAATCAATCATAGATCAGAAAGTAATGGCGGCATGGAAGTTAAAAGCCTTGGTATAGATGAAGCGCACAAATGGGATGACTATGTGTATCAACATGAATCGGGTACATTTTTCCATTTGTCTGCTTGGAGACAGGTACTGAAACAGGCCTTTGGGCATGATGCCTATTTTCTTTATGCACACTCTAATAATCAAATCCGTGGGATCCTGCCGCTTGGCCATATTCGGAGCCGCTTATTTGGTAATAGTTTAATTTCCCTGCCTTTTTGTGTGTACGGTGGTGTGTTGGCTTCCGATCCTGCTGCGCAAACTGCCTTGGAGGATGCGGCTCTGACGTTGGGAAAGAAACTAAAAGTGGGATCCATAGAGTATCGCAATCAAAGCAATGTGCATCCTGACTGGCCGACCAAAGATCTTTATGTCTCTTTTAAAAAAGAGATAGATTCCGATGCGGAGGTGAATTTAAAAGCAATCCCCAGAAAGCAGCGGGCAGTGGTACGCAAGGGTATCAAATCCGGCATGCTCTCGCAGTGGGATGAGAATGTAGACAGTTTATATCGGGTGTATTCCGAAAGTGTGCGCAATTTGGGAACACCGGTATTTTCAAAAAAATATTTTCAAATATTGAAACAGACCTTTCAGGACAAATGTTCAATATTGAGCATCACTCACGAGGGTGAGGTATTGTCCAGCGTGATGAATTTCTACTTTAGAGATCAGGTACTGCCTTATTACGGCGGCGGTGTCTCTACCGCAAGACATATGCGTGCTAACGATTTTATGTATTGGGAGCTGATGCGCCGCTCGGCAGAACAAGGCATTAAGGTTTTCGATTATGGTAGAAGTAAAATAGACACAGGATCTTATCGTTTTAAAAAACATTGGGGCTTCGAGCCAACGCCGCTTTCCTACCAGTATGTGCTGGTGAACGACCAGGACATGCCCAATGTCAGTCCCAGTAATCCCAAGTATGACCTAATGATACGAGTTTGGCGCAAGCTGCCAATAGGTGTCAGTCGTTTGATTGGACCTTGGGTAGCGAAGGACTTGGGATGAGTGGCACGTTACTACTATGCCACAGGATCCCATATCCTCCGAATAAAGGGGACAAAATTCGTTCCTACCACATATTGAAAATGCTTCAGGATTTAGGACCAGTCTATTTGGGTGCCTTTGTCGATGAAGCGCAAGATCGTCAATATGAGTCTGTCCTAAAATCAGAGGTGACCCGTTGTTTTTTCCCGTTTTTAAATAAAAAAACGTCGCTGATTCGGGCGGGATGGGGGTTTCTAACAGGCCAGGCTTTAAGCGTGCCCTATTACTATCGTTCCGAAATGCAGAAGTGGATCGATGACATATTAACGACTTATCAGCCACAGAGCATTGTGGTCTTCTCGTCTGTGATGGCGCAATATGTCACTGACGCCCATGCGAAGACGAGAGTCATCGATTTCGTTGATGTGGATTCAGATAAATGGCAACAATATGCAGCGAGACAAGTGGGCATCAAGTCTTGGATCTATCAGCGGGAAGCTGAAAAGTTAGCAGAGGTTGAGGGCAAAATCGCAGAGGAGTTTGACGCCAGTTTTTTTGTCACTGAAGAAGAGGCCGATCTATTTCGTCAGCATCATACAACAGTCACGCGCCCGATAGGTTATTTTGAAAATGGTGTAGACATTGATTATTTTGATCCGAGTCTGGCGTACGTCGATCCCTTTAAAAAAGAACGGATGATCGTATTTACCGGCGCAATGGATTATTGGCCTAATGTGGACGCGGTGATCTGGTTCTGCGAAGAGATTTTGCCGCAAATAAAAAAACACGTTGCAAATGCACAATTTGTAATTGTGGGCAGCAACCCCAGTGATGCCGTATGGGCGCTGAAAGAGAGAGAAGGGGTGGAGGTAACTGGACGGGTTGCGGATGTGCGACCCTACTTAAAATACGCCAGTCTGTCTGTGGCACCCTTAAGAGTGGCGCGTGGCGTTCAAAATAAGGTGTTAGAAGCATTGGCTATGAATGCTCGTGTGGTTGCCACCTCCGCGGCGGCAGCAGGCCTGCATCAACCCTACTCAAACGAAATGGCAATATGTGATGCTCCTGATGAGTTCGCAACCCAATGTATAGAGTGGTTAGCGCATCCACAACCAGCCAGCGCTCGTGACTATGTGTTGTGTCACTATCGATGGGCTAACAACCTTGAACCACTGAAACAGGCTTTGATCGGGTTATGAATGCTCAGTTAATGAATTCGTTCAATCCAACCAATATGCCCAATCATTGGCGTAAACCCTTACTCTTTTTGTTCATTTCAATAGCCTTTATAGGTTGGAGTCTAGCATCGAGCTACTACTCGATGTATCAGACTTGGGCACGATCGGATACCTTTGCTCACGGGTTTTTTATCGTGCCTATCGTACTGTATTTAATTTGGCAAAAGAGAGGCGAGTTAGCGCAGTTGGTGCCCAGGCCACAATTTTGGATTCTGACGCTGATGCCACCGCTTATTTTGTTGTCTCTCTTGGCTAAATTTTCAGAAGTAGTCGTCATACAACAGTTTGTGGCGGTGATAGTCTTATGGATAGCGATTGCTGCACTGCTCGGACTGACTGTGACTTGGTCTATCGCGTTTCCTTTGTTCTACCTATTATTTGCCGTGCCTTTTGGGGAGTTTCTAATTCCAATTATGCAGCAGTTTACCGCGGAGTTTACTGTGAGTGCGGTGCGTGCGACCGGTGTGCCGGTATATTTTGAGGGGCTATTTTTATCCACGCCTGCGGGTGATTTTGAAGTGGCGGAAGCCTGTAGTGGTGTGCGTTATCTCATTGCTTCATTAGCGCTAGGAACCCTCTATGCCTATCTTTCTTACCAGAGCATGGTGAAGAGAGTGCTATTCATTTTTTTATCCATACTGGTGCCTGTGTTGGCCAATGGTGTACGCGCATTTGCAATCGTTATGATAGCCACCTGGTCCGATTTGAAAATAGCCACAGGTGTGGATCACATTATCTATGGTTGGATATTTTTTGGTGTGGTGATGTTTATCCTGTTTTGGATGGGATCATTTTGGATAGATATAGGTGATTCTGAGAAGAAAGACTCGATTCCCGAGGGAGAAGGAAACGTGGCAACAAGTAAGTTGTGGCTGATTACTTTAGCGCTGATGTTGATGAGTTCTCCTGTTTTATGGTGGCCAGAGCCAAATTCGCTTGCACAAGTCAATTTGCCACCTCCTAAGGTGTGGCATGTGAACGGTTGGGATCCCATACAGTCGCCTGCAAACGAAATTGGCATTCATTTTCCTGGTGCCAAGCAGTTGCACTCAGGGGCGATGAGCCAGGATGCAGTCACCGTCTACTGGACAGTGGCGCAATTCACGCAGCAGACTCAGGGTCAAGAACTCATTTCACAAATCAATCAATGGTATGACAGGAAACAGTGGCGATTAATAGAGGAGCGTTCGCTCGAAGTCAGCGTCAATAGCCAATCCTATACAATTCAGGAAAAGTTACTGGTAAGCGGTGTAAAAAAAATCGTGGTCTGGCATTGGTACCGAATTGGTAATCGAGTCACTAATAGTGATTTGTTAGGGAAATATTATCAAGCTGTGTCCCGTTTATCCAAAAAAGGGGTCATCAGTGAAGCTTGGATAGTGAGTCAACCCGTATCAGAGTTTAGCGAATCCCGGGCAAAGGTAGCTGAAATCACGCAGGCAGTGTTAGCGCAGCAAATATCCGAGTAAAAAACGCCTATCCAATCATGTTGTTTAATTATGGCTAAAGAAAAAATATATATCGTTCACGTCATACAACGACTTGCTATGGGTGGATTGGAGAATGGGCTGGTGAACCTGGTTAATCATCTACCCAGAGAACGCTATAGACATATTATCGTCAGTTTGTCAGATACCACTGAATTCGAGAACGCTATTCAGTCGGACAATGTGGAGGTGATCGCGTTAAATGGCAGAGGCGGTGTGGACATGACACTGTTTCGGCGACTCTATGCTCTGTTTCAATCAAAAAAGCCCACCATTGTACACAGTCGTAATATGGCGGCACTAGAGACTCAATTTGTTGCGGTTCTTGCACGAGTCCCCGTACGTATACATGGAGAACATGGTTGGGATATGGCAGATTTGCAGGGCACCAAGTCTACCTATAGATGGATTAGGAAATTACTGTTTCCGTTTATACAACGGATTGTTGTACTTTCTAATCATCAGAAAGAATATATTCACGCACACTATAGAGTGAATAGTGCAAAATTAGTTCGTATTTGCAACGGCGTAGATACCGATAGATTCAGTCCTAAGCGAATTGGAGCCGAAGATGGCGATAAAATTATCATTGGCTGTGTGGGTAGGATAGAAGAAGTAAAAAATCATCAGTTATTGATACAAGCCTATGCTGAGGTTTTAAAGCGCCATCCCCAATGGCGAGACACCACAGAACTGCAAATTGTGGGTGCAGGCAGTCAGCTCTCTAATATCAAGCAGCTGATTGCTGATTTGTCAATTGTAGAGAATGTGACGTTGATTGGAGAAAAAATGGATACTGCGGCCATTTACAAAAATTGGCACATCTATTGTCTGCCATCCTTGGCAGAAGGTATCTCCAATACCATACTCGAAGCGATGGCCAGCGGGCTGCCTATCGTTGCCACCAATGTGGGAGGCAATTCTGATTTGATAGCTGAGAATGTGAACGGGTTTCTTGTTTCGGTCGCGCAACCAGATGAAATGGCGCAACGACTCATCGGCTACATAGAAAACACGGCTTTGCGGCAAGCACATGCACATGCGAGCCGGGAAAGAGCGAGCACACTGTTTTCAATCAAAACCATGATAGATGCCTATGCGCAACTGTATGAATCCACACTTTCATCGGCAGCTCTGTACTCGAGGAATTAACCATGTGCGGTATTACTGGAATTGTAGATTTAAGAGAAAGACGCACAGTGGAACTGCCTCTTATTAAGGCGATGAATGACTCACAACATCATCGAGGTCCTGATCAGGAGGGTATATTCAGTGCGCCGGGGATCGCGTTGGCTCACAAAAGATTATCCATTATAGATTTAGCTAGTGGACAACAACCAATGATTTCGCCGGATAATCGAGAAATTTTGGTTTTCAATGGTGAAATTTATAACTATCGTGCGTTACGACAATCCTTGATGGATCAAGGCGTCAAGTTTAAAACCCATAGTGATACAGAAGTCATTCTTCATGGCTGGCGAGTCTGGGGTGCAGATGTGGTCAGCAAGCTTCGAGGCATGTTCGCTTTCGCAATCTGGGATAGTCAGCAGCACCAACTGTTCCTGGCACGTGATAGATTGGGCATCAAACCACTCTTCTATAGTTGGTTGGATAACGGTTTTTTTATCTTTGGATCAGAGCTTAAATCTTTGTTAAAACATCCTAGGCTCGACAAAAGTATTCGCTCTGAATCCGTTGAAGAATATTTTGCCTATGGATACATTCCTGAACCGGCCACTATCTTTCGTCAAGTCCACAAGTTATCACCCGGCCATCTATTGCATCTGGAGCCCAATAGCAGTGATATGACGCAGCGTCAATATTGGGATGTGCCTTTAACGGCCAATGCACCTGTTGGCAACGAAACGGATGTGTTGCAAACCATAAGAGAAAAAGTTCTCGACGCGGTACAGGTTCGTTTAGTCTCAGAAGTACCATTAGGCGCGTTTCTGTCCGGTGGCGTGGATTCAAGTGCGGTGGTGGCCATGATGGCACAGGCAGATCCCAATCCCGTGAAAACTTGCTCAATCTCATTTGATGTGGCGGATTTTGATGAAAGCGACTATGCGAAAATGGTCGCGGATCGCTATCACACCGAGCATGAAGTGAAAACGGTGGATCACGACGACTTTTCTCTGGTAGACAAATTGGCAGCACTCTATGACGAGCCCTATGCGGATAGCTCCGCAATCCCCACTTATCGAGTGTGTGAGTTAGCGCGACAAAAAGTTACCGTGGCACTTTCCGGGGACGGAGGTGATGAAAATTTTGCGGGATATCGTCGTTATCGCTGGCATATGATCGAAGAGGGGGTACGTAATCGAATGCCGTTGACCTGGCGGCGTCCTATTTTTGGAGTTTTAGCTAGCCTGTATCCGAAAGCGGACTGGGCGCCAAGGATGTTCCGCGCTAAAGCGACTTTTCAGGCGATGGCACGGGATAGTATAGAAGCCTATTTTCATAGTGTGTCGATACTGGATGACGCGCGACGATCACAACTGTTTGATGCGCAATTTAAACGCTCTTTAAATGGTTATCAAGCCGACGAGGTATTGAAATACCATGCCGCGCGTGCACCGGCAGAAGACATGTTGTCTATGATTCAATATCTTGATATGAAAACTTATCTGGTAGGCGATATTCTTACCAAAGTCGATCGGGCCAGTATGGCTCACGCTTTAGAGGTACGCGTGCCCTTATTAGATCATCAGTTAGTGGAATATGTTTCATCATTGCCAACGGAATACAAGTTACGGGGAGCAGAAGGTAAATATGCACTGAAAAAAGCATTCGAACCGCTGCTGCCTCACGAGGTGCTGTATCGTCAGAAAATGGGATTTGCAGTGCCACTGGCTAAATGGTTTCGTGGTCCATTAACAGACAGATTGGAATCGCGCCTATTGGGCGAACAAATGTTGAGTACTGGATATTTTAATCGCAAAAATATTCGCACGCTTATCGATCAGCATGTGCGTGGTCGGCGGGATAACAGTGCGCCTCTGTGGACAATGCTCATGTTCGACGCTTTTCTAAAAGAGCAGCAGATATAACATGGCGGTTCAGCACTCGCCCATTATTCTTTTAGGCATGCCGCGCTCGGGCACGACCTGGCTGGGAAAGATTTTTGATAGCCACCCGGACACGGCGTATCGTCATGAGCCCGATAGCGTTGAACCCTACCAAAATATTCCCTTGCTGGCAGAGACGGCCAAAGCGGCACACTATGAAGAAGACATACGCTCAGGCATTGAACAGTTAAGTGATCTGCGCACCGTGAAGACTGTGGGCAAACTTCCTCTGTTTCGAAAAAATTATTTTAGCCCATTGGGGTTTTTTTTATATCGTACAACGGTGCTGGCGCAGAAGGCATTAGATGCCTACGGGGTACATGTGCCCACTATCTGGTGGCGCAAACAGAATGCAGACGTTCGGCTGGTGTATAAATCCATCGAGTCTGTAGGTCGATTGGGCGTATTGGCCACAGTATTACCCGAATCACCCATCCTGTTAATGACTCGCCATCCTATGGGCTATATCTGTTCCGTGTTGCGCGGGGAATCCAAAGCGCAGTTTGCTGAAAGCGCGCCCTCTGCCGAAGACATGCACGCGTATGGTTTGTTGCTAGAAACGCAAGTGGCAAAAAAGTATGAATTCACTCTGGAGAAACTCATTCAGATGAATCCAATAGAGCGCTTGGCGGTGAGATGGATGCTCTATAACGAAAAAGCATTAGACGAAGCGTCTGCCTTCAATAGGGTTATGGATTTTAAATATGAAGATCTCTGTGCCGATCCGATTTCAGTTTCTAAACAGTTGATGCGATTTTGTCAGTTGTCTTGGGATGCACAAATTGAACAGTTTCTTAGCGCCAGCACTAGCAGATCGGATCAAGCCTATTACAGTGTGTTTAAAGATCCCTTGGTTTCTGCTAACCGTTGGCGGGATGAGATGTCTGCCGAAGAGATGGAGCAGGCATGGAATATCATTCAACTGAGCCCTCTTGCAGCACGCTATCCAGAGTCGGAATGGCGACACTCATGAGTATCAAAGTCCTGCACATTTTTGACCATTCAGTACCTTTGCATAGTGGTTATACTTTTCGCAGTCAAGCCATCCTGCGAAATCAGCGGGGCTTGGGTATCGACACGTACCAACTGACCGGTTCCAAGCAAGGTGTTACCGACTCACTTAGTGATCTTGTTGATGACTTAACTTTTTATAGAACCGTTGGCTTTGATACACAGATCTGGCGATTGCCACTGTTTGATCAGATCGGTGTGATTGTCGGACTCTATCGACGATTGCTGGAGCTGATCCCTAAAATTCAACCCGATCTATTGCACGCCCATTCGCCCGCATTAAATGGGGTGGCCGCATTGTGGGCCGCTCGTCGATTTAATTTACCCGTGGTCTATGAAGTACGCGCATTTTGGGAAGATGCAGCAGTCGATCATGGAACCAGTGCCGAATGGGGGGCACGCTACCGTCTTACGAGAGCATTGGAGACATACGTATTAAAACGTGCGCAGGCTGTTTTTACTATTTGTGAAGGACTGAAAGAGGAAATTCAATCGCGGCAGATCCCCGCGCAGCAGATCCATGTGATGCCGAATGCGGTGGATATCAGCAATTTTAAGTGGATCGATGAAAAAGACAGTGAACTAGAAACGGAATTGGCACTAACGAATAAAACGGTGTTAGGTTTTATCGGCTCATTTTATGGCTACGAGGGAGTACCGCTGTTAGTTGAGGCATTGGCGCAGTTGGCTACGGGATCGGATCAGTGGCGGCTGTTATTGGTAGGAGGCGGGCCCGATGAAGCACAGATCCGTGAGTTGGTTGAAAAATTCAATCTACAGGGTGTGGTGACGTTCACCGGGAGAGTGCCACATGAGCATGTGCAACGTTATTATTCTCTGGTGGATATCTTCGTTTATCCCCGTTACGCCATGCGTTTGACTGATTTGGTAACGCCTTTAAAGCCGTTGGAGGCGATGGCACAGGGTAAGCTTGTGGTGGCATCAGATGTCGGTGGTCATCGGGAGTTGATTGAGGATGGTCAGAATGGATATCTGTTTCAAGCCAACCGCGTGGAGAGTCTGGTACAGACATTGAAGCGCGTCCAAGAAGAACAAAACAGGCATGCAGAAATTTTGGCTCGTGGCCGGGAATTTGTAGAGCAGGAACGTAACTGGCCAGCGGTAATCACGGGTTATCTTCCGGTTTATGAAGCTTTGGTAGGCAATTGATGTCTACCTCGATTCGCCTAGCGGTGATTGGTCCTCAGCCGCCTCCTGCTGGCGGCATGGCGAGACAGACCGAGCAGTTGGTGACCCTCTGGCGCCAACAAGGTTACGAGGTGATATTCATTCCAACCAATAGATCCTATCGACCCAAATGGCTTGCAGATATCAGGGGCGTGCGTGCCCTTGCTCGTTTGGTTCCCTATTGCGTGGCATTATGGCGAGCGGCGGGAGAAGTACAGTTGTTTCATATCATGGCTAATTCTGGATGGTCCTGGTACCTGTTTGCGGTACCGGCAATCCATATTGCACGCATGCGTTCTACTGCGGTGGTGGTGAACTATCGAGGCGGCGAAGCCGAACAATTCTTACAGCAGGCAGTGCGGCGAGTGAAGATCAGTCTAGAGAGAGCACAGGCTTTGGTTGTGCCCTCTGGTTATTTGCGTCAGGTGTTTCAACAGTTCGATATTGAGACAACGGTGGTGCCCAATATTATTGATTTGGATCGATTCGTATATAAGCCGCAAAAAGCAATTCCAACTGCGGCTAATGAGTCGATTGAACTCTTTTTCCCCAGACATCTGGAGTATATATACGGTGCCGATCTTGCCATTCAGGCAGTTGCTCAGTTGAGCAGCAGATATGCCAACTTGACGCTAAAACTTGCTGGGATCGGTCCAGAGCGTGGCCGACTGGAACAGATGGCGCAGCAGCTACAGATTGCCGATAGGGTGCAATTTCTCGGATCCATGAGCCCGGACGAAATGGTAGCGGCTTATCATTCTGCCCATATGGTGGTCAATCCCACTCGGGTGGACAATATGCCTAACGCTTTAATCGAATCTCTCGCCTGCGGCACACCGGTGCTGGCGTGCCGAGTGGGCGGTGTGCCTTTTATGCTGACTCATGGCGAGCAAGCACTGTTGGTGACTGCGGAAAATGTCGATGAATTGAGAGAGGCGATAGACAACTTAATTCGACAGCCTGAACTCTATGAAAGACTGCGTCAGCAAGGACGGCAGACAGTAGAGCAGTGGGGGTGGCAGGCAGTGCAAGCGCTCTGGTTGCAAGTCTATCAAAAAGCTCTCGCTGAAAATTGATGAATAAGGGATTGACTGCCAATGTTGGATAAATGGCTCACCGCGGTGATTGCCCAGGGAATTTTCCCCCTGCAAGAAAGATTAAAAGGGCACCAGACGGTTGCGGCCAGGCGTTTGTTAGAGCAGTCACAATGGTTCTCTCAATCTGAACTACATGCTTACCAAACTCGTCAGTTGTCACAATTTATGCAAAAGATTGCGTCAACAGTGCCTTATTATCGCCTGGTATTCGAAGAGAAGGGATTAAAGCCGGAACAGATCCAATCGGTAGAAGATCTACAACAGCTGCCGTTTTTAACAAAATCCCTGATTCGTAGTCATCATCAGGCCCTGATTGCACATGATGCTGGGAAACTAAGTCTGTTCAATACGGGAGGCTCTACGGGTGAACCCTTGCAGTTCTATTTAGGCAAAGAGCGTGTCACACAGGATGTGGCCGCAAAATGGCGCGCGACTCGATGGTGGGATGTGGACATCGGTGATCGGGAAATCGTCGTTTGGGGCTCGCCGATTGAAGTAGGCGCACAGGATCGGCTGCGTGGCCTGCGGGATAGGTTGTTTCGCAGTAAACTGTTATCCGCATTTGAGTTATCGCAAACTAACTTGTCGCGCTTCATTAACTTGATTCAGCACTATCAACCCAGAATGTTGTTTGGCTATCCTTCTGCGTTGGCAGTGATTGCGCAATACGCCCAATCCAATGGCATCAAGATGGATAATTTAGGTATCAAGGTGGCGTTCGTGACCTCAGAAAAGCTCTACGAGGATCAGGAAAAAATCATCTCAGCGGTTTTTAATTGTCCCGTGGCCAATGGGTATGGTGGCAGAGATGCAGGTTTTATTGCACATGCCTGTCCCCTCGGCAGCATGCACATCACAGCGGAAGACATCATTGTGGAGATCATCAATGATCAGGATCAGCAAGCCGCGCCTGGGGAACTAGGCGAAATAGTGATCACACATCTGGCCACCGGAGACTATCCATTTGTGCGTTATCGAACTGGCGATTTAGGCAGATTGGACACAAATCCTTGTGCGTGTGGACGAGGCTTGCCAGTACTAAAAGAGATCCAGGGGCGAACCACAGATTTTTTGTATGCAGCAGACGGCAGCTTGGTGCATGCATTGGGCATTATCTATGTGCTTAGAGAGGTCGCTCAAATCAATAAATTTAAGGTCATTCAACAGCATGACCGGCGCATAGAAATTCTGCTGGAACCCAGCAGGCACTTGCCATCTGATGAACAGGACAAACTAGTAAGCGAAGTGACATCAGCAGTCCACAAACGATTAGGCGCGTTGCAAATAGAAGTTAACTTTGTTGAGGAGTTGCCTGCGGAAAAGAGTGGTAAATTTCGTTACGTGATTAACTATGGTTTCAATGCGCAGAGGAAGGAACATTGAAACGAACATTCTTGTCACACCTGAATCGATTGCTTTATCGGGCGGAACGCAAAACCCGCTCTTGGTTGTCACCTGAACAGTTCATCACTTTGCCACCCATATTAAATAGTTTATGTGAAGCTTACGAAACAGAATGGCGAACTGCCAAGTGTATCTTTGTCCTCTCGACCGGTCGCGCCGGCACTCAGAGCCTCACTCATCTTTTGTCCATTTGCCCTGAGGTACACTCAGAACATGAGCCCAACCCGCGATTGATCCAGACATCCTACCAGTATTATCAGCAGAAATTTAGTGCTGAAACAAAAACCCAACAAGAATGGAAAGATTTAGTATTGGCCGCAAGGGATGACTTAATCTTTCAGGCCAATCGTGACGGTAAAATTTATTTAGAAACCAACAATCGAATGACCTATCTGGCACCAGTATTAGCCGAGATTTTTCCAGCGAGTCAATTTATTCATCTGCATCGTCATCCCTTTGAATTCGTGCGCTCTGGTATTCGACGAAATTACTACCAAGGTCACAACTGGGACTTCGCACGAATCCATCCGGCCGGGACTCATCCTGATGCCCAGAGATGGTTAACAATGTCGCAGATGGCGAAAGTAGCTTGGAATTGGCAGGCGGTGAATCAACATATTATGGCATTTTTCGATACCCTTTCGCCTGATCGGCAAATGACCCTGGCGGCGGCGGATCTCTTCTTAGCTGGTGACGCTCAAATAGCAGAGTTATACAATTTTATTAATGTACCCATACCTCAAGGAAGTCGCTTCAAAACACTATTGGCGCAACCCTCTAATCAGCAAACGGACGGCGACTTTCCTGAATATAGCGAATGGTCGTCACAAGAATGTGCTACCGTGATGTGTGAAGTGGAAGAGGTGGCTAACGCACTGGGGTATCAGTTGAATTAGTTACTTATGACAGATAATAATCACACCCATGCCTCATCAGATGAGTTGGCAGATCGAGCCACCAAAGGGGCAATGCTCAATACACTAGTTGCCGTGTGTTCTTATCTGCTCTCAATTTTACAGCTTTCAATACTGGCGAGATTTTTAACACCCACTGATTTTGGCATCATGGCCCTGGGTACCGTGGTATTGACAGGTGCCATGACCTTTACTCAGCTGGGTACGGAAAAGATCATTATTCAACGGCAGCAGATGCCTAATGATTTTACCGGTGCCATATGGTTGCTCAATATATTGCGCGCATTGGTGGTGGCCGCGATCTGTTGTTTGTCCGCGCCACTTTATGCCAAGATCGTAGACGAACCTAGTGCCTTACCGGTCATATTAATTCTTAGTCTTGTGCCCATTTTGTCCAGTTTGCGATCGCCTGCGGCATTGATGGCTGAGCGCCGCCTCGATTTCGCTCCGGTGGCAAAATATCAATTAATAGTGCTACCAATTCAGTTTATCGTTATGGTCGCGCTCGGTTATTGGCTACGAGATGTATTTGCTCTGGCCGTGGGGCAAGTTGTAGTGGCTCTATTTTCGTCCTTGTTAACTTGGCCATGGTTCGGCATTTTATCTTGGCCCAAATATAACAAAGCCTATATTAAAGAGTTGTTGGGGCAAGGGAGGCATTACTTTGTCATCGCGGTAGGCACATTCGTGATGACTCAAGCAGACAACCTGCTGATAGGCTCCTATTTGGGTGCAGCCATATTAGGGTTTTATGCCTTGGCGTATAAATTTTCTCAATGGGGGGTCGATCTCAGTAACGCCATTGTGGCTAGAGTGGCGCTGCCAGTTTACAGTTCTTTACAGACGGATAGTGCCAATTTACGAAACGCACTGGACACATTAGTGCAAGTACAGATGCTGATTTTATTGCCCATGTGCGCCACTCTCTATCTGTTTGCCGAACCCATCGTCAATCTGGTTTTAGGAGATGAATACGAATCTTCGGTGACCTTATTGCAGATACTGGTGTTGGTGACCTTTGGTAGAGGAATTAGTCATATTTATGCGCCCCTAATAATTGGAGCTGGGCATGTCCATTTCGCTAGCAGGATAAAAATAGTTGAAACAACACTGTTTCTAATAGCCATTTGGATTGGAGTCTATGTGGCCGGAGCAGACGGTGTGGCACTTGGTGCCGGATGTGTTTATCTTTTTTCTGGACTAGCTAGAATGATTTATTCAAGCCAGGTGGCAGGCTCTCCATTTGTCCATTTGATTACCGTTAGTTTTAAAAGTTTGTTTCCAGTAGGGATAGCAACAACTATTGTACTGCTAGCACGTTATATGATGCCTTATCAAAATTATATGGTTCTGTTTGAATTCATAGTATTTTCTGTCGTGTACATTTATTTTTCTTGGTTGACTCAGCCATTAATTCAGGAAGTAATATCAAAAGTTTTAACAAAGTCCAACGGGTTAAACGGACATTGAGGATAAGATGGCGATGAAAGAGATAGTGGTTAGATTGTTGTATAAACAGTTACAGGAATGGATAGATACCTACATTCGGGTTAGAAATCGCTATGTGCAACAAGGGTACCGAGAGCGAGCAAAAACCTGCGGGAAGGGTGTAGCGTTTAATGGCTATAGTGTTATCACAGGAATAGATAATGCGGAGCTTGGTGATAATGTGCATATAGGCGAGAAGGCTTTCATTAGGGCGGAAGGTGGGCTGTTTATTGGTTCCCATACTCATTTGGCTCGTCGTTGTACAATTTATACACACAACCACAACTACAAAGGAAAACGCATCCCCTATGACGAAACCTTTACTTGCAAACCAGTCGTGATAGGTGAAGCGGTATGGATTGGCATCAATGTCACCATATTACCCGGCACTAAAATCGGAAATGGTGCCATTATAGGCGCTGGTTGCGTTATAAAAGGGGAGGTGCCTGAATACGCCATTGTGGTTAAAAACGATGCGACAAGTATTCTTTCTTATCGAGACGATACACACTATCAACGATGTTACACAAATAAAGAATTTGGAGGCGTCAACGGTCATTCTATAGGTGGATCGAATTAATCATCTAAAGAACTAGTTTGCAAACACGTATTTATATGTCCATGAAACTATCTCTATTGGCAATGGCACCTAATCCTTGGGAGGGGCCTTGGATGAATCGGCAACAGATTTTAAGTCGATTAACCTCTGCTTATTCTATATTGTACAGTAGTGGATTGCTGTTTCACTGGCAGGTGCAAGATCTGGAATGGAAGCAAGCGCCCCTGTTTTCTCAGTTACAGGAGTGCCAGGGAATACAGGTGCACTCTGCTGGAAAATGGCCATTGCGTTGGCCTCGTCTGAGTGTTTACGATAAACAGGTACTGGCCTATTTTAAGAAAATGGTCATCAGAGCACTATCTGTGTCAAAGGCCGAGCCCGATATTTTTTACTGTTTTCATCCGATGTTTTTTTCCTATGTGAAAGCACTGCCGTCCACAGTACTGGCGTACCACATTTATGATCGTTTCGATCATGTGCCGGGCTGGACTCGTCAGCTGGAGCAAGCGCATCGATCCCTTTGCGATCAGGCGGACGTGATTTTTTGCTCCTCTCGTGTGATGGCAGAGTGGGCGCAAGAGATCACGTCTGAAAATAAAATCACAATAGTCGAAAACGGGGTCGATTATGAATTATTTGCGGCTACCGATTTAAGCCGGCCTAAAGCATACGCAGATATTCATTCGCCAATCATTCTCTACGCGGGCAATATTAATCGTAAAATAGATTTAATTTTATTGTTCGAATTAGCGCGTAGTACGGCGCAGTGGCATTGGTTCTTTGTGGGCGGTGTAGGCGTGTTGGATCCAGATCAACAGAGTGCATATGATAAACTAAGGCATCTATCCAATGTCACTTTTCTTGGTCACCAACATCATACGGATTTACCTGCATTTATGGCGCATTCCCATGTGAATATTATGCCCTATCGAACGGATCAAGCAGTATGGGCGAATGCTGGATTCCCCTTAAAGCTGAATGAATATCTGGCAACGGGAAAGCCGATTGTGAGCACACCTCTGGCTTCCATAGTGGATTATCGTTCATACCTATCACTGGCTGAAGGCAAGGCACAGTGGCTGGAGTCCATCGCAACCGCTCTCGATGAAGATAGCGAAAATTTGCCACTTGAGAGAAAAAAATTAGCCAAAGCGAATAGTTGGCAATCGAAGGTCGATATAATTCGCTGTGAACTGGAAAAAGCATCAACGGACAAAGTTAATTAAATCTTATTGATATGCGTGATTTAGTCATTCTTCTAGCAGTATTGGGTTCCTTGCCGGTCATTTTAATGCGGCCATGGATTGGCATGCTTATGTGGTATTGGATCGGCCTAATGAATCCTCACAGATTGGCCTGGGGAGTGGCTAGAGGCTTTCCCGTTTCAATGAGTGTCGGTCTCGTATTGCTCACTGCGGTAATTTTTGACAGAAGCAAAAAATCACTTCCTGTCACTTCTGTGACTTTTTTATTGTTTATCGTTTTTGCTCATTTCACCTTAACTAGTACCGTGGCGATGGCAGGGGACTTGGCCTGGAGCGAATGGTTTCGAGTATTTAAAATATTGCTGGTTACCTTTGTCGTGCCTATGTTGATCTATAGTCGATATCGAATTACCTGGTTAATGGGAGTCGTATTATTTTCCGTCGGATTTTACGGCATTAAAGGCGGTGTGTTTGCCATTCTCACTGCGGGTCAATATCGAGTGTGGGGTCCGGAAGGTACTTTTCTCGAATCCAATACTGAGTTGGCGATGGCGCTTATGATGATTTTGCCACTCTATTTCAGTTTTTCAGAACAACTCAAACAGAACGAAAAATTGAAAAAGTGGATTCTGTATGGCGCGGCTGGATTAACTCTATTGGCGATAATTTTTACTTATTCTCGTGGTGCGTTGGTTGGCCTCGCGGCATTAGTCGGGTACATGTTACTTGCCTCCAATCGACGCGTCCTATTGGCCATTATGGTTGTCATTTTAGCGGTCGCGGGTATTGCTTACGCACCGGATAGGTTTATCGAGCGCGCTTCCACTATCCAAACTTATAAGGAAGATAATTCGGCTATGCAGCGCATCCAGGCTTGGGGGGTTGCGTACAATATTGCTAAAGAACGACCCTTAACCGGTGGCGGTTTTATGCTGGCGTATATAGGTGATGATTTATGGTTGAGCTATGCCAACTTTATGGGGGAATGGGACAACATTGCCAGAGCCGCCCATAGTCTTTACTTCCAGGTATTGGGACAACATGGGTTTTTAGGGCTTATACTCTATTCGGCACTTTTGTTGGCTAGCTATCGTACTTTGTCGAAAACGGCACGGGCTTTTAACAAAGAGTCTGAGCACTATTGGTTATCGAGTTTCGCCAAAGGATTGCGATACGGCATGTTTGCTTTCGCGGCAACCGGTGCATTTTTGAGTGTTGCCTACTTTGATCTAGCATTCCTCTTTATTATCTTGTCCGTGGTATTGGATAGAGAACGCCGGGAATTGGACTTGGTGCACCAGGAGCAAAGCAAAGTCAAGCGGCGAGGCTTTGTCTCTGCTCACGGCACTCCGGTGTTCACAAAAGTTAACGCGGATCCGCAAAGTGGCTGAGCAGGATCCACATAGGCAACGACATGCTCTTTTTGTCGCATTTCATTTTCCCCCGGAAGCCAGTAGCAGCGGGGTTTTGCGGACACTCAAATATGCAAACTATCTATTAGACTATGGCTGGAGAGTATCTGTTTTATCGGTCAATGAGGATGCCTATGAAATTATAGATACGAGTTTATCTCAGCAAGTCAGATCAGAGGTCACTGTCTATCGAACAAAGTATGTGAATTCAAAAACCCAGCTATCTATTAAGGGGATCTATCCCTCAATTTTGGCGCTACCAGATCGCTGGATGGGGTGGAAGTGGTGGGCTATCCCTAAAGGAATGGAGATTTATAACCGGGATCCCTACGATCTAATCTATTCCACCAGCCCCCATGCCAGCGCGCACACTATTGCTTCCGCATTGCAAAAGAAATTAAAGATCCCTTGGGTGATGGATTTTCGTGACCCCTGGTATGAGGTACCCGCAGAGCAGGGAACGCCTTGGTTGGTTCATCAATACGCGCGGAAAACAGAAGCCCGTTATATTAAGCAGGCAGATTCTGTGGTGACGACTACCCGTGAATTGTCTCACGCCTTGAGGCAAAGATATGCGCTCATGTCTCATAAATTCTGCACCATCTATAATGGTTACGATGAGTCAGACTTTTCAAAGATTGGTATTAAAAAAGAGCAGAAAAACGACAAATTGAGAGTGATCCACGCCGGCAGTATCAACGACAATTTTCGTGATCCTCGTCCCCTGTTTGATGCATTGGGTCAACTCATGAGTCAAAATCTTTTGTCTGCCGATGAACTTAGAATTGAATTTTACGGGCCAGGTCAATTTGCCCATAGCGAGACAATTACCCAGTCCATCCAACAAAATAATTTACAGAATTCGATTGGCTTTCATG
>JBGTSY010000024.1:0-28269 GCA_041940025.1 Thiotrichaceae bacterium | reverse complement strand
CCAAAGTATGCGATGGGTTTGAATCCAGAAACAATCAGCAAACCGAACTGTACACTCAAAATAATGGTGGTAACAGATAGCGCTGCCCCCACTTTGGTTAAGGCAGAATGAATTGACTGCTGGACGTTTATTCCCGATAGACGAGCCTGGCGATAAGAGTAAAAAAGGTGAATAGTATCATCTACGGCGACACCCACTGCCACACTCGCAATCATCGCTGTGGCCATATCCAGCCAAATGCCACACAGCCCCATCACCGCAAAGATCACTATTATGGGAGAGATGTTCGGTATCATGCAAAGAAAGGCGACTGCTATCCGTCTAAATAAGATCAATAAGGAAATAAAAATCAGCGCTAATGCGCCTAGCAAACTTCGAACTTGCCCAGTGATGAGTAGTGATTCCTGATCGGCGAATAACCGTCCATCTCCTGAAATTTGCACTGTCGCCTGACTGAGCGGCGCTTCATCCAATCTATTTTGGATGCGATTCATCAACTCCCGAATCTTATTTGAACCCTGTTCGTGCACACTGATCAAAATTCGCGTTTGTGCAAACTCTCTATCCACAATGTCATAGAGATCCTCTCCATCGTACAGCTTCAAATATTGCGCAATCAGGCGGTCCCGTTGAGGCACCATGCGATAATCTTCCACGCCCTCATGGAACGCCCAGTGCATCTCCTCAACATACTCGGCCATCGACAGCGTGCGATCAACTTCTGGTTGTGCTTCTAACCAAATCTGCATTGCCCGAATCCAATTTTGAGTCGGCGCATTCAATAACCCATCACGCTGCGATGCAGTCAGCAACAACTCCAATGTGGTCACGCCACTTATTTGCGACTGAAATCTTTTTGTTGTTTGCACCAATTCTGAATCCGGTTCGAAGAACTCCAAAAAATTTGTCTCTGTATGGATTTGTGAGATTTTTGGAATAGAGATCACCACGAACACCCCAAAAAATAGTACTACCCAGATGGGATAACGGGTCGCAAGCAAGCTACAAAATTTCAGCATGGGATCAAAAACACCCACACCAAAACGAGGCTTGGACCAACTTTTTTTATCCCACTGTGCAAATAGAGGCGGCACAATGAAGATCACAATAAAAAATAAAATAAAGACACCCACGGCGCTTAACAGCCCGAAGGTACGAATAGGTACTATCGGACTTAAACTAAGTGATGCTAATCCCGCTGCTGTGGTAATTGAGGTATAGAGCGCCGGTTTAAATATCTGTTTTAAGGCTTGGGTAAATCTTCCGTGGCCTTGATAACCTGCTTGTTCCGCCCACAAGACACTATTATAAAAATGGACCAATAATGCCACTGTAAGTGCGCCGAGTAGGGAGGGCATCATGGTGGATACCAAGGTATAAGGCTGACCACTAATGACAAATAACGAGAGAGTAGCTGTGCTCACTGTATGCATGGCGATTAAGCCAACCACCACTGCCATCACACGCCGAAACATCCACCATAGCAACAACAAAGCAGACCCCAATGTTAATGGGATAAGACGCATGTTCTCCTGCATCATTAAATTGAGCTGATGTACGTCTACTGCCACTTGACCCACACTGCCCTGAAATACGGACATGAGTTGATGCCGTTCGACTAAGTCTAGTGTTGTCTCTACAAGAGAGTTCCGTTCAATACTGTTGCCCATAGTTTCGGGTCGGATGACCATAGCGACCGAAGTGGCGTCTTGACTGACTAGCCAACCAGGAGCAAACCTATCTTGAAGTATCGATTGCCGAAGTTCATGGGACGCTTGCTCCGCCCTATCCGTCACCTCTACCAATGGGACTATTTCAAAGCCATCCTCCACCGGTTTAACAGATTCCACCGTCGAAAAGGTTAAGACCTTTTCCACAAACTTCTGTTGAGAGAGTTCTGTCGCTAATTGATCAAATTGCTGCAAAATCTTTTGCTGAAACAGATCCTGCCCTTCAAAAAGCAAAATCAGCACTTGATCTTGAGGGAATTTCTCGCGAATAAGGGCATCAATTTGCACAGCAGGTTCCGCATCGGACAAATACACTCCTGGCGCATTATTGATTTCAAGTTTACTTAACAGTCCAGCGGGTAGCGCGATACACACCAGCAGAATGATTAAAGCTTGTTTAGCGCTGAAATAAAGCTTGTTCAAAAGGTGAGCTTCCCGCCTAGAGCGATATAGTCTCTAGAATCGAAAAATCCGCCGACTGTCTGCGCCTCGCCATCAAATGCATGGTAGGCCACAGTCAACTCCAGCGGTTCAAAGTTGCGAAAAATGAGTTTTGGAGAGAGATAATATTCCTCCTCACTGAGTACGACGCGACTACGCAATTGAAATCGAATGCGATCATGCGCAAACGCATATTCCACCTGTCCATTGAGTGTGTAGCTTTCATTATCATCCAGAAAAGGGGCCTCAGCAGTTTTTCGATTCCCTGTGAACTGAATATTAATCCGTGCATCCCTATCGCCTGGATAAAACTCCATATCCACAATCCAATTGAGTTGTTCACTCTCAAGTATTGCAAGATCCAGGCCTGTCACCGGTACATCTTGTAATTTTACCAATTCAATGCGCAGTAACGATAAACCCATATCCCAGGAGAACTCTAACCCGGTGGCTCTGATCTTTGGATGCACCTCAAAAAAGGTGGGCCCATTGGACGCTGCCAATGCCAAATCAGCATCATTGTTTGATAAGTTTAGATTCTGTACCACTGTTGGAGAAATAACGTAGTATGGAACAGGATTTTGCGTCTCCAGATAGCTGATCCCCCAATCCATTGCACGAAATGAGTGAGTCAATCTAATACCACCTGATTCCAGTTCCTCTTTCTCTATGCTCAGGGAACCTCGATTGACAAGAGTAGACAGAATGGGATCGTCACTAAAACCTAACAGCTCGCCTCTCATTGGGGAGATTAAAGTCCAAAATTGATCCCGCTCGGCGGTCAGAGGCGATAATGCTTTAGGCATATAGAGAAAATCCAGCTTAGCGGCACCGATAAACCACTCCACACGCACCGCTGGTGTCGCCAATCGCCTTTCTGCTAACTCATCTATCCAGCCCCGTCTCACATCTTGCCGACTAAGCAAATCTAAGGGGCTGAATTCATCCGCTTGCCCCCAGATCACAGTTTGAGAGCCTAAAGTCAATCGTGCAAACGAATTACTGTAACGAATATAGGCTTCATCTAGTAGAATCTTATGCTCTTTCGCTTCATTCACTGCACTCAACAGGTAAGCATCTGCTCGCGCACCCAGCCTGATTTTCCAATTTTGAGCCAAAGGCCAGTTGAGTTCAGATCGAACCCGTAGATAGTTTGGATAAGTTTCATGTTCTGCGGTTGAGCGCCCCAGTTCCGTATACACCTCATTTTTTATTTCGATTGGCGCGAACGGTACGCCTGGCGGCGTGGGTATGTCAGAGTTAGGTTCTATTTTTTGATTTGTCTGATCTTGCTCGACGACTCTATCCCCCCACTGCCATTTTACCAAATATCGAATTTGTTGCGTCTCAAACGGCTGAGTGAACACTTCGTACCCTAAGGATTCAACCTTGTTCTTGGTTCGTTTAAGATAGTCTGGATTCTTAAAAATGCCCAATGAAATCCATAATTCACCTAGTTGACGATTACCAAAGATCTGAGTGTCGACTCCTTGCTGCGCCAGCTTTTGCTGTACTTTCTGCGCCTGAAGGATTTGCGAGAAAGGTCCCATGCGCAGCTGTGTTAGCGGCACAACCTCTTGTCGTTCTTCTATGGAGGAATGGATAGCTCCCCTGGCATCTAACCGCGCTTTAGCCTGCTTGGCTGCCGATTGAGTCTCATACAGTTGCTCATGCCAACCGGGCAACTCCTCTGCAGCGACCTCCGAGACCCATGTATGCATCACAAGGCAAGCAATAAGAATGATATATGTATTGAATTCGCTAACAGTCACGAGCATACAAACATAATCCCGCGTACGAAGATCGACGATTGAATTGATTATAGTTCTTCTAAGAAGCGGCGTGAAAATATATCTTTCGACAGACCTTGATCATAGTTTATAGATTCCAGCCGTATTTCAGTTCGATGTTGAGAAGTTAGATCAGTCATAGTTGAATACATAACCGTCCAATATCCCTCTATCTTTTTTGTTCTGTGAACTTCAAAACTCTTAACCGGCGCGTCACTGTGAGACTGATAAAACTCTATTTTCATGGTCAAGTAGGTATCGGGATCAATCCAGCTAAGACGTTTGCTGTATACGCTAGACTTAGCATTGAGCGGAATACTCTGCAAAAGGATACAATCACAGTCAGCAGTGGGGCTCGACGCCATAATCGTGTGTCGATCCAGGTTGGGCGGCCGATCTCTCAAATCCTCGAAAAAGATATCAGAGCCCACAAAACGCCCTCCCTTTCTTGATGAAGCGATTCGACGCGCACGATTTAGATCAGGCAAAAAAACCAGCTGCTCTCTGTTTTCTCCGCGTACATCATGAGTCAACAATCCTACCCCTTTCATGTCCGCCGGCGCGCTAAAACGAATTAAAGAACGAACCACGCCCTCCCCTTCGTCCAACCGATAGGTAGTCATTCGTCGGATCCGAGGTTTGGAACCAGGAGAACTTAAGCGCATTTCACCGACGGAGATAAAATCCTCACCATCTGCTCGCTCGTATACGTGTTGAGCAAGGAGAGCGCCCTTATCCTGAGCCCATGACAGTTGCATCAGAAGAAGCAACATGCAGCCAAAAACGATTAAATATTTAGATAATTGCACTCGATCCCTGTGCGCTAAACACCATGATTGCTTAAAATTAATCAGGGAAGATTATCAGAGCGGTTAGAATAAGACTATATTAGGCAAAAAAAAAGCCTCGGAATACGAGGCTTTTTTATTTTTCTATCGGATTTACCGAACTCTTCGTCTAGCCAATCCACCCATTCCTAATAAGCCTAAGCCCATCAAAGCCAAGGTTCCTGGCTCAGGTACTGTAAAATCAACGCTGCCATCATGATCAGAAAGTACTGTGAACAGCTCAGGTGTTAAAGGATCACCCTCTGGGATAACTACAACATTGTCTGTGTTTTGGTCTAAATTCCAAGAAAGCGCGATAACGCCACCGTCCAGTAGATCATTGGCATCCGCATCTGCTGTCGTATCAGCAATGCCATCACCATTGAAGTCAAAGAAGAAGAAATCTTCCAGGGCAAAGGTAATTTCACCAAAAATGAGCGAAGAACCCTGTTCAAACACCCCAGCGTTAAAAGTGTTTGAGCCAGTACCACCTAAGATGGTTAATTCTAAGACCTTAAGCCCATCGGTATAACCAGTGTCGTCACCTAATGCTAGCGTACCGTTACTGTTACGATTCAGTGCCGTATCTAGATAAAAAGAAATAACAGTACCAGAATCGTAGCTGGTCTTTTGATTCACACCGTCAAAGGAGGTCACAGTTCCTGTCAACCCGGTCCAGGTGGCAGTTAATTCATAGCCACCGAAAGAGTCCAAGCCTTCATCATCAATCACGACAGGTGCAATTAAGCCTGTAATGAAAGCATTACCAGAGTCAGAAAAGGTATCTCCTACGGTTAATCCCGGATTTCCGTCATCATCAAATTGAACGGTTTCCGTATTTGCAGAAAATGCAAACTGCTGCGCCACACCGGTTAAGGTGTTTGCATCGACAGCTGTACCAGGCGCGCCTGCAGCGCCCACGTCATAAAAGAAATCTGTAGCAAATACGCTTGTACTTGATGCCAGTATTGAAGCCCCTAAAACCGCCTTACTTAAAGTTTTCATTTTAAATACCCTTATACAATACTTAGGATTTATGTCTATCTGCTACAGCTATCAGCAAGTGCTGTGCCAAACAAAAACGCCGCTCCTATGTGCTTGTTTTTTAAGAATTTATATATTCGTAATTTTCATTCTTAAGCGACTTAGATTAAGAACATGCAGCCATCGCGGCTAATGCGTAAAAATAGCTGACATATTTCACCGGAGATATCGAAAGCAATCCTCTCTCAAATCGGCCAATCAACTTATTATCTTTATTAATCAAACACTTATAAATATAAGACCAGTGTTAAAAAATATAACGACTAGGGTTTGGATTGAGATATTTTGGCTCTAAACTGCTTGTTAGCTAGTGCGATGAGCACTCTTTGCAGGGGATTTCTCCAGCCAAAAGGTCTCCATGTCTTTCGCAGTCGTTGAGTGTAGGCATCGAAATGCAGCCCCCAGGGTGCAGTGACCACCGATCCCCTGCCAAGTAAAATCTTTAAAGCTTGTGTGGCCGCCAGTCCGGCGCATAGTTCACAGGCCATGGGCGTGGATGGCCCTTGCTGCTGATGAAAATCCACGCGACTGGGATCCACTAAGTAACCCATCTGTAACATCGCTGGGGAGAGTCCCACTAAAAATCTTACATATTGCTCGATTTCGCTCCGTCCCCTCAGCCCAAAATAAGTTTCAAAGGATATACCGCCAGGTACAAACGCCAGAAATGCACTACCCATTCCAAGTGGTGCCGCAGTGACCGCCGGCACGCCTCTCTCGCCACAGGCATTAAATAGCGCAGAGCGTATTGGTAACTGAAAAAAATCCAAACTATCTACATAAATATCAACATCTTGTAAAAATGAATTGAGATTTTCCTGGGAAACCCCCTTATCAAAGGAGGTAATTTGCAGCTCAGGATTGATATCAAGAGCCATCTGCGTCATGGTTTCCAATTTCGAGCGCCCCAGAGACCGAAGGCTAGCGCCGGCTTGTCGATTGAAATTTGCCAACTCAAACTGATCAAACTCAGCCAGATGAAAACCTCCAATACCCAATCGAGTTAGGGTAAGCAAATGGCTACCCCCCACTCCCCCCAAACCAGCGATGGCAATTTTTTTTCCGCGCAAGATTTGCTGTTCAGATTCGGTAACCCAACCTAAATTACGAGAGAAGGCTTGTTCGTATTGAAACTGGCTTTCATCCATGATTTGAGCATCCCATTTTGGCGATGTCCTTCTATATCGACTAGTGTTTAATTTGCTGCCAGAGGAGTTCTGCATCCGCTCTGGAGTTGAATTCCCTTTGACTATAAATAAAGGGCTCCAGGATCTCTCGTGCCTTCTCCTTTGCATTCAAATTCGTATTGACCAAGGCTAGGTGATAAGCAATGTCAGCGTTATTTCGCTGTTTCTGATATGCCTTATTTAAAAGCTCTTGTGCTTGGCTCCATTTTTTTTCTTCCACTAACAACATGGCATAAGTATCTAATACTGCCGGAACCTCGGGTGCTAATTGATACGCTTTTTGTGCATGAGACAGTGCTTGCTGATAATCCTTGTTCTTTAGGTGCCACGCCAAATTATTTAATGCCACTAGATTATTCGGCTTCACCGATAAAACCTTCCGCCAGTAGGTAATCGCTAGCTCTAGCTTATCTTGAGCCAAGTACTCATTTGCTATCCATATCATCAGACCCGCATCCTCAGGTCTCTCCGCCACCCAGGTATCAACGAATTTTTCCACGTGCAGCCAATCACGACCAAGCTTGATCACCTGTGCAAGCGCAATGGCATTGCGCTCAGAGGGTTCAATCTCAATCGCTTGTCGCAGCGCCCGCTCAGCTTTTGCAAAATCTTGTAAGCCATACGCCAGATCTGCTTCCAACTCTAATCCCATCACGGCTTCCGGCCACAGCTCACGATACCTGTTAACCAGCGGCTCAGCACGAACGTATTGTTTTTCTTGCAACAATAGTAGGGCTAGAACGCCTGTGGCAGATTGGTTCTGTTCCTGTTCCTGTAACACCTGGCGTAAATGGAATTTAGCCTCTTCTGGATAACCAGCCGCCATATAAGCCTGCGCAATTAACAAGTTCCCATTTATATGGCCTGGATATAGATTCAATACACGTCGACAAGACTGCACAGCCTGTTCCGGTTTGCCGCGACGAATCAATAGTTCACAGTGAAACAGGGTGAGATCAGGTTGATCAGGTTCTACCTCCAAACCTTCGTTAATTTCTGCCAAAATTTCATTAAATCTCTCTTCTCTGAATAGAAACCTAATTAACGCAAGCCGATTTTTAATGGCGTGTGAATCGCTCCGCAGCGCTAACCGTAACCAGCGCTCATACTCCGTAAAATCCTCGCGCGCACGAGCCAACTTGGCCATTTTCTCGATTGCTCCAAGATTATTCTCATCTTGCTTCCACACACCGGTAAACCACTTTTCTGCAAGTTGATAGTCACCTCTGCCTAAGGCAATTTCACCTATATTAAATGCGGGAGAAGGGTTATTGGGATCCAGTTGATGTGCCCGTTCAAAACTGGCCATCGCCTCATCCTCTTTTTTTAAGGATAGGTGTGCGATACCCATTAAGTTATAGGCCACGGGTTCATTTGGGTAAGATTCCACCCACTGCTTTGCGGCCTGGATCGCCGCCTCAAAACGTTGCGCATCAAGCAGGGCTAAGGTTTTGGTAAGATAGATTTGCGGACCCGCCTGAGGCCGTCCTAGCAAACGATCGAGCTCTACTAACCCACGATCCACCTGATCGGCATCGACCAATGCACCAGCGAGCTTAAATCTTAAGACGTCTTGCTCAGGATGTTTATCTACTAGATCCTCCATGAGCTTCAGACCTCGGTCGGTTTCACCTTCTCGAAGAAAAAGCTGCGAAGACAACAGCGTCAGACCCGGATGACCGGGGGAAACAACCAAGCCTTCGTCCACCACTTTACGTGCCCGTTCTAATTGTCCGCTCTGTAACAGGATTTCTCCCAATAAGCGATGGGCACCTACATTGTTCGGATGGTCGAACAAGTATCGGGAAACCAGACGATCTGCCTGTGAATAATTCTTATCCTCTAAAAAAATGGTTGCCAAAAGCAGGGGCACATCTCTAAAAGAACGATATCTCGATTCAATCTCCAAGAGAATGGCTCTCGCCTCATCAATCTGCTTGTTTTGTAAAAGAATGCGAGCCTTTGCGTACTGAGTTTCTAAATTGCCATAAATTTTCTCAGCTAACTGAATGTCTTTTAATGCGGCTGCCGGTTGATTGGTATCACTAAAATAATAGGCCCGTTGCAACACTGCTAACCAATGGCCTCGACTACCGGGCACTGCCGATTTTATAGCTTGCGCGAAAACTGCTTCTACCTCTTCACTTGCTTCACCTTGGGTGGCCAGAAGCAAGGCATAGATTCGATACGCCTCCGACACCGCCCCGTCAAGTCGTATCGCCTGCCTCAGTGTCAGTGTCGCCTCTTCGAGATTACCTTGGTTTTTTAGAATCAGTCCATACAAAGCCAGGGCTTCGCTATCATCCGATAGAGTGTCAAGACTATTCAAGAATTCGAGCGCCTGTTGATAGCGACCCAGAGCAAGCAGCACCCGAGCTTTGAGCTTAATCAATTCAGGTGTAGGCTGTGTGCCGTCAGGAACCTGTTCCAATCTAGATAATGCTAGCTCATTCTCATGCCTGAAGTGCGCCGCCTCAGCAAACGCGAGAATAAAATTCAGATCGGTCGCTCCCAGCGCCTCGGCTTTGACCAGCTCTTTTTCTGCGGTGGGACCATCGCCAAGCAATAAATAGTTTTCACCCAATAGACGACGGGCCTCGACATGATCCGGGCTGCGTTGCAGTATGGTTTTGAGGTCAATCACACTTGCCTGGATATCCCCTTTAGATTGGGCCTGTTTCGCGCGCTCAAAAAGCACTTCATCGGAAGCTGTTCGACTACACGCAGTCACCACCATCAGCGCAATTAAAAAACCCAGGACTACTTTAATAAAATGCATGTTCCACCCTTTAGATTATTTTCATTTTTGCCCATCAATGTGATCCACCTATCTGCTTCAAAAGCTTCTCTGCATCCATGCGACTGCTGAAGTTTGCGGGAACGGATAACAGTTCTGTTAGCACTGACTTGGCTTGCACATTTTTACCATCCCGATGCAGCAAAACCGCATAGTGAAAAGAAATCTCCGGATCATTGGGATTCAAATCATGTGCTTTCTGGAGCACCTCTCTGGCCTGACTCAGTTTATTGTGCGACATAAGCACCCACGCATAAGTATCTAATACTGCCGCGTCGTCTGGCTTCATTAAATACGCTGCTTTTGCGTATCTAAGTGCCTTTTGTGGGTGAGTATGTAAATAAAGATTCGCAAGATTATTACGGATTTGAACTTCAGATCCAGAGGATTCAGCGAGCAACCTTTCATATTCAGCTATTGCTAAAGTAGATTGACCGAGATGATGATACAGAGTGGCGAGTGCAAACCTTATCTCAGCATTGGTTTCGTCAGATCCCAACTCATCTGTTAGCAGTTTTATTGCCAGATCTGCTTGATTAGCGTTAAGCCGAGCCCGGCTCGCTTGTAGAAGATAAGTTTCATTTGGCTCTCGTTCATAGGCCAGTTCATATTGTTTCGCTGCCAATGAAAAATGTTTTTGATGGAGATAAATTTTAGCTGCCAAATGATATCCAATCGCTTCGTCTGCAACAGTTTGCTGTACTCGATTCGCTAGATCCATCGCTCGCTCCACGGCACCTTGTCGCATAGCCAAGTCCACAGCGACGACTACCGTACTGGGCTTTAAATCACGCTTGTCAATCATTGGCTGCAATTTATCCCAAGCCTGTTGGTATTGTTGCTGTTGGTAAAGTGCATAGACAATAGATTCTGCCGTATCCGTCCCAGCACTCTGTTCTTTCTCTATCCATTGATAGTGGGTCAAAGCCAGTGCCCAGTGTTCATATTCCATGTATAAATCACCGATACGCTTTCTCAGAGAGTAGGCATCGGCATTCGAGTCAAGCAACTGTTCTGCGACTTGTTGCGCAGCGGGTAAGTTTTTCATAATCAGATGCACCTGCATCACCATCAGACCCGCTGTCAAATCCTGCCCGTCTAGTTTCCATGCCTGCTGGGCCATTTGCAAAGCTTTTACATTCTTTTGCGCGAACAGATAAAATCTGGCCCGGGTTAACAGCAGCTGTTTATTAGAGGGATCCTGTTCACTGGCCCGACTATAAAGCGCTTCAGCCGCATCAAAGTCTTGCTGTTGACTTTTAATCTCAGCCAGATTTAACAAAGCCGGCACATAATCTTTGTTTATCGATAGTGCTTGGTTAAAAAGTTCCGACGCAGCCTCCTCGTCGGATTGATATAACTTCACTAAACCCAACAAATTTACTGCAAAGGGCTCTCGCGGATGCAAGGAAACCAAACGCTGTGCCTCCACAGCCGCAGCATCGCTGTGGTTGGCAGTCAACAAAGTCAATACAGTGACATAGCTGCTCTGAAGTGAGTGGCTCATCGCACCGAAGCGGGCTAAATCCACGGCACGATCTAATTTACCCGAATAGATAGATTGAATCGTACTACGTATCTTTGCAGTTTCGTCATGGGGTTGAATAAAGTTGGCTTTGTCCAACAATTGCAACCCTTTTGCCCGGTCACCAGATTCAAGGTAGGCTAATCCTAAAAGGGTCAGTAGCGTGGTGTTTTCACTATCACTCGACAGAAATTTAGTTAAAGTCGATATGGCGCAGGTACTGCACCCAAGCTGTAACTGAACATGGGCATACAGCATACTGATTTCTAAATGATTAGGTGCCCTCTCCAAGTAGCGCTTAAACCGTAACGCAGCCTGCTCATGATTCTTCTTCGCCATCGCGACCCGTGCGGACAGTTCAATGGCTGTCAAGAAATCTGCATCCGCAGATAAAACTTCATCTATTTGAGCCTCGGCCAGATCATAGTGCTTGCTTAACATCAGCCATCTAATTCTTAACGTTTTTGCCGGCAATGATGTGGGGTGCCGATCTAATAACCAATCGATATCCTCTTTTGCGCGATTCAATTCTTGCTCAGCTAACAACAAATTAGCCCGCCTTATCCTCGCCTCCAGGTGATTTGGATTGATTCTAAGGACCTTTGAGTATTGCACTCTCGCCGCATTGATACTGCCTCTTTTTTCATTTAGCTGTGCGCGTAGAAATTGCGCGCCAGGATCGTTAGGAAAAACACCTAATAGAATAGTCAAATGACGATCAGCCGCTAAATTGTCCCCGACCTCAAGCGCATGACGAGCCAACGCCCAATTAGCAGCATGGCTGCGAGGCGCCAGGCTTAAAGCTTGTTCAAATTTATTTTTTCCATCTTTAAGTTCACCTAAGTTTAGCTGGGCTTGAGTTCGAAGCGCCAATATCTCCCCTCTTAACTCATCAGTCTCATCGGGTTGCACCGTCAATTGATTCAGCAATTCGATATTCTTCTGTTGCGCCAAAAAATATTGACCAAGCCAAATGACGTAGATCTTGCGTGGCAAACCTTTTGTTTTTGCCGATTGAATCGCCTGTTCCGCTGCATCATATCGACCCATTTGCGCGTAGATTTGGCTCAATAGAAAAGAGGTGGAAAAATTGTCAGGATCCGTCTGTTGCGCGTTTTTCAGCTCGATTAAAGCCGCACGAGGATCGCCTGCTTCAATGTAATGACGAGCACTTTCCTGTAACTTTACAACCGAGTCGGCCGCACACAATGAGTGACCGATAAGCAATGTTGCAATGATTGGTACATTTCCAATTAAATTCAGAAATCTCATACTCAAGATATTTAGATCGGTTTGTATCCATAATAGGATCAAACTTTTAAATCATATTTTCCTATTAATGAATAAAGTGTCGGCCGAGTGATACCCAATAGTTCTGCCGCCCGCGACATGTTACCTTCTGCATGATTCACCGCCTGAATAATGGCATTGGTTTCCGCTCGTTCGCGTACCGTGCGTAAATTGAGAGGTAAAGTTTGATCATTTTGCGCCGGTGTGATTTCTAACTCTTCTGCTGAAATTTCATTCCCCTCAGCCATAATCACCGCACGTTTCACTCGGTTCTCTAGTTCACGCACATTACCTGGCCATTCATAATCCATAATCGCTTGATTGGCCTGGGCTGAAAACCCCTTCAGTTCGAGTCGATTCATTTCGCGCTTGAATCTTTCTAAAAAAGCCTTTGCCAGCAACAGCACATCCCCTTCCCGCGCATTTAATGGAGGAATGTTAACGGTCACCTCACTAATTCGATAGTACAAATCTTCTCTAAAATCACCGCGAACTATTTTATCCGGCAAATCCTGATGAGTAGCGGAAATTATCCTAACGTCCACTGCTATCTGTTTTCGACCACCGACTCGTTCGATCACACGTTCTTGCAAAAAACGCAATAGTTTTGCTTGCAATGGCATAGGCAAGTCACCGATCTCATCCAAGAACAGGGTGCCACCGTTAGCTTGTTCGATCTTGCCAATAGTCTGTTTGATAGCGCCTGTAAATGCCCCTTTTTCGTGGCCAAAGAGTTCCGATTCGAGCAAGTTATCCGGGATAGCGGCACAATTGATAGCAATAAAGGGTTGTTGTTCGCGGCTACTCAATTCATGCAGTGCACGGGCAATGACTTCTTTTCCGGTACCACTCTGACCGAGTAACAACACAGTGGCGTCGGTCGGTGCTAACTTTTCCACCGTTCGACAGACTTTTAACATTTGCGGACTGGCCGCAATAATTCCCTTCAAAGGTGAAGTCAGTTGATTGGCGCGCTGCCGCCTCGATTCCTCTTCCAACTGCCACACATGGAATGCTCTATCCACAATTAATTTAAGCACATCCGCATCGATGGGTTTTTGATAAAAATCATAAGCCCCTTTTTCCACCGCTTGAATGGCCACTTTGCGATCCTCGTTTCCGGTGACCACAATGACCTTGGTAGCCGGTTGCAACTCTAAAATTTCCCCCAATGCTCTGAGTCCTTCACTGGCATTTGCCGGATCGGGCGGTAAGCCTAAGTCACAAATCACCACTGGGGGTTCATGCCGTCTCAGTGCTTTAATGCCCGCAGGACGATCCGAACTGATCTCCACCAAATAGTCTTCAAAACACCATTTAAGCTGTTTTTGTAAGCCCGCATCGTCTTCAATCACTAAAATTGTTGGTTTTTCTTCCGACACACTAGAACCCTGTCTTAGTTAATTGGTCTGTTCCGTAACCGTCATTAAGGGAAATCGAATCGTGAACAGGCTTCCTACGCCGACTTCGCTCTGCACATCCAGACTCCCTTCCAATCCGAGAATAATAGACTTACTCTCGTAAGCACCGATTCCCATACCTGCATTACCCTTTGTCGTATCAAAAGGTACGAATAGGCGTCGACGAATAAATTCTTGTGACATGCCTACTCCTTCATCGGCAATTTCAATTTTTGCCATACGTCCCTGCTCATCTATGTCCAAGGTTACCGTCACCGGCGTATCAGACTCAGTGGCCTGCTGCGCATTTTGGATCAGATGTTCAAGCGCTGAATATAGTTTCTCCCGATCCCCCAACACCTTAACCGAGTGCTGCCTAGACATGAGCGTCACGCCAGGAGAATCTACCGATCTGTCCTCAACCACCTGTTTCAACAGATGGGTGAGCTCAATCGGTTGATGTTTATAACCCGCTCGACCACCCTGTCTTAGGTGCGCTAACATGCTTTCCACGCGAGTCACTGCGTTGGCGACAGTATTGATCGCATCATCCACAAATTCAGGATTACGTCTATGCTTATCAGCATTCGTGACAACCAAAGAAAGCTGAGCGTTTACGTTTTTGAGATCATGTACCACAAAGGCGGATAAACGATTAAATGCCTCAAATTGTCTAGCTTGTACTAATTTATCTGTGGCTTCCAGCAGTGCCACCGTATTTGCCACTTGTAATGCGGCGGTCTTTAACAGGTCTCGATCCTCCCAATTAAGTTGTCTGGGTACCCGAGACGGCAACAGTCCAACTACACCAATCATATCATTCTGATAAAAAAGCGGCACTAAAACAGAGAGAGAAGCACCTTTGACTATCCAATCTGGTAAATCTAGCCCTTTGTAAAAATCAGGGTTATCAAGGTATTCAGAGATTTCCACTAGCCAACCGGTACGACGAGTAAACTCTATTAATGAATTCTCTGAATCTATCGGGGGCCAATTCGCTGGCGAACTGGTCTGCCAGGCGACCTCAGGCAGATAGTCGCCTGATTCGTTTTTGGTCCACAAAACGGCTCCGGTACTTTCGAAAAGATCACAGATAGCCTTTAAAGCTTGTAACTTGGGTTCAACTCTCTCATCGAACGTAGTCAAGGTTTCCATGAACCTTAACCATTCTTTGCGGTAATCGTAACCCTGTTGATAAAAGTTCTTTTGAATAAATACTCTGATTCTCGCTCGCAATTTTCCAGAAAACAGCAAGAGCGCCAACAACAGCACTGCACCTACCAAAAATACGGTCTGTATTGCCACGCCCCAACTGCCGCCGAATGCTCTTAGCAGATACGCGGCCAGCGCCATAAGCAGCAGATAAAAGCCTGTGGCAACGAGAGTCACGGTGTGCAACACCAGATCCTGGGAAATAAAAATTTCCCGCGAGCTAAAATGAGTACGGCGAATGTAAGGAATCAACATGAGCATCGCCAACGCAAACACGAATCCCCTGGATTGCCATAAAACCGGATCTAATGCGCCAAAGAGTACGGCATGGGTGTAGAGAAACAGATCGTAGCCAAATAATGCGAGCAGTCCGAGGAACAGGAATTTCCAACTCCATCTGTGTTCGACTTTGGTATTAGAAATGAGCTGTTCAGTCGCCAACAAGCCCAAGATTGCCAATAATGAGTGGCCGACAAGGCGAATTTCCGTCTGTTGACCGAAGCCGACAATCTTTTGGATTTGTAGTGGAAAGAGATCCACCACCAACAACAGGGCACAGTAAAGATAGACTAAGGGCTGGACTAGACGAGTGATGCGACGCGCATTGCTTCCAGTTTCTACCAATGGTTGCAGTAAACAGAAAATAAACGCAAACCAACATAGATAGCGCACTATCTCGGCGACGTAATAAACAGATCCTAAATGCTTAAAATCGTCGTAAGTACTGTAGACCGCCACCAAAGACCACGCAGCCATAACCAGTATGGGTAAAATTAATTGATGTGCATTCTCGCTTCGATGCCGATTCGCCACCAATAACCAGGTAAGTAATAGTGCGACAACAGCAGCAATAACAAAACTAATGACTCCGACAGACATCCCATTAAGGCACCTTTAGCGCGCCCCTTTCGCCCATAAAATCACATAGATGGTTTGAAACAACACCATTAAATCTAGGAATAAACTATGATTCTTCACGTAGTAAAGATCAAACTGAAGTTTATTCTTGGCTTCTTCCTCAGACGCCCCATAGCTATAGCGGATTTGCGCCCAGCCGGTGATACCCGGTTTAACGCAGTGGCGAATGTGATAATACGGGATAGAGTCACGAAACTGTTTCACGAACTCGGGGCGTTCTGGACGAGGACCAACAAAACTCATTTGACCTTGAATCACATTCAAAAGTTGAGGTAATTCGTCTATACGCGTTTTTCGAATCAACCGCCCCACTCTGGTGATCCTGGAATCATTGTGCTTTGCCCATTGCGGTTTGCCTTCGACTTCTGCATTTTCCACCATGCTGCGAAACTTCAATACATCGAATACTTCACCATCTCGCCCAACCCGTGACTGACGATATAACACACTGCCTTTTAATCCAGACTCAAGCCAGATGGCAAATGCGGTCAGCAACATCAAAGGCCATGCGACCGCAAAGAGTAACAAACTGGCGATCAGATCGAATATTCTTTTTACGATACGTTTATACATCGGTTGGTGAAATCCTTCCGAGAAAATAATATCGCCCGGAGAGATAGCATCCAACCTCACCATCCCAGTCTCTCGCTCATAGAAACTAAACAGATCGGTGACTTGAATACCACGGGTTTTACATTCGAGAATTTGCTCCATGGGGAAATTTTTGCGCCTGTCTCGTTTCGCAATTACTAACTCATCTATGTTCATATTTATAAGCATGTCGTATAAAGATCCGCTGGTCTGCACGACTTGTGCTTCGGGCACCGCCACGTGTTCTTCCGGATTTTGGATGTATCCCACCAGATTGAATCCACGCTCTCCCTTTTCTGTTGAAAGTTGTCCAATTTCCGCTGCCCGCTGTCCCGTACCCAATACCAGCAAGCGATGATTAAACCACTCATTTCTCTTAAAAATGAAAATAAAAGTTCTGGTTAAGATGAGTCCAAACCAGGCTATCAGTAATGAAATTGCAAATTCCCCCCGCCACATATGTAAGGAAGGAATGCTGTACTGAATCAGCATCATGGTCAGGCCTGCTACCGCTACGGCGCCGGTGAGTCTTAATAACACATCTTGAATTCCGTGCCACAATTCCCGCTGATAGAGTCCCACAGAAGTCAACAATAACCAGCCTACAGCGGCAAAAATGAGTGCGCGCGCCAATAGGGACTCGACAGATCCCGGGTAGGCATCATTCACCAATTGATGCCTCAGTAACACCCCCAAATAAACCGAACCGGTCAGGATCAAAAATTCAACCAGTCCCAGCCACAACAACTGCCGGGGCACATAGTGTCCAAATAATTTAACCATATGAGTTACATCGGCCTCGAACTACTTCAGTTCATACTTTAGATTTAGTTAATTTTTCTTCCCATTTAAGCGCGCTTTTTATGATTACGCTTAAATCGTTAAATTTTGGCGACCAATTGAGCTCATTTAAGATTTTTTCAGTATTAGCTATTAATTTTGGCGGATCACCTGCCCGTCTCGGTGCCTCCACTATAGTTAACGGCATACCCGCCACAACAGACATTTCATCTAATACTTCACGCACGCTATAACCGGTACCGTAACCACAATTCAGGATTTCAGAACGATTGTGTTCAACTAAGAATTCAAGGGATGCCAAGTGAGCTGCGGCCAAATCCTCCACATGAATGTAGTCTCTTACCCCAGTACCATCGGGGGTAGAAAAATCGGTACCAAATATTGAAACGGATTCACGCTTTCCTACAACAGCTTCACATCCCACCTTAATCAAGTGCGTTGCATTGGGGGTTGCCTGGCCAATACGGCACTCTAAATCTGCACCCGCCACATTAAAATATCTCAAGGATACAAAAGTCATCTCCGAACTCGCCGCATAGTCAGCGATCATGCGCTCAGACATCATTTTCGACGCGCCGTAAGGATTAATTGGCTGCAATGGCGCCATTTCTGACACCGGAACTACGTCCGGGATCCCGTAAACGGCAGCGGTGCAGGAGAAGACCAGATATCGCACCTGATACTCATTCATATATTCCATAAGATTCAATGTATTACGAGTATTATTTCCATAATACATTAATGGCTGTGCCACTGACTCGGGGACGACTATCTTTGCTGCAAAATGTAAAACGGCGTCGAATCTATGGGTTGCAAAAAGTTGGGCAAGCGCCTCCCGATCGGCAAGATCCCCAATGACCAGCTCCCCATACAGCACCGCCTCCTCACGACCTGTAGATAAGTTGTCAAACACCACGATTTGGTGTCCGGCTTCTCCCAATTGGCGTACCACATGAGAACCAATATATCCGGCACCACCGGTCACTAGTAAATTCATGGCTTACCTTTTTCTTAAATTAAAAACGCTACACAAGTTAATATACAATAAAATTTCGTTGACAATCCCCACCCCAATATATGCCGATTGAAAAGGACAATTCACCTTATAGATGGATGCGCAGATGCTCCAGTTTCGATGGTGCAAAACACCTATATTCAGCTGTACGCCAAGAAGGGACTTTGCATATAGAGAATAGAAATTGTTTCCCCAAAATGAAAACGCATAGCGTGTCTCGGTACGCCGAGTGCCACACTTCAAAACTGATGACACAGACAACAAATTTCGGCAAATATGCCTCCTTTTTTCTGATCTCTTGATCCCGCATAACGTCTTTGTCCTATTCTCTCACTCCCAATAGGCCGATGCGAAGAGCCCTCTGCCTAGCATTGAAAATTCCGGTTTCCGACAGCGAAAGACAGATAATATTGATGTTTACCTGAAGCTTGAGATGTCACTCGATCAGAATGAAACGTTGCTCACCTGTTGCCGTCTGCACGGTCCTTGACTCACTCGCTTTGCCTAATTCTTGCCATCTATATAGAGAGTAACGGATGATTCTTAATGCTCTGTTGCGGAACATGAAAATAAACGTAATGTCGATCTAATTCGATCCCTCGGTACTGTTAAGCAATTGCTGTGCGTATTTTGCCGGAATCGCATAAGATATGCCGCTCGGCCGGCTCAGTACATTCTCCTTACTCTGCTTAACAAACACCATATTCAAAATGCCAATGACCTGTCCCGAATCCGGATCATACAGTGGACTGCCACTGTTCCCAGGATAGGCGATCGCATCTAACTGTAGTACTTTAAATTTATTTCTTAATCTATTGATTTTATTCTTATCTAGCTGTCTGCTTGAGTCTGCAGGTATGGCAATAGGTGTGATCGCCGAGATAAGCGCCTGATGGGTCACCGGATATAAACCTAGGATGGCGCCGATTGGAAACCCAGTGAATCCATATCGATTGCCCTCTCTCACCAGCTCATCAGGTGCCAGCGATAAAGGAGGCAATTTGCTTTCTATTTTAAGTAAAGCAAGATCATGATCTTGATCCTTAGCAACCAGCTTTACTGGCATCACTTTTCGCTGATGGTCACCGCCGGCGATCACCACCCAATGCTCAAATTTATCCCTATCTAGCGTGGCTGCCACCACATGAGCATTCGTGAGAATTAAATTTCCGTCGCCCACCGCAAATCCGGTACCTGAAAATTTGAACGGCGGTCTCCTGGTGGAGAGTACCGTGCCCACACCCACCACGCTCTGCTTCACTCGTGCAATGGTGTCCGCAAATTCAGCTGCGTGAGCAGAAGACACCGACAGAAAATACAGCGCTATCGACACATATATGTGGAACAAGCCCAGTTTGTTTTCTGATTGAATGAGATCTTTCATCGCTGTCAACTGCTTATTAATATTCAACGGCATTCGAAACTGACCAAATTCGCCGTCGGCCATTCGACCAAATCAATAGTGTTTAGTATTCGAAACCCCAAATTTTTATCCCCATGAACTGTAAATTCGGAACAACTCTCGTCAGACTGACTGCCTTAGTTCCGCACGATATGGATCGGCGCACCTCCACGAACTGGGGTGTTCATCACAACGGATTCTATGACGATAGCGCGAAGTCCTGACAAACCTATTATATAAAAAATATTGAATACTATCTCGAAAAATAACAAATTGTGCGAAAAACAATAAAGTGTCGGCTACAACAGCTTTTCTTGAAATGATTCAAACCTGTCATACTCAGCTCTTATTCAATTGCGACGCCATCAGATCCTCGCTGCTTCTTTAATCGTGCTCTCTAAGATAAAATTCGTGTTTGCTCTCTGCTCGGCAACCATTACCCTGAAATGCGGCAACTGGGACGAACACACTTTTCAGACTAATGACTCCACCTCAGTCAATATGAATCTTGAATTAGGGGATTGCGGTGCGGCCACAACATAAAATCTCACAATTCCCATCAACCCAAATGTGTAGATGATGCAGGACTTTCTGAGCCCTTGACAAAACGTATTAATTTCTCATCCGTAACAGCCTGGCGGTTGCTCTTATCGATACCCATGATCGCCTGTAGTATCTGGTTCGCTTGGACTCACCCACTATTCCCATCAGGGATAATGCTGTTTGGATTCGCATATTGTTTATTATTAGGCTACCAACCCCAACTGTGGTTATGGATAATTCCTGCCGCGCTACCTATCTTGGATTTGGCTCCTCTCACCGGACGCTTCTATGTGGACGAGTTTGATTTTCTGTTAGCCTTAACGGTAATCTTTTTTCTTATTTTTCCATCCACAACCACAGTTCCTAATAGACAATTCCACTTCACTTTGTTTAATCTGTTTGTGCTCTTCTATGGAATCAGCACACTGTATGCTCTTTTTCCTTTAGAAGAAATTCATCACACCACTTTCTTCACTTACTTCACTCAATACAATGCGCTTCGTCTCTTCAAGGGAATTGCTTGGGCGTGGATAATCTATATTTTAATTCGGTGCGATCAAATCCCATTTAATAAACGCACACTATTTAACGGACTCACCTTGGGCATGCTGCTTACTATCAGCATCTGCATCGTTGAGCGTCTGATATTTACCGGATTTTTGAATTTCTCCGATGCATATCGCATTACTGGGCTGTTTTCCGGAATGCATGTGGGCGGTGCCTACATTGATGCCTATCTCGTACTGACATATCCTGTATTCGTTCATGTGCTGCTGACTCAAAGGCAATCTGTGATGCGTCGTCTATTTAGTTATGTGGCGATTTTGGCTTCAGTGTATGTAATTTATGTCACCTACTCTCGCACCACTTATCTGGCCGCAGTTATTTCTGTGTTACCCCTGTTTTGGTTAGCCGCCAAACATCATCCAAGCCATGCCAATAAGCGCCTAAGTATCCATACATCAGTGCTTGTCGTATTCATTCTTTTGTGCGTTAGCATACTGTTTTCCGTAGGTGGGTTTATACACACAAGAATCAATCATGTTCCTAAGGATATAGACACTCGCCAAACACACTGGAATATGGTGCTGAATTTGAAACAAGACAACATTTTTCACCACCTGTTTGGTATCGGATTGGGCCAATATCCATTGAACTATTTTTGGCAAAGCGAAGTGAAAAAACGACCAGGGACTGTCGTCAGCCGTCAGACACAATCTAAAGATACGGTGTTGCTCTCTGGAGGATCTCCGCTCTATTTTAACCAGCACATAGGGCCTCACAATGATCGCGAGTTCTCTCTCATCATCCACGCCCGAGCGATAACACCACACACTCACTTAGCCGTCTATTTATGTGAAAAGTCCTATCTTTTTTCTGCCGATTGCCTGGTTCGTCAAATAGGCACTATCGCACCAGTCAATGAATGGCAAAAAATTGAAACCTCGATGACCTTAGAAAACAGTTCCGGAAGATACCAAACAATCAGAGATCAGCTCATTCCATTAAGCCTGGGCTTGGTTAACACCGGCACAAATTCTCTATTGGAAATTGACTCTGTGATGCTCATGAATCGCGATGGGAAGCCACTGATTCGAAACCATGACTTCCACCAGGGGCCTCAGCATTGGTTCTTCACCGCCGATAATCATTTAGCCTGGCATGTGGAGAACCTGTTTATCTATTTTTTACTTGAATTAGGGTTAATAGGACTAATGCTATTTTTAGCACTTTTTTCACAATTAATTTTTGCTGCAATCGGATCCTACAAATCTGGCCAAACTGAAGATATAATCCTCATTGGAGGCATCTTTGGATTAGTGATCGTGGGTTTATTCAATAGTCCATTTGACTTTCCACGCATTTTGTTATTATTTGGAATATACAGTATCTGCATATTAATTTTCGAGAACAGACCGTACAACAACAGTATCGATGACCCTGTGAGTAGAATAGCTAAAGGAACTGAATCGCATGACAAGAAGACTAACGCCGCTGCAAACTAAGCAGACTTTACTACTACTGTTGTGCTGCTCACTAATGGGTATTTACACATCGAGCTATGGGATAGAATTTAAATCCTTTCAACCTAATTCGCCGGCCAATCAAAATGACTACTTTTCTTCCGATCTGACTACTTCAAAAAGAGTGCGAACCGTAGAGCGTCACCACTGGGAGAAAGCCCGTCAACATAGAGAAAAAGGCGAATTGAAATATGCCTTTGGAGATATCGATTTTATTCTGCGCTACGTGCCAAACCACCCCCATGCGCTCATGCAGATGTCAGAGATTGGCATCGCCGCAGGAAAACCGGACACCGTTCGCCCCTATTTAGACTACGCGATACAGTATCGACCTAAAAACTCCTCCACGCACATTATTTACGGTATTCATCTTCATCGTACGGGAAACTATAGTAAAGCAGTGCAACACTACGAGCGAGCGCTAGAATTAGATCCCAAAGCAAGTGAAACTCACTACAATTTGGGGCTCAGCTACTTCGAGCTTAAAGAGTATACCTTAGCCCAACAGCACGCCAAATCTGCTTACGATCGCGGTTACCCCCTTCCTGGCCTTAAAGATAAGTTGCGCCAAGTGGGACATTGGCCACCGGCAGATAATTCACCCTGATCCTAGGCAAACTGTCCTTTCGGCCGCTATAATCAGCAACACACAAAATTAAAATTCAACCCGATCAATACCAATCCTACAGCGATTCAGGGATGGATCTCTATTTTCAATGCATCACTAAATATGAAGATTTTTTAAGTCTCAAGTCGGCCTGGCAACAGCTATTGGCTCAGCTTGAGACGCCCACTCTTTTCCAAACCTACGAGTGGCATGAATCGGTTTTGGCTTGGAAAGCAGAGGATGTCTCCCTCAGAATTTTAGCGCTCTATGCTGACCATGAACTGATCGGCATCGCACCCTTTGCACTCTATAAACAAAAAGCACTTGCCATTCCATATCAAGTGTTGGATTTCATCAAATGTCCAGACAATCAAAACTGTGATCTCCTGCTGCGCCCAGAATATACAGACGAGGGCATGCACTTAATTGCTCAGTACCTACGACAGTCATGCGACTGGACTCAACTCAACCTTGCGCATTTTTCCGCTCGAGCCGGACATGTAGAAAAGCTTCATGAAAAAATCAAATCTGCGGGTTTAGCAACTAAAATTGCGCCATTCGACAATAACTGGTTCATTCCATTAAGCTGTACGTGGGAAAGTTTTTACAAAGCGCGTAGTAGGAGGCTAAAAAAAGGCAACAACTTGGTACTCAACAAACTAAACCAAAGCCATGAATGGGAGATCAAATGGTACCAAAACGATCAGCTGCATTCAGAATCAGAATTGATACAGATTGTGACTCAATTGTCAGCGAATAGTTGGAAAGTGGACACACAGAACAGTCTCAATTTTCCTGGTCCGCACGCATTCATTCGCACCTTGACTCACCACTTAATACAACAAAATTGGTTGTCCTTGTGGATATTATATATTGATGGCACACCTGCGGCGATGGAGTATCAGGTTAAATTCGGTCATAGCTATCACGCGTTGCGATCGGATTTCGATCAAAAGTTCCATCAACAGTCTCCTGGCACACTCTTGACTTGGAAATTGACTGAACAATTATTTCACACAACGGAGGATCCAGAATCCAACTACTATCTTGGTCCGGGTACCAATGAATATAAAAAACGCTGGACCACACTTTCCGATCCGCTTTATGCATTAGCAGGATATAATCGCACTTTGTTGGGCAGATGCCTGAAACTATACCAGGCGCATATTCTTCCTGTTGCCAGAACTGTGCGAACCCACTTATTCAAAAAGAAAGCTAACGAGTCAACATGAGTTTTTTATTGTCTACCGGAACTCTCCCAAGTCCTGCTTATCAAAATAGATTGGAAGATCTCAAATTTAAAACTGATCATGACTTCACCTTTCATCAGTCCGCTACTGCCTGTGTCTTGATGACTGCAGATGATCCTGCATTGAATTTTTTAGATTTATTGCCTTGGATGGTGTTTATTCAAGGTTTTCCATTTCTCAAAGATGAATGTTCCAAACGTCCCAGCAAGCCTCTCAACTGCAAAACCATACTTGATCTCTATCAATCAGAATCAACACATCTTGGCAGTAAACTCACTGGGTGTTACAGCCTTGTGTTGAGCAATATTGAAACCGGAGAGACTTACTGCTGCACTGACTTATTTGCGTCTCGACCGATATATTATTGCCACCAAAGCAATAATTTTCTCGTCAGCCCCTCTGCACAGTTACTCAAAACTATTTTAGGTGAGGACGCACCTCTGAGTCACCAGGCTATTTTTGATTATTTTTTCTTTCATGTTATCCCACATCCTTACACTCCCTATAAAAACATTCTACGTTTAGCACCGAATCAATTTACCTATTATAACCGGTCGAAATTGACCCGAGATCGCATCAAGCCTTATCTGCAAAAACAAACACGACAAAACTTTAAATCATTACAAGGCGACCTTACGACGATTTTAAACGACACCACAGAGCAGTTACTTAACCTGGACAATGACGCTGGCTGTTTTTTAAGTGGTGGCTTAGACAGCTCTACCGTAGCCGGGCTGCTTTCTGAACATCAAACCAGGAGTCATGCCTATACTATCGGTTTTAATGCCCATGGATACGATGAAGTTCCCTTCGCACAACAGACCGCCGATCACTTTAATGTTCCGTTAACTACCCACTACGTCACGCCCAAAGACGTCGTCGACTTCGTGCCGACTTTAGCAGCGAGATCTGAACTGCCCTTTGGCAATGCCTCTGCTGTCCCCACCTACTACTGCGCACGCTTAGCCAGGGACCGTGGCCAACATTCCTTATTCGGAGGTGACGGCGGTGACGAGCTGTTTGCCGGCAATGAACGCTACTTAAAACAACAGCTCCTGTGGCAATACGACAAGTTACCAAAAATTCTGTCCCAAGGGTTGATTCATCCCTTAGCCTCCATTTTTGATAAAGTGGGACTAAACAAACTGCAAAGTTATATCCAACAAGCAGAGAGGCCCTTACCCGGCAGACTCCAATCCTACAACCTGCTTTATCAATTAGGTATGGACAATCTCTTTGCCACAGATTTTTTCGCAGAGGTCGATTGTGAACATCCCATCGATCTCATGGACACTCAATACTACGATTGCCCGTCAACGTCTCCTTTGGAAAGAATACTCTATACCGATCTGCGATTTACACTTGCTGATAGCGACATCCCCAAGGTGGTCAATATGTGCCAATTGGCAGACATAGAAGTCCATTTCCCACTGTTAGATGAAGAGCTGGTTAACTTTTCAAGGAATATTCCCCCTGGCTTAAAACTTAAAAATAGAGAACTGCGATATTTTTATAAAAAGTCCCTGGCAAGCTGGCTACCGCCTCATACCTTAAAGAAAAGCAAACACGGTTTTGGCTTACCATTTGGAGTCTGGATGGTAGAGGATAAAACATTAAGAGAAATGGCTTTAGATAACCTAAACAGTTTTAAAAAACGACAAATATTATCCAATGAGTTTCTAGAAAGAATTGTTAACGAGCATCTCTCTAACCATCCCGCCTATTATGGAACATTTGTCTGGTTGATATTAGTATTGGAAACCTGGCTGAAAGAGCACACCGCTCGCCATTGAGCTAGCGATAATAGTTTTGCCACATGCGTGCTAAATATTTAACATCAGTTCTGTCCCATGGGGTGAATCTTTTCAACTGAAAAAAATCACTTGTTTTATCTGATACGCCCCATTCAGTGGATAGCGCTGCTTTAAAGCCCACACTCCTGACGATTTCTAACTCTCTGTGACTAAAGTCCTCACCCAGTTTTCCATTTGGGTAGGCAAAATAGTCTACCGGCGCTTGAAGTAAGTTTTCCAATATCTTTTTACTTTCACTAATCTCCGTACGCGAGTCACTATCAGACAGCAATCGCAGTATTGGATGAGACTGCGTGTGCGCACCAACTCCCATTCCACTTCGATGCAGCATTTTTATTTGCTCTGCATTCAGCATGAGACCTTTGGGAATAGTCATACCGAGTTTGCTGACGACTTTGGCTGCAAACTCTAGTCTTTCTGCGGGAACCAAATATTTTATCGCTTGGATGATACTGTTACCCGCAGCCTTACGCTGCTGTTCTGACTCTAGAGAATAGAGACCTAAACCCATCTCTGTGAGTTCAAGCTCTGTACATTGAGTATAGCGAATTGACTCCCAAATATAATCGTTCCACATCACCTCCCCCTCAATATAATTTGTGGTGATGAAGAAGGTAGCGGGGATCTGATGGCGCTGTAAAATGGGTAGCGCCACCAACAGATTGTCTTCGTACCCATCATCAAAAGTAATGCACACTGATCCCGCTCTCAGATCACCCTGCTGGAGACGCTCCAATGCATCCGATAATGAAAGCGGATGGAAATAGCGTCGTAGCACGGACATCTGCCACTCAAACTCTTGGGCAGTCAAATCTACGGGCAATGGATAACCATCAGGATGAACTCGATGATAAATCAAAATGGGAAGCTTCACTCCCCCTTTACCCCTAGCCACTATTTGTGTGACTGATTTGGCAAACATGGATACACTCATACTTGCGGATGCTCTGCCTGGATCACATAGGAGTGGCAAAATAAACGTGCCATTGTCTCGCTATGACTCAATAGCCAGTCCACATAAGATTGCTCTAATAAGCGTTGCAACTGCGGTAATTTAGAGGGTGCCATGGGAAGCCAGTGCGTCTTTTTAACTTCAAAACCATGTTTTTCCAACACCTCAATTAACTCCACTGGACGCGTATAGTTTAAGTGGCGGGAGATCCCTTGTCGTTTACGTCTGCTGATTTCAATTCGGTGAGGTAAACACTCCAAGTTGAGGCCATCAAGCCAAATCTTCCCACCCGGTTTGCTGACGCGGAACATCTCCGCGATCAAATTCTCAACATGATGCAGAACCTGACTCACACCGAAGCATATCACCCCCGAGAAGCTGGCATCCGCAAAAGGAAGAGATAAGGCCGAGCCGTTCACCCAAGCGATACCATTTGGAAAGAACTGTTTGGCTCTGATTAATGTGGGCCTGGAATAATCCAATCCCACCACCGAGTGGCATTCCTGACTTCGTAACCATTGGCAATAGGTTCCCGCACCACAGCCCACATCCAGCCAACTCTCCACACCTCTTGGATCACAATGTCGCTGAAAAAAACGGAGTCTCGTTTGCAGACCAGGAGTAGACCAACCTGCGACGCCCGCTTCATCTTCTCCCTGGTTTGCAAAATCCTTAAAACGGGATTTCCATTTGTCTTCAAATTCCGTATCAGTGTTCACGACAAGGCACCTGTTTTCTGTCCGCCTGATAAACAGAGTCAAATAATTGCGCTAACTGTTCGGTCAGCCTTTGACGAGAGTACTGTTGAATATGCGACAACTGACAACAAATTTGGCCCAGTTGGCCCGCGCGCCATAAACCAACCATATTGGCAAGTGCGTCTTGCACTCCCAACTGATTGTGCGGATCGATTGCCCAGCCTGCCGTCAACTCAGTCACTAACTCTCCACTGGCACCGGACTGTACCAGTGCGAACACCGGTGTCTGTGTACGCAAATATTCAAACAGCTTGGCAGGAATCAAGCTTCGGGTATCTTCAGATGCCTGCAACAACAATAAAAGATCGGCATTGACCATTTTTTCCAATGCTTGCTGATAAGGTATGCGAT
>JBGTSY010000023.1:0-30355 GCA_041940025.1 Thiotrichaceae bacterium | reverse complement strand
GGCCGTTGCCCGCGCATTTGGGGAAAACAGCAAAAATTGGCGATATTCACTGGAAGAAATTCCAGAGCGCAATACGAGAAGATCGCAATCATTGCGGCGCATAGTCGCCCGCAGCCTCCCAAACACTATCAGCGTCTCGAATGATCTGGCCGGCAGCCATATGTCATCGGTCCCGCTAGTTCGAAAGAACCACGACAGCCTAGTGCCGCGATGGGAGAATCTCGGTCGTGCCGTCGACATGGCAGAATCCGCACAGCTTTTCAAATGGCGACGAGCGGATCACAGCCGCGGGACACAGGCGTGCCGCAAGTGCCGCCCGAAAAGATCAAACGGAGATAACCCATGGCGAACGCCCCACGCCACGCATGGTGAGGGAAGGAGCAATGAGCGCAGCCATCAGCCGCAAGCCCGGTGACAGTGACACGCAGCGGCGGGGCCTGGTTGCCTCCAAGCTCGTGCTGCCCCGCGCCTTGCCGAATCATCTGGTCCGCTCGCGCCTTGTCGACGTGATGGTGGACGCCGCCTCGGCCCGTCTGATCCTGGTCCGCGCCGCAGCCGGCTTCGGCAAGACCACCGCTTTGGCGATGCTGGCCGAGCAGCGTCGCCAGGCGGGCAGCGCGGTTGCGTGGCTTTCGCTCGGTTCCGATGACGATGAGCCGGTCCGTTTCTTCCAGCAGCTGATCGACGATGCGTGTCCAGTCGAAATAGGTTGTCACATGATTGCATCCCTGTTCACCTAAGCGTTTAGCCAAAGAGGGATCTGAAAGGACTCGATTAATGGCGCTCGCCAACTGCGCTGAATCTTTTTCCGGCACCAATAGCCCTGTTTTGCCATCGATAATGACATCACTGATACCCCCCACATCACAGGCTACCACCGGTGTCTTAAAGGTCAGCGCCTCTATCATCACCACCCCCAATCCTTCAGTGTCGCCTTTCTGATCTTGGATGGCCGGTAATACAAACAGATCAGCCCGTTGGTATTGAGACGCCAGTTCATCATTTGGTATAAAACCGTAAAAATGGGTACGTTGATCGATGCCCAACTGTTGCGCAAGCGATTTCAAGCTCTCGGTGGCCTCCCCTATACCCACAACGTTTAAATACCAGTTCTGCTCCTTCGGTAACCGAGAAAGCGCTTCTAAAAGATATTCAACTCCCTTACGTTCAATCAAACGCCCGACAAACAAGATCTGTTTTTGTTCTGAATTGAAGTTTTTTACTTCGCAAGAGACCTCTATTGTACTTCCATAGGGTATCACCTTTACGCATCGATCTGTATAAAGCGCCACCTCCCGACTGGTAAACCCTGAATTAGCAAAAAGTGCAGAGGCATGGCGAATGGCATGCCGCAAAAAATATTTGACAAAAAATACTTTTTTAGCCAATAACACTTCGGCACCATGAAAATGCAGCGTCATTGGCGTACCGGAAGTGATGCCTGCAAGGTAGCCCCAGACACCATGAGGAAACGGCCAATGCACCTGAATGACATCAAATTGATGTTGACGGCAAAACCATACAGCGTGAATTGCACCACTCACTAAATAAATGAATGAGAGCACAAAATAGAACGGGCTTTGCACGCGATTAGGTGCCCCCTCTCCATGAGTCAGATCTTCCCAACGTTTGAAAAAGTAACGAAATCGATAGACCGGAACGGAGTTGATTGTGTGAGATTTTAATCCTTTGTAGCTGGGCGCAAAAACCTGTACCTGATGACCACGCTCAGTAAGCTGCTTGGCCAGCTCTACTAAAAATGACGCATGACGATCGGCATCATTCAACGCATAGACAGAAGTCATGATACAAATCTTCAAGGATCACCCGTCCTATCTAACGACTTGCCTCTGTGCATTCGTCTTCTTAAGTAACGTTTATCAATGAGTAACCCAATCCCCATTGAGGAGATCCCAAAGATGATCAGGGCGGTACTCAACATAATGCCTAAACCCAACTGTCCGGATTGCGCATCGAGAAAAACCAGAGAAAAAACAGCATTTGTGATGCCCAACATCAAACTGATTAAGGTCAAAAGCACAAAGGGCGCCAGGGGTCGCTGCCCATAATCGAGGTATATTTTCACGTTAATCAGATCAAACAGGGCACCAGGCAATCGCCAAATGGAAAACTTGGACTGACCATAGCTTCTGGCATGCCACTGAACGGGCACCTCCACCATTCGCCGCCCTCCCTTGGCAAGAAAGGCGGTTAAAAAACGATGCCAGTTTTTTTTCAGAGGCAGATCTTTAAGTGCGTCCTTGCGAATCAATTTGATCCAGTTAGCATCCTGTAAATAAACCCCGAACCAACGCCGGTTGATGCGATTGTAGATGTTAGAACTAAACGTTTTGCCATCCTCACGATCTTGACGCCATCCCGCTACGACGTCGATCTCTGCCCCTCGCGCTTGATATAACGCTGGAATATCATCTTTTGGAAATGATTCCAAATCTGCTGGTAACAAACAGATCCACTCACCCTGTGCAAGTTCGGCAATCGTCAATATGGCTTGGGTAATTCCAAGTGACTTTTTGTTTTGGATGAGGTGAATGTTTAACTCTGGGTATTGTTCCTGTGCCTTCAGCACGCCCTGAATCGTATCATCATTGCTACCATCATCGATGAAGATCAGCTCAGCGCTCACCTCTAGTATTGCCACTGCCTCAGAACACTGACGAAAAAACTCGGGTAAGTTTCCAAACTCGTTACGAGCAGTAGTGGCAATGGTTAACTCAATATGGCTTTGCGGATTCACGCAGTTGATCTCTCAAAGAACTCAATGATTTTCTGTACCACTCGATTGATTTGTGCGTCATTGAGTTCCGGGTACATGGGTAAAGAAAGTACCACTTCTGCTGCTGCTTCTGCATGAGGAAACGCACCACCCTGTGCGACACTCTGAAACGCCGCCTGACGGTGTAGGGGGATAGGATAATGAATGCCTGTGGCTATCGCCGAATCAGCCAGATATTTCTGTAACGCGTGTCGTTCGCTGGTTTGAATCACAAACTGATGATAGACATGGGTGCCGTGAGTGGGGGCTTCTGGTAAAATTATTGGCAAATTTGCCAAACCTTGTCTGTACGCCTCAGCTATTGCTTGCCTTGCCTGATTTCTCTTCGCTAATCTTTTTAGTTTCACCTGTAACACGGCGGCTTGTAATGTATCTAACCGATAGTTACCAGATAATTTTGCGCTTTCATATTTACTGATTCGCCCATGATCTCTGAGTCGTTTGATCTCTGTTGCCAGTGATTCATCATTGGTGGTGATGCCTCCAGCATCTCCATATGCACCGAGATTTTTACCTGGGAAAAATGAAAACCCGGCTGCATGCCCGATGCCCCCCACCATACATCCATTAATACTGGCGCCGTGGGCCTGCGCGGCATCCTCTATCACTTTTAATTGATACTGATTCGCTAACTCGTTTATGGCAGTCATATCTGCCGGTCGACCATACAGATGCACCGGCATGATAGCTCTGGTTTGCGCGTTGATTTTTTCTTCTATTAGGTTTGCATCGAGATTGAAACTATTCGGATCTATGTCTACAAACACAGGGCGAGCGCCGACTGCATGGATGGCCTCCGCAGTGGCGATAAAGGTATGTGGCGTTGTGATTACCTCATGCCCGACGCCAATACCCAGAGCACGCAATATTAATGTCAATGCATCAGTGCCATTGGACACGCCCACAGCGTACTGGGTTTGGCAAAAGTCAGCGTAGGCTTGTTCAAAGTCAGCGACCTCTTTGCCATTGATAAATCGGCTATTTAGGATGACGCGATCCATGGCCAGACGCAGCTCCTGTTTTTGCGTCTGATGTTGTGCCTGTAGATCAACCAACGGAATGTGCGGCTCTTTGAGCGCTGATCCGCGCGTCGTGTCATCCACATACGGACTTGCGGTTTTCAATTCATAGGGACAACTGATTTTCTCCACTTCACCAATCTTTCGCGCCGGATTACCAAACATAATGGTTTCACGTGGAACTGATTTGGTGACAATACTGCCGGCACCAATCAGGGCCCGTTCGCCAATCTCGATATCAGGAGATAAGACCGCACTAGAGCCCAAGATAGCGCCCCGGCGAATAATGGGACCGGCAAGACACTGTTTCGCTCGATCACAGGTAGGGTGTAGCACATTGCTGGTGATCACCCTAGGCCCAATCCAAACATCGTCTTCTACAATGGTATGCTCGGACAGACCTGCCTGCCCCTGAATGCGTACGTTTTTGCCCAAGGAGCAGTGATGTTCAATAATCACCGCGCCGCCGATGGAAGAGTTTTCTCCTATTTGCGTGGCCTCTCGTATCAAAACCTGATGCCCAATATGACATCCTTCACCAATATGCACACCTGCATAGATCACACTATGGGTGCGTACACGGCTATTGGCACCAATTTTGGTTAGCGCCTGTGCGCCGTCACCGGCTGCCGGATAACCCACTACCGCATAGGCTTCGATAACAACATTCGCCCCTAACTCTACATTGGGATAAATTTGGGCGGTTTCATGAACTTGCGCCCCTGGTCCAATTGTTGGCTTCAAGTGAATACCTTATCTCCTTGGTATTTGGTTTATTTTAGTCGAAAACAATCACGCAGGATCTGTTCCAGTCAGATTCATTAACACTTTTAAATATTTGCCGAAGGTATCACAAGTCCGCGAAAACGATTTTCTATGACCTATTTACTCGTGTGAGTGAACACCCTATCCCAATTAGCGCCCGGTGGTGTGTCCCGATAATATGATATCCTTTTTAGGTATATATCATAACATTTTATTTTTCTGTTGTTTTTCATGAGTTCTAGGAAAATCTCCTCTGACTTATCCCACTGCTGTTGGCAATAAGCTTCGATGGCACGATGATAGTTTTCTAACTCAACCCGCTGCTCATCGCTGATTTCCTTTTGCAGTGCAATCGGCTCGTAGATATCCACTGGCTCCTGTTTTCCTTTTACCCGCACTCTATCCAAAAACCGGCAACAGTACTCTTGAGCATGGTTTTTTGTGCTTTCGCTGATAATAATATTGACTCCGTAATGTTTCGTCAGCCCCTCTAAACGAGAGCCCAAATTAACCGCATCTCCCAACACGGTGTAGGCCATGCGAAATTCCGATCCCATATTGCCCACATTCATGTTTCCCGTGTTGAGACCCACTCCAATATTGACCGTTGGCCATCCTTTAGATGCAAAAGATTGATTAATGGACTCCAGCCGCTTCACCATATCTAAGGCCGCCTTGATGCCATGTTGGGCATGCAAATCGTCAGTTAGCGGCGCACCCCAAAAAGCCATCACACAATCTCCCATATACTTATCAATGGTGCCCCTGAACTGATGGATCGACGCGGTTAATGGCGTTAATAATTGATTCATCATTTGTGTCAGCTGCGTGGGCCCCAGCCCTTCTGAAAGAGTGGTAAAGCCACGCACGTCGGAAAACAACACTGTCATATCCCGGCATTCGCCAGATAAACTGATGGCGGTAGGGTTTTGATTCATTTCATCCACAAGTTCCGGTGGTACATATTGACCAAATAAAGAGCTGAGTTTTTCTTTTCCACGTCTTTCGACAAAATATCCATATGACATAAATAACAGATACTGCAACAGTAATAACACCATCGCTGCGGCCACCGGCATGACTATTTGCTCTCTTTGCCAAAAATAGGTACTAAGCAATATCACGGCACCCCCTAGAAACAGCGTGCCCGTGGTTAAAAACAAAGGAGAGCGATGTGCTAACAGGAACACCATAACTAAACCAATGAGCGCCACCTGCACCAACTCAACTCCCAACATATAACTGGGTTGATGTAAGATGCGGCCATCTAACACACCTGAAATCACGTTGGCATGTACCTCGACGCCAGGATAGGCATTTTGCATTGGCGTGCTTCTGAGATCTAACAGGCCGGACGCAGATGATCCCACCAATACGATACTGTCTTTTAAAATAGATCTGTCTGCCTCTCCCGCTATCACGTCAGCAGCAGATACATATGGGAAACTGCCATAAGCGCCACGGTATGGCACCAGTACAGCTCCACGCTCATCCACCGGAATGCGCATATCTGCTAGGGACAGCGCTTCCAAAGCATAGTCGCTCTTCACATGCATTAAATGAGGTTGCAACGGGGCTAACTGAAACAGCGCTCTCAACATTGCCAATGACAGGGATTCATAAATGGCTTCACCATATTGTTGTAGCATGGCAACCCGCCGTATTACGCCGTCAGTATCCAATAGGGGTGTATCGACAAAACCGGCGCTCGCTGCACTGAACTGTAATTCGGGCAGATTGGCGGTGTAACTGTGTTGAAGCGGTATGGACAGGCGTTGATTGCCTACCTGAGCCAGAGTCAGCGCCGGAAACGGCAACATGCCTTTGCTAATTGGCTGCCCTTGATGGTCTTCTGTACCAAAGAAATATCCTAAAACCACAGTCCCAGAAGAGAAGCTGTCTGCAAATTGTTGATCACGATTGAGTAGTGGCTCCAGCTCTGTATAGATGTGCTGTAGCGCACTATTTTCTGTACCACCCGTTTGCAAATGCCGGCTCAATAACTGTGTCGTCGGATCCCGATCGGCCTCAGCAAATACCATATCAAATCCCACGAGCGCGATCTGATACTGTTCAAAGAGTTGATGAATTAACTTTGCCAATCGATCCCTTGGCCAGGGCCAATGCCCTTCCTCCATGAGGCTTTTTTCATCGATATCTACAATCACGATCCTAGGATCCACTGTATGTGGCATAAAATGCATGAGGCGCAGATCGTAAGCGCGGTTTTCTATTTCTTTAACAAAGGGCAGTTCAAGTCGCGCGGCAACATGTGCGATGAATATGATAGTTAAAACCAAGCTCAACAAATGCCGTAGCAGCAATGGTAATTTAAACGACTTTAACGAAGACAGTTGCACGCTTGGTAATTTTTATGGAGTGGTAAAGATACTGGGCTGATTGACTAGACTGGTCCCATTTACCAACACTTCATAGAGATCGCTGGTACCCCCGGTTGAAGGCGCTTGATAAAAGAACTCATAACTGCCATTGCCTAAATCACGCACTTGATCACTATTAGAGATAGTGCCCTCCTCTACGGGATCGCTCCCCGAAAGATGATTAATAGTCACATCCAGACCTGTGCCAAGTATATTATTCGCACTATCTCGCGGCTCAATCACAATGGCAACGGTGCTCAGCGCAGCCACATTGACAGGATAATTCACCACAGAATTCGCCGCATCTACAGGTGCCATACCGGAATTTAAATGAAATCCACTATCAAAAGGATTGACGTCTATGCTTCCTAACACATCGGTAGTGAGCCCCGCCAAATAAGAAGCGCCATTTGCACCTGCGGCATCTATTGCCGCACCACTTTGGTTTAGGTACCAATTTGCTGTAAAACCAGGATCAACTACTATCGTATTTGTTAAAATGGGAAGCCCGAAGTAATCGTTTATGCCAATTGAGTCACTATTATTCCAAAGAATACTATAGGGCAAAACTATTGTTTCGCCGACAGAGTTAACATTAACGCCACCACCAGCAAGCGCACTAAATACACGATTCTCAGCAATGGTACAGTGTGAGCAGTTGACGCTTGCAGAATTGAGGGCTGCGATTGCACCACCCTCATTCAACGCATGATTTTGAATCAGCAAATTATTCTCCAACAGTAGCAAGCTATTATCTGCGGCAATCGCACCTCCCTTAGCACCAAGATTACCGCGAAACATGTTGTGCCTTATATTGCTTAGGCTTGAGTTGAATGCATACAAGCCCGCGCCATCTACTGAACCATCACCATTGTTTAAGATTTTATTGGCATAAAATTCTGGCGCACCCGTCGTTTCCACATAGACGCCCTGAAGCAAAGCATCGCGTATTATATTTTCAATAAATTGCCCAGATGCTGCATCATTTATCTTAATACCCTTGTAGCCACCGACAATTTCATAGTTGCTAAATGTGGGTGATGCACTGCCTCGTAACCAAACCGCTGCACAACAGGCAGCCCCTTCATTGACATTCAGCACTTGTCCGGGAGGATTAAATACCGGATCAGCCGTACCGCCAGCCTGGTTGTCGATATAGATACCGGCTCCGGAATCGACAGTATCGACAGTCACGCCGTTGAACGTTGGACTTGCAGTATCTGTAGCTGATGAAGTTTGCACCGCAATTCCATTCATAGCGGAAAACTGAACCAGTACATTGTTAAATACTAAACTCTCCTCAACCAGTAGACCAATTTGCGCAAATAGTATGTCGGTCTCACTAATTGTGCCTAATGAGCCTGGTTGGTAGTGGATTCCGTTCCAGTCACCGGCAGTCGGCGTGGTGGCACCATCACCAGCGGTGTCTCCCCCAACTAGTGCATCATCGTCTGCCAGACTAGTTAAAATGACACGATTGGACATGGTTCCATTAATATTCAGTTGACCACCAGGTGAGCCACTTAACACGGTAAGGTCACTAGAGGTGTCAAATTTAACGATCGCGCCTGCACCCATTGTCAGGCTATATGGACTGGGTACCAACACCGGTGCTCTAACGTGCCAGACCGATCCAGTGCCGAGCGGCTCTGCATTCATTATCACATCTGTAGTTAAAGTGCCTTCAATACTGGCCGCCCATTGCTGTACACCAACCCCTTCGGTGGGAACAACATTCATTGGCAAGTCCTGACCAATCAGTAATACAGGAATACTGGTGTTATTGAGAATGACGTTGTTAAATAAAAGAGGCTGACTATTCCCCTCAAACAGGAGACCGGCCGACAAACTGCTCTGAATATTAATGTCACTTAAGTACGGCGAGGCACCATCAAATAGAGCAATGCCCACATCACCCCCATTGACAACAAAGGAATCTAACGTGGCTTTGGCCTGAGCACCTCGAACCTCGATGGCAGCAAAAGCACTATTTACGCCGGTGACACTGTTATTTCCGGAGATCACTATGTCTAGTAAATCTGCCCCCAGTGCCTCTAGATAGATGCCCTGCTCTCCCGTATTGTTGATGCTTAGGTTGTTTATGCTTCCGCTCAGCGCCGCACCTGAACCGGCGGATAGAAAAAGCCCCTCAAACGCAGAATCGAATAAAAAGAGGTGATCGAGATCCAATATCGCACCTTGACCAAATATGGCGGTATCGGCGTAGCTGATTTCCATTCCTACCGCTTTCATGTACGCATTGGATTGCAACAATAGACCTTGCCAATCTCCGGCCGTTGAAATCACCGAGTTGCCGTTTCCGGTAATGTCTCCCTGAATGGAATCATCCATCGCACTGGTAATCGTTACCTTCAGACCATCAATTTTCTCGCCACCTACAATGAGCTGCGCGTTGCCATTGACATTGATATTGAAGCCACTATCCACTTTTACCACGACGCCAGGTTCGATAGACAGCACACTGCCAGCTTGAACATTGACATTGCTTTGCACATGGTAAGGCGAATTTGCCAATCCCCATATAGTGTGACCAGTAATGACATTATTGGAGTTTGCTGCGGAGATCACGGTTTTTGCTGGGAACTCAGCGGCATTAAGTGGATCGCTACCTGCACGGATTTCATGCAGATCACTAAAGGTGTCGCCGTCCGTATCGGGATTATTTGGACTGGTATGGTATTCGCCTGTCTCACGACTATCTGCTATGCCGTCTTGATCGTTGTCGTCGTCCACACTTAATGTCACCAATACATTAGTGGTTAAGCCACTGCTATCCTGTAAGCTATATTCAAATTGATCGTTGCCAGTAAAGGAAGCAGGTGGACGATATTCAAAATTACCGTCCCCAATAGAAAACAACTCTCCTCCTTGCTGAGTCACCGTCGGTGCACCGGCAATTGACAAGGGTTGCCCTTCTATATCGGAGTCATTATCCAGCACATTTCCGATAACGCTTTTAATGTTTCGTGCCACCAGATAACTGTCGGAAACACCAATCGGCGCATCTGCCACATTAGACACTGTTAGCGTCACCACTGCAGTGTCGGAGTCGCCATGTTCATTTGTCGCTGTGGAATAGATAAAGGAATCGATGCCCGTGAAATTGGCAGGCGGCACATATTGCACTTGATCCCCTACCGGGGTAAGGCTTCCCCCAAGGTGACTTGTGATCGGTAGTGCGCCTAGATGGGCGTTAGCATCATTCGCAAGAACATTAAGAAGTGAGACTTCATCTTCATTCACTGTTAGGTTGTCATTTACCGCAATAACGGGAGAGACATGGGTATGTACTCGATTCGATGGCGGTAATCCCAAATTTAAACCTTCGTAAAGATAATAGTTGTTGTTAAGGAACCGCTCTGCCTCATTTGCCAGCCTTAAGTTATTTGGCAATGGCGCACCATTTACATGCAACTGACCAGTCAGTCCCAGGCCATCCAGTTCACCATTGGCCATGTCCTTGATCACTGTTTCCAGCACTTGATAGTTCGACACTGAATAGCCCATAGCAACACTCATTCTATTTTGAGCATTGGCGATTGCACCTAGCAATATTCCGTAACGCCTTGCCGCGACTAATGAGGTATTCGCTGGAGCCAGGGGATCTGCGGGTAATTGCGTAAAGGGATTAAAACCCAGCGCCGTGCTCGATTGTTGTTGGACATAATCAAGTGAACTCTGTTTATTTTTTCCTTGAAGGGCAAGAAACCGCAGGCGAAGTATCAATGCGTGGGTAATTGGGGTAATTGCAGACCTATTCTGCCCAGGTAATAGCAACCCCAATATCTGCTCATTTACACCAAGATGGATCCGGCGCCGCGGGGTATTTAAATCAGATTCATCAACATAACTGCCTCCCTTAGAGACCACCAACAGGGGTTGCGTCACGGCGAGTTCGGCTAGAGTCCAATTACCGGCGGCATCAGTAATTGTTGTGGCCACTGGTTGTCCGATGGGCTGCCAAGATGCGTCTGTATTATAGAATTCAAGGGTGGCACCGCTAAGAGGCCCCTTGCTGGTCTGTCCGCTAATTTTTTGCACCGCGTTCTTGTTAACGCTAGTTTCTCCACCCGAGTTATCATTAGGTTGTGTACAAGCGGTTAAGAAACAGAGAATAAAGAAACCTGTAATGATCCTGATCGGATTTCCTATAAGCTTCATGGTTGATTCCGCTCAAAAATTGCGGTGCCACTGACACCCACCGACTGATCATCTATGGGCGCTTGCATGTGAAATGTTGTGGCCGCGCCATTTAATTCTGCTGCATTTGGACCCGTCATCAACGCACCAGACACCTTACCCGTACCGATATTCTGATTACCTTGTGCATCCCGGACCTCTACCTGGAGGCCGCCATCAAACTTTGCGTTTGGCTGAAGGGGTATGCCTGTGTTCACCCCTTTCCAAATCTCACCCGCAATACCCAGTTCAGTGCTAAAGTTGACGCTTTGTTGATCGAAGTTGACATTAAGGCTCGCACCTCCCAGGATTCCGGTGTTATTTCTATTGTCTGTGGGATGAGTATTACCAATCAACCGATAGTGTGCACTACCCGTTGTAGGTAAAGTGGGCCTGACAAACTCTAGGGGGCCTAAAATAAAATGTTGGCTTTGTTGTTCAAGAGACTGGTTGAGTACAGTTTCCTGCGTCTTTATTTGCATGGAACCTTTTGCCCAGCGACCCCAATTGATTCCAGTACTGGCATCAAAGCCCCAATCTATCAGTTGCGCACTATTTTTTATGTATTGCCCTCTTCGATCCATGCCATCTACACTTTGGATGGGCGCCCATACATTTAATAAGCTGCCTGTCGGGCCAGCGATAAACGCATCTCGTTGGGTAAGCATGTCTGCCACAGAAATTAATGCCACACCTACTACTGCGCGTTCATTGGCCAGTTGGTGAATAGATGTTCCAACGAGTCTACGGGAGAGATTTTGCGGATCTGGTACAAAATCCCCGGTGGGATCCTCAACTGGATTTAATCCAAAACTATTGAGCGAAGATTCAAAACTGTCTGTAATTGGAAGTTGCGAACCGAATCCGAATACAGGCTGCTTAGACATAGCTTCATTATTTGGGTGTTTTGTTATAGGAGGCTCTATACTACTCGCCAATTCTGTTTCAGCGTCTGTTTGGTTAGAATTAACACCTGTCTTCTCATCTTGTGACCGGTCATCGCTTGGTTCTTGGGATTGTGCCGATTCTCCTGGTCCGGTTCGAGATGGATCGTCATCCTCTTGTTTCTCAATTGGCGCGTCCATCTTATCGAATAATAAATTGGCCGCACTCTCTTTCAACTTCATAGGTTCGGCACCGCGGGCGGCAACAAAGCCAAAACTTCCTGACGGCAAATCTAACGCACCTCGATCATTAAACACCTCAATCTTGCCACTCAACACGCCTACGTACAGGCCGCTACGCACGGGTTGATCATCACGATTTTCATTCGCTAATGTATGTGTATTAATATCGCCTGATAAAAAGTCATCAGAAGTGACCAATCGAATGGAGAAATCAGTTCCACGAATGCCGATACTGGCTACTGGTGTTTTAACTTTTACAGCACCACTATTGGCTTTTCCGATCGCGCCTGTTATCGCCCGAAATCCACCTTTGACTAAATCAAATTCACTTTTGTCTGTTTTAGGCTCCGATTGATAGTCATAGTCACTGAGCATAAACTCACTGTTTGGTCGTACATGCACGAAACTGCCGTCAGTCATGCGAATTTGTACTTGTCCGTTTTTAGTCGTAATCAGGGTATCTCCGGAAAATAGGTCATCTCCATTCTTGATAAAGCGGCTGTTGCCCTGCTCAGAGCGTACAATCACGTCACCATAAACAAATACAGCGAATCCGGCTCGATCAGTGGCCTCCTCGGCGTTTGACTGCTCCGCCAGCACTAGATAGGGAAACATGAGAAGGAATGAAAATAGCTGAATGAGTCTGTTCATCAAAATTCCCAAGCGGCAGAAACGGACAATTCGGATTTATCATAATCGTAAAGAAGTACCGTCGAATCATTTCTGGTATAACCTATAGATGTCGTCACGACCCAGTTTTTTGTAGGACGAATAGACATGTCGAATTTTGCATCGTACAGACTGTCTTCCCTATCCATACCGGAAAATGGCACTTCGAAATCCGCAATACTCATGCCGACAGAAGGGGTCAAAATGACTTGAGTATTCAGTGTGAAGTAGGCAGTTAAACGTAACCCCGCCAATGATTTTTTATAAATGGAGTCTGACTCAAGAGGCTCGTCCTCTCCAGCCAAAGCAGTCATCACCCAGACAATAGGTTTATCGCTCGCCACATGTCCACTAAGACTGATACCAAGTAAGGTTTGTGACACATCTTTAGCAGACTGATCTGCGGAGTAATGCAATTGGCCAAAACGCATAAATAGAGCAATTTGCTGATCTTTGTTTAACTGATAAAACCCATTGGCACTTAAGTAATGGCCACGATTATTAAAATGCTCATCAACAGTGGTATAGACGCTACTAGAATTCACTTGCACTCCATAGCGTGCCCAGGTACGTTGGCCAACGACACTTAAACTCGAAGACTGATAGTTAATAAAGTCTGCACTTCGATAATCTTTAATTTCAGAACTCAAAGAGGCCGCAAACGACCACCTCTGCCAGGCAAACAGATCCGCATCGATCTCTCCTTTGGTTAGCAAAAATGAGGAACTATTTGCAATACTATTCTCTGAAAGATCAAAACCTAAAAATTGATTTTCATCGGTAGCACTATTGGCATTGCTATCAAATCCGCTACCCATGGTGACTCGAGCCTGCCACCGGGTGTTTGGTTTTTCTCGCACTTGCTCAATGGCAAGCAGATAAGCCTCAATGGCCAGTTTGACGTCTGCGGGCGGGGATGTCGCTAACAGAATGGTGAAATGTTGCCGAGCCGCATCCATTTCACCAAGATTAAAATAGGCTCTGGCTAACTCCATCCTAGCGCCGGCGAATGACGGCGATTGCAACAACACACGTTGAAGCGCAAATAGAGCAATACTTGGATTGCCGGAGTCTACTGCGCTGGCGCCGAGTAGATAGTCGTATCGCTGTTCACCCGCATACTGATCATGAAGCGGATAAAGTAACTCATATGCGGCTTGAGCATCGCCTTCGAGCAATTGCTGGCGGGCTTGATTTAGATCGTACTCCAGATCTGAAGCTAATCCGCCGTGGCAAATAACCAGCAAAAACAGACCTAATCCAATCTGCCAACACTCACTTAATTGCGCGATTGGGGAAGCATACCTAGATGATCGCATTGTCATGTAGCCAAAGAATACCTGGGAAAGATATCTTTTTAGCGACCGAATAAATAGAAATTGAATAAGAGGTTAGTTAGAGATCTGGTCTAATAACCCATGTGATTTTCATCCATTTCATACCTAAAGTTTTGCACACGGCAGACTTCCGTTGAAATGGTGCCATCGGGCATAAGCTCTAGCCAGCGATATCCCGGGCCGATTGTTTCATCGGTGGCAAAATCATCGCTGTTTGCGGCAAACTGAAAACAGGTAGAAGGTGCGGACATCATGTGCAGTTTCGAATACTGCGATTCAAAATGCTGGTGTACGTGACCAAACACCACCGCCCGCACATGATTTGCCTGACCAACTATATTCATGAAATCCTGAGCATTATCGAGACCGATTTTATCTAACCAACGGCATCCTACCGGTACAGGCTGATGGTGTAGACAAACTAATTGATGTCGGCTAGATTGTGCCAGGCTTCGTTGTAATTGTTTCAAATCAGCCTTGGTCACACGCCCTGCAACCTTACCCGATTGATGGGAATTCACTAACAGGATCTGCCAAGCACCCATGTCGATTTCTGATGTTTGTGAATACCCCATTTTTTCAAAGGTCTCCCACATCAAACGGGGTTTGTCATGGTTTCCAGGTAAGCAATAGAGTGGAACCTTAAATGAGGAGAGTTGGGTCGCAATATGGGCGTAGGCAGCTTCACTACTGTCTTGAGCTAAGTCGCCTGTCAATAAAATAATATCCGGCTGACGTTTATCGGCAACGATCAGGTCCATCACTGATTGAAAACTAGCATTCGTATCCAACCCCATCAAACGCCCAGTGCTGCCTGCAAACAGATGTGAATCCGTTAGTTGCAGTATCTTCACCGGTAAATCAGCACTATGTAGAATAGCGGCCATGACTTTCTAGTTTCCTCGACGACTAATGTGCGACCTCTCAACTACCGCCGTTTTCATATCTTGAGCAATGATCTCCAACTCTGATTCCATCCAATACTTTAAACACTCATAGAGAAAAAAATTACTCAATTCCTTTTCGTTGACTTGGAACATCTTCGGATTGCTTTGCGGATAATGTTCCCGAAACTGACCTTGCCCCTGAAATCGCAACACCTCTGCCACCTTGGCATCATGACTCAGCTTTGCCAGAAACTGCATCTCACCCAACCCAGCCAGGTTTAGCTCTGTTCGATACTCAATTTCAACCACAGTGGTAAATCGGTGTTTCTCCTCAATCCTAAACCGAGTCAACTGATCATCCGTGGTGACTTCTAGGCCTTCTGTTAAACAACCAATGTCAGGCAAAAACCAGAGCAAACGCTTATAGTTTTCTTCATAAACACCCATTAACCGGGTGATCATTGGTGTATAACGGCTCAATGTCATGCTTCTTTACTGGCTCCCAAATTAAAGCGATTAGACCGATTTTAGCTCAATTTTTTTCAAATTATGCTGGTTTTGCTCAAGCCACTGTAAACTAATAATCGCCGGCGAAGAGACTATTTTACCCTGCTTTAACGCATCAATGGCCTCACTAATAGAAACGGTTACTACTCTAATATCTTCGTGTTCTTGTTCACATCCTGCAAATTTAGCCGCCTGGTTGGCATCTACTGTCGCATAAAACAGGAAGATTCGCTCACTGCACGCGCCCGGAGACGGATAGTAATTCATAATTGGCCATAGGGCGCTCACATCCAATCCTGCCTCTTCTTTCGCCTCTTTGACCACAGTTTGAACCGGATTTGATCCCGCTTCAATACCACCGGCGACAATGTCCAGTAACCAGGGATCCTCAGCAGCAATCGCCCCTACCCGAAACTGTTCCACCAACACCACCTGACTTGTATCCGGATCCACCAATAGTACGCCCGCTGCGTCACCCCGTTGGAATAACTCACGTTCGACAACCGGACTCCAATTTTTATTATATAATTGAAAACGCATACTGACTTTTTCCAGTTGATAGAATCCATTGTACACACTCTCTCTAGATTGAATATTAAAACTCTTTGTAGATTTTTGTTGCATAGACATTCTGCTTCCGAAGCGATAGTTAGTTTATTGGATGACTTATTGTAAAGATGAATAAGTTAGGTGAATTTAAATGAAAGATTCTAATACAGGTAATCTCAGCTTTATCAAAGCTAAATCCATTATACTGGATAATGTGACTAGGGCGGTGCGCACAGAAGCCATCGATATCTCAGAGGCCAGCGGACGCATTTTAGCTGCACCCTTAGTTGCGCCATTTTCGTTACCAAGATTTACTCAGTCTGCAATGGATGGCTACGCAGTGATCACAAAAGGTGTTCCACACAAGGACGCAGCTCTCACCCTGGTGGGTAAATCACTGGCTGGCCACCCTTACTTAGGTGATCTCTCACCCAACGAGTGCGTACGTATCACCACCGGCGCACCAATGCCTCGTCACGCTGACGCAGTGATAGTTCAAGAAAATACGAAGATGAATCAACAACAGGTGCTCTGTTTGCATACGCCAGGCAAAGGCGACAATATTCGCCTCAAAGGCGAAGAATGCGCGGCCGGTGACACATTGCTAGGCGTCGGGGTAACACTCACTCCTGCACACATAGGGCTGTTTGCCTCCTTTGGAATCACCACTATATCAGTGTTCAAAAAATTGCGTGTCGCTATCTTAACAACCGGTGATGAACTCAAGTCTTCAGAGGAGCCGCTCACCTACGGTACTCTGTACAACAGTAATGGTCCTGCTTTAGCTGCCTACTTAAAACAATTTCCGGTGGAGATCATCAATCAACAACATTTAGCCGATGATTACAACAACATGAAACAGAGCTTTCTAGAGATCAGTGAGCAAGTTGATCTCATTATCACCAGTGGCGGTGTCTCTGTCGGTGATGCAGATTATGTGCAACAAATACTTCAAGATATTGGAGAGCTGTCCTTTTGGAAAGTGGCGATTAAACCGGGCAAACCATTTGCATTTGGCACAATTGGTACAGCTCAGATATTTGCCTTGCCGGGGAATCCTGTCTCATCCTTGGTCACTTTAAAGCAGCTGGCTGAACCCGCACTCATTAAGATGGCAGGCGGCGCGCCGAAACCTGTGTGTCGTGCCAGGGCACTGAGTCATGCAGAAATAAAACCAAATAAGAAGAGATTAGATTTTCAACGAGGGATTGCGTTTAATGATAATCGCGGTGAGCTACGCGTCACGCCCTGCGATCAACAGAGTTCCGCAATGCTCACCTCTCTTACTCACGCCAACTGTTTGATCCTAGTGCCGCCTGGAAATGACATTTTACCCATCGGCACATACATAGATATCGAATGGTTGAACTGGTGAAGTCTAATGTCACTTCATGGTATCATCCAGTGCATTCGTTGGAATCACCAAAGTAGTGAAGGACTAACTTCAATGCCTAAAATATTGAGATCTGACCTCCTAGGTTTGCTATTGACTCTGTTCGCCGCATCCGTTTCTTTTGCTCAGGATACGGACCTGCGGGTAAAACTGAGTCATGAAAAAGCCACTGCTGAAGTGATTCATCAAGACAAAAAAGTCACCATCAAACGCAATCAAAACAGCGATAACCAAGTCAACCCCATCTATGGCAAGACGTCTCGTCACTGTCCGCCCTTTTGTATTCAACCGGCGAAAATCGCGCCTCATGTGGAAACAATTGCAGAGTTAGAGTTAATTGACTATTTAGAAAAAATGGCTCAAGGGAATAAAAACATACTTGTTATCGATTCACGTACGACTGACTGGGTAGCCAAAGGTACGATTCCTGGTAGCGTGAATATTCCCTGGACCAAACTGAGCATGGATCAAGGTGCCAACCCGATAGAAGTGGCAGAGATATTAGAGAGACAATTTGGCGTCCAAGAAATCGATGGTTTCTGGGATTTCTCCGCAGCAAAAACCTTGGTGTTATTTTGCAATGGGATCTGGTGTGGTCAATCTCCCACGAATATTCGCGCCCTGATCAAGCTTGGCTATCCTCAAGAAAAGATTAAATGGTATCGCGGCGGTCTGCAAAATTGGGAAAACTTGGGTTTAACCGTGGTGAAATAATTCCGTCAACTACTGTTACTGATAGTGAGCAAATTGACCTGGATTGACAACCGGCTCGTCATCGTATTTTATAATCTTTTACGTCTTATATTAAAAACACATAATCTCATCAGTTGATCTATTCTTTATGCCCTCGTAGCTCAGCAGGATAGAGCAGCCGCCTCCTAAGCGGCAGGTCGGACGTTCGAATCGTCTCGAGGGCACCAATTCTTATTGATGGGTGAATCCATTAGTGCCTGTTCGCTACGTAAGTCAGATCCAACAGGCTGTCAATAATAGCGTTAACTTGTCATAGCGAAAATGGGATCTCATTGGTTTATGTGTGTCAGTAAAAATATCGACGCATGCAAATCGACAGACTCTGAGCCTAATCCTTAGAATTTTAGTTGTCTTATGATGTGTGCAAAAAACTTGAATAGCGCACCATGTCAAAGTGGGCTATTTAGATGCAGATATATTCTCTTTTTGGAGGTGCTCAAGTAACGCGGCCATAAAACGTGCGGCTTCGCCACCAGTCACACAGCGATGATCGAAGCTAAGTGACAGTGGCAGAATGGGATGCACCACAGCTTTACCTTTTTTCGCCACCACCTGATCGCGTATTTTACCCGCACCTAGAATAGCCACCGTCGGCGGCACGATAATTGGACTGGCATAGCGGCCAGCAATCGCACCAAAATTGGACAAGGTGATAGTATTTCCTCGCAACTCGTCTGGTGGGATTTTGCGAAGTTTTATTTTCTCTCGCAATTCGTCTAGTTTTTTCCTCAGTGCTTTGTCTGATAGTAAATTGGCTTTTCGAATCACCGGCACAAATAGACCATCTTCACTATCTACCGCCACACCCAAATGCACATCCGGCAATACCCTTCGCCCGAGGCTATGGCTGTCAAACCAGGCATTCAATGCAGGCTCCTGTTCGCAGGCATAGATCAACGCACGCATTAAGCGCACCGTGGGATCGTCCGTTTTATCCCATTTATTGAGATCCGCGTCATCATACAAGCTCACATGCACTACTTCAGAATGGGCTAAGGCCATATTCCTTGCCATTGCCCGTCGTACGCCACGCAATGGCTCTTGAGGCCCGACCTCCTTTAATATTTTATGAACCCTTTGCACATCCGAGGCAGTGATCATACCGTCCGCACCCGTGGGTGTAACCATGGCCAAATTCACATCCAGTTGATGGGCCAATGCACGCACTGCTGGGGTGGCTTTGAAACCACTGGTCGTGTGTTGACCGACTGGGGTCACGGCATCTTTGAGCAGCTCGCCGCTGGCGTCCACATTGCCGACAACAGTACCCGTATCGGTGGATTGCGGCTTTTGGATCTGCTCTTGTTCACGGCTCGGCTGAGAATCACTCTCGTCACCATCGGAAAATTCTACTAATGGGTCCCCTATGTGGATCACATCTCCCGGGGAGCCATATGTTTTACCAATGGTGGTTGTACGAGGGGCCGGAATATCCACAATGGCCTTAGCAGTCTCTACAGAGACCATTGGTGCATCGGCCTCTATTTGCTCACCCGCTTTAACGTGCCACTCTATTAATTCTGCTTCCTGCAAGCCTTCACCTAAATCCGGTAAATAAAATGTTTTCACGCGAACTCCATGGTCTTTTTCACCGCTGAATAAATTCTGTTTTCTGAGGGCATATAATAATCTTCTAGCTTAAATAATGGCATCACTGTATCAAAACCGCTGACTCGTTGAATTGGTGCAACGAGAAATAACAAACCGTGTTCTGCAATTTGAGCGGCGATTTCCGCCCCGACACTACAGGTCTTAGCGGCTTCTTGCACGATGACGCATCTGCCGGTTTTTTCTACCGATTCTAAGATAGTGTCGATATCGAGCGGCTTCACTGTGGCCACATCGATCACCTCTGCTTCAATACCCTGCATCGATAGTGACTCAGCCACATTCATGGTTTCATGCACCATCGCTCCCCAAGTCACAAGGGTAATGTCTGTGCCAGAGCGCAAAACGAAACATTCATCTAACGGCAACGCTTCACCATTATCCGGCACCTCTTGCTTGACCATTCGATACACACGTTTTGGCTCTAAAAATAACACCGGATCATTGTCTCGTATCGCGGCTAATAATAGTCCATAAGCCCTGAGTGGAGAGGATGGAATCACCACTCTCAATCCAGGAATATGGGCAAATAAGGCTTCGGTACTCTCTGAATGATGCTCCGGCGCATGGATGCCACCCCCATAAGGCGCACGAATCACCATCGGACAATGCAAGCGACCGCGGGTACGATTCCGTAAACGCGAAGCATGGTTAATGATTTGATCAAATGCAGGATAGATAAATCCCATAAACTGTATTTCCGCCACCGGGCGTAATCCCTGGGTGGCCATTCCCACTGCGGTTCCCACAATCATCGATTCAGCGAGGGGCGTATCTAATACGCGTTGCTCTCCAAACTTAGACTGCAAGTCCAATGTCGCGCGGAAAACACCACCGTTCTTACCCACATCTTCACCTAATATCATGACATTATTATTGTGTCCCATCTCATGTTCGAGAGCCTGATTCACCGCCTCCACTAAGGTGATCTTAGACATGGTCACTCTCCTTTAGATCCGTCACGGCATCAGATCCAGTCTCTTGTTGCCACTCCTCGTAAAGCTGCTGACGCTGTTTCAGTAATACCTTGGGCAAGTTTTCATAAAGGTGATCAAACATATCTGTGGGGGGCGCCAGCGCCATGCCAAGATAAGATTGAACTTCTTCTTCAATCTGATTCTGGCACTTCTCTTTCAACAGTTGTTGATTCGTTTCAGTCCAACCCCGCTCGGCCTGCATATATCGTTCTAATCGCAACAGGGGATCTTTCTGTTGTTGGGTTGCCACCTCTTCTGCGGGTCGATAACGGCTGGCATCGTCAGCAGTGGTGTGATCGGATAGACGATAAGTTAGTGCTTCAATCAGAGTGGGCCCCTTGCCACTACGCGCATGCCCAATTGCCTGATCCAGCGTGTCGCGCATGGCAATGTAATCATTCCCATCCACCTGAATACCGTGGATCCCCGCTGCTATCGCCTTTTGCGCCAATGTTTGGCTTGCGGATTGTGCTTTCCGTGGCACCGAAATTGCCCACTGATTATTAGAGACCACAAAAATCACCGGCAGATCCCAAACGCCAGCAAGATTGATCGCTTCATAAAAATCCCCTTGCGAAGTGGCTCCATCACCAATGGCACAGAGAGCGACGCGATTTTGCTTGCGATATTTAAATGCTGTCGCGACCCCTACAGCATGCAAACATTGACTTGCAATTGGAATGGCCACTGGAAAATCCTGATTGGCGCTGGGTGGGTGACTGCCACGTTCATCTCCACCCCAAAACAGTAATATGTCCTGCATCCGACTACCGCGGATCAGTTGTGCGCCGGTTTCCCGGTAAGAGGGAACGAACACATCGTTTGGGTGCATCGATAAACCAATGGCGGCACCAATTGCCTCCTGCCCTAAGCAAGAGGCATAGGTCCCCATCTGTCCAGTTCGTTGCAAGGCAATCGCCTTGGCATCAAACAGTCTGGTAAGCATCATCCATTCATATGCTTTCTCCAACACACCCGTTTCTGTCGCCCAATCGGGAAGAACCGTTAAGGGTTGTCCGGACTCATGCAAAAATTGTCGATACTCTATTTCAAATTCTGCCACTCGACTCATGCTAGACTCCTAACTGGTTTCCAGAACGACATCCGGTTGATTCAACTTGGCACGCGCAACTTCGTCGACAATTTCTGCGGGTATCTTTTGTTCCACGGTTCCTTGTTGAAACAGCTTTAATAATCGTGAATAAATTTCATCGATGCGCGCGTTTGCCTCCGACATGGGCAAACCAAAATGGGCACAATAGACCTGTATGAGCCCACCGGCGTTCAACACATAGTCCGGCACATAATGGATATCACACTGCTTTAAGGTCTCAACTACTCCCTTGTTCGCAAGTTGATTATTTGCCGAGCCGGCAATCAGTTTTGCAGGTAACAGGCGTACACTCTCATCGGTGAGCACGCCCCCTAAAGCGCAGGGGCTAAATATGTCACAGGGTGTGCGATACACGTGATCCACATCCACCCCCTTAGCATTAAACTCCTGTTCACACCGTTGCAATGCCGCCTCATGCACATCACTGACTAGTATGGTTACACCCCGTTCATATAAATATTTCGCCAAGTAATAACCCACATGACCCACACCCTGAATCAACACGGTAAGATCACTCCAGTTTTTACCGGGTAAATAGTAATGCATGGCCGCTTCCATGCCTTTTAAAACTCCTCGAGCAGTAAAGGGAGAAGGATCCCCCCCAGCCTGATTGCCTTCAGAGTATCCCACCACCCATTTGCTCTGCCGGGCCAGTAGATTCATATCGTCAACGGAAGTCCCACTATCAACAGAGGTAATATACCTTCCATTTATCTCATTCACGAAGTGAGCGAAACTAGTCATGATTGCCTGACGGTTAAATGGTCCCTTTGGTTTCATGATTACCGCTTTACCCCCGCCTAGAGGCAAGCCACACATCACCGCTTTAAAACTCATACCTTGTGCCAAGCGTATGGCATCCTGCACAGCGCAATCCGTAGAGGCGTATGCGCCCATACGACACCCACCTAGCGCTGGCCCGTTCTTCGTGCTGTGGATGGCAATCACCGCAGCGAGACCAGACTTGGCATCATATTTAAAATGGATTTCTTGGTTATCTAACTGCTTCGCATACTCAAACAGATCGAAAGCTGGCATCACCCTAAACCTCATCACACTGCTAAAATCAGGTTACATGCTTCAGTCCGGTTAATGTGGCAACTCCATCTCTATCCACGTTGGGGCAACATTAAGCTTTATAAAGCAATTCTCAAACCATCTAAAAATAATTGACTGTTTTTACTGTGAAATTTATCGGCCGCGGATCTGTGACGATTACCAGTAACCGGTAGTAATGTGATCTGCCATGCAAGCGTCCTGTGTCGACGAAATGCCCGTCTGGTCAATTGACGAGGCAATGACGTGCTAATCTAGACAAAAGGGATAAAACACACTGAAGAAATTAACGGCATGCTTTTTTGGCTAATTAGCCCAATCCACTGGATACCAAACGTACAATATCTAAAAATCACGCAAAATTTTCTACCCGCTTATTTTGAGGCGTAAAGCATATAGTTCACCCCCATAAAAGGCACAATAGACATCTGTTTATTAAAAGGGTTCACCTGAACGCCCACTTCATCCTGGATCTTTAATTGATCTGCTTCCAGCAAACGACGCAACTCCTTTGGTTTGACTAGCTTGCTATATTGATGCGTTCCTTTAGGCAGCCATTGAAGAACGTACTCGGCGCCAATGATAGCCACTATCCAGGCCAAAGGGTTGCGATTGATGGTCGCAATAAATTGTAAGCCACCTTCAGCTACCAATCGATTGACCGTCTGCATAAAGAGTGGTAAATCAGCGACATGCTCTACCACCTCCATATTTAAAACGACGTCATATTGTTCACCGCGCTGAACCAGTTCTTCTGCACGAATACACTGATAATCCACCTCAAATGGCTGGGTGTCACAGTGGGCGCGGGCGATTTCTATATTTCGATCCACTACATCGACACCCCACACGTCAGCGCCTAATCTCGCCATGGATTCACTAAGAATACCGCCACCGCAGCCAATATCGAGCACTTTTAGTCCCGTCAAGGGCATCTCGTTTGTCGCATCTAACCCATAATGGGTGCAGAGCTTGGACTTAATATATTCAATTCGCACACTGTTTAAGCGGTGTAATGGCCAAAAGGGTCCTGTCGCGTCCCACCATAGGGCGGCGATTGCTTTAAATTTTTCTACTTCCTCTTCATCGACAGTCGATTTTTCAGGGCTCTGTGCCATGCTCTTGTCTTCCCGTTTGCCTGGACGATATTCCCTCGGCAATTATTTAAGTTACCCACCGAATATCCGTTAGAGTGACTACTCATCCGAGATCCCAGTACAATAACAAAAGTGGACTCAATCCTCCCCAAAATAATTTAAACAACTCTTTCAATTTTGAGGGTGTTCGGTGACAGACGGATTTCAGACCATATTTCGGAACCTTTTATTGGCAATCTGCTTATTATTTGCTGCGATTTCGCATGCCCAGGAAAATTTTAAGCCAGGCGAGCTGTTAGTCAAAATACGTCCCGGACATGAGCTGAAAGAGATCCAACTCCCGCAATTGAACATAAATCAGGCGCAACTCACCGGTCCTACCTTGGGGTTATACCTGATACCCATTCAGGGGCAACATCCGGTTGAAAACTTAATCGCACAACTCAAACAATTACCGGCAGTCCACTATGCTGAGCCAAACTATTATTACCAGTCAGTGGCGCCACAGGTTGCCGGGCCTTTAGTACAACAATGGAAAAAAAAGAGAGCCAAACAGAAATTTTATCAACGTGACTTTATGTTCGATCTGAGACTGCTGCTAGGCTCGCAGTTTCTACCCACCAATCCTGGAGAAGTACACGCGATCTTCTCGGTTAACCGAAACCTGCAAGCACAACCCTACTTAGAAGAGCTTCGCTTAATTCGTTGCCATACCCATGATCATCATCGTTTGAGTTCAGTAGCCATTGTCAGTTGCATGGAATATTTTCGCTCTTTACAAATTAGCGGCATGAAATTACTCGCCACCCTGAACGCCTTTAGCAGTCCCTTCCGTTCAAAAGCGCTATTTGACGCCATTCAATTTTACGATTTGATGGATATTCAGTTTATTTCAGTTACCACTGAATCTGCTCTAAAGCAATTTCCACAGAGATTCAATTTGTCCAACATCTTTTTGTTGAGTTTTACCAATTCACAAACAATGCCCACCACACCATTTGAGTTTAACCTGCCGGAAAATGATGTCTTCCACTATGAAGTAAAATCCAGTGAAAAGACCTTTGAACCCTCACAGACTGCTCGATATGATCGGGATACCATGGGTACCCGACTCATTTTAAACGCCACCACTTCTAATAAAAACATCATTCAAAACTTATGGCGTCGTGATCCTGTGGCACTACAGCTATTCACATCTAAAAGTGGCATTCTGCTCCAGGATATGGATAATGACGGCATGGCAGACCAATGGGAAATAGAAAATCGTTTGGATCCCACCGATCCTAGTGATGCCCACTTAGACCCAGACTTTGATAGTTTAACCAATGCTGACGAATTTCGCCTGGGTACTAATATATTCTCTGCCGACAGTGATGAAGATTCTATCTCCGATAGTGATGAGATTTTTTTTCACAACACCAATCCTTTGCATTTCGATTCTACTCACTCTCCTGACACACTCTAGTTAATAATTTAGAATTTTAGTGACCAATCACCATTAGATGCTTTGAAACATCTCAGTACTGTTTTTATTCAGTCGACGGTGAATAGCGAGAAATCAAGGGAATCCATTAGTTACTACAAGGAGACTGACGATTAATGATTTTTGCAATGGATAAAACAGAGTGGCTTGACAAGTGCGCCTTAGCTACTGCTGAACAAACCCGATATCGCCGGATCTGTCATTTTAAATACACATGATTATTTATTTCACATTTTTTTATACACTTTAGGTTTAAATTCGTGCCTTTATTGAAACATGATTGCCAACACTAACCTACTCATTGAAAGGAACCCCAATGAAATTGAAAACTTTAGCCTCCGCATTGGCCATTAGTCTTGGCGGAATGATGTCAGCCATCGCCTCCGATGGTCTCTATGTGTCTCCAGGTATAGGCTACCAATCCTTTGACAGCGATCTAGATTTGGAGGATGCTGAATTCCTCAATTTAGGTATTGGATACCGCTTTAACTCCCCGTGGGCTCTGGAACTCAATGCCAATCAAACTCAATCAGAGCTTGAATCGAGCGCTTCAGATGTTGATGTGAACGGTTATCGCCTTGATACTTTGTATCATTTGGGTGAGGGTGATAAATGGCAACCTCATCTGGCATTAGGGATCGGTGAGGTAGAATACCAACCGGATACAGGCACTGACTCTGATCAACCCCAGGTAAACATCGGCGCTGGCGTCACTCGCTATATTACAGACAACTTGATGACACGGGCTGATCTACGATTCCTTCATGGTCATGATGAGTCCAATACGGACGCCATCATTCAACTGAGTCTGGGCTGGATCTTTGGCGACAAATCGCCCGAGGACGCCGATGGTGACGGTATTATCGATAAAAATGACAAGTGCCCCACCACGCCGACGGCTGCCCTAGTCGATACTAATGGCTGTGCGTTGGATTCTGACGGCGATGGAGTCGCCAACGGTATTGATCGATGCCCAAATTCCGCCAAGGGCATGAAAGTCGATGCGAGAGGCTGCGTTCTCGATTCCGATAAAGACGGGGTTGCAGACAATATCGATACATGTAAAAGCACACCTGCAACCGTTCAAGTCGATTCAGTTGGCTGCGCAATTGATTCTGATGGTGACGGCATTGCGGACTATCTAGATAGTTGTGTGGATACGCCTAAGGGCGCGAAGGTAGACAAGAAGGGCTGTCGACTTCAGCTCACCGAGGAAGTGAGCATTTCCATGAACCTGAATTTCAAAACTGGTTCATCTGAGATCTTGCCTACTCATCACGACCAGTTGAACCAAGTCGGCAAGTTCCTTGTTCAATATCCGGATACCAAAGTTGTTGTAGAAGGTCATACCGATAGCATGGGTGATGCCAGTATGAATAAAATGCTGTCACAAGCTCGCGCAGAAAGTGCGACTGACTATCTGGCGAAGCAATTTAAGATCGATAGAGCCAGAATGACCGCCTTGGGCAAAGGTGAATCTGAACCAATTGCAAACAATAACACCAGAGAGGGTCGTGCACAAAACCGACGCGTGGTCGCAGTTATTAAGGCGACAGTAGATAAGTAACTTTCTTATTCTCTGCAAATTGTAGCGGGCCTTTGGGCCCGCTTTTTGTTGACAGTCTAAACCCATAACAACGGCTGATACAAAGCAAGAGTCGTGACTGCTTTTATCCGAATTACTATCCACTCTTTAAATTGCTGCTCGAATGAGTTCACACTTCAGAGTTGAACCACCTATCCTCTGGTGGGTTCCGTGCATTATAAGATTCTGTTAATGCTATATTTACTTTGTCATCAACGAACTGAAGTTGATGAAATGAGATTTCGCCCTCATCATCCGTGACTCTCGTTTGCTATTGACCGCATAGATACATATCATTCATTCTATAGGCGTCTGAGAACGCTGTGGGTTTCTGGCCCAATTTAACGATATCGTTTCGTCTAAGCGGTAGCACCAGGAGGCATATTCCTTATGTTGACACTTCATCAATTTGAAATCTCCCCTTTTTGCGACAAAATTCGCAGACTATTGACTTACAAAGGACACCCCTTTGAAGTCAATGAAGTCAGTATCATGGATACTGCCAAAGGCACCATTAAAAAAGTTAACCCCATAGGCAAACTACCCACATTAGAGATTGATGGAACGTTCATTTGTGATTCTACAAATATCGCTTATGCGTTGGAGGAACGTTTTCCCAACCCTGCCCTTATTCCCACTAATTCTCGAGAACGCGCACTGGTACATATACTAGAAGATTGGGCAGACGAATCACTCTATTTTTATGAAATGCATCTCCGTTTTACTTTACCCCACAATGCGGATAAAACCCTATCCAGCCTGCTGGCACAAGAGCCTTCACTGATAAAATTTCTGCTTCCCATGGCTGTACCCGCATCTATGAAACGTATTACGAAAAATCAAGGGGTCGGCAAAAAACCCATACAGATGATATGCGAAGATATTACCCGGCATGTTTCATCCATTAATGAGTTACTCACAGACGGGCATTGGTTAGTTGGAGATCATCTGACCCTAGCCGACATTGCCGTCATCAGCCAATTAAACTGTATTCGTCAAACTAGGGAAGGTGGAGAAATAATCGAAGATTACAAACCGGTGCTTGATTGGATGCAGCGCGTGGATGATGCCACTTTGACTGCCCTGCAATCGGCTGCCTAAAGACACAGATTTTTCTTGACTCGGAGTAGTCGAGCTAGGAGAAGGTCACTCATTGATAACCCTAAAGAATTAAAACGAGTATTCGCTGTTGTTTATTCCTCGTTGTAGATCCTCAGTCAATGCAACATATTCGCTAGATTTTGGCAACGCGACATACACGGGATCCGGACAACTCTCCACTAAGTATGATTCTTTTTTTAGATCGGCCTTTTTATATTTGAAGGTGCCCGTTGTATCAGCACTCTGCTTCAATCTGACAAAAACCGGCACAGCATAAGCGGGCAAATTCGCTTGGGCGTAGTCGTAGAGTTCATCAAACTTAAGTGACGTTCCCTCCTTCGGCGTCACTGCTGCCATACCGGCTTTTCCGTTGGTGCCTGGGATTTCCACCCCATAGACGACACAATCCGCTATATTGGGATGTCCACTGAGAATATTTTCCACCTGTGTTGTGGAAACGTTTTCACCCTTCCAACGAAAGGTGTCCCCCAACCTGTCCACAAACTGGTAGTGTGAACAGCCTATATTTCGCAGTAGATCGCCGGTATTGAACCACGCATCTCCTATTGTAAACACATCACGTAAGATCGCTTTTTCCGTTTTGTCTTTCTGTGTATATCCTATGAATGGTGTGTTATCTGTGATCTCTCCCAGCAGCAGTCCCGGCTCACCTGTGTCAACCTCGATTAAAAAATTATCATTTCCTCGTACCACTTCGTCCTTTTCCCTATCATATTTAACCAGGGTAGCGCGCCCGATACCGACCGTATTATCCAGATTAAAAATATTGATAAAGCCGGTATTGCCTTCACTGGCACCGTAAAATTCTAAAATATGAGGGATCTTAAAGCGGGTTTTAAAATCCTGCCAAATGCCAGGGCGGAGACCGTTACCAAAAATTTTCTTTAGGCTATGTTGTCCATCCGTTAATTGCGGCGGTTGGTTCAATAGATATCGACACATTTCACCCACATAACCAAATATCGTAGCCTGATACCTATTGATGTCATCCCAAAACTCACTGGCACTGAATTTTCGCCGGATCACCACCGACGCGCCGCTGGCTAACACCGAACCCCAGCAGGCGAGCAAACCGGTAGCATGATAAAGAGGTAACGCTAAATAAAAAATATCATTTTTATTCAGATTCATCGCTACATTGATACCTGCAATCATGGTGCAGAAGCGATTATGATCAGTGATAGCTGCTTTTGGCATTCCGGTTGTGCCGGAAGTATAGATATAACAGAGGTGATCAGAACGAGTGATTGAGTTTGTTTCTTCTAAATTGTCTACGGATTCGGCGGCGGCAAGCTCGATAATATTCCTATATCCATTCGGCACTTGCCCAGGATCTTTTTGTACATCTGCATCTGCAATGGAATATATGTAATCATCTGCAATGTTTATCTCACCGCGAATTTCATTGAAGGGCGCTACCAACTCTTCTCCAACAATCGCAGCAACAGGCTCAACCAAATTGATACTGTATGCGAGTACCTTTCCAGTTTGGGTATTATTGAGCAGAGCTGCGCAAGCACCTACTTTAGCAATTGCGGTAAAACTGATTAAAAATTCCGGGCGGTTTTGCATCAATAAAGCCACCGCATCACCGCGTTTGACGCCTTGCGCCTGAAGATAATGGGCTATTTTATTTGCTTCGGCGTTGTATTCTGCATAAGTCAGCACGCGATCTTGGTAGTGGATAGCAGGTCTGTCGGCATACTTCGCAACCGTCCGTTGAACGGCCAAGCCCATAGAATCACATTCTTGCTTATTCCTCATTGCTTTGGCTGCTCGATAAATAGCGGGGATACGTGCAATCACGTATGGGATCCCACCCAGCAAATCCATAGGCTTAATTCGATATTCCTCTGGCATAATCCACCTTAATTATATTATTTTATTTAGTATCGTTCTTTATTAATTTAATTTAAATATATAATATAA
>JBGTSY010000022.1:0-30679 GCA_041940025.1 Thiotrichaceae bacterium | reverse complement strand
GCACGACCTCACCCGCTACAAATTTACGTCTCGTTTGGCGTTTCCGTTCCTTGGTTCTTTCCACAGCTTCAAGTTTTTGGAGCTGTGCTTTTTTCTGGGCGATTTGATGTTCCAGTTTTTCCCGCTTTGATAAAGATTTGTTTGTCATGCACATGCCTCGTGTTGCGGTGGATGAAGTCACAAACAAATCTTAGGAAAACACCAAAATATGCGAAAGATCAGACATGCAGAGACACGAATGAAAGGCATGTAAAAAGCAATCAATTGGAACCGTCAGCGCAGGGAAGTGGAATATGTAAAAAGAGGCAAGGGCGCACTTATACAAACTAAAGTTTGTGTGCGGTCTTCAACGCTGACGCGAGCAGACGGCCTTGTCACAAGCTGACCCATCTTTAGCGCAGAAATTGATAAACATACAATGTGATCCATACCAGCTTTGTTTGATGGATCACTTTCAATGCGAACTTATGAGCTTCATGCACCAATACGACCAATGAGCCGAAGCGAGGGCCGTTCTTCAGTAGCGGCTGCCGCATATCGTGCCGGGGTACGGCTGTATGATGAGCGCCTCGGTGTCTGGAGTGACTATCGCAATCGCTATGGGGTCGAGCATTCTCGAATTTATCTCCCAGATAATTCGCCTCACTCGTACAGAGACCGAGAAACTCTGTGGAATGCTGCTGAGAAGAGGGAGAACAGAAAAAATTCCTGCGTAGTAAAAGAGCTGGTTGTTGCATTCCCATGTGAGTTCCATGTAATGCAGCGCCGTGAGGCGGGAGACGCTATCTGTCGTGAACTAATGGATCGGTATGGCTGTGCCGTTGATATTTCGTATCACAAGCCAGACCGAGGCGGAGACCAAAGAAATTACCACGCACATATCCTGTTTACGGACAGGGCCTTTGATCCGCTCACAAAAGACGGTTGGGCTAAAACAAAGTACCGCGATTTAAGCAAAGACCCTATCACGCTCAATGGCAAGAGAACCAATAAAGGCAGCGAAGAGATTAAGTCTCTCCGTGCGTTTCACGCTGGGATTATGAACCATATCGCCGAGCGGGATGGTTTGCAGGTCAGGGTGGAGCATTTGACCTTTAAAAGCAGGGGAATAGATAAAGAACCTCAAGTGCATATAGGGCCTGTAGCGAATGATATGGAGCGGAAAGGTCAGGAATCAGAACGAGGCGATCAAAATAGAGGTATCGCTGAAATGAACGATCAAAAAGATAACACCGATAAACCACAAGAACACGAGCAGACACCTAAATTCGACGTGTTTGCGGGGATGGAAAGATCAAAGTTTCAATTGTGGCGTTGGGATAACGAAATCGATGAAGATAGGCGCTGTGAAAAAGAGTGGCGCGCACTAGAGAAGAGGCAAGAAGAGCACTATGCAAAAGATGAGGAGAGAGTTAAAGCCGAAATCAAGAAGACTAACAGGCAACTTGAACAAGGCGGCATGAAGGGTTTTCTCAGAAATATTTTGGGAGAAAATCGGATTGATCGCGAAGAGTCTCTCTACTATCTAAATAAAGAACTCGACAGCATCGAAAGGAGCAAAGAAGTAGAGCGTGGGAAACTCCGTGAGGAACAGAAATTGCGACGTGCCGCTATGGAAGAATGGCATAAGGATCAGGATTCTGAATTGGAGGAACGAATTGAAAAAGCCCGTCAATCCTTTAAAGAAGATGAATCTGAAGGCAAAGGAGATCAGGGCGGGAAAACTATGGGTAGATCAAATATAAGGATTAAAAGCAATTCTTTGCCGGGCACGAACACAAAACACGTTCGTGCTAACAGAGGGCGATCAACTTCGTATTCAGGTAAAGAGGTTGATGGTGGAAAGGTTATTGGGCTTTCGGATAAACAGAGGGACGCTACTAAGAGCAAAAGTGCAAGTAAGAAGCGTGGCCGATCAAAACCAGATCATGATTTTGAGCCGCCAAGAGGGCCATCGCTAGGTCGATAGCGATGGTATCTTGTTGATTTGATTCATAGATAAATAAAGCTCTTGCGCCGATGACTCGATATTTACTATAAAGGAAAAATGAGGAATGTAGGATTAGTTGGTTATGGAGGTGTTCGGTATGGATACGTTTATCAACCTAAAAATAATAGACATATCAAACGAAAAATTGCCAAGTTAGAGTTGCTTGGATGCACAAACATCGTATGCGATATCGGCAGCAGAAAGAACCTTGACGAACTTTTGAAAAAGGCCAGATTTCAAGATCATATACTGTTCTATGATCAACTCGTTTTTCAATGTATGGATGAGTATTCCGCAATAGTAAGGCAGTCCATTGGCGATTATGACGCTGACCCAGGATTTGATTTCGATGTTTACGACCGCCAATATCATATTGGTCATGATGTTGACGCAACAAATTGGCTCAGAAAAAGGTTTGCTCGGCGAGATCGCCTGAAAAAAATGATCCAACCGTTCAGGCAATTGATTCACCTATTTCGAAGGTTTCCCAATACTGGTAAAGCTTGGCGTTGAAAGCCCTAAATCTCAAACTCTGAAAAGCACATTTTCTGCATCCACTTTCTTTTTTGTTTGAGGGTCGGGCCATTTCCGTACCGCTCCCGCCTATAGCTATGGCCCATAATGCAGGACTGAACCTTTTCGGGGGTATCAACCTCACATAGCCGATCCTCAAAACTATGTCTGAGGCTATAAACTGTGTGATTTGACGAAGGAAGCAAGCCACGTTCTCTCAGAAATTTGTTCAGATTTGAAGAGAGCTGATCAGGTCTTTCAAAGTATCGATAGAATCCATTTGGAAGATTGCGGAATGCGTGGAGGGAAGCTCCAACAAGAGGTAACTGGCGATTGCTATATTTGTTTTTTATCTCGCGTTGTTCGGTGGGCTGGATGTGTATGAAGGGGATGTTTCCATCGAGTCTTATATCTCCTCTTTCTGCGTTGAGCCCTAGTAATTCTGAGGGGCGGGCACCTGTATCAGCCATAGCAAACAGGAAATATCTGCATTCATTACTTAGACCTCGAAGTAAAGCTGGATTCAATAGGTTTTCTCTAATGTATTGGGTGTCGAAGGGTTTTCTATCGCTATCCCCCTCTTCAAATCTCACACGAGCAAAAAGGGATGTCACGTCAAACGGTATACCTCTCCAGTTATCCTGTGCGTAGGCTAGTAACGACCTCAAGTGAGTGAAGTCCTTGTTCGCGGAGTTTGCTGCCATTCCTTTTTGCACTCTATCAGACCACCACTTTCTAAAAGTCAGAATGTGATCTCTGGAAATGCTTTCTACAGGAATGTTCCCGCAGACTTCTATAAAAGTCTTGTACGCGCGAATTCTTGGATTTACCCATCTTTTCCTTTGTTGGGCTGATTTTCCAAGAAGGGAAGACTTTTTGAATTCGTAAAATTCGGCCCAGAGATCACCCAATGATTTGGAGGGATATTTTTCTCCGCCAAGGATTGCAGAAATTTCCTCGGAACTATCGATGGAATTTTGAGACAGTAACAGCCGATTAACTATACCTGAGATATCTGAGTTGGAAATTTCTTCGGCTGTTTTGTAGGTAAGCCCAAGAACTTTCGCTTTCGTTGCAGCTAATTCGTAATTGGCTTCCGGCGAGAGATTTCCTTCGTGCAGTTGGCTCTCCCAAAATCGTTCCAAGTACTCATTGTAATTAAGAGCTTTTCTGAGAGCTTCTTGCGGGTCTCTGGTTTTAAGAGATTTCTTTACGAAGTTTCGCTTGTCGATGCGTGCATATTGCTTTGGCACGCGCCGCATATAGTGAGCAACACCATTTCTAAAAGTAAGATATGTAAACATCCTTGTATCCCATTTGTATACCAAAATGTATCTCGTTTCTGGGATGCAAGAAATAGAAGAAAACCGTTCGATACCAGCCAAGTCAGGCTACATCAATAGTTTACAAGGTAAAGAATTAAAAAATAATTAAGAAAAAGGAGAATAAATGGTGCCCAGAGGCAGAATAGATAATCATTGATCGCAAGTCCATTTCCTATGCTGTTTCAAAGACTTGCCTTCTTCCTAAAATATTTATGCAAATTCTTTGTATACCAAAATATATCGTGTTTTGTATCCCAAAAAACTAGATAACATCTCTATCAGTAGATACTTTGATGGCCCTAGTCAATAGGTCTTTATTATCTATTCTATCTTTATACTCGGTTTCTAGTCGTTCGAATATTGGTAGATACATCGGGCCATGCAATCTCACCACGTCGGCTGCTACGATGTAAGCCTGTTTTATTGTCTCCGTTGGAATCTCATCATTCATGCTGCTTCTGATCGCCTTAATGGTTTGGTCTATAGTATCGGAGGATAGGGAAAGGAGATGGCAATCGTGCTGCCATCTCCACGCATCCCCGATTAACGGTAGGCTGTATCCAAGAAGAAAAGGCTGCTATTCCCTAATTCGTTGGATAGCAGCCCTAACAACTATTGAACCACAGCAACAATTAATAAATTCTTAATGTTGCGTAAATTTGTATCAATCAGTTTAGTTTGGTTGATAGGTTTACCGCCCATTACTGCGCATACTTTCCGCCAGCGGGCGGTCTTCGACCGCGCGGGGAGACCCCGCACCCCATCGTTAACCTTTTGTTAGTGTATTTGGTGATATAGTCAGGCTAACGATTACGCCAGATGTGCCTTGTCGGACAAGGCATCTGGGCAAGGGGAGAATTCTTCTCCGCCGTTGCATCCCCTCTGAAAAGCTCGGAGGGTTTTATGACTAAAGACTTCAATAAAACGTATCCCCGTATATCTATCCGTCTGTCAATAGACGAACGAATAGAACTAGAAAGCCGTGCTGATAGGGCAGGGCTTTCAATGGGGGGCTATTGTAAATCGGTGATTTTCAACACGCCTCCTCCTCGCCGCTCGCGGAGAGCTCCGCTCCAAAAGGCAGAGCTGGCAAGATTGACTGCACAGGTGTCCAAGCTAGGCTCGAACGTCAATCAAATAGCGCGCCAGCTCCATATGACTTCGGCCTATGATATCGTCGAGCTGAAAGAAGCTCTGGTTAATCTTGCCGAAATTCGCGCTGCGATCATGAAGGCTCTCGGTTATGACGAGAAGCCTTCTGATATCAATGACGAAGCCATCCGTGATCAGTTCAATGATCATTAAAGCTTCACAGCGCGGTGGTGCCCGCAATTTGGCTAACCACCTTGCGTCAACCCGCGACAATGATCATGTTACTGTTCACGAAGTACGCGGATTATGCGGGCAGTCTCTTCATGCGGCTTTGCTGGAAATTGAAGCGGTGTCCCATGGGACGCAGTGCCAACAGCCTCTGTTTTCGGTGTCCTTTAATCCACCGTTGAATGAGGAGGTATCCCATTCAACGTTTGACGACGCATTTGCCCGTTTAGAACGCAAAATGGGCTTGGAGGATCAAGCCCGCGTCGTTGTCTATCACGAGAAAGAAGGCAGGCGACATGCCCACGTTGTTTGGTCACGTATTGATTTCGATGCGATGAAATCAATTCGCATGTCACACTTTAAGACTAAATGCACAGAATTGTCTCGTGATCTCTACCTTGAGCATGGTTGGGATATGCCCGACGGTTTTCAAAAGAAGCAGAACAGTGACCCGTTTGACCTTTCCAATGCTGAATGGCAGCAGTGTAAGAGGAGGGGCGTTGATGTGAGAGATTTGAAAGCCCTATGCCAAGATGCATGGGCGCGCTCGGATAATATGGGAGGATTCCGCCACGCTTTGGAAGAAAAGGGGCTATTCCTGTGCCGAGGCGACAAGCGAGGGTTTGTCATGCTGGATCACCAGAACAATGTGTTCTCTCTCACTCGATATGGAGGGATCAGGAAGAAGGAGCTTGAACTTAAGCTGGGAAAGCCGGATCAGTTGGGCACTGTTGAACAGACAAAGGCGAAAATTCGCTCTACTTACAATTCAAAAGCACTTGCAAAGGTTAAGGAGCTTAACCAGAAACATGACCGTCAGATGGCCCCGCTTCTGGCCGAAAAGGCGGAGCTGGTGCGCATTCAGCGCGCGGAGCGACTGGAACTTGCGGATCAGCAGCGGGTTAAACGTAATATCGTGGTTTCTCAGGGCAGAGCTCGATTCAGGCGAGGACTGAAAGGCATATTTGACAAGGTTTCTGGTCGTAATCGGCGGGTGCGTCTGATAAACAAAAAACAGATAGATATTCTGATGCAACGACAGCAGGAATCTCGCGAGAAGGTGATATTCCGGCATAACCTTGAGCAGTTTCGTTTACAGGAGCGGTTGCAGGAACTAAGAGGACGGCAGTTGACGGAGCGTTCAGCACTTGCTGAACGCATCCTATGGCTCAAGCTAACCGATGATCGAGAAGGTAAATATATCAAGGCCAAGCCATCTCCAAGGCAGAATGCTTTCGTGCAAGCAGCCAGCGATGATAGACAGAAAGATACCGCTGGGCGAGCGAGGTCGCCAGAGAACAGTAGAGGCCGAGACAGAAAGCTAGATCAATGAACTAACTCTTATCAAAACTAGGGTTCATCCATCCCGGTTATCATTCTGGATTCCATTGGCTAATGTGAAAAAGTGGCGGGGAATGGCTCTATTCTCCTTGTTGATTCCCCAATTTTCCCATATTCTCTCACCCAGTCTAATGGTGGATAAAGCTATGACTGATGAAATTTTGACCTTAAAAGAGGTCGCGGAATACCTAAAGCTTGCTGAAAAAACAGCCTATAGGCTGGCGGCAGAGGGAAAACTGCCCGGTTTCAAGGTTGGAGGAAGCTGGCGCTTTAAGAGAGAGGATGTCCTTCAATGGATAGAAGTACAAAAATTGAGCAACGATAAGGGCAACTGATGGATCACTCGGTACACAATAAACTTGTTTCATTTATCTGGAATATCGCCGATGACTGCCTGCGCGACGTATATGTGCGGGGCAAATACCGCGACGTTATCTTGCCAATGGTGGTGTTACGCCGTCTTGATACCCTACTGGAGCCAAACAAAGAGGCTGTACTGGAGGAAGTCAAATTCCAGAAAGAGGAAATGAAGTCCACGGAGCTGGATGACGAACCCCTTAAAGCCGCATCAGGCTATGTTTTCTACAATACGTCCAAGTGGACACTCAAAAGCCTTTTCGGTACAGCCACCAATAATCAGCAGATATTGCTTGCGAATTTCGAGGAATATCTCAATGGGTTCAGCGCAAACGTCAAAGAGATTATTGAACGATTCAATCTGAAGGCTCAAATACGCCATATGGCGGGTAAAGATGTTCTGCTCGATACGCTGGAGAAGTTTGTATCTCCCTACATCAACCTCACTCCCCATCAGCGTGAAGACCCTGACGGCAATAAGCTTCCAGCCCTGACCAACTTGGGCATGGGATATGTGTTCGAAGAGCTAATCCGCAAATTTAATGAAGAGAACAATGAAGAGGCTGGAGAGCACTTCACTCCGCGTGAAGTAATCGAACTGATGACCCACCTTGTCTTTGATCCCATAAAAGACGATTTGCCGCTCACAATCACAGTATATGATCCGGCCTGTGGTAGCGGCGGGATGCTCACAGAGTCGCAGAATTTCATCGAAGAGAAATATCCTGCGTCGAACCGAGATATTTATCTCTACGGGAAAGAGATAAACGATGAGACTTACGCCATCTGTAAGTCTGACATGATGATCAAGGGAAATAACCCTGAAAATATAAAGGTAGGCTCGACGCTCTCAACCGATGAGTTTGCATCGGATCGCTTCGACTTCATGCTTTCAAACCCTCCTTATGGAAAAAGCTGGGCATCCGAAGTAAAGAACATCAAGGATGGTAAGGACGTTATAGACCCTCGCTTTAAAGTCGAACTCACCGATTATTGGGGAAATAAAGAAACCGTTGATGCGACACCACGTTCTAGTGATGGGCAGCTTCTGTTCCTCATGGAGATGGTGAGCAAAATGAAATCACCCTCCACCAGTCCAATGGGGAGCAGAATTGCTTCAGTTCATAACGGATCAAGTCTTTTCACTGGAGACGCAGGGAGCGGGGAAAGTAACATCCGCCGCTATATCATTGAGAATGACATGCTTGAAGCCATCGTTCAGCTACCAAACAACTTGTTTTATAACACAGGTATCACGACTTATATTTGGCTGCTAAACAATAACAAGCCGAAGTCACTCCAAGGTATCGTCCAGTTAATTGATGCAAATTTGCTCTACAAGAAAATTAGAAAGAATCTGGGCGATAAAAACTGTGAGTTCTCGCCAGAGCACATCGAAGAAATTACAAGGGTGTATCTCGAATGCTCGGAAGTCGAAAGAAAGCTTGATCAGAACGGTGACCCGATTGGCATTGCCAGCAAGATATTTAGAAATAGCGATTTCGGGTATTACAAGGTCAATATCGAGCGGCCAGATCGGCGCAAAGCTAAATTCACCCCTGAAGCCATAGCCCCATTACGTTTCGATAAGTCTCTGTCGGAAGTGATGGAGTATTTGTTCGAAGAACATGGTGATGAAGTTTACGAGAAAGGGTTTTTGAAGGATCTGAGCAAAGATATTCTGGAATGGTGTGAAGATAACGGCATTAGTATCAACGCAAAGGCAAAAACCAAACTACTCGATGAAAAATACTGGAAGAAGCTACGCGATATTCTTGAAGCAGCCAATGTGTTGATGCATGAAATCGGTAGTGACGAATTTGACGACTTCAATATTTTTAAAGGTAAAGTTGATGCGGTACTGAAAGCTGAGAAATTTAAGCTTTCTGCTCCAGAGAAGAACGCCATTCTTAATGCCGTAAGCTGGTATGACGAGAACGCAGTCAAAGTAATTAAGAAGGTTGTAAAACTTAATGGTGATAAGCTTTCAGCTTTACTAGAAAAATGGAACTGTTCTCAGGATCAATTACAAGATTTTGGCTATTACCCTTCAGAAAAATCAGGAGAATACATCACCTATGAACCGAGTAGCGATCTCCGCGATGCGGAATCAGTGCCAATGGATGATGAAATTTATCGCTATTTTCTCGCCGAGGTAAAACCTCATGTAGAGGAAGCTTGGATAAATCTTGATAGCACAAAAATCGGGTACGAAATCAGCTTTACCAAATATTTCTTCCGTCATAAATCATTACGCTCACTGAAGGAAGTTGCAGATGATATTGTTACGCTAGAACAGAAGGCAGAGGGGCTAATAGCACAAATATTAGACCTTAAATTAGCAGAAGTGCAGGGAGCATAAAATGACTGCACTTAAGGCTATGGAACAACACCACGGCACGCAAGACAGCGGAATTGAATGGCTTGGGGATATTCCGGCGCATTGGCAATTGAAGAGACTGAAGTTCGTTGTTGATATTGTAAAGCGAATTGCGGGAAAAGAGGGATTTGATGTTCTGTCAATCACTCAGAAGGGCATTAAAGTCAAGGATGTAGAAAGTGGCGAGGGCCAATTGGCCATGGACTACTCCAAATACCAGTTTCTCTATAAGGGTGAGTTTGCCATGAATCACATGGACTTGCTTACCGGTTATGTTGATATATCTCAGTACGACGGCGTTGTTAGCCCCGATTATAGGGTTTTTAGAAACCGTAGTTCAGAAGTCCTTGATGCCTATCTGCTGCTAATTTTTCAAATGGGCTACAGGCAGCGCATATTTTATAAGTATGGACAGGGCGTCTCATTCATGGGTCGCTGGCGTTTTCCAGCAGATAATTTCAATAACTTCTTTATCCCTATTCCATCATTGGAGGAGCAGAAGCTTATAGTTGATTTTGTTTTGCGTAAATCGAAACAAATAGACGAAGCTATTGAAATAAAACGAAAGGAGATAGCACTTCTCATGGAGCGAAAACAGGTCGCTGTACTGAAAGCTGTAACCCAAGGGCTTGACCCTACTGCGCAAATGAAAGACTCGGGGTTAGATTGGATTGGGAGAATTCCCAAGCATTGGGAGTTGAAGAAGATTAAGCATGTTACTTCAAAGATTGGTAGCGGAGTAACTCCAACAGGCGGAGGAGCGGCCTATCTTGATCAGGGGGTTCCTTTACTAAGAAGTCAGAATGTTCATTTTGATAGAATCGATTTAACAGATGTAGCTAGAATTTCTGAGAAAACGCACAGAGGTATGAGCAACAGTAAAGTTCGGAAGGGCGATGTCTTACTAAACATTACAGGTGGCTCTATTGGCCGATGTTTCTATGTTTCTGAAGAAGGAGAAATGAATGTTAATCAGCATGTGTGCATTGTTCGGCCAAATAGTGAAATTCAGACTGTTTACCTAAATGCTGTTCTGGCTTCAGAAATCGGACAGGCACAAATATGGTTTTTCCAGCAAGGTGGTGGAAGAGAGGGTTTAAATTTCCAAGCTCTTAAAAACTTTTCTATTCCGCTGCCGCCGGAATCTGAGCAAGAAAAAATTGCTGCTCATGTTAATCAAGTAACCACTTCGATTTATTCGTCTATTGAAATGCAAAGGCGTCAAATTGAGAAACTAAAGGAATATAAAGCAACTTTAATGCACAGTGCTGTGGCTGGCAAAATCAGAGTGGCATAGCAAGGAGGAGTAATTGTTTACCGTAGATCATCGAACAAACCGTATTTCTCCAGTTAAGACCAAGACCTTTGGTGAGCTGGGTTTTACCGAGAGAAAACACCTTCAAGAGTGGCTTGCTCATGAGCCATCAGCCTTGGGTGAAGAGCTTTTGATTATTCAAAAGGAGTTTGATGGCTTTGATGATACGCGCGAGCGCTTAGATTTACTTGCGCTTGATAAAGACGGTAACTTAGTCATTATCGAAAACAAGCTCGACGACAGCGGCCGAGACGTAGTTTGGCAGGCGCTAAAGTACGCATCATATTGTGCAAGTCTAACCAAGCTTCAGATAGTCGATATTTTTCAGCAATACATTAACCGTCACGAAAAGAACACGAGCAGTGGAGAGGGACAGCCGTCTGATGCCTCTTCACAAATCTGTGAGTTTCTGGATGCTCCAGACCTCGACGAAGTGAAGCTGAACCTTGGCAATAGTCAGCGCCTGATCATGGTGGCTGCTAAGTTCCGCAAGGAAGTTACCAGCACTGCACTTTGGTTGCTAGGGCAGGGGATTAATGTCCAATGCTTTAAGGTCACTCCGCACTCGTTGGGGGATCAGCTCCTAATTAATATTGATCAAATTATCCCAACGCCTGAAGCCAAGGAGTTAATGATTGGCATTAGTGCAAAAGAGGCCGAGGAGAAGACTACGGAAGTGGTTCTCAAGAATCGCCATAACGTGCGCCGCCAATATTGGGAACACGCCTTAGAGGTATTTCAGAATAGCTCGTGCACGCTCTACAACAACATCAGTCCAAGTAAAGATCATTGGTTGTCAGCAGGTTCCGGCTTGAGCGGGTGTCCCTACGCTCTCATATTCTTGCAGAAAGAGCTTCGCGTTGAGCTGTCCATCGCTCGAAGTTCGACCGAGGAAAACAAGTTCATATTCGATTTCCTTCATGCGAAGAAAGAACAAATTGAAGAAAGCTTCGGAAGTGAATTTGAGTGGCTAAGACTCGATGATAAGAAATCAAGCAGGATTCAATATACGAGAAAAGTGGATGGGTTTAACAAGGAAAAATGGGATGAGTGGGTGGAATGGCATTTACTTCAAATGTCCAAGCTTGAGAAGGCATTCAAGGCACCATTGAAGCAAGCATCGGATGCGTTAAAGAAACAGAACATAGATTAAGGGATCAACGGGGATGGTTAGTCAAACAAATGAACAGGCATTGGAAGCCGCTATTGAAAAGGCGCTCACAGGGGTTAGTTCGGAAGAGCTGAAGGTTGGTGAGAAAAAGGCTGACTATTCCGGGGCAGGGTACGTTACAGGCTTGCCCTCTGATTTCAATATGCAGTATGCCCTTGATGAGAGATTGTTCTGGGCTTTTTTAGATAAGACACAAGAAGAAGAGCTGGAGAAAGTAAAGAAGAACAGTCCGAATGATTGGCAGAGGAAGATTGTCGAGCGCTTTGATCGTTTGATCAAAAAACACGGAATCCTTCACTTGCTGAAGAAGGGTTTGAGTGTTGATGATGCGCACTTCAATTTGATGTATCCGGCTCCATTGGCCAGCAGCAGTGACAAGATAAAGCAGAACTTTGAGGAAAATATCTTTAGCTGTACTCGTCAGGTGAGATACTCACTCGCCAATCCATTACAAGAAATTGATATGGTTCTATTTATCAACGGAATGCCGTTGATCACATTGGAGCTGAAGAATGCTTGGACTGGACAAACAGCGCGTTACCACGGGCAAAAGCAATACCGTAACGATAGAGATGCCAGCCAGCCACTATTGAACTTTGCTCGATGCCTTGTGCATATGGCGGTGGACGCCGATGAGGTGTACATGACCACCAAGCTTGCTGGGAAGAACACGTATTTTCTTCCGTTCAACAAGGGGCATAATCATGGCCAAGGAAATCCGCAAAACCCAAATGGTCACAAAACAGCCTATTTATGGGAAGAGGTGTTCTCAAGGGAAAGCCTAGCCAACATCGTTCAGCATTTTGTGCGTCTCGACGGAACCAGTAAAGAGCAACTCAATAAGCGCACATTGTTTTTCCCGCGATATCACCAACTGGACGTGGTGCGAAATCTTGTTAAACACGCGTCGGAGAATGGCGTCGGACAGACGTATCTGATCCAACATTCCGCTGGCTCAGGGAAGTCGAATTCGATCACTTGGGCGGCATACCAGCTAATAGAGACGTATCCAGCTAATGATAGTGTTTCGGGCGGGCGTGGAATGGATCAGCCGTTATTTGATTCAGTGATCGTAGTGACAGACAGGCGATTACTTGATAAACAGCTTCGGGACAATATTAAAGAGTTTTCCGAAGTGAAGAATATTGTCGCACCGGCTCATAAGTCTTCAGAGCTAAAATCAGCTCTGGAAAATGGTAAGAAAATTATCATTACCACGATTCAGAAGTTCCCCTTCATTATTGATGGTATTGCTGACCTCAGTGATCAGCGATTTGCGGTCATTATCGACGAAGCGCATAGCTCGCAGTCCGGTTCTGCTCACGACAATATGAATCGTGCTATGGGTAAGTCAGATGTGGAGGAAGCTGAAGACGCTCAGGATAAAATCTTGCAGGCAATGAAGTCTCGCAAAATGCGTGGTAATGCCTCGTATCTCGCCTTTACTGCAACACCAAAAAATACAACGCTTGAGAAGTTTGGTCAGCCGAAAGCTGATGGTTCGTTTGAGCCCTTTCACCTCTATTCCATGAAGCAGGCGATAGAAGAGGGTTTTATCCTTGATGTTCTAGCCAACTATACGACGTACAAAAGCTATTACGAGATCGAAAAATCTATTGCAGAGAACCCTGAGTTCGATACCAAAAAAGCTCAGAAGAAACTAAGAGGCTATGTCGAGCGAAGCCAGGCAACCATCGACACCAAGGCAGAAATAATGCTGGAACACTTCATTCCGCAAGTTGTGAATGCCAAAAAACTTCGCGGCAAAGCGAAAGGTATGGTTGTAACTCAGAATATTGAAACCGCTATTCGTTACCATAAGGCTATTGCCCGCGTTCTGGAAAAGCAGGGTAATCCATTTAAAGCTCTTGTGGCATTTTCTGGGGCAAAGGAGGTAGATGGAGTCGAGTACACGGAAGCAGATATTAACGGATTTTCCGAGAATGATACGAAGGAAATGTTCGATAAGAACTACGTCGGAGATAAGAAGCCGGCGGGTGTCAACGAGGACGAGTACCGCCTCCTCGTTGTAGCGAACAAGTATCTTACTGGCTTTGATCAGCCAAAGCTCTGTTCCATGTACGTAGATAAGAAGCTCGCGGGTGTGCTTTGTGTGCAGGCGCTTTCTCGTCTTAATCGGTCAGCACCTAAGCTGGGGAAAAAGACGGAAGATTTATTCGTACTCGATTTCTTCAATACTATAGATGATGTGAAGACCGCATTTGACCCATTTTACACGGCGACATCTTTATCTGAAGCAACTGATATTAATGTGCTCCATGAGTTGAAGAATGAGATGGACGATGTTGGGGTGTACGAGTGGTTTGAAGTAGAAGATTTTGTCACCCGATATTTCAACAACGAAGATGCACAGACGCTTAGCCCCATTATTGATACCGCCGCAGGCCGTTTTAATAGCGAGCTTGAGCTTGAGCTGGAGAATGAAGAGAAGGCTGACTTCAAGATTAAGGCAAAGCAGTTCGTGAAGATATACGGCCAGATGGCATCCATCATGCCTTATGAAATGGAAGTATGGGAGAAACTATTCTGGTTCTTAAAGTTCCTCATTCCAAAGCTGAAGGTCAAAGACCCTGATGCCGAATTACTGGATGAGTTACTCGACTCCGTTGACCTGAGTTCCTATGGACTTCAGCGCGTAAAGCTTAACCACTCTATAGGCCTAGACAGTGCTGAAACCGAGTTAGACCCACAAAATCCGAATCCCCGTGGCGCTCATGGTGGAGACAAAGAGACAAATCCGCTGGATGAGATTGTTCGCACCTTTAACGAACGTTGGTTCCAAGGCTGGACTGCCACACCAGAAGAGCAGCGCATACGCTTGCTCAGTATGGCTGATGCGATTAAGTCTCACCCTGATTATCAGGACAAATATAAGAACAACCCTGATCCGCACAACCAAAGTTTGGCATTCGAAAAGCTCATTAAGGAGATTATGCTACAGCGGCGTAAAGATGATCTCGAATTTTATAAACTCTTTGCTGGAGACGAGGCGTTTAAATCTTCTTTAATGCAGAGTATGCAGCGCATTGTTGATATGTGATCGGATTAGCCATGAGGGACAGAATTGAACAGGTATTAAGGGAGCATCCCGGATTAAAAGGTAAGGAGATTGCCAAAAAGATCGGTGAAGACAGAAAGCTGGTTAATTCGTTCTTGCACAAGAATACCGACCATTTTACTCAAAACGATAATTATTGCTGGTTTTTGACAAAGCCTTCTGAAATTAGGGTGCAGTTCGAGCAAGATCAATGGATGGATTGTGCGTCATTCGAGAAATCACTTGGTAATAGCGGATCACCACTCGACCTCGAATGTAGTTCTGTTGTTTTTCTTGTTCCCGAGAAGTGCAACATTTTGCTGGATGCAGCAGCTCGGTTTCTCGCTCTATGCAACCAACTTGCGCACGCTGGCCGCTCAGTCACCATCGATTTTAGCGACTGTAAAGCTACGCTTGGATACTTTGATCGGATAGGGTTTATAGATCATTTAGATGAAAGGGTGATAGTCCTTCCCAAGAGACCGAGTGATTCTAGAGCTGCAAAGTACAGGGGAAATAGTTCAAGCGTCGTTGAATTTGGTAGTGTTGATCCCTCTATAGAGGACAAAGAATTAATAAATCAGCTGACCAATCGGTTTGTAGAACAGTCAGATGAAAAATACGAGGCTGCTGCCTCTACAGTGTTTGGTGAGCTTATTGGGAACATCTCCGAGCATAGTGGATCGCCACTAATGGGCTTTGCTGCACTTCAGAAATATGGTGGTAGACGAAACCACATACAAACAGTCATATCCGATAGTGGATTGGGTATTGTTGCAACGTTGACGCCATCGCTGAGTGAGCATTATCCGGCGCTCCACAAGTTACTCGGCAAGGACGACTTTGAATTACAGCTTGTCACAGCCATTTTGACCAAAGGGGAAATCAGTCGTTTCGGTGCGGGCCGAGGTCTTGGATTTAAAAGTAGTCGAGAGCAAGCGATTAAATTTGATGCTCGACTGTCAGTCAGGCAAAGCAATTTGTCGGTAGCGATTGAGTACGTGGACGGCCAGATTCACGATATCGAACAGCACGTAAACCTCCCAACAATACATGGGACACACCTTTGTTTTGACTTCTTTATTGACTGATTCGGGTATATCAGGTTAAATTAAGCTGATGAAAGAGAATTTCGTGCTAAAACTTTTTGATCTTGTTGGGAGCTCTACAGCCTTTGGTAATACAGAAGGGCGAGAGGTCTATCAAAAATTGTTATCGGAACTTGATTCGCACCCTAGCGCGCGAGTGGTAGGGATTTCATTAGAAGGCATCACAAGAACCGATGCTTCATTCCCGAGAGAGAGCGTGGTCTCGCTTGCAAAGTCCAGAAGCGGTGAAAAAGGTTTTTATCTCCAAGATTTTGCCTCTACGGACTTAAAGGACAACTGGGACTATGCGGCCAAAGCTAAAGGGCTCTCGATGATAGTCATTACACCCGACGGTTACGAGTTAATCGGCAATGATATAAGTGCTGGCTCGCAGGAGCTGCTCGATTTGGTGATGTCCGAGAAGACGGTAACGACCTCAAAAGTTGCAGAGGTTTTAGATGTCACTGCTCAGAATGCCAGTGCCAAACTCAAAAAATTACTAACGCTGGGGTTGGTTCTGGGTACTAAGCGGGCGGCAGAGTCAGGTGGAATGGAGTTTGTATATACGGCGATACAGAGAGGCTGAAAAAACAGCTTGTGTTAAGCAGAAATTATTGCTATAGTATTTCAGGGTCACCAGAGTGGCTTTTTTAAAACCCTCTGGTAAAACAGATTAAGTTAAGCAGAAATGGAGGCCAATATGGCTACAAACCCACCGACCGGAGACGGTCATCGGAACGGAGCGGTCAAAGGTCGCTCACAAGTAAAGACGCCTTCGGGCCACTATGTGAAACGGGATACATCAACAGGTAGATTTATGGACGTTAAGACGTCCGATAAAAAGCCTTTTAAGGGTGTGCGTAAGGAAAAGTAGCATGGCCAATGGATTTACACACGCTGTAGCGGGAGCAGTAGCAGGCCTAGGAGTTGTCGCTCTTGATCGTGATGAAAACGGGAATGTTCGGCATGACCCAATTGTTACGACAGCAGTCGGCACCATCTTTGGGAAGATGCCGGACATTTTGGAGCCTGCAATTCATCCACATCATAGGCAGTTTTGCCATAGCGTAGTCGCATTACTTGCGATTGGATATGGTGTTAAGAAGGCCTATGAGTGGGAGCCGAAAGACGGCTGGGAACAGATTTTGCGGTTGCTCGCTCTTGGTGCTGGAGCAGGCTATATCAGCCACCTATTGCTGGATGGTATGACGCCGCGCTCACTGCCTCTAGTCGGAAAAATATAGCGGTAGGGTGAGAGAGACAATGGAAAGTGACCTGAAAAAGGAAAACAGCCGCAGTATCTACTGCATCATGGTAGCGTCTCTGGCGGCCTCAGCCTTTTTCCAGTTTGGAGGCCCGTCAGCGTCCAACCTAATTGAGCTCGCTATAGCAGGTAGCGGAAGTTTGGTTATCTCCGCTGTCCTAGTCATGGTGGCAAATCTATTGCCCCAGGCCATAAAGCATAAATTGATCTTCACGCGTTTTAAGAATGAACTTCCTGGGGGTAGGGTTGATCGGTTGTGTAAAAACGATCCGAGATTGGAGTATGGGCTTATTGAAAATCGGTGGCCAGAAGTGTTTGCCAATGGCATAGATTCAGCGACAAGAAATAGTAGGTGGTACCAGCAGATTTATAAGCCCGTAAAAGACGTGGCCGAGGTATTGCAGGCACACCGAAGTTTCCTTCTTTATAGAGACACGTTTACAGGGCTATTGCTGATTTTGGTGGCCACTGCTTTTTGGTCGCTAATTGGCGATCTTGCTCACATTGGTCAGATTAAACCCTCAGTGTTCATGGTGCAGGGAGCTTTGGTTATTGCTTCACTGGTCGCTGCCCGTATTGCGGGAAATCGATTTGTAGTAAATGCCGTATCGGCGGCAGATTGAAGTTGTATTGGAGTGTTGGAGAGTATGATGACAGCAAAGATTACCTTTTTCCCCGTTGATAATGGAGATATGACCTTATTGAGGTTGGCGGACTCCGACAAAACGAGTTTGCTGATAGATTGCAAGATCAGATCGTCTGCTGATAATACAGAAGAATCGACGCCGGATGTCGCAACTGCTTTGCGGGATAGAATTGGTGTGGATTCCCATGGCCGTCCCTTTATCGATGCGATGTTACTGAGTCACCCTGATGAAGACCATTGCTTGGGATTGGTTAAACATTTCTGGCTCGGGCCTTTGGCGGACTACCCAGACGATAAAAAACCGCAGAATGAGAAGCGTATTGTTATTCGCCAGATTTGGTCGTCGGCAATGGTCTATCGGCGAGCATCAAGTACACACACACTATGCGACGATGCGAAAGCTTTCAATAAAGAGGCAAAGCGCAGGATATCTGTAAATATCGCGAACAATTTCTCTGTGGGTGATGGCGACAGAATCCTAATTATGGGTGAGGACGAAAACGGAAAAACCGACAAATTGACGCCGATACTAATCAAGCAAGGGGAAATATTCCAAGGCATCAATGGCAGTGCAGGTGGTTATCTAACTTCCCATTTATTGGCTCCGTTCAGCAAACAGGATGATGATACGGAAGAAGTGCTCTCGAAAAACGAGTCGAGCGTTATTATCCGTTTTGAGATAAAGAGCTCGGCCCTTGGTTCGAATGTCAGCCAGTATCTGACAGGCGGTGATGCTGGAGTAGGTATTTGGGAAAGAATTTTTGACAAGTACTCGCTCTCGGAACTCGAATATGACTTGTTGCTCGCACCCCACCATTGCTCATGGCGTACTCTTTCCCATGACAGTTGGTCTGATAACGGTGAAGCGGCAGAGGTATCGCAAAAGGCGAGATCGGCACTCGCGCAGGCAAAGAATGGTGCGATTATCGTTTCGAGTAGTAAACCCATCGTTGATGATGATAACGACCCACCCTGTATACGAGCTAAGCGAGAGTATCGTTCTATCCTCGGTTCTAACGGGATTTTCAAATGCACGGGGGAAGAGCCTACCAAGGCTAATCCAAAACCGCTGGAATTTGAAACAACAGGTAGTGGCTTTAAGCTGGCAGCGTTAGTAACAGCCGCAGCTGGTGTAACTTCATGTTCACCACCGAGAGCCGGTGCATGGAAGTAGAATTTGACGACTGGGGCGGGATAGCTGTTGGTGCTGACAGTGTTCAGCTAGATCAGGTTGTAGACGAGGTTCATAAGGCCTGCGAGGACAATCCCGCATGTGAGTTTGTTGAGTTCCGTATCGACAACGAAACTGGCAGTCAGACCATTGTGGCAGATTTCGGAGATGGTTCGTTTAGTACCGATAACGACGCTGGTATTTGTCGAGTCGAGCGCCTAGCCCTCTCACATGATCAAGAGCGGGAGTTTTGTTGGGAGGTTAGAGCGTTACGGAAAGACTTTCCTGTTACTATCCACCAAAACCATGTGGGTCTTGGTGAGCCGCGTTCCTTATGCTTGTACATTGATCCGTGGTCATCGGTCGAGAGATCGTGGACTCCTGCGCTATTTCTACAGCGAATTTTCTGGTGGTTGAGAGCTACTGCTGACGGCACAATTCATGGTGAAGATCAGCCCATTGAGCAGCTGTTCTTTTCAAGTCCAATGACGGTGCTGTTGCCGGAAGGTTATTTCGGCTCTGACATGTCAGGCCAGAGAAGGTTGTTCTTTGAATTCAGAAAACACCCCGAGCTAGACGAACAGACGCTGGTTGGCAGTTACTCGGACAAACAATTGGAGCAATCCTCAGACACACCTCGTTGTATGCCTGTCTCCGTGATGCTCGATCCGGTCGAGAATGGCCCTGTAGAGGAGTACGCAGGGACTTTGGGGCAGCTCCAGCGGAGTCTGGAAAATAGAGGTTCTGACATCTTAGCGCCGCTTAAGTCCGCCATTGATAGTATAGCTGCTGATGGCGGAATAGAGGTTCAGAACGGGAGGACAGAGCTTGTTCTTCTGATACTGGGTATCCCTCGGAGCCGTAGGGGTACGGTTGAGCATACCGAAATTCAGGGGTTTATAGTTGATTCAAAAATCGGAGATTTAGGGGAAAGCCTATCTGTTTTGTTGAGAGCCCCAGAGCAAAATGTATGGTATAGGGACACATTGCAAAGTGGTGGGGATGATCGTTGGAAGTCATTTCAGCTTGATCCTGTGAGGGTCAAATGTTTCCCATCAAAAAGCGAGATTCGGCAGTATTCAGGCTTGTCTGCCGATGATGAAGGTCCCAATGGCGTTATAGCCGGAGTGGGCGCATTGGGTGGCTTGCTAGCAAAAATATGGAAAAGAGAATGCTGGGGTAGCTGGGTGTATGTCGATAAGGATATTGCCCAGCCTCACAATATTGCTCGACACATCGGATCATATCACTGCGTTGGATACCCAAAGTCCCAGATTGTAGATGCGCTGACCAATGACATTCATACTCATGCCAATACTGAGAATGACGGTCACTTTGTGTCTGATATATTGGCAGAAGACACCGTGCTTCAAGACAAGATTGGTGGTGCCAATCTTGTTGTTGACGCGACCACGACATTAAATGTCCCTCGAACCCTTTCTCAGAACGATGACTTACCGCGTACAGTTAGTGTGTTTATTTCCCCCTCTGGAATGGCTTCGGTAATGCTGCTCGAAGACGAACGTAGGGAAGTGAGGTGCAGCCATTTGGAGGCTCAGTATTACAGGGCGATACTGAACAGTGACTGGGGAGCGAAACACCTGACAGGCCATCTCGGGCGGTACTGGGTTGGTGGCGGCTGTCGGGATGTCACTATGGCGCTTTCTGATGAGCTGGTTCATCTGCATGCTGCTACACTCGCGCGGCAAGTTAGAAAAGCTTCTACGGAGCCTCTAGCTAGGGTCAGTATTTGGGAGTGCAATGACGAAACCGGAGCTGTGATCGCACATGACGTGCCAGTTTCTACATCACATTCTGAGGAAATCAATGAATGGGAAGTAGTGTGGGATGACGGTTTTCTGGAAGAGGCAAGGCAGTGCCGTGCTCAGGCATTGCCCGAAGAAACAGGTGGAATCCTATTTGGCGTTATAGACCAAAAAGATAAAACCATCATAATGGTAAAGGCTTGCTCTGCTCCGCCCAACAGCGAGTCATCGTGTTCGAGCTTCAGCAGAGGGGCATACGAGTCGTCCGAGATTCTGGACGACTGCCATGAACGCACGGCAGGAGTAGTGAGTTATGTAGGTGAGTGGCATTCTCACCCCGCTGGGTGTAATGCGTTTCCTAGTCAGGATGATATCGGGCAGTTGAAATTCATTACCTGTGCTTTGCGTACGGAAGGAATGCCAGCATTAATGATGATCATCTCGGAATCGTCTGTGGGTTTCTACTTGGATGGGGCGGGAGTGATTGTTACGTAACTTCGTCTTTTCTTATCAAGGGCTGGGAGCCCTTGATGAAATCTCTCTTTGTATATTCTCGATGGATGCCAGAGCGTTTCTTCGCTCATGAGTGTTCGCGGTGCTTTTGGCGAGTTCGTTAAATGCTTGTCTTAATATGACATGAAGCTCGTTTTTGTTTTTTGATGCCAATTCAAATCTTGTTATCAGTCGCATCGTTTCTCTCCTCTTGATCTGGAGACCGTGACCATCACGATCTTTGATGAGACCGCTGATATGCGCGTGGGAGAGGGGAGTCGCACCTATGGTTGGAACGTCAGAGGAAAAGCCTGTATCCACGGCTTGCGATTTATTCTTGCTTCCGTGTGCTTTTAATGTGGGATTTGAAAATTCGTGCTGGTTTGTCTTTAAGGGGCTGGGATGAGACATGAGGCTGATGGGCGTTTTTGGATCAGCAGTAAAGACGAGAGAATGCTATGGGGGAAAGGCTTTTCCCCTGCTGTAACCGCATGGCTAATCATTCATGCGTTTTCCGGCATCCCATTCCAGCGGGGGCACCCCGCAACGCTCCGCTAATATAATGAGGGATGAATGCTGGCAGGCGCATTCGCTTCTTGGCTTTTATAAAAGAGAGTTCCCCTTTTGGGCTAGGGGGAAAAATATCATCCAACTTGCCTCCATCAAGACATCCCCCAGCCTTCCTCCGCTATAGCTCCCGTGCAGGCAGGGTGGTTCCCCCTGTCTGGATTCCGTCAAAACGCATGATCTTAGCGCTCGGGCTTCGCCTCGCTCCTTGTCTGGGGTTTTCAACCCCAAAAGGGGTGTGGTTTTTAAGCTAAAGGAGCAAAGAAAATGTGTGAAGAAATCAAAATTTATGTGGCAGACCTCGCAGCGTACAACAACGGCAAACTGCACGGAGTTTGGATCGATGCAACAAGCGAAATGGAAGAAATCTGGGAGGCGGTGAGCAATATGCTGAAAAATAGCCCAGAAGATTTTGCTGAAGAATATGCAATCCATGATTCTGAGGGTTTCGAGGGCTATTCACTTGGTGAATATGAAGGGCTGGAACGTGCCCACGGCTTGGCTTGCTTTATAGAGGAACATGGCGAGTTGGCGGGAGAATTGTTGGATCATTTTGGCGGTGATATCGAAGATGCGGCGAAGGCTATAGAGGACAACTACAGCGGTTGTTATAAGTCGCTGGCGGAGTATGCCGAAGAGTTGACTGAAGGAACCAGCGAAGTACCGGAAAATCTGGCGTTTTATATCGACTATGAGCGAATGGGGCGCGATATGGAGCTAAGCGGTGATGTTTACACCATCGAAACGGGCTTTGAAGAGGTGCATGTCTTTTGGAGCCACTAATTTTTGGCTCAGATGCCCCCGTAGAATGCGGGGGTATCAAGCTGGCTTGAAAAATTTGGCTTTCGGGTTCGTAACTGACCCGAAAGCGGCAGTATGGTTCATATAAAGCTAAACATAAATACACATTTTGTTTAGTTTTATATAGACTTATAAATATTTATGGTATATATTTAGCTAAACCCATAGTGATGGGAAATTTAGCTATAGGTGAACCAATGAGCTTTGAAACAATTGTACTTAAGCAGTATCAGGAGAAGGTAAACGGAGCTGTAAGGCAGTTCGGTAGCTTCTCAATGCCTGCTGAAGGGTGGCTGAAGACGGTCAGGCAAGCGCTTGGCATGACTGGCCTGCAATTGGCAAAGCGCTTGGGTGTGACCAAAGGCAGAGTATCACAGGCCGAAGCTGCCGAGCAGGATGGAGGCGTGACACTTAAAACGATGCATAGCATGGCCAAGGCCATGAACTGCCGTTTTATCTATGCCGTTATCCCTGAAAAAGAAGTAGACCTTGTTATCAGGGATCAGGCGATAAAGAAGGCGAAGGAACGTGTAAAGGCTGCTTCTACCCACATGGCGTTAGAAGCTCAAACGCTCGATAAAAAACAGCTTAATGCCGAGATAGAGCGCATTGCCAGCGAGATCATGGACAAAATGCCCTCTGATCTTTGGAGCGATGAATGAGTGATGTCATGGATTATCCAGACGGAGCAACGCCTCTTGATCCCGACGAGATGGAGGGGCTTCGCTACAAGCACATCACGACACGCGGAGAACTGGATGAACTGGAGCAGGCCAATATTGATGAAGGCTTGCAGTGGTTAAAGAGACAAAAGAACCCTGAAGTCCTGACAGAGGGTTTTGTATGTGATCTGCATGAAAAGCTCTTTGGCAAGGTTTGGAAGTGGGCGGGGTCTTTCAGGCGAACAGAAAAGAATATTGGGGTCGATCCGATACAGATTGCTATTCAACTGAGGCAATTGCTGGATGACGCCCGTTACTGGATTGAAAACGATACCTACCCACCAAAAGAGCTGGCGGCAAGGTTTCACCATAAGCTGGTTTACATCCATCCGTTTCCCAACGGAAACGGCAGGCATTCGCGCATTATGGCGGATGCCGTGTTGACCAAGCTGATGGATGAGTCTGCCATTGATTGGGCAGGTGGGTACAAGCTGGAAAAGATGAACGAGCGCCGCGATCAATACATTGCGGCACTCAGAAGCGCCGACACGCATGACTTTGATGCGTTATTTGAATTTGTCGGGGCGAACTAAGGTAATTCGCGTACAATGACGCGCTTTTTGGCCCCGCAAGGGTAATTAAATAATGGGTACAAATTTAGGTACAAAATAAGGTTTAGGCGGTATGAGTGATAGCAATTTATCTAATGAAATCAATAAGAGACGCACTTTTGCTATCATCTCGCACCCCGACGCAGGTAAAACCACCCTCACAGAGAAGCTATTGCTGTTTGGTGGTGCAATCAATCTTGCCGGAACTGTAAAGGGTCGCAAAGCGGCGCGTCACGCCACCTCTGACTGGATGGAACTGGAGAAACAGCGTGGCATCTCGGTGACTACCTCGGTGATGCAGTTCGCCTACAAAGATCGAATCATCAATTTACTCGATACCCCTGGCCACGAAGATTTTTCTGAGGATACCTATCGCACTTTAACGGCTGTGGATTCCGCCCTGATGGTGATTGACGTGGCCAAAGGGGTGGAGGCGCGAACCATCAAGCTGATGGACGTTTGTCGCATGCGTGATACGCCGATTATCACCTTTATTAATAAACTAGATAGGGAGGGTAAAGAGCCGATCGATCTGCTGGATGAAATCGAATCGGTGTTGAATATCGAATGCGCTCCTCTGACTTGGCCTATCGGTATGGGCAAACGATTTAAAGGTATCTATCAGCTGGACAAAAATCGAGTGCATCTTTTTAGCGCGCAACACGGCGGTAAGATAGTGGCAGGTAATCTGATAGAGGGATTGGATAACCCGGCCCTGCGTGACGCGATTGGCGATCAGGTTGATGAACTCAAAGAGGAGATCGAACTCGTACAGGGTGCCACTCAGGCTTTTGATAATGAACGCTATCTCAGGGGAGAACAAACACCTGTGTTTTTTGGTTCCGCGATCAATAATTTTGGCATTGATGAGTTGTTGAGCGCATTTGCCGAATGTGCCCCTCCTCCTCAAACCAGACCCACTGAATCAAGACCGGTTACAGCATTGGAAGAGCCGATGACCGGGTTCGTGTTTAAGATCCAAGCCAACATGGATCCGAAGCACCGAGATCGCGTTGCCTTCATGCGCATCTGCTCTGGCCGCTATCAACGGGGTATGAAAATGTATCAGGTACGTCTCGGCAAGCAGGTGCAAATTTCTAATGCTTTGACCTTTTTGGCAGACGACAGAGAGCACACGGAAAACGCTTTTGCGGGCGACATTCTCGGATTACACAATCACGGCACGATTCAGATTGGTGATACCTTTACTCAGGGTGAATCGCTGAAGTTTACGGGTATTCCCAATTTTGCCCCGGAGTTATTTAAACGAGTGGTATTGCGAGATCCCCTTAAAACAAAAGCGTTGAATAAAGGATTGGATCAATTGGCGGAGGAGGGCGCGACCCAGGTGTTTAGGCCTTTTAAAAATAATGATGTAATTGTGGGCGCGGTCGGGGTATTGCAATTCGATGTGGTCGCCTATCGATTAAAAGATGAATATGATGTAGATGCCACCTTCGAAGCGATTAATATCAGCACCGCGCGTTGGGTGGATTGTGAAGATGCAAAAATGTTGACTGAATTCACCAAAAAGAATCATGATCAATTGGCCAAGGATAATAGCGGCAGTTTGACCTATCTGGCCCCCAACCGAGTGAATTTGGATTTGGCCCAGGAAAGATGGCCAGAGGTGCGATTTTTCGCCACACGGGAACATTGAAAGCCGCGTATTCGTCTCTATATTTGTATTCAGAGCTTGTCAGGAAACGCCGATGTCTATAGATAGATTGTTGTATTGTTATAAAAAATTAATGATAAGATTTTATTCTATCTTAGATATGTATCTGATTTGAGTTTCTAGCAGTAATGAGGCAATGAGTGTGAATGTAGAAGAGTTAGTCGCGTCCTGGGAGTCCACGCAAGAAGACAAAAAAAAAGAGGTTCAGTTACACTGCCAACTGCCTATGGGGTTGGTAGCGAAAATCGCCGCTTTAGTGGATCTCTATCCCGATAAATCTCAAGATGACATTATACGAGAGTTGCTCTCCATCGCTGTTGCTCAAGTAGAGTCTGCATTTCCCTATGTCCCAGGTCCAAAAGTAGTGGCAGAAGATGATCAGTGTGATCCAGTCTATGAAGATTTGGGCCCTAGCCCGAAGTTTCATCAGTTCATGCGCAAGCATTTGAAAGCATTGCAACACCAATAACGTCCATTGAATATAGTTCTGATTGGGGGGTTGCATCTTAGGGTGCAATCGTGAATGATTCTGTGATGAATGACTCACATGAAATTTCCTCTGAAGAAACACAGAGTCTGCCCAGTAAAAGCCAGCGTAAGCGAGAGATGCATGCGTTACAGGCATTAGGAGAATCTCTGCTTCGCCTCCAGCCCTCACAATTAAAGAAGTTGCCGCTGTCACAAGATCTGAAACAAGCAATTCTCGACACACAGGCCATTGGGGATTCTAAGCATGGGGCACTCAAGCGTCAGCGCCAATTCATCGGTAAACTGATGCGCCATGAGGATGTTGCCGCCATTGAACAGGGGCTGGCTGATCGGGTACGACCCACGGAGCGTTCTGACGATAAGGAACTGAGTCGTGAATCGAAAAAAGATTGGATTCAAGTGTTAACTGCGGATGCGACTCATGGCATGTCTCAACTGTTAAGTGAATACCCTGAAATCGATCGCCAAACCTTACGCAACTGTCTGAGAAATATTCAACGGGCTAAATCTGAACAGCAGGCTCAACGGGCACGATCCAAATTAAGCACCTTTCTAAATCAACAGGGCGTACTGTGATCTGCAACTAGGTGTGAGTTTTCTCGTCTAACTCTTCTTCAGACTCCAGTGGTTCGTGTTCAATGATGCGACCACTGGATTCCCAATGTAAAAATGCTTGGATCTGCTCTCGAAGAGAGGAAAACACCAAAGCTATGATGGTGGCATCATCAATCAAGCCGGTGAAAGGAATAAAGTCTGGAATGAAATCAAGTGGGGTGACGAAATAGAGGATTGCCGCTATCAGGATAATGACTGTTCGCACGGGCACTTCGCGATATTCTCCCCGCCGCCATGCTTGGATCATGCGAATCATAGCTTTCAGCTCATCCAGTATTTTGTTGAGCTTAGTTTTATTCTGGTTGACTTTTTCCTGTGCTTCATCCAAGAGAGACTGAGTCTGTGCCTGATTATGAATCATTTCCTCAGCACGTCGAATAAAACGACGCAGGGCGAATAGCGATGGTTTAGACATGGGTCTCCTTTCCGGGTGCCGCCAACTGAGCAACCATAGAGTTTACAGAATTGGTGTGCATGTGGCGCTTTTCAAGAGTTCAGTCACTACGCATAATAATAACTGGAAGATAACTCGGAGTGCACCGCGATGAGACAAACAATCACCATTGGAGGCCGATTTTGTGGCCCGCCAAATTCTGCCAATGGCGGATACTGTGCTGGCAAGTTAGCAAGTTTCCTGGAGGGGGATGTACGAGTCAAGTTGTTGGCACCCCCACCCTTGGAGACAGCTTTAGAAGTTGAACACCAGGGAGGCGAGGCTAAGTTACTACATCAGGAAAAGTTGGTCGCCGCAGCGGAGCAGATCCAGTTACAGTGGGAAGAGCCGCCCCAACTTCTGCCGTCCGCAACAGAAATCGACGCTCACCAGAGCCAATGCCGTGCCTTTAACGCTCACCCTTTCCCTGGGTGTTTCGTGTGTGGACCTGAACGCCAGCCGTTTGACGGGCTTTGCATCTATCCTGGACCTCTCGGACAGGGGATCTGCGGGGCAACCTGGTCTCCTGGTGCTGACTGCATAGGGGCGGAAAAGGAGGCAGTTGACTTGCCATTTGTGTGGGCAGCACTGGATTGCCCTAGTTCTTTTCCACTCCTGGAACCAGAAGATAATCAAAGACTTGCACCCATGGTATTGGCCAGTTTGGCCGTATCCATCAACACCCCCTTGAGGGCTAATAGGACCTATCGAATTCTCAGTTGGGCAAAATCCGTCGAAGGTCGTAAAGGATTTTCACGGGCAATGATTTTTGACACCGAAGATCAAGCCATTGCCTATTCAGAAGCGCTTTGGATCTCTCTCAATAAGGATTAACAGTGCGCAAGCCATACTCCTAAGTGGAGTTGAATAATGCTTAAGTTCACTGTGTAGATTGCGATAACCCTAATAGAGCCAAGCGCAACACTATCCCCTATTTTTGTTGCGCAGTAAGGATACCATCGATGAGTGAGCAAGCTGACGTGGAGCGGAAACAGAGTACTGATTCGATTCCAAAGGAGTTGGTGCAACAGGTGATGGCCATAGAAAAGCGATTCAAAGGCTTGGAAGAGGATAAATTGATGCAAGCCTTTAAGAAATTACTTATTCGATTTCGTCGGGACAATTTCCGATGAAACATTTATCTGATAAGGAGTTGGATGAAGGTCTGAAGAAGATCCCTGCTATGTCTTCCACGGTACAGGACGTACTCGTTTTATTGGACCAAAAGGATGTGGATTTTCGCCAGGTGGAAAACAAGGTAATGGAAGATGCCAATTTGACTGCCCGCTTGTTACGGGTAGCCAACTCACCTATGTACGGCCTCAGTGGTCAGATCCATACTATTCGTGATGCATGTAGAATTTTAGGGTTAAGAGTGACAAAAAATTTGGTCACTACTGCTTGGGTGATGGGTGCGTTTCCTGGTGATCCTAAAGGTAGAGTGAATACCGATGAACTATGGCAACATGCGCAAGGCACAGCAGCACTGTCGGTTATTATTGCCAATAAGATTCGTGCGTGTCAGGAAAGTGCCTTCGTGACCGGCTTGCTACATGACATCGGTAAGATAGTTTATTTGATGGGTTTTCCGGAGCACTATGATGCGGTATTAGATTATCGCGATGAACATAATGTTTTACTGTGGGAAGCGGAACAAAAAATATTAAAAATTGATCATGCTGAATTGGGGGCTAGGTTGGCGAAGAGTTGGAACTTACCCCTAGAGGTGATAGAAGGTATTGGTTTTCATCACGAACCAATGACAGAAAGTCTAACCGCTGCTCCGGTGATTGTGCATTGCGCCGATATTATCTGTCGCGGATTAGAACTTGGCGATGGTGGCGATAATCGTATCCCAACATTTTGTGCTGAAGCTCTAAGACGGCATAAAATAACTATGACCTTAATTAATGAAAGTCTGTCTGAGGCTGTCAACCTTGTGGGCAATCAAGATCTAATGGCAGCGGCGAGTTAGGACTATCTGTCTAGTTAATCACGCTTCAGTTGGCGCAGTAAAAATCTAGCTGGATTGACACGCTCTGATAATCGTTTTGGCCAAGGAGACACTGTCCCTTCAATCAGGCTGGCTAAGTATCTTGCCGAAGCAGGTATAGTCGTGAATCCACGACTACCAAATCCTGACAAGAGATAAATATTGGGATGTATGCTTAGATCCCCTAGTATGGGTGTAGTCCTTTTGCCGGCAAAATCACGTTCACTTTCAGAGTAATTTGGTGCAGCGCCCACAAGGGGCAAGTGATCCAAAGTGCATGCTCGAGTGTTCCTCCAAAAGGACTGCATCTCTACAGTACCACTCGCACCAATTCCTGCAAGCAAGATGCGCATCTGATCCTCGAGTTGAGTGGTCGCTTGCTCGACACTTTTGGGGACAGATTCGAATGTCGCGCCCAGGTGCCAGCGGTTGCTGGTGTCCGGCAATAAAAAACCGGGTTGGCAAATGGCATGACTCAATTGATTGGGAAACAACGCAGTTATTTCATTCATCTGTCCGGCAACCGATTGCACTGGGATCTGCGTGGTCTGTTTGAGTGGTGAGATCCCAGCGGCATTCGCCAGTATGATTTGATCAAAGGATGTCTCAATATTGTGATTAAATTGACAGTTCCACTGCGACTGTTCTGGTGTGAATTTGGTCAACTGATGATCAAAATGAAATGTGCATTTGCCGCTCAATTGAGCGAACAATTCTTGCACTGCTTTTTTCGGGTAGAGCCAACCTCCCAATGGGAAGAGGAGCCCCTCTGTCTCACCTGAATTGTTCTGGTTTAAGGGCGTTTTTTCTTCTACTAAACTCATCAAGTATGTCAATGCAGAAAAATTCTCCAACAGTTCACGGAAATTTTGATTCTCTTTTTGCCTGAGCATGAGTGGACGACGACAGAAGTACTCAGAGTGGCTTGAGCAGCTCTTCCAATACTCTAGAGCCGTGAGATAACACATCAGTGACCATTGGGCATCTAAATTTAAATCTTGGCTTAGCCAAGGTCTAACAACAGCGGCGGGTGCGCCGGAGGCACCGTGGCCCACAGACGGTGCAGCGTCAAACAGACTGACCACATATCCCCGTTGCTGTAATTCTTTTGCAAGGCAGAGACCGGCAACACCACAGCCGATAATGGCAGTCGATGGACTTGTTTTTCCATTCGTTGTTGTTGGCGCCATTTTATCGGTAGCATAAGCAACCAATCGTTGTTTCTTTCTACCGCTTGCTGACACTAAGTGGTAGCGAAATCCGGCCTTTGTGACACCCTCTTTGACAGTACGCGCGACACTGTAGGTACTGAGCGTGCTCGCCCGATGACTGAGACGATAAATTTGGGAAAAAACTTCCGGTTGCCACAATTCATGGTTTCGCTTTGGAGAAAAGGCATCTAAAAACCAGCAATCGATCTCCGCTTGAAGTTGTGGCAGATAATGACGCGCATCGCCGTAAATGAGCAGACATCGGATCTGTAGTGTTTCAAATGTTATTAAATGAAAGCCAGGTACAGGTAACGGCAGTGCGGTAATTAATTGATTCCCGAGCGTTGTCAATTCCGGCCAATAGTGATATGCCCGTTTCAGATCAGTGCTCTTGACCGGCTGTAATTCAAAAGCTATATAGT
>JBGTSY010000021.1:0-32369 GCA_041940025.1 Thiotrichaceae bacterium | reverse complement strand
TGTTGATAGCATTAGTGTATTTGTTGTATATCGATGTCAAGCAGAAAGCAGAGTGGTCTGAATCATGGAACAACTATAAACCAAATAAAGATGTGTAAACGTTGTAAGAAAGATAGGGAAATGGCTAAGGATTATACTATTTGCTGGGACTGTTTAATTGAATTAGATATCAATAAAATTATGGGGTATTTGCCTCATCGTTATCCATTTCTATTGTTGGATAAAGTGATTGAGGTGGTGGAAGGTGATTCTCTTAAAGCGATCAAAAACGTCACTGTCAACGAACCTTTTTTTCAGGGACATTTTCCGGTTCGTCCCATTATGCCGGGAGTGCTAATACTAGAAGCCATGGCCCAGGCAACAGGTGTATTAGGTGCGCATACCATGCAGCTTGACGAACTGGGAGACACCATTTATCTGTTGGTCTCTATTGATAAAGCACGATTTAAAAAACCTGCCGTGCCCGGAGATCAATTATTGATTGACGTGCAAAAAATACGTGTGGTGAAAAATATGTGGAAGTTTCAGACTAAAGCGACGATTGATGGAAAATTAGCTTGCTCGGCAGAAATTATGTGCGCACATACCAAGGCTGAGTTTTGATTCATCCAACAGCAATCATCGATTCAAACGCCCAATTACATGAAAGCGTCGAAGTTGGGGCCTATTCTATTATCGGTGCCCAAGTCACCATTGATGAGGAGACTTCTATTGGCCCCCATGTCGTGATTCAAGGTGACACCACAATAGGTAAACGCAATCGTATTTTTCAATTCTCGTCCATTGGTGAAATCCCTCAGGATAAAAAGTACAAAGGGGAAAAGACTAAACTCGTCATCGGTGACGACAACTTAATTCGCGAATATTGCAGTTTTAATATAGGCACTGACGATGGGGGTGGTGTGACTCAGATTGGTCATCACAATTGGATCATGGCTTATGTGCACATTGCCCATGATTGTCAGGTGGGTGACCATACAATTTTTGCCAACAATGCCACGCTAGCCGGACATGTCTCGATACAGGATTACGCAATATTGGGCGGATTTGTAGGTGTTCACCAGTTTTGTACCGTCGGTGAGCTTGCTTTCTTAAGTATGAATTCTTCGGTGAGGCAAGATGTCCCCCCTTTTGTCACCGTTTCTGGTAATCCGGCTGTACCCCGTGGTCTCAATCTAGAAGGTTTGAAGCGACGAGGTATCAGCGGAGACAAGATGGCTGCGTTGAAGCAATCTTATAAAATCCTCTATAGAAGTCAGCTCACCTTAAACGCAGCCATCGACGCGCTTTCTGATTTAGCAGCAGAGTATCAAGAGGTATCCGAGTTTCAATCTTTTCTCTCGGGCGCGATACACCGCGGTGTGGTGCGCTAAAGTTTTGCAAGCGGTTCTTTTCTTTCCGCTATGAAGATTGCCATTATCGCCGGTGAAGCATCGGGAGATATGCTGGGTGCGGATTTGATGCGAGCACTTAAACGTCAGTACGCCGAGTTGCAGGCGTTTGGCGTGGGTGGTGAGCAAATGTGCCAGGAGGATTTCGATTCTCTCGTTTCGATTGAAGAGCTGTCGGTGATGGGACTGATTGAAATTCTCAAGCATTACCCACGGTTGAAGCGTTTAAGAACGAGATTAATACAGCAGATCATCCAACAACAACCTGATGTGGTAGTGGGAATTGATATGCCTGACTTTAATTTGGGTTTGGAATCGGCATGTAAGCGTGCGGGAATCAAGACCGCTCATTATGTGAGTCCCTCAGTGTGGGCTTGGCGTCAAGGGCGAATCAAAACCATTGCCCGCAGTGTGGATCTCATGTTGGTGCTGTTTCCCTTTGAACTGGAGATCTATCAACAAAACAAGGTACCCGCTATTTGTGTGGGTCATCCGTTGGCAGATCAGATCCCATTGTCACTGCTTGATTCTCAGCAGAGCGAAATGACTGTCTCGGAAAAACCTGTTTTGGCCTTGCTGCCAGGTAGCCGCATGGGAGAGATCAAAGCGTTGGCAGAGCCGTTTTTAAGGGCGGCACAGCTATGGCAACAGCAGTATGCCGAATGGCAATTGGTGATGCCATTGGTGACCCAAAGTGCGGTGGACTATATTCAGCAGCAAAGAGAATTAATCTGTCCCAATCTCGAGTTACAAGTGGTACTTGGGCAATCACAACAGGTGATGCAATCTGCGAGCTTGATCTTATTGGCCAGCGGTACGGCCACCCTTGAAGCTATGTTGTTTAAGAAACCTATGGTCGTGGCGTATCGTCTCAACTGGATAACCCATCAAATCTTTAAGCGAATGATTCGTTTAGACTACTATTCACTGCCGAATTTACTTGCACAGCGGCCTCTGGTACCAGAGTTGATTCAGGATGAGGTCACCGCTGAAAATTTATACCGTGAACTGGAGCGACAATCTCTTGCCGACCACACGGAAACCGTACAGATATTTAGCCACATTCATCGCCAATTGCGCCTGGATGCCAGCGAGCAAGCTGCACAAGCCCTGTGCGAATTGGTCGCCCGCTAGACTGGCACCTGATCTCTTCAGTTTTTCTGTTGAATAATTTTTAAAGCTTCATCCACATGTTTTTTAGCTGCGAACTGGGATGAAAATACATGCTCGACTATTCCGTCTTTGTTAATGATGTAGGTGACACGTCCAGGTAATAGTCCCATGGTCTTTTTGACGCCATATTGACGGCGAACATCGCTATCTGGATCGCTAACCAACTTAAACGGCAGTTTGTATTTGCTGGCAAATTTTTCATGGGATGCCGTATTGTCTGAGCTGACGCCAATCACTTCAGCGCCTGCATCTTTAAAGACTTCGTAGTTGTCTCGAAAACTGCAAGCCTCTACCGTGCATCCTGGGGTGTCATCTTTTGGATAAAAGTAAAGTACTATCCATTTGCCTCGGTAGTCTTTTAAGTTGATCTGATTGCCAGTCTCGTCAGTCAGACTAAACTCCGGCGCCATATCTCCTGGCTGTATATTGCCCAAATTTGCCATCAGTGTTCTCCAATTGTTTTGGTGATTTAGATACTAAGCCTAATCAAAGGGTCAGTTCCTGGCAAGGGTTGTCAGACTTGGGTTCAATCTATTTAGCATCCACAATTTATCTGGATTACGAATCATATATATGTGCTGAATTTGATGTTGCTGAGCCTGAATTAGCATGGCGGTATCGATCTGCCCGTCTGCATACAGCAGAACGCCCGGTTGGTGATTGAGCCAAGCGGCTTGGGGTGGCGTGCTTAGAGGGTAGCGTTGACTGATCCCGATTAAATAGCGGGAGATGGCACGTACCCCGGAGATAGGTTTGGTGGCGCACACAACTTTACCACCACCATCAGCCTGTAATTGGACTGTATCTGTCAGATAACTTATCAACTTATCCTTATCTCCAGTGGCCAATGCAAGAAGTAATTTCTCTAAAAGGACTTTGGAATGAGACTTGTTCGTTGACGTGTGTGGATCTGTCTCTGATAACTTTACACGTGCTCTGGCGAGTTGCTGACGGCTATTTGCCACCGAGATATTTAATATTTTTGCTATTTCAGTATGGGAATATCCCATCATCTCATTGAGGCACCAACAGCAGCGTTGAAGTGGCGTCAAAGTTTGCATCATCGTCAGTAGACTAAAGGCAAACAGTTGATACTGTTCATGTTGCTGTTCGGGGGTCTGTTCCGTGGTCAACAGGGGTTCAGGTAGCCAAGGCCCCACATAGGATTCCCGTCTAATACGTGCGCTTTTAAGATGATCCAGACACAAATTCGATTGAACTCTTACTAAGAAGGCCTCGGGGTTTGCGATTTGCTTATTATCCTGCTGATGATATTTCAGATAGCACTCTTGAACTAAATCCTCGGCATCAGAAGCACTACCGGTCATATGGTAGCTGAGTGCGAATAAGCGGCTTCGATACTGTTCAAACTCAACTGGCATGAGCGTAGTTGGTCGCGGTGGAGAGATAACTTTTAAGTCTGCAGACTGCTTTATTGGCGGTATCGATACTGGCATCACATAAAATGTGTGTGTCGCTGCACCAATCTCCTGCTATTGCTAGACCAGGCAAGTCATGAACCAATTCTTCGCGCGAGCGGGTTGTCAGATGACTGATGATTTTCATTTTTGGTAAAAAACGCTCAGTAATTAGCGCCGATCTCCAGCCGGGCTGAATGGTCTCTAGCCATTTTTCTAACTCTTGCTTGATCTCTATGGTGGAACCCGATTCATCTTCCGGCAAATATTTCGCCACGTGTACAGTGTGCTGTCCCTTTGGTGCGAGATCCGCCGAGGCGGAGTGCACCGAGAAATAGTAGGGTCTATCTAAACCTAAAGCAAATAGTCGATTTGGTTTGGGCAAACGTGATAATCCTAGCTCCCAGCTGGCGCCGAACACAACTTGTTCAGCTGGCATATTTGGCTTAAGTGGCGCCAGCAATTTTTGATATTGTTGATAAGGTAACGCCACAAGCACCGCATTGTATTGAGCACCTTGGCGTTTCGCACATTCAATTTGCCAAAACCCATTGACGGGGCGAATAGATGACACAGCAGTTTTGCATTTGATTTCACCTTGGTGGTGTTTAAGAATCGTGCTGAGTTCAGAGACTAGTTTTTGCCAACCTTCGTCTAGATAGAGTACTCCCTGTTGTAGTGAAAGTTGCATTTGTCGGCAGCCGACTTCTGCGGTTAGTTTGTCAAGATCAGCAACATAAGTGTTTAATCGAATCAGTGCGGTTAACCACAGTCTCAATCCGTGATGATGAAACTGTTGTGATACCCATTCTGAAGCGGTTAGGTGATGCAGGCGACTGGCATCAATTGTCTGGATCTGATTCAACCAGCGGACAAGGTGATACTTCTCTCGCCAGCTAAAAAATGGGCTGATGGTTAACTGCCACAGATTGCCCGGAAGCGAATAGAGTTGATCGTCCAGGGTTAGGTAGTTTTTGCTCAGACTGGGTTGTGCACCGGTTAATCGGATCCCCAGTTGCTTTAAGGACTGATAGGCGGGTCCTCCTCGGTAGAGGGCGTGAGGACCATAATTGAAACGAAATCCGGACAGATTCGCCGTTTTAGAGCGTCCACCTAAGGTGCTGGATTTTTCATAAAGGGTGACGGAATAACCCGCTTGGCTGAGTAGCGTGGCGCCAGTCAACCCTGCTAGGCCGCCGCCAATCACTGCAATTGTTGGTGTGCTTGTATGGGATGATTCATTTTTCATCTGCAACCCTCGTCAACATAGATTTTGGTGATATTTCAAAGGTAGACGAGATAGCTTGGTAAAATGTGACAGCCAGCAGGCATCAATGGATAGGAGACGAACAAAGGTGTGAAAAATGAATATGATAAGATGTTGAATTTTAGTCAATAACTAAAGACAGAGGTCTGCTGCATGGCTATTTAAAAACATTGTCTGCTTGAAATTGAGACAGCGTGTGAATTGTTCTCATTACCTCAAGGCATATATTAAATTGATTTATTGACTAAGAATCAGTTGTGTATAGTGCTTTAGATTTATAAAAGCCAGGGATAGGATGCTGTTTTTACAATCTGAAAAGTGATCGGCACGCGTTACCTTCTGCGGCAAAGACCTGTGTGTTATCGCGAATGCTTTCGTGGTGCGTGAAATGAGCCGGCTTGTTTCATTTGGTAAACCGATCTGGTTTTCTACATCCAACAGGCGTAGGCGGAGCCAGCATGAACGCATGGGATCTGCTGATAGCGGAGAGGATAGCACGGGTGTGGTTTATGGCTGGCACCTATTTTCCTATTAAGAGTGGTGATGTCGGAGCCACATCAGGAGGAAAGTTGGGCAATTGATAGTACAGATGATTTGCTTGATTCGAGTGAGCAATTTTAATTTGGTGAGTCACATGTTAGCTGTATTAATAGGTGGTAGACAGTGTCTAGTCATACCTTTTCCTTGATACAATATTTAAGAGTCGAACCCTACTTTGAATATCGTGTGGGTAGGGATCTCTATCTGTGCTCATTTGGTGACTTTCACTAGCAAGGTAAAACCGATTCAAATACCTTTGGTGAGAATGGACGGCCATCAGTGATATGAGGAAGTGATGAATACTGTAGTGAATCGAACCCAACTGGCGGTACGAGTGACCTTGGTGGGTAGTGTGATCGATGCCCTTCTAGGCGCAATGAAAATTATCGTCGGTTATGTTGCCCATTCCCATGCATTGGTAGTGGATGGTGTGCATTCTCTTTCTGATTTGCTCACCGATCTGGGCGTGGTTCTGGTGTCCCGATATTCTGGAGAAGATCCGGATGAGTCCCATCCCTATGGTCACGGGCGGTTTGAAACCTTTGGTACAGTGGTATTGGGTAGTTTTTTGGTTTTCGTTGCCTTGGCGCTTTTTTATGACAATGCACAACGCTTGTGGAACAAAGACGAATTATTGGTTCCCACCTGGCCGGCATTGTGCGTCGCTTTTATTTCTATTGTCTCCAAGGAATGGGTTTTTCGTTACACAAAAAAAATTGGAGAAGAGATTAATTCGAAACTGATCATTGCCAACGCCTGGCACAGTCGGACAGATATGTTCAGTTCTATCGTGGTACTGGTTGGCGTGGCAGGCGCGATGATGGGATGGTTATGGCTGGATCTAGTGGCTGCGTTGGCCGTGGCGCTATTGATAATTAAAATAGGTGTGGATCTCGCTTATCCGAGCGTGAAAGAGTTAGTAGATACTGCCTTGTCTCCTGAAGAGATAGAGAAGATTCGGCACTCTATTTTAGAAGTCAGTGGTGTGGTAGATGTACACAGTTTAAGAAGTCGCAGACTTGGGCCTCACGCTTATTTGGATGTGCATATTCAAGTTGCGCCTGATATCAGTGTATCAGAGGGGCACCAAATTGCTCATTGGGCCAGTCGTAAAGTGATACGTGAGTTTGAAGACATTGAGGATGTGACTTTTCATATTGATGCAGAAAATGATGATCTAAAAGATAAGGAAATGGGGACACTGGATTTGTTGCCATTGCGATCTGAAGTACTCAAGATACTGGAGTCCCATTGGCACAATATTCCCTACATTGAAAAGAGAAATCAGACCATTTTACATTACTTGGATAATAAAGTTGCGGTTGAAGTTTTTATGCCGATAGCGCTATTGTCACAATCGGAATTTGATCGCAATCAATTTGAACTCGCACTGAATCAAGGTACAGAAAATCAAACCTGGGTTGCAGAAATTAAAGTTTGGTATGGATAGCCGGAATTTTAAGGTGTCACTATCGCCAAATAAAACAAGCCAAGGCAGCATCCATAGGCGAGGGTGAAGATAAGGGTGCGCAGTATGTCGAGATCCATGATGTACACCACACCATATGCAATGCGTAATGCAACGAATAAGATAGACAACAGTGCCGAGTGTTCTGCGTTCGCTTGTGATAGATGCGCCACAAACACACTTATGGCAAAGACCGGTAAGGTTTCCCAGGTATTCTGTTGTGCAGCATAGATCCTTGAGCCCATACCTTCCAATTGTGTGATCTGCTCTCTAGGATGTTTATTTTCATAATTACCAAACTGTCTCCATCGATAGAGTCCGCCTAAGGAGGAGAGAGCATAAGGCAGTAGTACCATGATCAGTAGGCACCAAAATGGTATGGTCATAAACAATTCCTCGCCATTGATTAAACTGTTTTCTATAAGACATTGAGCTGTCAGTTAAACTAGACCCTCTTACATACGGTTGCGTCAGTTGGTGGAGCTGACGCAACTTTGATTGTTGCTTGTTTATTTGTTTAAAACTGATACCTATAGCGGTTCCTTTATCGCTGAATGACGATCTAAGGTGGCTAGATAAAATGACACTGCACCCATAGCAACTAACAAAGCTGCACTGGGAAATACTAACCATAGAGAAAACAAAGAGGCGACATAACCAAATATGACCTGTCCAAAAGTGGCACCCAGATTAAAGCCGCCTACGAATAGCGACATACCTTTGCCCCTTTCACTCGCACGGACTCTATTGATTAATAGGGCGTTCATTGTGGGGTAATTTAGGGAATGACCTAACCCCACCAACACACCAGCAAGAACAAATATGGTGTAAGAATTGAGCCAGGTGAGCATCAAGATGCCGCTGGCCATTGTCAATATGGAAGGAATGACAATGAGTCTGGGGCGAGGATGATCCGTGAGTCGAGAAAAAAATAATCTAACTAGGATAGAGCTGACGGCATAGGCAATGATAAAATAGCTGACGGTATTTAATCCTTTGGACAGGGCGTGTGGTTGTGAATAGGTGAGTACAGCACCAAATCCAACACCTGATAAAATAGCAGTGAGCACTAGATAGAAGATTGAGTTTAGTTTTAACAACCGCCAAATCGGACGTGGCTCTGAATTTGTCGTCACACCCAAATGCTTATCTTGCAGCAGTAACGTAAAAAAAACAGCAGTGAAGCAAAAACCCATCGACACTAAAAACACTGTATCGAAGTCTCTTTGTAAAGCAAGCCATTCAGCCAGAGAAGGGGCGAGACCATGGGTGATTAGCGTGGAAATACCAAAGATGCCAAGTGCGCTGCCGCGAAGTTGCGGCTCTACTGAATCCACCACCATAGTGGAAGAGCAGACAAACCAGCAGGGGAAGGCCAATCCCTGTAGGGCCCGGAGCAGTAACACCAGCGTGCTATATTGAGTCACAAAGATAAAAGAGAATGCGGTGATAGCCATCACCAGGGCACCGGCAAGCATGAACAGTCGGCGACCAAATTTATCTGCCAGTGATCCGATAATGGCTAAAGTGAGTAAGGCCATGAATCCGAAAATAGCCATGGCCTGACCAATGGCGGTTTCACCCACTTTAAGTTCAATGACCAGATATTTCGGTAGCAACAAGAAGATGCTATGTCCCATGAAAAAACATACATTTGCGGTGACTAATAGAGCAAATTGTGTGGTCAACACAGGATTCATTGATGTCTATACCTGTTGAAAAATAAGCTGCGTGGTTGATGCAAAGGGGCATGGCAAAGGTGGTGATTCTGAGCCACAATGCGCTTTGGCGCAAGCCGTAATCTAATCTCATAGCGTAGACTAAAATGCGAAGAAGGAGTCAAACATGTCAGCAGCTGAAAAAGAATTTCAATCCTTGGCGCTGGCTATTTTAACTATCTCCGATAGTCGTACGAGGGAAAACGATACTTCTGGAGATCTGTTGGAAAAGTGTGCATTGGACGCAGGACATCAGATTAAGGCGCGACATATCGTCGCGGATGATCGCTATCAGATCCGCGCTTTGGTGTCGCAATGGATAGCGGACAGCACAGTTCAAGTGGTGTTGACCACTGGGGGAACTGGGTTAACCGGCCGGGATGGTACGCCAGAGGCGATTTTGCCGTTGTTGGATAAGTGTATTGATGGATTCGGTGAACTGTTTCGTGCGCTGTCTTATCAAGAGATTGGTACATCTACACTGCAATCTCGATGTTTGGCGGGAGTCGCCAATGGGACGGTAGTGATATGTATCCCAGGATCGACAGATGCTTGCCAGCTAGCTTGGAGTCACATCATTCAATCTCAGCTGGATAGTCGCACCCAACCCTGTAACCTGGTGCAGTTAATGCCCCGTTTGAAAGAGACATAATGCAGCGGAACCATTCAACTTTCGCCGATCCTCGGCAGTGCGCGAGGGATCCCAAGCAACTAGTAGCCGGTGTAGATGAAGTTGGCCGAGGCCCCATCGCAGGACCGGTGGTCGCCGCCGCCGTGATCTTACCCACTGACTGCTCAATCGTGGGAATCAAAGACAGCAAACAACTCAGCGCGAGCAAACGTGACTCTCTCTATTCTGCCATTACTTCTGAGGCATTAGCTTGGAGTGTGGGCCGTGCAGAGGTGGAGGAAATTGACACTATTAATATCCTACAGGCTGCTCTATTGGCAATGAAAAGAGCGATAGACTCTCTAAGCACCGAGCCTGACTTGGTATTGGTGGATGGCAATCGTTGCCCGGATACTCAGTATCAGTGCCAAGCCATTATAAAGGGGGATGCTCTGGTAACCGCCATTGGCGCGGCATCGATCGTGGCGAAAGTGACTCGGGATAGAGAAATGATCCTTTTGCACGATGAGTTTCCACAATATGGTTTCGATCAGCATAAAGGGTATGGCACCAAAGCGCACTTAACTGCGCTCAGGCAGTTTGGTCCGATTAGTTGTCATCGTCGCAGTTTTGCGCCAGTGAAAAATCATAACAAGGTACAGTAAATGAATGAGCTTGCAGAGCAGGTGACGAAAGAGATCCTGCAAGGGATACCATTAGCTCAAGCAATGGGATTGAAATTAGAATCTTATAGTCAGCAAGGATTGATTTATCGCGTTCCCTTTGCGCTCAATACCAATGTTCATCAGACTGCGTTTGCCGGTAGCATCTCCACACTCATGATTTTAACCGGCTGGGCTTGGTTGAATATTCGCTTACGAGAAGAAAAATTAAACGCCTCTGTGGTGTTGGCAAAACATCAGAGCAAATTTAGAAAACCCATTGAATCCGATTTCTCTGCTGTTTGCTTAATACCTGATGTAGAGAATTGGCAGATTTTTTTGCAGGATTTAAAACAACGACAGCGAGCCAGACTTGAACTCCGAGTCGTGATCGATCTTCAGGGCGTCTGTGCCGCAGAATTTACCGGGAGTTATGTGGCGCAAATGAACGGAGCAGGTGAGTAATGGATTCTCCTGGGTTTGTTCATCTACGGGTGCATACCGAATACTCCATGGTGGATGGCTTGGTGCGAGTGAAGCCTTTGGCGTCACAGGTTGCAGAATTCAATATGCCTGCTGTGGGCATTAGTGATGTGAACAATCTATTTGCGCTGGTTAAATTTTACCAAGCGGCTCAGCGTACAGGTATCAAACCCATTGTGGGCGCCGATCTGTTTTTGAAAAACGAAGCGGATCCTAGACGGCCTGCCCGAATCACGCTTATTTGCCAAAATCGGCAGGGCTACTCTAACTTAACTCATCTCATCTCTTTAGCTTATATAGAGGGCCAAGAACAGGGTGTGCCACAACTGGAGTCGAGCTGGTTGCAGGATCATGCTCAAGGACTCATTTTATTGTCGGGTTTTGCTGATGGACCATTGGCTCATGCTCTATTAGAGAAAAATACAACTGAAGCGGGCCGCCTGTGCGCCGATTGGCAAAATGTGTTTCCCAATCGATTCTATCTTGAAGTACAGCGGACCGGTCGTGCACAAGAAGAGATGTTACTGCATGAAACAGTTGTATTAGCGAAAGAATTGAGCTTACCTATAGTGGCAACTAACGATGTGCGTTTTTTGCAGCAAGAGGATTTCGACGCGCATGAGGTGAGGGTCTGTATTAATCAAGGCAAGATGCTTGCCGATCCACGACGACCACGAACCTATAGCGAACAGCAATATTTGCGATCGATAGAGGAGATGCAGCAGTTATTTGCAGATCTACCCGAGGCGTTACAAAACAGTGTAGAAATAGCGAAGCGCTGTAATTTGGAGCTCGGTTTAGGTGAATATTATCTACCTGAGTTTCCCATACCCTCAGAACATACTACAGAAAGTTACTTTTGCCAGTTAGCCCGTGAAGGTTTAGCGCAGCGGTTGCTGGAGATCAAAAATAATTCTCCACAGACACTAGACGATGAAGAATATCACCAGAGGCTGGAAGAAGAACTTCAAGTGATCATGGGGATGGGATTCCCCGGTTATTTCCTCATTGTGTCAGACTTCATTCGTTGGGCTAAAGAGAATGGTATCCCAGTCGGTCCTGGCCGAGGATCGGGAGCCGGTTCCTTAGTGGCTTATTCTTTGGGCATCACCGATTTGGATCCCATTGCCTACGATTTGCTTTTTGAACGGTTTCTCAATCCAGAGCGGGTATCCCTTCCAGATTTCGACGTGGATTTTTGCATGGAAGGCAGAGATCGAGTCATTGAATATGTGGCACAGACTTATGGTCGCGACAAGGTGTCACAGATCATCACCTACGGATCGATGGCAGCGAAAGCAGTGGTGCGTGATGTGGGTAGAGTGCTTGGTCATCCCTATGGCTTTGTCGATAAGCTAGCCAAACTGATTCCCTTTGAGTTGAATATCACCCTTGAAAAAGCCCTGGAACAAGAGCCAGAGTTGCAACAGCGATATCAAAACGAGGCCGAGGTGCAGGAACTAATAGACATGGCTCGCCAACTTGAAGGGTTGACGCGCAATGCCGGGAAGCATGCAGGTGGTGTGGTCATTGCGCCGTCTAAATTGACGGACTTCACACCACTCTATTGTGAAGCAGGCGGCGGCAATTTAGTCACCCAGTTAGATAAGGATGATGTTGAAGCGGTAGGGCTAGTTAAATTTGACTTCTTGGGTTTGAGAACCTTAACCATTATTGATTGGGCGATCCGCAGTATTAACATCAAGCGACAACAAAATGATCAGTCTCCAATAGATATTGAACACATCTCATTAGAGGATGCAGAAGTCTATCGTTTATTGCAAGCGTGTCACACCACCGCAGTGTTTCAGCTAGAGTCTAGAGGCATGAAAGATCTGATTCGGCGTCTTCAACCAGATACCTTTGAAGATATCGTAGCATTGGTAGCGCTGTTTCGACCCGGTCCGCTGCAATCGGGTATGGTGGATGACTTCATTGAACGCAAACATGGTAAAGCCAAGGTGCTGTATCCTCATCCCGATCTGGAGCCCATTTTAAAGCCTACCTATGGTGTTATCCTCTATCAAGAACAGGTGATGCAAATCGCGCAAGTGTTAGCGAACTATACGTTGGGTGCGGCGGATATTCTACGTCGTGCGATGGGCAAGAAAAAACCTGAGGAGATGGCCAAGCAGCGGGAGATCTTTTTGACCGGCGCCGCTGAAAGACAGGTTGATAAGGAAACCGCTGAATTCATTTTCGATTTAATGGAGAAGTTTGCCGGATACGGATTTAATAAATCTCATTCAGCGGCTTATGCATTGGTGTCTTATCAAACCGCATGGTTAAAAACCCATTATCCCGCAGATTTTATGGCGGCGGTTTTGTCAGCGGATATGGATAATACGGATAAGATTGTGATGTTGATAAATGATTGCGCCGATCAAGCACTTGAAATTATTCCGCCTTGTGTGAATCGCTCCGAATATAAGTTTACCGCCACTGGCGATAATCAAATCGTTTACGGATTGGGGGCGATCAAAGGAGTTGGAGAATCAGTGGTGTCGGAGATTGTCGAGGATCGAGACCAGCACGGCCCATATAAAAATTTGTTTGAGTTGTGTGTGCGCACAGTCGGGCTAAAAACCAATAAGCGCGTGTTTGAGGCTTTGATTCGTTCGGGCAGTTTAGACTGTTTCGAGGTGGAGCGCTCGGTATTGATGGCGACCCTGCCCGACGCGCTACGAGCGGCCGAGCAGGCAGAGCGCGATAGACAATTGGGACAGTCGGATCTTTTCGGTAGTGGTGCTAGTTCAGCGGAAAAAGGGCCGAAAGTTGAGTACAACAGAGTCTCGCCCTGGTCACAAAGAGTAAAATTGCAGTATGAAAGAGAGTCCTTGGGTTTGTTCTTAAGTGGTCATCCATTGGAACAGTATGAGAGTGAACTGAAGCACTTTACTACCTCTAAGCTGAGTGGATTGGATCCTAAAATTCACTCTAAGGTGTTAGTGGCAGGCTTGGTGATTGCGGTACGTAAAATGGAAACAAAAAGGGGTGAACGCATGGCGTTTGTTACCTTGCAGGATCAAAGTGCCCAATCGGAAGTGGCGGTGTTTGCGGACGTATTGGAGCGAGACCAAAAATATGTGCGGCAAGGGGAGATCCTAGTGGTTCAGGGCGAGCTCAATGCTGGCCGCGACAACAGCGTTCGTTTAACTGCGTTGGCATTAATGAACCTGGTCAACGCACGTGAGCGCTATGCAGATAAATTGGCGCTGACACTGAAGAAAGAGGGCCAATCAGCAGTCCTATTGGATTCGTTAAAGCAGTTACTGACCCACTACCAAGGTGGTAGCTGTCCGGTGGTGATACAGTATTTGAAACAAGAGTGTCAGACTTCAGTGCCCCTTGGGGCGGATTGGCGGGTTCATCCAGAAGATCCGCTGCTGGAATCACTGCATGAGCTATTGGGGCCGGATCGGGTTCAGCTTGAATATGGCTAGATCTGCCCCATTGCTAAAGAGAAGGTGATATTTTGACGGGTGGCGCCACAACAAGACTGTCAGACTGACACGATATAGAGGATTCACAATTTGTGTTGCGAGCGAACTTAACAACAGCGCAGAGGTGACTAGGGTAGGCGCAAATCGACCTATTTAAAGCTAATTTGTGTGACAATCACAATTATTACCCTCTGCGTGGAGTGTTCGGGAGCATTTCGATACAATAACGCCACAAAACTAGTGGTTAGGTAAAAATATTATGGCTAATCGTCCTGCCAGTGCACAATTAGATTATCTAGACTTCGAGAAACCGATAGCGGAACTTGAACAGATGTTGCAAGAACTTCGCTTCGTGGGAACTGACAACGAAATAAATATTGCCGAGGAGATTGAACGTCTAGAAACCAAAAGTCAGAATTTAAGGCGGCAGATCTTTTCATCATTGACGGATTGGCAAATCGCGCAAATTGCTCGCCATCCGCTCAGACCCTACACTTTAGATTATGTTTCGCGAATCTTCACAGATTTTGAGCAGATCCACGGGGATCGTGCGTTTGCCGATGATCCTGCTTTAGTCTGTGGCTTAGCACGATTTCAAGATCAGTCGGTGATGGTGATTGGTCATCAAAAAGGTCGGGATACAGCAGAAAAAATTAAGCGTAATTTTGGTATGCCTCGTCCTGAAGGTTACCGCAAAGCTTTAAGAGTAATGAAGTTAGCGGAACGTTTTTCTCTACCGGTGTTAACTTTTATAGATACACCCGGTGCCTATCCCGGTGTCGGTGCAGAAGAGAGGGGCCAGAGCGAGGCGATTGCGCGAAATCTGTTTGAGATGGCGCAACTAAGGGTACCGATCCTCTGTACGGTGATAGGAGAAGGGGGATCTGGAGGCGCGCTGGCAATTGGCGTGGGAGATCGATTATTGATGCTGCAATACAGCACCTACTCTGTGATCTCGCCAGAGGGATGTGCATCTATTTTATGGAAAAGTGCAGACAAGGCCGAAGAAGCTGCCGAAGCGATGAATATGACTTCAGATAAGCTAAAAAACCTAGGTTTGGTAGATGAGGTCGTCTCAGAGCCTTTAGGTGGCGCGCATCGAGATCACGATACTGTGGCCAATAGCCTGGCGACGGTTATAGCAGAAAACCTTAAAAACATTCAGACCTTATCCATTGATGAGCTATTGGAGCAGCGGTATCAAAGATTAATGGATATCGGTGTCTTTAAAGAATAGTCTTTATCGGGCAATCTCTTATGCCCCTATCTGTTGATGAACTTGGTCTTTTTTTAGAGAGGCTGAGCCCCTCTTCCCGCTATCTGTTGGCTATCAGTGGTGGGGCGGATTCTTTAGCATTAACCCATCTATTTGCCCGTTTAAAAGCGTTGAAGGGCTTTCAATTGGCGGCCTGTTATGTGGATCATGGATTACATCCAGATGCAGAGCAGTGGGGAAAGTACTGTGAGGAATTTTGTCGCGCATTAAATGTGCAATTTACTCAGATCCAAGTAGCGCTAGAGCTGATATCTGGTGAGAGTTTAGAAGCTAAGGCGAGGGACATTCGATATAGAGCTTTAGCCGGACAGATGCCACAGGGAGGGACGTTGGTGACCGCGCATCATTTAAATGATCAGGCGGAAACCTTTTTGATCCAGTTGTTACGGGGTGCGGGACCGAAAGGATTAGCAGCGATGCCAGAAATAAAGCAGTTTGGCAACGGATTCCATGTGCGCCCCCTATTATCCGTGAGTCGGCAGGCGATCGAACAGTATTGTATTGAGCATGAGATCAAGTGGCTAGAAGATCCAAGCAATCTGGATGAAAAATTTGATCGGAATTATATCCGTCATCAGTTGATGCCGATTATCGTGCAACGTTGGCCAAGCGCGTCACACACCATTGCGCGATCGAGCACTCACATGGCCGAGATCAGCGTCCTGCTGGATGAATACGGTAGTGATAAATTGCGCCATTATTTGAGTGAGGATGGGCAAAAGTTTGAATTGCATGACATCAAAGAGCTGAGTCGCGCACAATTGAAACATCTGCTTCGCCTTTGGTTGCAACGCTTGGAGCTGTCCCTTCCCTCCAGTCGACAGATGGAGATCCTGTTAACGGAACTCGTCTATGCGGGCGAACAGGCGCAGCCCCGAGTGGCTTGGCCCGGTGTTGAGATCCGGCGTTACCGGCAAGCACTCTATGCCACAAAGCCATTTCACATGCCACCAGAAACCTGGTGTCAGACTTGGGATCTGCATCAGCCGCTGAATTTGCCAGCTGATTTGGGGATCTTAAATGCTCACTATGGTGGCGCAGGGATCAGTCTCAATAAACAACAACACAGGCGGCTTAAGGTGAGATTTTACCAAGGTGGGGAGCGGCTACTGATGCGAGGTGGTTTTCATCAACGACTTAAAAAATGGTTTCAGCAACAGGCTATGCCGCCCTGGGAGCGGCGTAGAGTCCCTTTATTGGTATTGGACGAGGAAATTATTCACATCGTGGGTACGAACTATTTTCAGCAACAATATCTCACCGAATCAGATGGTTGGCAAATAGTGTGGCAACCCATAAGAGAACAAAAAGCGACTCATTTGGCATAAAGAATTGTGTCATCAGATTGACGCTATGAGGGTATCAATTTAAAATAGTCTGCCATATCTTGTACAGCCTGCTCCGGCTGTTCGTTGAGTCTGATTAGTCTTTCTGTTAGCTTGTATTTTTCGGACAGTTGGCCATTCAGAGTCACGTTTCACTTGTAGGTGATATATAAGGTTTCAATGACTCGTTTTATCTTTACCACTGGTGGTGTGGTTTCTTCCTTAGGGAAAGGCATCGCTTCCGCATCGCTGGCCTCAATTCTTGAATCCCGTGGAATAGGCGTCACCCTCTTAAAGTTAGATCCCTACATCAATGTGGATCCCGGAACCATGAGTCCCTTTCAGCATGGTGAGGTGTTCGTCACCGACGATGGCGCAGAAACCGATCTTGATCTGGGCCATTACGAGCGTTTTGTACGCACCAAGATGAAACAATGCAATAACTTCACCACCGGTCGAATCTATGAAAATGTGATTCGTAAAGAGCGGCGCGGTGACTATCTGGGCGCGACGGTTCAAGTGATCCCCCACATCACAGATGAAATCAAACGTTGTATTATTAAAGGAGCCAACAATGCGGAAGTCGCATTAGTAGAGATTGGCGGCACCGTGGGCGATATCGAATCCCTACCCTTTATAGAGGCGATTCGGCAAATGCGGGCGGAGCTGGGTCCAAAAAATACCCTCTTTATTCACCTGACCTTGGTACCCTTTATTGCCGCAGCAGGTGAATTTAAAACTAAGCCGACGCAGCATTCAGTGAAGGAGTTACGCAGTATTGGTATTCAACCTGATATTTTGATATGTCGCAGTGAGCAAGAGTTACCCGAAGAGCAGAAGCGTAAAATTGCACTCTTTACCGACGTGGCACCGCGAGGGGTCATTTCAGCAATTGACACGGATAACATCTACCGAGTCCCGTTGATGTTACACGCGCAGGGAATAGATGAAATCGTAGTAGAAAAGTTTCAATTAGAGGCCCCTGAAGCAGATCTTGGTGAATGGAAGTCTTTTTTACATGCTGTAGAGAATCCCAACGGAGAGATCACCATCGGTATGGTGGGTAAGTATGTTGATTTAACGGAATCCTACAAATCTCTCTCTGAAGCTTTAAGTCATGCAGGCGCTAAAACTCGCACCCGAGTCAATATAGAATACATAGATTCCGAGGGCCTAGAAAAGGAAGGTTGCGGCGTTCTGAATCATTTAGACGCTATCCTCGTGCCAGGCGGATTCGGCCAACGCGGCGTGGAGGGCAAGATCCGAGCGGTTCAATATGCCAGAGAAAATAGGATCCCCTTTTTGGGGATTTGTTTAGGTATGCAAGTGGCGGTGATGGAGTTTGCGCGCCATCAAGCGGGTATCGAGTCGGCACATAGTACAGAGTTTTTTGAAGCAACCCCTGATCCTGTCATCGCTTTGGTCACCGAGTGGAAAGAGGGCAGCATAGTTGAATATCGGGATGATGCCACCGATAAAGGGGGCACCATGCGCTTGGGTGGTCAGCCTTCCTGTCTCGCAGAAGGCAGCTTGATACGTGAGATTTACCAATCAGAGGTGATTCACGAAAGGCATCGACATCGATATGAAGTGAACAATGGTTATCTTGAACGATTAGAAGCGGCAGGCTTGACAATTAGTGGTCGATCACTGGACGGTGAGTTGGTGGAATCCATTGAGTTAACAGATCATCCATGGTTTGTTGCCTGTCAGTTTCATCCTGAGTTCACTTCTAATCCCCGTGATGGACATCCTCTGTTTACCGGGTTTGTCTCTGCAGCGCGTGCCTATAGTGAAGCGCAACGGCGGAAAGTGGGATGACTCTAAGCGGATTTGAGGTGGGCTTAGACAAGCCCCTGTTTTTAATTGCAGGCCCGTGTGTCATCGAGAGCGAACAGTTGGTGGTCGACACAGCTGGCACGTTAAAGGAACTCTGCGCTGCGCTCGAGATCCCTTTTATTTTTAAATCCTCCTTCGATAAAGCCAATCGTTCTTCGATTAACAGTTTTCGTGGTTTGGGATTGCAGTCGGGGTTACACATTCTACAAAAGGTCAAACAAACGTTAGATGTGCCAGTCTTAACTGATGTGCATGAAGATACCCCTTTAGACGAAGTGGCCGAGGTCGTAGATGTTCTGCAAACCCCTGCATTCTTGTGTCGTCAAACGAATTTTATTTTAAATGTGGCGAAAACCGGTCGGCCGGTGAATATCAAGAAAGGGCAGTTTTTGGCACCCTGGGACATGACGCAGGTGGTGAACAAAGCGCGTACTACAGGTAATGATCAGATCATGGTATGCGAGAGAGGCGTCTCTTTTGGATATAACAACCTAGTCTCTGATATGCGTTCGTTGGTGGCCATGCGTCAGACGCAGTGTCCAGTGGTTTATGATGCCACTCACTCAGTGCAGTTGCCTGGTGGTCAGGGAGACGCATCGGGCGGTCAGCGTGAGTATGTACCAGCCCTAGCACGAGCCGCCGTTGCGGCGGGCATTTCGGGATTATTCATGGAGACACATCCCAATCCCGAAAAGGCGTTAAGTGATGGACCAAATGCGTGGCCATTGGCGAAGATGCAGCCCTTAATGGCTACATTGAAAGAGTTAGATCAACTAGTCAAACGTCATGGTTTTATCGAAGCAGAAGCAAATTAGTGCAGGAAGAGAAGTATGTCTGAAGTCGTTCGCGTTGTCGGTAGAGAGATCATAGATTCTAGAGGAAACCCAACAGTAGAAGCAGAAGTCTATTTAAAAAGTGGCCACTATGGCCGCGCCGCAGTTCCGTCTGGCGCCTCGACTGGATCACGGGAAGCCATCGAACTAAGAGATGGAGATAAAAAAAGATATTTAGGTAAAGGTGTGTTACACGCGGTGGAGCACATTAATGGTGAGATCTATCAGGCATTGGCAAACACTAAGTTTGAGAGTCAAAGCCAACTGGATAGCCGAATTATAGAGTTAGACGGAACTGAAAATAAAAGTAGGTTGGGTGCGAATGCGCTACTGGGCGTCTCTATGGCATTTGCCTATGCTCAAGCTGCCTCACAGAATCAAAATCTGTTTGAATATTTGAATCACGACGGCGCGATGAGTTTACCGGTGCCGATGATGAATATATTGAATGGTGGCGCGCACGCAGACAACAGTGTCGACATACAAGAGTTTATGATTATGCCGGTAGGCAGTAGTAGCCTGCGTGAAGCCATTCGCTGTGGCGCTGAGATTTTTCATTCCTTGAAAAAAGTATTGCAAGAGCGCGGACTCAATACAGCAGTGGGTGATGAGGGCGGATTTGCCCCCGATCTTGTGTCAAACGAAGCCGCATTGGAAGTCATTGTGGAAGCAGTAGATAAGACTGCGTACCATTTAGGTCAGGATGTCGTATTGGCGCTCGATGTGGCCTCAAGTGAGCTCTACTCTGACGGCTATTATCACTTGAGTTCTGAGAATAGAAAACTCTCTGCCGCTGAATTTGTCGAGTATTTAGAAGGGTTAGCGAAACGCTATCCTATCTATTCGATTGAAGACGGTATGGATGAAAGTGATTGGGATGGTTGGAAACTATTAACAGAACGAATCGGTAGACAAGTGCAGTTGGTGGGCGACGACCTATTTGTGACAAACAGCAAAATTCTGCAGCAAGGTATTGATCAGAATATTGCCAATGCGATATTAATCAAGGTGAATCAGATTGGCACCCTGACAGAAACATTAGAGGCCATTTCGCTAGCGAAGAGTGCCAATTACAATAACGTCATATCCCATCGATCTGGCGAAACCGAAGATACTACGATTGCAGATTTGGCAGTGGCCACAGGGGCGGGTCAAATTAAAACCGGCTCCTTGTCCCGATCAGATCGCATTGCTAAATATAATCAATTGATTCGAATCGAAGAGAAGTTGGCGAACCATGCACACTATCCGGGGCGAACTATTTTTAATCAATTAGATCGCGGTAATTGAAGGATATTTAAAGAAAATGTCTACTTTTTTGCAAGGGATCTTTTTAGCGTGGATTTAACCACGCGTCTCTCCGTGCGTTGGCTTGTGGGCGCGATTCTATTATTTATTGTTGTCATTCAATTCAATCTATGGATTGGTAAGGGTAGTTTGGCGGAGGTCTGGACGTTGAGAAAGGAAGTGTCGCGGCAACAACAGATTAATGAACAACTGCTCCAGCGCAATCAAGTCCTATATGCGGAAGTGGAAGATCTGCGTCATGGCACAGAAGCCATAGAAGCGCGTGCCCGTATGGAGTTGGGTATGGTGAAACAGGGCGAAGAGTTTTATCAATTTATTCAACCCAGCCTTGCAACCGAATAACGATATAAACTTGGGATAACAGCGTGGGTCAAAGTAAAACCCAACCAGCTTATTGGGGCGTGCTACCTGCTGCGGGAGTGGGAAAAAGGTTCGGCACGGAGCGTCCGAAGCAATATCAACCGTTGTTGGGCAAAACTTTGTTGGAACATAGCGCAAGCGCATTGTTGCAATGTCCAGAATTATCTCATGTAGTCGTCGCTCTCGCTGAAAAGGACGATTACTTTGGGCACACCTTCTTGGCAGACGACGCGAGAGTGATCAGGACTATCGGCGGCGCGGAACGCGGTGACTCGGTTTTATCCGCATTAGAGTGTATACAGAGTTCAGCGAAACCCTCAGACTGGGTTGTGGTTCATGATGCAGTGCGTCCTTGCTTGCAGTTAGCGGATTTGCAAAAATTGATGCGTGCGGCTGAAAAACATGGAGAAGGTGCCATACTGGTATTGCCAGTGATCGATACGATGAAACGAAAAAAAAACCATCAAAAAGTGACGACCGTAGATCGCGAATGTCTTTGGCGTGCGTTAACGCCACAAATGTTTCGTTATCGCACTTTAAAAGAGGCTTTGGTGTCATGCCAGGATCGACATCTGAAGGCCACCGATGAGGGGCAAGCAGTTGAACTGATTGGTGGCGATTATGCTTTAGTAGAGGGTGGTGCGGAAAACATTAAAGTGACGCAGTATGGCGATCTCTCGTTGGCGGAACATTATCTACAGAGACTTTGAATAGTTGTATAGAGTGTTGGCCTGTTAAGATAAAGGGTTCGAGGTTGGCCCAACACAACTAAAAGCGACTTTTGTTTTCGGCCAGTGCAGTTCATTACTTTTTAAATTCGATTAAGAGCAATAGGAACAGGGTAGGATAGGCTTGACGTGAGAATTGGTCATGGATTTGATGTGCACAAGTTTGGTTCAGGAGATTTTCTCACTATTGCTGGGGTGAGGATCCCACACCATCAGGGATTGGTGGCTCATTCAGATGGCGACGTGGCGCTTCATGCATTGATGGATGCACTATTGGGCGCTGCGGCATTAGGTGATATCGGACAACATTTCCCCGACAGCGATCAAAGCTACCGCAATGCGAATAGTCGGGAGCTGCTCAAGTCAGTGTATGAAAAATTAAATAATAAGGGGTATATTTTAGTCAATTGTGATGTCACATTGGTTGCCCAGGCACCTAAATTTTCACCCCATATAGATGCGATGCGACGCAATATCGCGACTGACTTAGGCGTGTCACAAGAACAGGTGAATATCAAAGCGACTACCACGGAAAAACTCGGGGCGATAGGACGGGCAGAAGGCATAGCGGCACACGCGGTGGTGATAATTGAAAAAGTGACCTAATGGAGCAAGCAGTAGATTGGCAGGAGCGGATCAGAGTTTGGCCCAAGGCATTGGGTTCGGCAACGCTGCAAGGCGAGATGCGACGCCTACCGGAAGATTTTCAGGTGTATGAGACGCCTGCATTTGAACCTGAGGGAGAGGGCCAACATCACTATCTATGGATTGAAAAGCGATCTCTGAACACGCGTTGGGTGGCGCAGCAATTGGCGGAGTTCAGTGGAGTGAGAACCGATCAGATTGGCTATGCGGGCATGAAGGATCGCCATGCATTAACTCGTCAGTGGTTCTCTGTACCGGATGACACCCAAAAAGATTTCTCCCAATTTCAGGCTGAAGGGGTGACAATCCTGAGCCAGCAAAAGAGTCGTAAAAAAATTCGTATTGGCGATCTGAAAACCAATCATTTTAAAATTCGCTTAACCAAGTGTATCGGTGATAAAAATTTGGTTGAGGCGCGCTTGAATCTGATTGTGAACGAGGGTGTGCCTAACTATTACGGTAGACAAAGATTTGGTCATTGGGGAAACAACTTAGAATATGCACAACGAATGTTCTTGCAAAGAAGAACGAAACAGACCCCAAAATGGCGACTCTATCTTTCCGCAGCCCGAGCTTTCTTATTCAATGAAGTGTTAGCTGAGCATATCAGATTGGGTCATTGGTCAGAAATGACTAGGCCGAGCAGCTCGACAGTGGAGAACTCTGGTCCTTTGTGGGGAAGAGGCCGTGCTCCTGTGACAGACATCACCCGAGAGCTGGAGGAGCGAATTGCCCATCACTATCCCATACTCAAAGATGGATTGGAGCATGTGGGTTTAAAACAGGATAGACGTGCATTGGTTTTATCCGTTGAGCGGTTACAATGGCAATGGTTCACAGATGAGCTGTTGCTCACATTCACTTTACCCCGTGGTGGGTACGCCTTGTCAGTTTTGGCAGAATTGGGTGAGTTTAAGGATATCAGTTCTGATATAGACGACACTGGTGCATGACGAATTGATAACTATAGGATTTCCATAGGGTGAGAATTCTACTAAGCAACGATGACGGTTATCAGGCCCCTGGGCTAAAGCAATTGGCTGCTACCTTATCAAAAGAGGTAGAGATCACGGTTGTGGCACCTGAACGCAACTGTAGTGGTGCCAGTAACTCTCTGACGCTGAATCAACCCTTACGCGCCGATGTGATGGAGAACGGCTTCATTCGCGTGGATGGCACACCTACGGATTGTGTGCATTTGGCTATTACCGGTTTGTTAGAGGAACAACATGATATGGTGATAGCAGGAATCAATGAGGGTGCAAACTTAGGCGACGACACACTCTACTCGGGAACCGTGGCAGCCGCCACAGAAGGACGTTTTCTTGGCTTACCCGCCATGGCGGTGTCGATGGCCAGTGGAGAGGTGAAACATTATCAAACGGGGGCAAATGCGGCACTGCTGTTGCTCCAAGAGATGCGTCGAAATCCACTTCCCGCCGACACCATTTTAAATGTCAATGTGCCGGATATCCCGTGGCCAGAGATCAAAGGGTTTCGCGCTACCCGGCTTGGGCACCGCCATCAGGCGGAGCCCACCATCACAGCTCATGATCCTAGGGGCAGAAGGATCTATTGGATAGGTGCCGCGGGCCCTGAACAGGACGCAGGTCCCGGCACTGATTTTTTTGCCATACGTGAAAAATATGTTTCAGTCACCCCAATCCAGGTGGATCTCACCAGACATTCACAGATAGATCGATTGGCAGAATGGCTAACGGAAGTTTGAACATCCATTCTGCCGCCGACGGCATTGGCATGACTTCCCAAAGGACCCGGGACAGACTAATCGATCGCTTAAAGTACTCTGGTATCAGTGACAGTAGGGTTTTGGAGGCGATGCGACGAACACCTCGCCATCTATTTGTGGACGAAGCATTGGCCCACAAAGCCTATGATGACGTATCTTTGCCCATCGGTCAGGGGCAGACAATCTCGCAACCCTTTGTAGTCGCGCGCATGTGTGAAATTGCGTTGAGTGATAGCTTGGCTAATAAACGTGTTTTAGAAGTGGGAACCGGCTGCGGATATCAGGCGGCCGTGTTGGCTCAATTATTTCCTATCGTTTTTTCCGTGGAGCGGATAAAAGATCTATACTTGCAAGCACAACAACGGCTAGCCGACTTGCAGCTATATCATGTGCACCTTCGATATGGGGATGGCTTTTCCGGTTGGTTGAATGAAAGTCCTTTTGACGCCATTTTGGTTGCTGCGGCGGTACCAGAGATCCCGCAAAAACTTTTACGGCAATTAGCAGTGGGGGGAAAGTTAGTGATACCTGTTGGGGAAAGTCACCATCAAGAACTACAAGTTGTCACTCGGACCGAGTCGGACTATAGCGTGGAAACAGAGAGCAAAGTGACCTTTGTGCCCTTTTTAAGAGGACAAATCTAATGACTCTGTTTGGCCCTTTGTATGACAGGGTGATGGGACTATCGAAGCACTCCTTGGCACCGCGTTGGTTGTGTGCTGTCAGTTTTACTGAATCGTTCATTTTTCCCGTGCCCCCAGACGTGATGCTGGCACCGATGTGTTTAGCGAAGCCGAGCAGCGCTTTTAGATTTGCGTTATTGACCACTGTGGCGTCAGTATTGGGAGGTATCTTAGGTTATTTAGTGGGGTACTTTGCCATCGAGTCCGCCCTGCCTTATATAGAAAGAATGGGCTATCTTCCGGCATATGAACGTTCACGAATCTGGTTCTCAGATTGGGGTTATTTAGCCATATTTGCTGCGGGATTTTCTCCTATTCCTTATAAAGTATTTACAGTGACGGCAGGCGCCGTGCAGATGAATTTGATTCCCTTTGTACTGGCTTCCATGGTTGGGCGTGGTGCTCGATTTTATTTAGTTGCAACCTTGATGCGCTGGGGCGGTGCCTCTATGGAGTCGAAGCTGAAACAGTATGTAGAGATCATCGGTTGGGGTACGGTAGGAATAATAGGGGTGGCCTATGTGGTACATCGTTTCTAACCGCCAAATAGAAGATTAATGAGTGGCCGGAGATTAGCTCAGAGTTTATTGTTATTATTGATAGTGGCTTGTACCTCTGGTCCACCGCTGACGGAGCCCAGACCTCGGGTGGCAGGTTGGAATCCGATCACTCATGAAGTGCGCGCGGGTGATACCCTCTACTCAATTGCTTGGTGGTATCAGGTGGATTACCGAGACATCGCCCGTTGGAATCAATTAGCACCTCCTTACCAGGTAATCGTTGGGCAAAATCTTCGAGTAAAAAGTCCACCGGTCTTTCATCCTGACAGAATTCGTCGGCTCCCGTCGGCACCTGCTAAGTCACCACCGGACAATCCGATCGTTTCTTCACAACAAATCACCGCAAAGAGGCAACCCCTACTTCATCCTGACGAGCAAGTATCTTCATGGATATGGCCTACAGAAGGCCAGTTAATAGGGCAGTTTAATATCACATCTGGCAGCAACAAGGGTATTGATATTGAAGGAGAATTTGGCCAGTCTATCCATGCCGCAGCCCCCGGTATAGTGGTGTATAGTGGCAACGCGTTAAAGGGGTATGGCAATTTGGTGATTATTAAACACAACCAAAGTTTGCTTAGCGCCTATGCACATAATCGGCGTGTTTACGTATTGGAGGGGGAACATGTGGCTCAAGGAGAAAAAATCGCCGACATGGGACGTAAAAATGAAGGCCAATCTCTACTCCATTTTGAGATTAGGAAAGATGGAGAACCAATGGATCCGTTGAGTTATTTACCGAAACGCGGATAATCTTAATTAATATAATTAAAATGTCATAATACAAGTAATTAAACGTACATTTTATATATAAAAATAATATTATTAATAATATATTAATCAATAATATATAGTTTAAAAGCTTATATTTTTTAAACTAAGACATGTTATTCGAATAAAATTTAAAAAAATATCAAATATTGTTCAAGAGAGAGCTCTTTTTAGCCGAAATAATTAGTATCTGAAAGCCGATTATATTTGCCAGTTGTTTTTGTTTTCGGGGGCGGTAGTGTGATAACTACCACCGGGTAGATCGTGGATTGAGTCCTGGGGGGGACACGATTCTACCTTTTTGCCCCCCTTATTTTTTCTCCTGTGTGCCCACTTTATTTTTTTGACTCCTGCTTGACTGTCTTTTTTTCCAGCTAAATTGCACGCTCCTTGCATTGACATCAGTTAGGGCCACCATTAATGTTGTCGCATTTTTCCAAGCCATTCTTTTAGAGTTTTTCTCCTTTAAGAAGTGTAGGGTTTTACTTTGAGCGGACAGTTTCAACGTATCGAGCGTTTACCTCCTTACGTATTTAATATAGTGAATGATCTTAAGGCGGCCGCGCGAGCTCGGGGAGAGGATATTATTGACTTTGGCATGGGCAATCCAGATCAACCCACGCCGAAACATATTGTTGATAAGTTAGTAGAAGCCTCGCGCCGCGAAAATACTCATCGATATTCTGTTTCCCGGGGTATTCCGCGTTTACGTAAAGCGATTTGTGGGTGGTACCAACGCCGTTATCAAGTCAACTTAAACTATGATACCGAAGCTATCGTCACCATTGGTTCAAAAGAAGGATTGTCCCATTTGGCGCTAGCGACCGTCGGTCCCGGAGATACCGTACTGGTGCCCAGTCCCTCCTATCCTATCCATGCGTATGGATTTGTGATCGCTGGGGCGGATCTTCTGTATCTCAATATGTCAGATGAGCAGACATTTTTGGATGAGATGCGGCGTGCCATTGAAGAGTCGTGGCCAAAACCGAAGATGTTGGTTCTGAATTTTCCTTGTAATCCAACCACGCACTGCGTGGAGCTGTCGTTTTTTGAACACGTGTTAGAGTTAGCAAGAAAACATAATATTTGGGTGATCCAGGATTTGGCCTACGCAGATATAGTATTCGAGCCGGACTATGTTGCGCCCTCGATTTTACAGGTTCACGGTGCAAAGGAGTTGGCAGTTGAGTTTTTCTCTCTCTCCAAGAGCTATAACATGCCTGGTTGGCGAGTGGGTTTTGCGTGTGGCAACGAACAGCTTATTAGTGCGGTGGCTCGCATTAAGTCTTATATGGATTATGGTATGTTTACCCCTATACAAGTGGCGGCGATTGCGGCATTAGAGGGGGATCAAGAGTGTGTTGCGGAAATTACCGCGCGGTATAAGCGACGTAGGGATGTGCTATGCAAAGGCTTGAATGATGTCGGTTGGCATGTTGAGCCGCCTAAAGCAACGATGTTTGTGTGGGCTGAAATTCCTCAACCTTATCGGGAAATGGGTTCATTGGATTTTTCTAAAAAATTACTCGCTGAAGCAAAAGTGGCTGTTTCTCCGGGCATTGGCTTTGGCAGTCATGGCGACAGATTCGTTCGCTTCGGCTTAATAGAGAACGAACACCGCACTCGACAAGCAATTCGGGGTATACGGGATATGTTTCGTCGAGATGGTATATAAATTAACTGTAAATTTTAAAGAAAAGAGTGGGTGTGACAACAGAAGCAGGGTTCAATAGCTTACCTGTCAAGGTGGGATTATTAGGTTTGGGTACCGTTGGTGTTGGCACCATCAATGTTTTAACCCGTAATCAAGATGAAATTCGACGCCGGGCAGGCAGAGAGATCCAGTGTTCGGTGGCCTGTGTGCAAGATGTGAGCAAACCTAGGCAGTGTGATCTAAGTGAAGTACGATTGACCACTGATGCCAACGAAATTTTAAATGATCCCGAAATCCAGGTGGTAGTGGAATTGATCGGCGGAGAGGCAGAAGCTCGGGAGTGGGTGTTGCAAGCGATCCGCAATAAGAAACACGTGGTCACAGCCAATAAAGCCTTAATTGCCAAACATGGACAAGAGATATTCAGCGAAGCGAACCGTGTCGGCGTGATGGTGGCTTTTGAGGCCGCGGTGGCGGGCGGTATACCTATTATCAAAACATTAAGAGAAGGTCTGGCTGGAAATCGAGTCAAACGAGTCACCGGAATCATCAATGGCACATGTAATTTTATATTGACTGAAATGCGAGAAAAGGGTCGAGATTTTTCTGATGTCTTGCAGGAGGCGCAACGACTTGGCTACGCAGAAGCTGATCCCACCTTTGATATAGAAGGAGTGGATGCGGCTCACAAGTTAACCATATTAGCTGCGATTGCTTTCGGTATGCCTTTGGATTTTGATTCAGTTTACACAGAGGGAGTGGGTGGCGTCACCGCTGAAGATGTGGCGAATGCGGAAAGTTTGGGCTACCGCATCAAACATCTGGGTATCGCACGCCAAACGGACAAGGGAGTGGAATTACGCGTGCATCCTACGCTACTGCCTAAACAACGGTTACTGGCAAATGTGGAAGGTGTGATGAATGCGATAGAAATTCGAACCGATGCGGTGGGCGAGTCGCTGTTTTACGGACCCGGTGCCGGTGCTGATCCCACCGCTTCGGCGGTGGTGGCTGACATCGTTGATGTGGTTCGGCAACTAACGGCTGATCCGGAAAATCGTGTCCCCCATTTAGCGTTTCAACCCGATACTTTAAATTATCCCGCGATTGTGCCCATGGAGGAACTCGAAACGGCCTACTACGTGTACTGTCTGGTCTCCGATCAACCGGGCGTGTTGGCAGATATCACGGCAATATTTGCGGCACACAAAATTAGTATCAGCGCCATTGAACAACACCATTCTGAAGCGGGAGAGAATCAGGTTCCGTTAATGTTATTAACGAAAAGAACAAAGGAATCAAATTTGCAAAGTGCGTTACAGGAAATGGCGGAACTCGCGTCTGTGACTGGTGAGGTAAAACGCATTCGCGTGGGATTGGACCACTGATATCAAGACGGGAGACGTCTAGCACGATGTCCATATTTTTTGTTTTTCTCATTTTACTGTGGCAGGTGACGGCCACCATAGATGAACCGGATGCTCAAAAATCGGCTCAAGTCAGTTTTTCTGCAAATGATTTTCAAAGCGAAGTGGACTTTGATGTGATTCCGCAGAAGGAGTTTGTGTATTCCCGAGTCGCTCGTCAGACCTACGATTTTAGTTGTGGTTCGGCAGCGTTGACCACAGTGTTAAATGAGTATTTGCTGCACCCCCATACTGAATTGCAAGTGATGGAAGGGTTGCTCGAATATGGTGAAGCGGAAAATATCGCTAAACGTCGCGCTTTCTCATTGTTGGATATGAAGCGTTTTTTAGCTGCGCTAGGATACAAAAGTGCTGGTTTTAGAGGAGAGCTTAAGGATCTGATTGAGATTAATAGGCCGGTCATCGTGCCGATTCAGTACGCTGGATTTAAACATTTTGTGGTGATCAAATACTCTGGGGACGGTCGCTTTTTTATTGCGGATCCGGCGTTTGGCAATATTAGTTTTCTGCATGAGCAATTTGCTGAAGTTTGGGCAGACAATGTTTTATTTATTATTTATCCCAAATCAGAATCCACCTCAGCGGATGCCATCGGGTTTAAATTAAGTGAACATGACTTGCGCTACATCAGTGAGCAAGAGTTGCGTGATCTAAGGAACTTGGACTTAGTGGATTCGCCACTAACCTCCCAGCAGTTTGTACGTAGTTTGAAACCTGCCACAAAGATTCTAGAACTTAAATGACAAAAAAAACATTTATACTTTTTTTTATCATCTCGCTTATCGAAGCCACTGCTCAATTGAGTGTCATTCGTGCTGAAACAGCGCGTTCCGGCGGCCAGATTTTATTTGCCAGTAATTCCACTATTGTGGGTAAGCAGTTTCATGGTCATCTAGAAGAGCTCGCTAATTTGCTTCAATCCAGTCCAGAATTAAGGGTAGTGTTAGTGGGGCATTCAGACCAAACCGCTACATCGGATAGCGCGTATAACAAACTTCTGTCATTGAACCGTGCTAAGTCTGTGAAAAGATTTTTAATGCGAAAAGGTGTGTCCGGTTCGCGAATTGAGGTCAGCACGTCTGGATACGATCTGCCCATTGCGGACAACAGTACACCATTAGGCCGGGCGCAGAATCGTCGTGTCGAAATTAAGTTGCTCCCTGCGCTGCCCCCCTCTAAGGTGGATCCATTGGCGCCACCGACTCCGCTTTCTCCTTTGGTGCGTTAATTTTATGAATATAACACCTCTTAAATATCCTATTTCCATCAAGCCCCAATGCGTATCATTTATTGTTTTTGTACTCTCAATTGGCTTCTGTTGTCTTGCTGTCGCGAACAAAATTGATCTCTATTTTGAGAAAAATTCTTCTGAAATTGTCAATTCCTATTATAAAGAGCTGGATGATCTTGGTCGTCAATTGGTGAAGCATCCTGAATTGCGGTTACGCCTAACTGGGTTTTCCGGCAGTGAATCCAACATGCCATTGGCGCAGCAACGAAAACTCTCCATGATGCGCGCAATAGCTGTAAGAGAGTACCTCACCTCAACATTTGGTATCGCCAGTCATAGAATCGAATTGGCAGGTAGAGGGTTTAGTGACTCTACTGTTGATCGACAACGAGGGCCCAGAGTCGAATTAGTCATACAAGGGGACTTACCCTTGGTGGAGGAGACAGCGACGGGTAGGTCACCTCAAAACAGTGCGCCTTCACCCAATCCACCCCCTCAACCCATGGCCAGTCCCACACAGGCGGCTCGAGAAGCTTTGGGGTTCAAGCAAGGTGATGCGGATGTACAAAAAACTCTGAAAGAGATCCTTACTTCCAGAGGGGCGACTTACAACTTGATAGAAAAAAATAAGTTTGAGTTAGATTACACGATGCGTTACTCCCATTTTGGCACAGATAGAGTCGAAGTGGAGTTTTCTGCAGTACCCGATGGTGGTGGTGGCACGGTAGATGCGGTGACTCTATTTGATGTGGTCTCCGAAACTCAAAATAGTTTTCGTCACCGCTTTCGTCTGGCTTACGGTTTGCGGGATGACATAAATCTTCAACTGAGTCTCCCTTTGGTGATGAAATCTGATCCGATACGAGACTTGGAGGAAGCAGGCATGGGGGATCTGTTTTTAAGTTTCAACTGGCAGCCCTACGCGAAACATCCTCGCTACCCCAGTGCCATCTTTTTCTCTGATTTTCAAATTGCCACCGGTACCAGCCCCTTTGAAGTGGAATTGGATGAAGAGCTGGCGACTGGGGACGGTTTGGATGTGTTCACGTTTGGTGTCAGTTTATCGAAAATCATGGATCCGGTGGCTTTATATACCTCTTTTAGTTGGAGCTTACGTTTAGATGAGTCAGGGTTAGAACAGGTAAATGAGGTGGGTTCGGAGACACTCACGCTCACCGAAGTGAATCCGGGGGGCGTACTAGGGTTAGTGATAGGCGCGGGCTATGCCCTATCTTACGAAGTGAATATCGCATTTCAGATGGGTTTAAATTACGGACAAGAAAGTGATTTTGTCTTTTCAGGAACGGATGCAGTCACCGGGCCGTTTGTGCGAACCAGCACCTTGCAGGAAACTATGAGCGCGGTATTTTCCACGGTGGTGGGATTCCGCCTCACGCCGAAAACATTGGTCACCGTGGACGTGGGATTGGGATTGACCTCCAACTCCCCTGATTTCAATTTGGGTGTCAATATCCCCATTGATACCGAAGGCTGGGGAAAGTAGTTATCCTGATCCACAAGCCGATTTACCTGCGTTGATTCAAATTTTTCTTCTATGGCACTCATTTTGCTGAAAATCAGTGGCTAAATGATTGACAGAACAAGGGTAGTTTCGCAAAATACACCGCTTGTCTTTAGGAGGGGTTCCCGAGTGGTCAAAGGGATCAGACTGTAAATCTGACGGCTCAGCCTTCGGAGGTTCGAATCCTCCCCCCTCCACCATCTGACTCGTAGGGGTGAGCTTAGCAGATTTCGAGAACCCGGTTCCGGGCGCTTGCGCAACGTTGAAAGCGCGGGTGTAGTTCA
>JBGTSY010000020.1:0-35020 GCA_041940025.1 Thiotrichaceae bacterium | reverse complement strand
CGTAAATTTTGACACAAATGGAATCTGATCTGAATCCGACCTCATCACGGTGAGAGGCGTAGAGAGGGGGGGGGGCGTAGGAGAGAGAAATGTGTATCTGTTCCGGAGCCCGAATCCGAAAAAGCAGTATCTGCCGGGGAACTTGGGGTCGGATCTGGAGTGACTGAGGCGCTCACGGAACTATCCCACACAATTAAGCCTGCACGTCCAAAGATACCGAATCTTGTGCTGGGAATGTCGTAATTGATGACGCCCGCTAGAATAAAAGTGTCAATTTCAACTTTGCCGCCAATAGTGAATATTTGACCCAGGGTTTCCGGCTGATCGCTTCTCACCAATATATCGAAGTTCCATTCTCCCAGAGAGGCCCAAGCTGCCTCCAGCGCGATATTGTCGGTGACTTTTATGCCGCCAAAAAGTTTTGCTCCAATGCCACTGCTAGATTCACTGTCACTGATAAAGGAGTTTTGGTTGAGAATATCATTGGAACGGGCAACCTTTGAAATATTTCCCACATCAAATTCCACGGTACCTAAACCAACTCCACCATAAATGCGTGAGCTTATGGTTGCAATCGGTCCGACATCTTCGAAATCTTCATAGTCGTCGTAATATTCTCGGGACCAGGCCACTGAATAGGTCAATTGAATTAAAACTATTAATGTCGCAAGGGTAAACTGGATTAGCCGCATAAGGTTTCGCTTTCCATTTTTTTAATCTAAGAACTTCCTTTATTTTTAAATGTACTATAAATCAAAAGCATTTTCGATGGAGTTTAGCGCTGAGCCTATAAAACCTGAGCCAAAGTCACCCTCTACACCAAATAAAGCGCCAGTGACACCACCATTTAAGCTAAGATCGACATTTAAGAACAAAGACTGAGTCGTTGGACAGAGAACCAAACAGACTAACTCCCCCATATCTTCTGCGGCTTCTCTTTGCACGGCAGTAATGGCTTGGCCAGAAATAGTTCTCAGCTCATTGTCACTGAGTAAAACAGTTTCTGCATGTGCTGTGGAAAACAGTATGGCAAACAATAAAGAAACATACGCTATAAATCGAGTATTCATGACTTCAACACCTATATAGATCGAGTTAAAAAAATGTGCGTACATTTAATGCTGTCGTGGTATACAGCTTATTTTTTCTATTTTTTTTGAGGCACTAATAAACGAGTGTCTGGTTAATATATCGACCGAGCTAGGGGAAATTAGAGCACAAAATGAATGACAAAGAAAAAAGCCCCTGGAAAACCAGAGGCTTTTTTAGAGGCTATATTAACCGCATTACTTAAAGGTTTCAGCAATACCATTCAATGCATTACCGATGAATCCAGAACTTGAATCACCGTTTATGCCGAAAAGCGCACCAGTCACACCGCCTTCTAACGCAATCGGCAGACCGATACTTAAATTTGAAAGAGTTGGGCAGAGAACGTCGCAAATAAACACACCCGCTCTGTCCGCGTTGTCGTGGGTTTCTTGACTGAATCGTTGTTGGCCTACTACCTCTCTAAGGTCAGCGTCGTGCATGGCCAGTAATTCAGCCTGACTCATTGCTGAGAATCCAAAGGAGACAATAAATAGTGCTAAAACTGTTATTTTTTTCATATCAATTTCTCTCTAAACTTTTAAGGGTCAGTTCACTAGTTTGGTTAGAATATGCCTTCGATAGAGTTCAATGCTTGACCAATAAAGCCTGAGCCAAAATCTCCGTCAATGCCAAATAAGGCTCCAGTGATACCTCCCTTCAATGTCGCGTTAAGGTCAATATTAATTCTAGAGAGAGTCGGGCATAACGCGCGACAACCGATTTCCCCCATTTCTGAATAAAGCTCCCGTTGTTCCGCAGTCAATGCCTGTCCAATCACGTCTCGCATCTCCTGTTCATGTAGTTCTGTGAGATCGGCCCTGCTAGTGGCGGGCAGAACAAAAGTCAACATTGCAGAAAATAAAAATACTTTAGTTAGCTGTTTCATATTTGTTTACCTCTTTAGCGAAATGATTTTTCGATGGTGCCAAGTGCTTGACCAATGAAACCGGTTTCACTATTGCCGTTGATGCCAAACAATGCGCCAGTGATACCTCCTTCTAAGGTAATATTAAGGCCAAGATTGAGACCATCCAGCACGGGAAGAAGAACTAAGGAAAGCCCTTCACCCCAGTCTTGGAAAGGTTCTCTTTCCTCATCGGTTGGCATCGCTTGAGCGTAGATTGAACTGAGGCCACTGTCATCGATTTGCGAGAGTTCTGCTTGTACAGATGCCAGAGGCAGTAAGAGTAATAAGCTCACAAAGAATGGGCTTGCTAGTTTTCTGAGTAAATTTTTCATTTATGTGCTCCGCTCCTAAAACAATTTTCTCATTTCACTCTTTAATTCGACTTGGCGTCTGCAATCAGTCACGCAATTCAGACGCCAATTAACTCGAATATATATTTTTTTATTGGTCGATCTAATACATTTTTTTGATAAGGCCATAAAGATATATCTATATGCTGCATCTAATTAACCTAATCTAATGCAAACATACGTCAGCAATTGTAAGAAATCAACCTTAAATATAAAAAAACTTGCCATATTGTCGCATTTTAACGCTTATTAAATTAGTTGAAACTTCACTTTAGAATATTAAAAAAAAAAATAAAGAATCAGATAAAAAGTTCTATCATATTGAATATAAGGTGTATATCAGAAGTATAATCTGGGTTTTTCTTGACAGGCCAGGGAAGATATAGTGTGAAAACAGACGCAAAACAATAAAAGTGATTAGATTAGCCGGATTTGCAACTTTAGTTGGCATAAATCAGGCTCTCTAATTCGAATAGCAGTTCAATTATGGAAAACCTAAGGTTAGACAATTAGTCGATAGAACAAATTGAACAGAGCTGCCCTAAGAAATTGGATAGAGTGGCGGAATTTTTGGTTTAGTTGGTGGATTTTTGTCATCGTGAAGCTCGATTTCTCTATCCAACCATAGTTTTATAGTTTCTTTCTGTAGCCGCAGGGGTTCCAGTTCTTTTTGGCTATAAAGACTAGACTCTAATTTTCTGATCCAGCGTTTAAATTCTTGTTGCTGAATGAAATCTGCGAGGTGGGTTAAGGTATTGATGTTCTCTTCTGGGAAGGTGTTTCGGGACCAAATAAGCAACGATTCCTTTAATGCTGGGGTGTCCATCTCCTCCAAAGCCTTAAAAATCTTTGCGTGAGATGAGATAGTCGACGGGATTGAAAGCTTGCGCTTTGGTGAGTTTTTCGATCTATTGAGAACGTTAAGCGACATGCCACTCTTTGGGTGGAACCAGAAAAAGCCAAGTGTGACGATCCAGCCTACCAGGGCAAAAAGCGCCAACCACTTCCAAAATAGATTGCTGGAATTTTGTCGTTCTGCGCCAACTAAGGGGGTGTGTTCCATTTCTAGTCGCGATAAAGGGATAGGGTTATCATTTAGCGACGAATTTGAGTGTGCGTTTAACTGACTCGCCATCACTTGCACTGATTGCGCCGGTAATTCAGCTGTTCTCGGTTGATCTGAAATAATATCCCACCAATGGATTCGTAGCGCAGGAATTTGGATTTCTCCCGGCCTTTCAGGAACCATGGCGAATTTTCTTTGCAGTACACCGGTCACGCCATCGGTTGAAATCTGTGTATCGGTGACCGCTTGATCCGGATAAATTTGCCATCCTTCTATGGCTTCCAGCTCTATATTTTTTATTTGGGATGCGCGCTGGCCCACTACTTCTATATTGAGAGTACGGGTCAGGGGCTCACCCAATTTAAGGTCGTCTAAAGTTTGGCTCCAACTCTGAGACAATTTGACGGACGTCGCGGGCATCCAGTGGTGAGTCACCTGAGAGGGTTTGGGTTGTACCTTGATGGGTATCTCAGGACTTTTTCGAGTGAGCTTTCTGACCGCTGGCCGAAACTGTCGCCAACCATTCGCACCAAAATTTGGCGTATTTACTCTTGAATCGGGATCAATGATGGTGCCACTAAATAGGATGGGCTCGATATCATAGTCTCCACTCTGCTGGGCAAACAATGCGTAACGCCTCTCGACAACGGAATAACGTATGCCGTACTTAATCTCATCATAGCGCTTTTGCTCGCCCAAGGGTTCAAATACGAATTGACTGTGGCTAGGTTCGCTGAGTGTGCCTTCTTTTAGTTCTGCCCCTATATATAATTTAACTGTCAGAATAGTTTGCTGTTGGACGTAGGGAGTATTGTTGTCTAACTGGGTATCGATAAATAACAGAGGTGCTTGATTGTTTGGATCCTGTTCATCAATTGCGATGACTTCCAACTGCAAAGGGTAGGTGACTTCTTGTCCAACGGATAGAGGGGGTAGATTTAATTTGCCTAACTTCCTGGGGACTAGGCCGATGGTCCATTCGGTGGAGTGCGAGGTTTGGCCATTAATACTTCTAAACTGTTCAGATTTACTGGTCCCTAACACCTCAAAATCTGGTTCTAATGGCGATAAATCAGGGGCCTCTCGTTTGGTTGAGCCTTCGGCACGAATGGTCAGTGTGATCTGTTCGCCCTCATAGACAATACTGCGCGACAAATGCGCAGTGACCTGCGCATGAGCAACCTTGGCACAGACCAATAGTAGCATCAGCGCCAGACAAGACCTTCCCTTAGAAACCCGCATCGTTACCACGGCTCTTCATTGTGTGATGAGTGATATCTCTTTTTCTGTCGCTCCACAGCGAACTTTCTTCGCAATAAGCCACCCGGATCATCTGGTACTTGACGTAACCACTGCTGCAACGCTTGCTCTGCTTCACTCGGGGTTTCATTGGTGGGTTGATACGTATCGGTGTTCGAATGAGCGTTTTTAGTTTGTGAATGATGATACTCTTCTTGTGTTGAGTCTTCGCGTGACGAGGCAGGATTGTTTTCCGTGTCTTGATTTTGGTTGTTATCTGAAAGGGCTTGATTTTGAGACTGGTCATGCTCAATATCCTCATTAGCATCTGAATGAGCATCTTCTGATTGGGGGCTGTTTTCAGCCGCATCACTCTGCTGTTGGGAACCGGATTGCGGATCGTCATTGTCCTTGGATTGTCCCTGATTGGGCGGCGGTGAATGGAGCAACTTTTCTACCAGATCTTTGTTGAATTGTGCATTTTCATGATCGGGCTTGAGCGATAATGCTTGATTATATGCATGTATGGCTTCCTCATATTTGCCGATTTGAGCCAGAGCGTTGCCTCTATTGTAATGTGCGCTTGCAGTCTCTGCATTTTCCAATATCTTCGCAGCTTCCGGATATCTATTTTGACGATATAAGCTTGCCGCTTTCCACTCACTGTCTTCAAACAGAGAAGAAGATGCTTCGAAATTGCCCCGCGAAAATTCTTTGTATGCTTGGCGATCTGTATTTTGCCAGAAACTACCTGTCTCCGCGTAACTCGGTTCGCTAGTCAATAGGATGGGGAGCGCTAACCAAGGTAACCATAGTCCTATACAGCCTAACCAACCACGTCTGAATGAAAATGCTAAGGCTAATAATAAGGGTAAGAGAAGCCAATATCCGGCATCTTGCCATTCACTGCTAAACTCTTTGTCCGATTCGGTATCTAAGGAAGCAATATCAAACTGGTTGAGGATCTGTAAGATGTCGCTATCTGATTGCTTGATTCGCTGAAATTCCCCACCCCCAAGTTGCGCAATCTCTTGCAGCGCACTGATATCTGGCTTGGCGATGATTAACTCTCCCTGAGCGTTTTGAACAAAACCCCCTTGTCGTTTGGGGATCGGTCCTCCCCGAGGGCTTCCGACGGCCAATACTGATACACGAAAGCCCGCCCGTCTGGCCCGTCTGGCTGCATCATTAGCTGCTGCCGCATCAGCGACGCCATCACTAAATAAGAGAATGTTTCCCGATCTTAGCTGGGCCTGTTGAAGGAGCTCAATAGCAGAGAGGATGGCTCTGTCCGGCCTGCTACCCTGGCTTGGCATCAACGTTGGATCTAAGGAAGGGATATAGTTAGAAATGGTTTTTTTATCGTCGGTAAGTGGAGAAGTGACGAATGCATGATCGGAAAATACAATTAAACCAAACAGACCTTCTTCTCGTTCCTTTAGCAAACGTAATGTTTTCAACTTGGTTCGCTCTAAACGTGAAGGCTTGATGTCTTCGGCATCCATTGATTTAGATAAATCGAAGGCGATCACCACTGCATCTTCACTTCGATAAATCGGCACTTCTAGTTGGGACCAAGTGGGTCCGGCAAGTGCTAAAATTGTTAATGACCAAAGAAGCGCTAACCCATACCACCATAGTCTAGTGCCACCGGAACTGTGATTTAAAGAGAGCGCTTCGAGTAATTCGGTATCACATAGATTCTCCCAGCGACCCATGTGTATGCGAGATTGCCAGATGGATACCATAAAAACGGCTACGGGAATAAAGCATAACAACCACCAAGGACGCATGAAGTGAAATGCTGCTATTTCGTTCATTTTTTTTGTGCCCATACATTGAGCAAGGGATTATATCTTGCTGGCAGAGCGCGTAACCACAAGACCCAAGCGCATACTAAAAACGAGAGGATCAGCGCGAGCCCCAGCGGCCAAATATACAGTTCTGTTGTCGGTCGATAGTAGCGTTGATCAGTATCGATGGGTTCCAGTTCATTTAATTTGTGATAAATCTCACGCAGTGAATCCAGATCCGTGGCGCGAAAATAAGCGCCACCAGTCATGTCTGCCACCTTTTTTAAAGTTTCTTCGTCTAATTCTCGTGAAGGATTCACTACTCGGCGCATAAACCAATTTTGTACTACCCGTGCTTCTGAGCCTAGGCCAATGGTATAAATTTTTAGGTGGCGCTGTTTGGCTAATTCTGCCGCGCGCTCGGGAGGCAGTTCTCCCGCAGTGTTACGACCGTCTGTCAACAGAATTAAAATACGCTGGTTTTTAGGTCTTTCCTGCAGCCGTTTGATGGCCAACCCAATCGCATCACCAATGGCGGTACCATCTCCTGCCAAGCCAACCAAAGACTCATTTAACATTCGGTTGACTGTGATATGGTCGTGAGTGAGGGGAGTTTGCAAGTAGGGTTGTTCGCCAAATAATATGAGCCCGATGCGATCCGTTTTTCTCTCTTTAATGAAATCCTGGGCTGCGTATTTGACGACCGCCAGGCGGTCCACCTGTTCCCCTGAGAGTTCAAAATCCATTTCCCCCATGCTGCCGGAGAGGTCAACGGCGAGCATGATATCTCGACCACTCAGTTGCAGCGGAATAGGAGCGCCAAACCACTGAGGACGCATAGCGGCGATAACCACCAGGCACCAAAGGAGCCAACAGACTCGGCGCCACGTGATAAGAGCATTACTGGATCGTCTATTGCTTTCTGTGGCGAGAGGAATTTCTTCCATAAAAGGCACTCTGAGCACGGAGTTTCCGATGTTCTGTGCAACGGGTAAATAATGCCGTAACAACCCGGGTAAAGGGAGGCAGATAATTAACCAAGGCCAATGAAATTGAATCATAATTTTTGTGGCGTTTTAAATTCGCTCAGCCAAACCTGTATGGTGCCTACCAGTCTTTCGCTGTCTACCTTAGGGTTCGATTGATAAGGACCCTCTGCCAAGACTTGTGCCTCTGAATGCCGCATCTTTGTGGTGGCGCAAAACTGTTCCAAGTGTTGCAACCAATTCTCACCGGTAAGAGACGCGGCATCTTTGTCGCCACTGGCCAGTAAGAAACGGCGTAACAAGATATTAATTTGTCGCACAAGCTGTTGATCATCACCATGTTGCATATGTTGAGTGTAAATCTCATCAAGTTCTCTTATTGCCGAGCGACGTAACCTGTTTTGCCACCATCGTCTAGCGAACCACAGCACAATGAGCGATGTGACAATCAGTGCCAACATCAGCCACCAACCAGGGGCAGGGGGCCACCAACCGATTGGTTCGGGCAGTTCTATATCACGAAATTCAGCGGGCAGTTCGGACTGCATTTTTTTCTCGAATCTGATTGGCTAACTGAGTATAAGCTTGAACCCCCGGTCTGGACGTCAGTTTGGTTTTTAATTCAGGAATAAGATTCACGTTGGTGTGTAGAGGAAAACCTTGCCATCCATATCTTGTGCAGTGTTCAATTATCTTTTCCACTCGTTCTAATAACTGAGATCCCAACAAGCTGCGGCGCTCATGTGCGTCTATGGTAGCGGTATAGTTTCCATCTCCTATGCGATATCTGCCAGGTGGTAAGGTTAAATATTCTATGTTGTCATAGATGAGTAGCAAGATGACTTGACTGTGGCGGGAGACTTGAGCCAAGTGCTTCACAGCAGGGGCAGTGAAATTAAAAAAATCACTTAATATAAAGACTAAGCTGCCAGGTTTGGTTAATCTGGTCATTCGCAAGCAGGCTTGTTGCAACAGTTGCGTTGATGCCTGTGCGTCTGGATTCGCGCTCATCGCAGTCTCTTTGCTAAATGTGAGGTGATTTAAAAAAGGCATCAACTTGTGGTTGCCGCGTTTTGGCTCGTGTTCATGGTGATCTCGTTCGGAAAAAACCAAACCGCCTACACGATCACCTAAGAGAGATGCGGACCAGGCTAGAATTGCCGCAGTATTCGCTGCGATGACTGACTTGAAACTACCCCGGGTGGCAAAATGCATCGAGTGGCTTTGGTCGACGCATAGCAGTACCGGGCGTTCCCGTTCTTCGCGATAAATCTTGGTGTGTGGTTGGTTTGTGCGCGCGGTCACCCGCCAATCCATGTGGCGAATATCATCTCCAGGTTGATACAAGCGTACTTCTTCGAAATCAATACCACGACCATGAAATTTTGAAATGTAGTTTCCTGCTTGCAGTGCAACGACATTCTGATTCATTCCCTGGCACAATTTGAGTGCCTGGCCGCGTTGTGAAATGAGATCCGCCAACGACACGGAGAGCCGATTGCTGGTTCCCGATCTATTGTCGGCTATGGGCACAGATGCTGGCATAGGAAACTAGGACATTTAAATTCTATCAATCCCCACCTAAGGCACCGGTATGATGTGTAACAATTGGCTAATAAAGTCATCGCAACTGATGCCTTCTGCCTCTGCTTCAAAGGACAATAAAACACGATGCCTTAAGACGTCATGTGCAATTTGGTGGATATCTTCCGGCGACACATAATCTCGGCCATGTAACCAAGCGTGCGCTCGAGCGCAACGATCTAGAGCGAGTGTGCCTCTAGGACTGGCGCCGAATCGTATCCATTGGCTCATAGTTGCATCCCAAGGGGAAGGATCGCGAGTTGCATTCACTAATTCCACAATATAATTTTCTAATGGTTCCGCCAAATAGAGATTAATGATCTGTTGTCGAGCATTCAAGAGACTTTGCTGTGATAGCAAGATAGGGGTCTGTTTTGTTTCGTTGGCAAGCAGTTGGCGCGCTTCGTCTCGCACCACCTTGAGAATTTGCTTTTCCGCCAGCTTATCTGGATAGGCTACATTCACTTGCATGAGGAATCGATCGAGTTGTGCTTCTGGCAGCGGATAAGTGCCTTCTTGTTCAATGGGATTTTGCGTTGCCATCACTAAAAAAATAGTAGGCAATTGATACGTGCATCCACCCACTGTGATTTGATGTTCTGCCATGGCTTCCAATAGCGCTGATTGGACCTTTGCGGGTGCTCGATTGACCTCATCCGCCAATAAAAAATTGTGGAACAGTGGGCCTGGTTGGAACTCAAACTTCGCGTCCTGAGGGCGATAGATTTCCGTTCCGGTTAGATCTGCCGGCAGTAAATCAGGCGTAAATTGAACCCGATGAAAATCACCTTCTAGGCACGCAGCGAGAGCTTTAATCGCCTTGGTCTTGGCCAAACCTGGCGCACCCTCTACCAATAGATGTCCATCCGCCAGTAGTGCGATGAGCAACCTCACCAACAGCGGTCGTTGGCCAATGATCTCTTCTTCCAAATGACCGAGTAGGGCAAGCAGTTGGGACTGCTCGACGGATTGTGTGATATCTGAAGATTCGGATCCAACTTGCATGTAAGTACTAATTTGTTTTTGCAGATGCTATATCTTATCGAGAGATGATCTCGGTGTAAATATATCTAATAAAATCAAGGCGGTTATATAATTACATTGGAGAGATCAGTCAGACGTTTCGAATACAGACAAAAATCGATTTGGTTGTGGTTCGCGGCGCTGCTCGGCGATTTGGTAACGAAAACTCTTCACATCCCCATTTAATTCTAACACGACTATCAGGCCGCCTAGGTAAAATTCCCGAGTGGGCATGGGTACTTCAAAGGTTGCACCGTACCAATATCCCGCGGGTATCAGTTGTTCGTGCATGTAGGCGTGAAGGATCTCTGCGGTGGCGTGTTCTGATTGTGGTTTTGGTTCCCCTTGCAAATAGCTTTCGGTATCTCGAATGGCAGATTTTAGGTCTGCCAGTGAGGTCAACAGAGTTTCAATTCGGGGTATGTCACTATCGGATTGAGGAGGCAGATCTTGTAACTTAACTGGACTTAAGTGCTGGTGGTTTTGGCCAGTATCCAATATGCGAACCCGGTTAGGATCAAAATAGAGTGGCTCATTGGATTGATTGTGGATTGCCAATAGAAAGCGTAATGAATCTTGAAGCGAATACTGTGGTTTCGCTGGTTGCAAGGCGATGGTGTACTGTTTTTCTTGGATGATTAATGGCCGGTTATTGCGATACAGTATTTGATGCGGTTCATCCGCTAACGGACGCATCTCAATAAAGACCAAATCTTGCGGCACGAGGGAAATGCAACCCGTTAACGGCAGCAGGAGTATTACTAGGGCACGAACGTTCATTCCATTTACCAACAACAGTTCCTATTCGAACTATCGCGCTTTTCAGGACATTTCTTGAATCATTAGCGAGAAACTGCCCAAAATCTTGGCAGCGCGGCCTCAGGGATCCTCTCCTATCCGACTGGGCAGAGCCTATAGCCCCCATCTCTGGTCTGCAAAGAACATGGACTCGTCACTAGGCGTGGGTCACGGGTAGACCTGTTTAAAGGGTTTGACTTGAACATTGGCATAGGCGCCCGAGAGGATAAATGGATCCGCTTCCGCCCACAGGCGAGCTTCCTGCTGATCTGCAAAATCGGCGACGATTAGGCTGCCGACGAAGCCGGCTGGACCCGGATCAGTACTATCGATAGCAGGGAAGGGACCAGCAAGAATCAGTCGTCCTTGAGATTGAAGTTCTTCTAATCGTGCCAGATGAGCCGCGCGTGCTTCTGCGCGGGCGGCCGCACTGTTGGGAGAGTCCTCACACAAGATTACATACAACATGGGTGTTATTCATCCGCTAGATCAATATGACGTGATAAGAACAGGCTCTGAGCCAAGACAAACAAAAATGTCAGGCCAGTGAGACCAAAGAGTTTGAAGTTTACCCAGGTTTCGGTGGGAAAATTAAAAGCAACAAGTAGATTCAGTGCGCCACTGATAATGAAAAATCCGACCCACATAAAGTTCAGCCTTGGCCAAATTTCGCCAGGCAAGTCAATTTTCGACGCCATTAAACGTTCTATAATCGATTTATCACCGATGTATTGGCTGCCCAAAAAGACCACTGCGAACATCCAATTCACCACAGTCGGTTTCCATTTTATGAAGGTTTCGTCCCTTAAAATGAGAGTGGCGCCGCCCAGTACAACGATCAACACCAGAGTGATCAGGTGCATGTTTTCGATTCTTTTGTGGCGCATATAGTGTATTGCCACCTGTATGACCGATGCGGCGATGGCGACGGCGGTGGCCACATAGATGTCGTACAGTTTGAAGGCGATAAAAAATAGAATGACTGGAAACAAATCAAAAATTACTTGCATCTCTTCACTGTGTCCCTTTTGCTTGCGGGCATTCTAATCAATGCTAATTACTCCTGAGTTTATCATGCTCCGGATTTCTCTGCCGTAATTTCAGCAGGTTAGTTATACTAGTGACTTTCGGCCGGTCCATGCAGACAGTATATGGCGCAAATTCTCAGAATCCATCCCGAAAACCCTCAGGCGAGGCTAATCGCCAGAGCAGTGGCGGTCATTCGATCGGGGGGTGTGATTGTTTATCCCACAGACTCAACCTATGCAATTGGGTGTCAGATTGCTCATCCAGCGGCAGTTGCAAAAATTCGCAAACTAAGGCAGCTGGATGAGAGTCATGGCTTGACTTTGATGTGTCGGGATTTGTCGGAACTTTCCCACTACGCTGTGATCGATAACAGTACTTATCGTTTGATGCGGGGACTGACTCCTGGTCCCTACACATTTTTACTGAAGGCCACCCGGGAGGCACCTCGGCGACTAAAGCACGCAAAAAAGAAACATATCGGAATCAGAGTACCCGATCATCCGGTAACGCGGGCATTGTTGGAGGAATTGGAGGAGCCCTTGTTGAGCACAACCCTGAGATTGCCAGGAGAAGAGGAGCCATTGAACGACGTTGATGAGATTATCGAGCGTGTGGGAGCAAATGTGGATTTGATTATTGATGCTGAAGCCTGCGGATTAGAGCCCACGAGTATTATTGAGCTAGTGGAGGGTGTGCCTGTGATTGTGCGTCGGGGGTGCGGTGATCTCGCTTTTTTGGAGAATTAGTTACTGGTTTGGTTTGTGTCAGCTCAGATCGGTATAATTCGCCCATGCAGCAATTAAACGCAATGCAGTTGTTAGCCGTGTGGGCGATGCCAGTGCTTTTTGCCATCACTGTTCATGAATATGCTCATGGCTATGTCGCCCGCCAGCTGGGCGATGATACCGCTACTAGAATGGGGCGTCTTTCTTTAAATCCACTACGTCATATAGACCCGATTGGCACGCTTTTGGTGCCGATGTTACTGATGTTCGCGGGTGGATTTATTTTTGGGTGGGCAAAACCTGTGCCCATCGATCCCCGTCGCTTGAAAAGCCCCAAGCACGATATGGCCTGGGTGGCGATTGCTGGTCCGGTTTCGAATTTGATTATGGCCTTTGGTTGGGCCGTTTTATTGCGTTTAAATCCGCTGTTTGCGGTGATTCCGGGCGCCGGTGACTATCTGATCTACGTCTGCTCTGCTGGAATTACCATCAATGCCGTTTTGTTAGCGCTGAATTTACTGCCGATTCCTCCCTTAGATGGCGGCAGGGTGATGGTAGGCATTTTGCCTATGCGTGCGGCAAGACTACTTGCGCAGATAGAACCTTTCGGATTAGTGATCATTATTGTGTTATTGATGACTGGACTTTTCGCTCAATTTCTCATCCCGGCAGTGAATCTATTGCGTACACTGTTACTGACTGTGGTGGGAGTCTCTCTTTGATAGCAATAAGGACAACAGATGCAAAATAATCGAGTGTTGTCTGGGATGCGTCCCAGTGGTCGTTTGCACTTAGGACATTATCACGGTGTGTTAAAAAACTGGGTGAAGTTACAGCATGAATACGAATGTTTTTTCTTTGTCGCCGACTGGCATGCACTGACCACACACTATGAAACGCCTTCTGTATTATCAGATCATGTCTGGCAGATGGTGATCGATTGGCTAGCCTGCGGCGTCAATCCTGGTGCTGCTAAGTTGTTTATTCAGTCTAGAGTGCCGGAACATGCTGAGCTGCACCTATTGCTGTCCATGGTGACCCCCATCGGTTGGTTGGAGCGGGTACCCACTTATAAAGATCAGCAGGAAAAGCTAAAAGGCCGAGATTTAGCCACATACGGATTTTTAGGGTACCCCTTACTACAGTCCGCAGATATTTTGATGTACAAAGCCAACCTGGTGCCGGTGGGTGAAGATCAGGTGGCACATGTGGAACTCACCCGTGAAGTCGCGCGCCGGTTTAACTTTCTATATGGTAGAGAGCCAAACTTTGAACAGCGTGCGGAAGCGGCAATCAAGAAAATGGGCAAGAAGAATACAAAACTATACAATAACTTACGAAAGAATTTTCAAGAGAAAGGTGATCAGGAGTCTTTGGCAAAAGCGCATGTGTTAGTGAGTGAGCAACAGAATTTAACCATCTCAGATCAGGAACGCCTATTAGGTTATCTTGAAGGTCTAGGTAAGGAGATTTTGCCTGAACCTCAAGTGCTGGTGACCGAACACAGTAAAATGCCAGGTTTAGACGGTCAAAAGATGTCTAAATCTTATGACAACATTATTTCGTTGCGTGAATCTCCTGATGAGATAAGTCGCAAAATTCAAACCATGCCGACCGATCCGGCCCGAGTACGGCGAACTGATCCTGGAAATCCAGAAATTTGTCCGGTATGGTCATTCCATAAGATATATTCTGACGAGTCGACCCAATCCTGGGTTCAGCAGGGCTGTCGCTCTGCGGGCATTGGCTGTCTAGAATGTAAAGAGCCTGTAATCCAGGCTGTGGCTGCTGAGTTGGCGCCGATTCGGACTCAGGCATTAGAGTTTGAAAGCGATCCCAATCATGTGCGCAGTATTATAGCCGACGGCTGTGAAGGTGCCCGAGATGTGGCAAAAGAGACGATTGAAGATGTGCGTCAGGCAATGGGGTTGGATTATCGATGAGCAAGCGAAGTAGAAATTTATGAGTGAATCAGAACAGGGCATTGGCATACAAGCGGAGCTGCCACTAGCAATTGTAGGGGGTGAATCACTCACTAAATTGCCCGATGATCTCTATATTCCCCCGGACGCATTGGAGGTTTTTCTGGAAGCCTTCGAAGGTCCTTTGGATTTGCTTCTTTATCTGATTAAACGTCAAAACATTGAAATTCTAGATATTCCCATTGCAGATATTGCGGCTCAGTATGTGGCTTACGTAGAGCTGATGAAAGATTTTCAGTTGGAGTTAGCGGCAGAATATTTAGTGATGGCAGCGATGTTGGCAGAGATTAAATCTCGCATGTTGCTCCCCCGGCCTGTCTCAGAGGAGGGAGACGAAGTCGATCCTCGTGCAGAATTGATCAAGCGATTGCAGGAATACGAGCGTTATAAGTCCGCAGCGGAAGATTTAGATACAATGCCGCGCGTGTATCGTGATATTTACCCGGTACAAGTGGATAGACCCAAATTACAGTTGGTAAAAGCGCGGCCTAAGGTCAATATTCATGAATTAACTGCCGCTTTCCAAGATGTATTACGTCGCTGTGAGATGTTTAAAGAACACCAGATTGTGCAGGAACCCTTGTCTGTTCGAGAGCGAATGGTGGAGATTATCAATAAAATATCCGCTGTTGACTATGCCGAATTTTCCACTCTATTTAAACCGGAAGAAGGGCGAATCGGTGTGGTGGTGACCTTTCTAGCTATCCTAGAATTAGTGAAGGAATCCGTGTTGGAAGCAGTACAAAATGAACCTTTCAGTCCCATACATATACGAGCCCGTTCATGAGTCAAGTAAACGAAAAGTTAAGGCAAATCATTGAGGCAAGTTTGCTCGCTTCTAACGAACCCCTCACCATCGATAATTTAATTAAGTTATTTGACACGCCAGGGCCAAGTAAGAACGATATTAAGTTGATATTAGACGAGTTGCAAAATGAGTGTGACTCTAGGGGGGTGGAGTTAGTGGAAGTGGCCAGTGGATATCGCTATCAAGTCAAGCAGGACTATGCCCGTTGGGTTGGGAATCTGTGGATAGAAAAACCTACACGACTTTCCAGGGCGCTACTAGAGACCCTAGCGCTGATCGCCTATCGTCAACCCATCACCCGGGCTGAAATTGAATCGGTTCGCGGCGTCAGTGTCAGTAGCCATATTGTTAAAACATTGCAAGAGTATGAGTGGGTGAAAATTATCGGTCATCGTGATGTGCCCGGTCGACCTGCTCTCTTGGCGACGACCAAACGGTTTCTTGATGATTTTAATTTAAACTCTTTGGAGCAGTTACCCACTCTGGCTGAGTTACGGGACTTAGATGAAATCGGTAGCGAATTTGAATTATTGCCAGAGGCGTCTTCGGACAGCCAGAATATAGAGTCTGCTATTCCTGTGGAGAGCATCGAAGTGGCACCACTCTCTAGCATCGGTATTCGGGACGAAGATCAAAAAGCATCTCAGGTCGAAGACGAGTTGGAGGATGATTTGGCACACAATCTGTTAATTGCCGGGAATGAGACCGCGCATTAAATCGAATTCGAGATCCAGCTATGAGTGAGAGGCTGCAAAAGGTGCTGGCTCAGACCGGTATGGGTTCTCGTCGCCAGATCGAGCAGTGGATCAAACAGGGGGAGATAAAGGTCAATGATCAGATTGCCACCCTGGGAACGCGAGTGGATGGCACCGACAAAATTAGTGTGCGTGGTCGAGCCGTGCAAGCTCATGAACGTAAGCCTAAATTAAAAGTCATCATATTCAATAAAAAAGATGGGCAGATCTGTAGTCGTAAAGATACTGAGGGACGGGAAAGTGTTTACGATCAGTTGCCGAAAATCCAGGGAGGCCGGTGGATTTCCGTAGGACGTTTAGATCTGAATACCTCCGGTTTGTTGATGTTTACGAATGATGGAGAATTAGCTCATCGGTTGATGCATCCGTCTAACCAATTAGAACGCGAATATGCTTGTCGAATATTGGGGCCGGTACCACGCGCCATGTTTGAGCGTTTGCATCAAGGCGTGTTGTTAGAAGATGGCTTGGCTAATTTTAGCTACATTCGAGATGCGGGCGGGCAAGGAGCAAACCATTGGTACCATGTGGTCATCAAGGAGGGACGTCAACGGGAAGTGCGTCGTTTGTGGGAATCTCAAGGTGTGACGGTCAGTCGTTTGATCCGCGTGCGTTTTGCATCGGTTGCGTTGCCGCCGAGATTGGCGCAGGGTAAATGGCAATTTCTCACTAAGTCAGAGATCCAAGAGCTGTGCGGATTGGTTGGATATCGTCCGCAGCAACCCATCTATGAAGTCAAAAGAGCAGGGGGTCAGCGAAAGAAACACCGGATGCAAAGTCGAAATCGAAGTCGAACAAAGAAAGCTTGATTCGTTTACCGATTGGTAAGGTCTTATTCTAATCTTCGTCCTCGCGCTCCGACTCTTTGGCAAAATCCTCTGCACAACTCACTTGATTGCGCCCCATTTTTTTCGCATGCATCAGCGCCGCATCTGCGCGCTGGAAGAGAATGTCTTCATTATCCTGGGGCCGGAAGCTGGCCACCCCCAGGCTCATGGTAAAGCTCACTTTTTGCCGTGCATCAAAGTAGGAAAGATTTTCTATGGAAGCACGAATCCGTTCTGCAAGTTGACAGGCACCTCTGGCCGCTGTTTGTCTTAGGATAATAGTGAATTCATCGCCGCCATAACGAAATAGGCTGTCAGATTGTCGAATATTTTCAAGAATGATTTTCGCAGCGGCTTTCAGTGCTCTATCACCCACTGCATGGCCGTGACTGTCATTTATTAGTTTGAAATTATCGATGTCTAAGACGATCAGCGATAAAGGGTGCCCCCCTCGTTGGGCAAGGCTCACTTCCTGTTGCAAGGTGGCGCTAAAGGCGGATCGATTTAGGGTATCGGTCACGGGATCAGTTTGTGAATTTTGCACGGCGTCCAAATAGAGCAGCGCATTACGTAAACTATAAACCAGGTTGCATAAGAGGTGCTCTACCACGGCACTCTCTTTATCGGAGAATGTGCTATCACGATACAAGCTTAAATTCCCCATCTGTTGACCCTCTACGATTAGATTGTACGAGAGGTTATGGGTGGCTTCTTGGCCAACGAACACTCGGATGTTTCGTCTTTTATGTTCGTACACTATGCCATTAAATCCGACTAAGGACTGTGCTTGCTGTGAAAACAGTTCAATCAACTTGATAGGATCAAGAGTGGTTTGCAGGGCATTTAACAACTCGTAATCCGATTGAAGTTGGCTGGTGCCAGAGGACGGCACTTGCTTAAAATGCACGACATTGGGTGGGTGGGTGTGATCGGTGGCGTCAACCTCTAATGTCTTCAGTGTGGTTTGGAGCCCGTCCATAGATTCCTCTTGAGATTTTTTCTTCATGATGGTGGATTTGTTTGCCTACTGTGGTTTATCCATTCCCGAGCATTTAACGATTCGCCGTGTATGTCTGCTGAGTCATCACCCATTAGATGTATATATAAGGGCATGATGTCCTGCGGTGTAGGCAAAGTGCCCGCATCCTCAGCGGGGTAGGCGGCGCGTCTCATGGCTGTGGCTGTGGCGCCTGGATTAAGGGTATTCACCCGCACCCTTGTGCCTTCCAATTCATCTACCAGTACCTGTGCCAACCCTTCGATGCCAAATTTAGAAACAGCGTAGGCGCCCCAGTGAGCTCGACCGGTGCGTCCCACACTGGAGGAAGTAAAGATGACAGAACTAGATTGGCTTTTTTTGAGCAGAGGCAGACAAGCTTGCGTGAGCACAAAAGGCGCGTCCAGATTCACTGCCATTACTTGACGCCATAGGATCGGATCATAATGTTCGATAGGAGACAGATCTCCCAAAATTGAAGCGTTATGTAATAGGCCATCCAGTCTGCCGAAAGTGTTCTCCAGCTGCACTGCTAAGTGATGATAATCATCAGGTGTTGCGGTGGCAAAATCTATCGGCACTAAGGCAGGCAGTGCGTCGCCAGCTGCCTGGATTTCATCGGACAATGTTTCTAATTTTTTCGTACTTTTGCTGAGCAGCACAGTTTGCGCACCCAGAGAGGCATAGGTCCGCGCAGCGCAACGTCCGATGCCGGAGCCGGCGCCCGTCACCAATACGACCTTATTCGATAGGTAATCTTTTACCGCTTTAATTGGAGATGCGGAAGAATTTTGGCTCAATATATTATCCTAACTTATTGAATTATTAGACCCACTATCCTGTTTTCAAGTGTTGCAAGGCTTATGCCATTGTACTCTTTAGGAGCTAAGATGTGCTTCAATCCAACTCTGGATCTGTTGCGGTGTGTGTACCAAAGCGTCTGCGCCCCAGCTTTCTGGTGCATCTGTAGCCGCCAGGTATCCATAGGTGGCGGCCAGCACTTTCATACCGGCACGTTTCGCCGCTGTCACATCGCGTGCCGCATCACCGATATAGAGGCTTTTACCGGGAAGCGCGTTGATTTGTCGTAGCGCATAAAACAAGGGTTCGGGATGCGGCTTACGATGAGCAGTGGTATCCCCTGATACCACACAGGCAGCGCGACCAGACAGTGCTAAGGCTTCTACTAAGGGATTGGTTAAGAAAGTGGGTTTATTGGTCACAATTCCCCAAGGTATCTGGGACTGTTCCAGATAGGTTAAAAGCGGCGCCATGCTGTCAAATAACTCACTGCGATTACACAGCCGGTGTGCATAATAGTCTAAGAATTCTGACTGAAGTGTTTCGAACGCTGGATCACTGGGTTCGATACCAAACCCAAGACGAATGAGCCCAACACTGCCGTGGGATGCAACGGGCCGAATTTGTGCTGCGCTTAATGGTGTCTGTTGATGGGCTTGTAACAGTTGGTTCAGAGCATCACCAAGATCGGGTGCGGTGTCAACTAGGGTACCATCAAGATCAAATAAAACAGACTGCAATTTTATCATGAGTATTTATCGTATTAGATGAGTGGTTGCCCGTGACACAAATAGTTTACTTGAATGTTTGGACCGAGCTTATATTGACGGGTAAGGGGGTTGAATCTCAACCCTTCAATTGCATCAATATGGATCTTGGCAGCCCGTGCCCATTGGCATAATTCCGACGGACGAATGAATTGGCTGTAGTCATGTGTTCCTTTAGGGAGCAAACCGAGTAAATATTCTGCACCGACAATAGCCTCAACGAATGATCTTGGTTGACGATTTAAAGTGGAGAAAAACAGGTGTCCCGCAGGGGTCACTAATTGTGCACAGGCGTCTATGATTTTACTTGGCTCGGGTACATGCTCCAACATTTCCATGCATATCACCACATCAAATGTGCCAGGAGCATGTCTGGCTAAGTTGTCGGCACTTATGTTTTGATAATTGATTGCCAGTCGATTTTGTTTTGCATGCTCCTCGGCAATCGACAGGGAATCTGGCGCAAGATCAATTCCGGTGACCTGAGCGCCTAAGTTGCAGAGGGCTTCACATAGAATGCCACCACCACAACCCACGTCTACTACTTTTAAATTTTTGAGATCGGTGAAGCGTTGAATGTAAGCGACACGTAGTGGGTTAATCTGATGCAAGGTGGAGAAAGCACCATTGGGGTCCCACCATTCAGCGGCGAGTTGATTAAACTTCTCTACTTCGGCAGTATCGACATTAGTGTGATGTTGATGGGCAGGGTGCATGTTGGACTACCTGTGACTCAGTTTTGTTTGCCAATGTCGAATTTCTCGCAATAACGCGGCTTCGTCAATTCGCACGAGCTGTTTATCCGCTAAGATCCTGTTGCCCGCTACCCACACATCGGTCACCAGATGTCTACCGGCACTATATACAATTTGACTCAAAGCCGAATATAGTGGTTGAGTTTCAATATTATCCAAATGAAGCGCAACTAAATCTGCGGATTTGTGACGCTCAATACTACCAATTTCCTCTTCCATTCCCAATGCTTTGGCACCATTTATTGTTGCCATCTCAAGTGCAGTAAAGGCGTCTATGGCAGTGGCATCTCGCGACACCCCTTTCGCCAATAGCGCCGCAGTACGCATTTCACCTAGCATGTCCAAATCGTTGTTACTGGCACTGCCATCCGTACCCAAAGCAACGTTAATACCCTGTTTTTTAAATTCTGTGACCGGGCAGAATCCACTGGCCAATTTTAAATTCGACTCTGGACAATGAAGAACATGTACGCCATGTTCGGCGAGGCAGGCGAGATCTTCTTCATTACACTGGGTCACATGAACTGCCTGCAAGCTAGGGGAGAGCAACTCCAACTGATTCAGTCGCTGGATAGGTGTTTTACCGAAATGTTCAATACTCTCTGTGATCTCGTTCGCGGTTTCTTGTAGGTGAATATGTATAGGCACACCAAGCTCTTCTGCCCGCACTCGGACTTTGTGTAGGGAATCATCACTTAACGTGTAAGGAGCGTGAGGTGCAAACGCCGTCGTCACCAGTGGAGATTGTTTTGATTCATCATGTAGCCGTACGGCAAGATGCAGATATTCATCGATATCTTTAGCCCAGGCGGTTTCCGCATCGATGACGATGAGACCCAAACATGCCCGGATACCGCTTTCTTCCACCACGGCCTGCGTTTGATCGGCAAAAAAGTACATATCGTTAAAACAGGTCGTACCACTTTTCAGCATTTGCGCAATAGCCAGTTGCGAGCCAGCGCGAACAAAGTCCGGCGACATCCATTGGTATTCTAAGGGCCAGATGCGCTTTTTAAGCCAATCGGTCATCTCCATGTCATCTGCGATACCTTGAAACAAGGACATCGCGGCATGGGTATGGCTATTCACCAAGCCAGGAATGAGTAAATGTTCGCTTAAATCAACTTCGTGTTTGGCTTCATACTGGCGTTGAATCGTCTCCACCGGTCCCACATCTAAGATCCGATGCCTATGGATGACGACGCCACTGTGTTCGAAGATCGTATTTGCAGGCCTAACTGGTACCAGCCAGCGACATTTTAAAATTGAATCAACGGACTTTTTCATGTGTGCAGACTATGGAAAAAGGAGGCATAAGTGTACGCATAAGCTTAAGATTTTCAAAGACTAAAAATAGCTATCTATTGAGAAATATTTACGGCACAATTATCAACGGGGCAGGCTATCTAGAAAAATATGTGTCAATGCGGCGATATCTATCTTGCTGTGACAGAAGGTGTGTGAATATCCTGAAAAATTTTAACCTCCATATTCGGTCTAACTATGTGATTGGGCTTTCGAATCGTCCTCTCTCTGTTTAAAGTGAGGTGAGAAGGCCGCGCTTCCAGTGTGGGGTAGAGATAAATAAAGTTTAGTTCATGATGAATCTTGAAGCAGGATCAACTCAAAAACCTAAGCCAATGGCGCTATTAACCCTGATCATATTAATTGGATCAGTGGTGCCGTTGGCTGCGTTTTTATTGGTCACAGAAGGATCAAGCGTAGGAGGAGATGTTTGGCAATATTATGACTTAGTCTGGATGTCAAAATTCCATTTGTTACTGGGTGCTGGACTGTTATTTCTAAGCGCGGCCACGGCAATGCTTGCCCTGACGCACTATGTCATTAAGCGAGAATTGGCGATACCGTTGTTTGGAGGCGCCTTAGCAATTAATGGCGTTTTGGAAGCGGTACATGGCGTGTTACTCAGTGATTTCGTTGAGCCAGTCTTGGCCTTCGGGTCTTGGTGGTGTTTGCAAACATTTAGCGCCATCAGCTTACTGGCCGCCATGGCATTATATAGCCTCAGTCGATTATCAACACAGGAATATGATAAGCAAATTCTCGGCGTCTCGATAGCCGTTGGTGCGCTGTTGTTGTCCATTTCTTCTATTCAGGTATGGCAACCCCAATGGCTGGTGAACTATCTTCAGACTAACAGCCTTGCCGCCGTTCTGGTTAGTTATGTGCCGCTGCAACTATGGTTGTTTGCCGGTATAGTCGTCTATCCTCTTTTTTATAATCAAGTTCCTAACTTTGTTATCTCCGCTATTTTTATTGGTGTGATTCCACAAGCCGTAGCCGAAATATATATTCTTGCCCGATCAGACTACCTTTATGATGGACAGTTTTTAGTCGCTCATTTATTGAGAGCGCTGGGGTTTGTGATTCCCTGGGCCGCATTAAGTTTGAATTTTATTCGCGCTTATCGAAAAGATGCGGAAAACACGAGTCGGTTGGATGCCGCAAGAGAAACTCTGTCGGTACAAGCAAAACAGTTAGTGCAAGCGAATGGATCTCTGCAATCTCACATTGCCGAACGTCAATTGATTGAGCAAGAATTGCGTCACCAATTGATGGTGGAAGAGATGTTGGCTTCAATTTCTCGTCTCTTCGTGCTTGAACCGACGCCAAATTTAGCTGAAGTTCTTCGGTATTTGGGGGAGGTTTTTGGCGCGGAAATCGGTTATTTGCTGGTGAGTGATCCGCAGACACAGAAAGAGTCTCTGCACTGCTGGCACAACAATGTTGGATATCTCGATCACAATGATAGGTATCTCAGTTTGTATATGGAAGAAGAGTGGCTCAGTCTCTTAAAAGCAGGACAACATATCGTTGTGACGGATTGCCAATCAGTGCCGGACGGTAGCTTTCTACAAGCCTTATGTAAATTCAGACGTGCCCGCTCCCTAGTATTAGTGCCCATTATGCGTAATGAACATAACTATGCGGGTTTTATCGAGTATGACAGTTTGTCTGGCGGGCATCGATGGACTGAACGCGATGCACAAGTGGTCCGTGTCGTAGCGGAATATATTGCCAGCTACTTTGATAGAAAAACCGCCTACCAGGCTTTGGAAAATAGTGAGAGAAGATTTAGACAACTCACAGAGGCCACTTTTGAAGGAATTTTGATTCATCAAAAACGCAAAATTATTGAAGTCAATCCGGCTTTGGCGGAAATGTTTGGTTACAGCGCGCCAGAATTAGAAGGCTCGTCTATCCTAGGGTTGATTGCACCAAAGTCCATCCCCGAAGTGGAGCAAATGACCGCCACCACGCGCTGGAATCCAACCGATATATTAGGCGTACGTAAAGATGGCAGTCAGTTTTTATGTGAAATATCAGCCAAAGAGATTGATTATCGAGGTGAGACAGTTCAGGTGGTAGTGGTGCGAGACGTCACCGAACACCGGGACGCCATCCAGGATCTGGCTTTTAGTGAAGCTCGATTTCGTTCTTTTATTGAAGGCTCAAACGATGTGGTCACGGTTTTAACCGAAAACAATCAAATTGCATATCAAAGCCCCACTGAGGCCTATCTATGTGTGCCAGACGAACATTATAACTCAGAACATTTTCTATCCTATGTGGATCCTGAGGACAGAGAGATAGCAGCGACTGTTTTAAAAGAGTTCTGGCGCACAGAACATCAATCGAAACGTTTTGAAGTTAGATTTATGAAGGCAAATGGCGAGCATGCATATATGGAGTCGATGCTTTCCTGGATTGAATTTCGTGATCAGAAAGCCTGTTTAATTAATTCTCGGGATGTCACCCATCGTAAGTTATATGAGCAAAACATTACCGAGAGTGAAAGTCGACACCGTGCTTTAGTTGAAGCCATACCCGATGCCATGATTCGAGTCGATGAGTCAGGTACTATTTTAGATTTCGAGATCCCTGAAGAAGATATGCTCAGTGAAAGAATGAATGAATCAGTATTAGAAAAAAAAGTGTGGGAAGTTTTACCGGAATTACAGGCACAACGTTTCGCGCAAATGTTACAAACCGTGCTGCACAATAACGTGTCCGAAATCTATGATGTGACCATAGCGACCGATCAAGGCACCTCCTACAGAGAGGTTCGCATGAATCCTGGAGAGTCTAATCAGGCTTTGGTACTGTTGCGCGATACGACCGAAACGAGACGGGCGATCGAAGCGCTCAGGGAAAGTGAAGAACGTTATGCGCTTGCGGCCCTAGGGGCAAATGATGGACTCTGGGATTGGGATGTCCCTTCCAATCAAATCTATTTCTCGCCACGTTGGTGGGCTATTTTGGGATATGACGCCCATGAAATGGAGAACAGTGTAGAGGCTTGGTTCAGTCGTGTTCATCCGGAAGATTTGGAAGCGTTGAAGCAATCTTTGTTTGTCGAACAGTGGGGGGTTCTCACTCACTTAGAAGCGGAATTCCGCATGTTTCACAGTGATGGATCGATTCGATGGATTCTGTGTCGGGGAATTGCAGTTTCCGATTCAGAAGGAAAACTAAAAAGATTAGCTGGCTCTCAGACTGACATCACTGACCGAAAAAGTGCTGAAGAACAACTATTGCATGATGCCTTCCATGATTCGCTAACGAACCTACCCAATCGTGCTTTAATGGTAGACCATCTAGAAAATGCGGTGGCACGTGCGAAACGACATAAAGACTACAAATTTGCAGTTCTATTTTTAGATTTAGATAGCTTCAAAGTGGTGAATGATAGCTTGGGTCATTTGGCTGGAGATCAGTTATTAATCAAGATAGCAAGACGACTAGAGAGTTGTGTCCGGCCTGGGGATACCGTTGCCAGATTGGGCGGTGACGAATTTACCGTGTTGCTAGATTATATTCACGACTTTGATGAAGCCGAGGTGGTGGCTGAACGGATCCACTGTGCGCTGGAGCGTCCTTTTAACTTGGATGGGCAAAATGTATTTTCCTCTGCAAGCATGGGTATTGCACAGAGTAGTGCCGAATATGAGAGTGCCGAGGATATCTTGCGAGACGCAGATACCGCCATGTATCAGGCGAAGTTCAAAGGTCGCGGGCAACGGGAAGTATTCGAAAAAGATATGCATACCACAGCGGTCGAACTGCTTCAGCTAGAGACCGATTTACGCCTTGCAGTGGAAAGAAATGAATTTGTGTTGCACTATCAACCGATCCTAGATATCGATAATCGCGAGGTGTTAGGGTTTGAAGCTTTGGTCCGCTGGAATCACCCAAAGAGGGGGCTATTGTCGCCTACAGATTTTATTCCCACCGCAGAGGAGACCGGATTAATTGTACCAATCGGTCGTTGGGTATTGATGGAAGGGTGCAAACATCTTAGAGAGTGGCAACAGGAAAATTCTGATATCTATTTAAGTGTTAACATGTCCAGCCAGCAACTTGCTGAAGAGCAGATCTATGAAGATGTGAGTCATGCCCTGACTCAAACCGGTATCAATCCGAATACCTTAAAAATTGAGATTACCGAGAGTCTCTTGGTAAATAATGAAGACACCACTAGGGGGTTGCTAAAAAGAATTACAGAATTGGGTGTACATCTTTATATTGATGATTTTGGTACTGGATACTCTTCTCTGAGTTATTTACATAGATTCCCTATTAATTCGTTAAAAATAGATCGCTCATTTGTGAACCGATTGGGTAGTGGAAGAGGGGCACCCTCGGTAGTGGGAACCATTCTATCTCTGGCGGACAATATGGGAATTAATGTGATCGCCGAAGGGGTGGAAAATGAGTTCCAAGTGAACGAGCTCAAAGAGCTGCGCTGCCGGTTTGCGCAGGGCTTTTATTATTCAGAACCGTTGGAACTTCTTCAGGCGGCCTCATTGGCAAAATCACCGACATTGCCTGCCCGTCAGCTTCACTAGTTAGCTTAGATATCAACGATGCAATCTGATTTGACCAATAAGCGGATGCTTTAATTTTCTATCTATTCACACTATTGTGCTCATGACTACAGAGTCTTGGAGATGGTATTCAAGATGTGTCTAAATTCGCTCAAGATCATGGCAGTGGCTCCCCATACCTTGTGTCCGGAGAAGGAGTAGTAAGGCACCAGTCTGGACGCACCATTAAAAGGAAGGTTTTCCTGGCTGATAAGTTCGTCATTAAGAAATTCAGTGAGCGCCACTGTAAACACTGATTGCACTTCCCGCTCTTCTATCTTCCAGGTGGGTACACCTTCAACCAATGCGACCACTGGATGAACCATAAAGTTACTGAAGGGGATTGGCAGCGAAGTGAGTGTATCTAATATAGCGACGCTGGAGCCAGGCAATCCAATTTCCTCCTCTGCTTCACGGATAGCAGCTTCATGTATGGTTTCAGCATGCTCTAGTTTGCCCCCGGGTAAACTAACTTGTCCGCTGTGGGCACGCCCGTCTTCAGAGCGATGGATCAGTGGAAACTGCCACTCCCTACCATCGAAATAGAGACCGACTAGAACCGCAGCATCTCGAAAGGGTGTATTCTTAGGTATCATTTTTACCATTTCCTCTCGGCCCTCGGGACTCATTGCTTTCTGTGCTGCATAGCCAGGCAGTTGCTCGGAAAATTGGCTTTCAAGTGCTCCTTTTAATTCTTTCGCGGTGAGTTTGTTCAGCATTGAAAGTTCTGTTACATATTGATTAGTATAGTTTTAACTTGGTTCAAAGTTGATTTCCAACCGTCATAGTGGGGCTGAAAATTAAAATGTGCAAGTCTAATGCCCTTACTTTTTATAATCAATTGGCTCATGCTGATAAGGAGCTAGGTGTCTCTCAATTTGGGCAAGCTGGCTACTATGACAACAGAGCAGTAGATTAAAATTCTGTTGAAATTGGGGGATCTAAATAAAGAGTTCCCTTAGCGGTATTCAACTACCGCTAAGGGATTCGTAACCCAGGGTGGGAGAGGGTTACGATACTAAGGGGGCGACCACCAGGCTGACAATCGCTAATACGTTTATAAGAATATTCATCGATGGGCCAGAGGTGTCTTTAAAGGGATCGCCTACCGTATCTCCCACGACGCAGGCTTTGTGCACTTCTGAGCCCTTGCCTCCCAGATTCCCCTTTTCCACATATTTTTTCGCATTATCCCAAGCGCCGCCCGCATTGGCCATCATTAATGCCATCAGGACACCGGCTAATAGTGCACCGCCAAGCATACCACCCAGAGCTTCGGCACCCAAGGTGAGGCCAATGAGTGGGGGCGCACTGATGGCCAACACACCAGGCATCACCATGCGTTTTAAGGCGGCATTGGTGGCTATTTCGATACAGCGCGCTGTATCCGGCTCTGCTTTTCCATCCAATAATCCCGGAATTTCACGGAACTGGCGACGTATCTCTTGAATCATTTCCATGGCGGCGTCACCAACGGCGGTCATAGTGAGGGAACTGACCAAGAATGGGAACAGCCCACCAATAAACAGGCCTGCCAATACGTCAGGATCACCTAAATGCAAATTAAAGTCGGGCAGGCGTGAAGAGACGGTTTCTACAAAGGCAGAAATAATTGCTAATGCGGCCAAGGCGGCAGCGCCAATAGCAAAACCTTTGCCGATGGCTGCAGTGGTATTTCCCAACTCGTCTAAGGAATCAGTGATGTCTCTCACTTCCTTACCTAATCCTGCCATTTCTGCGATGCCGCCAGCGTTGTCCGCGACCGGTCCATAAGCGTCGATAGCCATGGTGATGCCCACGGTTGCAAGCATGCCGACAGCAGCTATTCCGACACCGTAGAGTCCGACTAAACTGGTGGAGACTAATATAATAGTAGCAAGCGTTAGCAATGGTATGACTACCGATTCCATACCCACAGCCAATCCAGAGATTATCACTGTGGCGCTTCCTGTGTCGCCAGAGCCCGCAATATCGCGAACCGGCTTAGCAGAGGTGTAATATTCTGTCACTAATCCGATAACGATACCGCCTACGGCGCCAACCAATACCGCGAACCAGATTTTGGCATTCACATCACTGGCAAGAATGACAAAAAATGCAACCACAATAAAGAGAACCGCGGCACCGATGGTCCCGGCCCGCAATGCTTTTTCTGGTGGGCGATCTGATAGGAAACGTACTAAAGCAATACCGCCTATAGAACATAACAAGCCGGCTGATGCGAGCGCAAGCGGTAAAAACATGAGGCTTTCGCGGGCACCCAGTTCTGAAATCACTAAATCTGACATGGTAGCTGCCATTGCGATTGTGGCTATCATAGAGCCGCAATAGGACTCGAATATGTCAGAGCCCATACCTGCTACGTCACCCACATTATCGCCGACGTTATCCGCTATCACACCGGGATTACGTGGATCATCTTCTGGTATATTGGCTTCTACTTTACCTACTAAATCGGCACCTACGTCAGCACTCTTGGTGTAGATGCCACCACCTACGCGAGAGAAGAGCGCCACTGACGAGGCACCCATACCAAATCCGTGCAACGCATGGGAGGTGTGCGGATCTCCACCAAAAAACAGATACAGTAGGCCGAGTCCTATGAGGCCGAGAGAGGCGACACACAAACCCATGATAGAACCACCGAAAAAGGCAACAGAAAGTGCGTCTGCAATGCCTTTTTCTGCTGCTGCTGTGGTGGTTCGCGAGTTAGCTTGTGTTGCGGTATACATGCCAATGTATCCCGCAGTAGCAGAGGTCAGTGCGCCTACCACAAAAGCGAAGGCGGTAGAAAAATCCAAAAAGATTGCCAATATGATGGTCACAGCGCCGGCAAACATGGAAAGCAGAGTGTATTCTCGACGCATAAACACCATCGCGCCTTCATGTATTTTTTCAGCGATGTCAGCAACTTTTCCTTCTTTTACGGTGAAAGTTTTGACTTGTCCATAAACGTAAAATGCGGCGCCCAAACCAAGAATACCTAGGGCTATAGGTAAAAACGACATACCAATCTACTCCTCCTTAACTAAATGACTAGTTCATGGTGCATTATGATTATGTAACGGCGCACTTAACCATTCAAAGCTTTTAAAGTTGGTACAGCCAGGTTGGTTTTATAATTGGTGGGATCTCATCCAAGAACCCAGATTGTGCACCATTGAGTATGCCACTAATTGGAGACTTCACGATTAAACACAATTAGGTACCAGGCAATACATTGTAGGGGGCTAGTCGGATATTTGTCCATCGTTAGTTTGAACGGCGGTCTTTTGTGATCTATTGACTACTATATTAGAAAAGGCTTAAATACTTATAATAGTCACTGGAGATATCTCCGGTTAAGGAGCTATCGAATAGTGGCGAATGAGCTTTAGGCGAAAGAGTATCCCCTTAGTCTCTAAATAGGCGGAAATAGAAAATGATTTATGTGACAACTGTGACGATCTGTTTTCTGGTAGTGGGCATCGCATACTTGATGATAAATCGAACGGTAAATCGATATTTATCCGACACTCGAAGAGCTACGGTAATCGGTGTGCAAAAAGAGCAATATGATGCGGTAAAAATAGTATGGCCGAGAAATTTTTCCCCGTGCCGAGCCATCAGGCGTCACGCAGGAGTGCTCTACTTAAATGCCAATGCTCCCTCGTTACCCCTAAAAGATTGCGATCGGTCCAAGTGTCACTGTTTTTACAAATACTATAGCGATCGCCGAATCCATGCCAGACGTGTGTTGACCATGCCGGGAAACCTCATTTCCCAAAATCAAGCCGAAGCGGATGAGCGACGATCCGGGCGAGATCGACGCCTCAATGTCTGTGGGTAATGCGTTGTCTAACACACAGTTGACTTCTCCTTTGCAGAGCCTGTTTATTTGCGGCTGAGGTTAGCCATCTCCATATATATACGACATCTTCCAGTGCCTTAGTGCCGGGGAGTCGCTGGAAAAGCGTTGGCTTTTTATTCTGCACAAAAACTAAATTGCCGGATCCTTACTGAGCGAGCCTAACACATTCGTGTTGTACGAATCGTCATTGACAATTCAGTTCAGTTTAGCGGCTTAAGTCGAGTTTTTAGTGCTTGTCAGCGGTGAGAAGAGCATGAATGATTCAAGCAAAAGTATCGATATTTCCGCCCGTGGCCTCTCGAGCACTTTCTGTCGCGTGTTTGTTTTTATGCATACTTGGGGCAGTTGCATAATTGCTGATTAATTCAGCGTCTATTTTTGCCGCAGCTTGCGCTTCGCGCACCTTAGTGAGTTTATTGCCACGAAAATTTGCCTCTTTTTTCTCGCCGCCATCTAATCGTAAAGGCAATTTATTGTTTTGTGGATCGCTCTGGTGAGTTAAGGCTTCGCTACTTCGTTGAGTAGGCACGGTTTGCGGGTTGTTCGTCACTATCATCGATGAGTCGCCTTCGTCAGCACAACTTTTGTTTTCACTTTTTCTTATGTGGACAGGTGCATACCACCTTTAGTTTATCGGCAGTTTTTCTTAGAGACAGAGTGGGATTAACCGAGTGACCGGATGTTTAATTGACGCGGCGCTACCGACGTCGAAACAGGGGAGTGGGTTCCAGCGCACTGGTTTGGTATTGCACGCTTACTTCGTGCATTGCGCTTTGAAAGGTCTCCAATGTGAAATCATCGGGGACTGCAAAGGCGTCAATGCCCACTTTCAATAAGGCTAATATTTGGTCTTGTATGAACGCGCCAGAAGCCCTTAGCTCTCCCTTAAATCCATATTTATCCTTCAGCCATCGCGCCTGAGAAAAGCTTCGACCATCATTGAACTTGTCGAACTGCAAACAGATTAGAGCAATCTTGTCCAACGCTTCCGCAAGAGAGTTGACATCATCTTCAGCGCTTATTGTGATCCCGACTTGCCCGGAAGAGCGCTGCAAAATCTTATCTTTATCCTGTTGCCAGCGCGCATAGGACACGATTATCTGTCCATCCGATAAAGGCGCATCATCGGCGAGAGGGATCCAACTATCTTCAATAATTTTATGCTGCTTGATTAATTTCATATGCCCGCTTCTTAAAGGGATCTAGCCCTATGCGTTTAAAGGTTTCTAGGAAAGGCTCTTCAGGCAACCTCTCTTCCACATAGACATTCAATATCGAATCAACGGCATTGACTACATCTCGTCTATGGAAGGATGGACCCAAACGAGTACCGAGACTCGCCTCATTGGAGGCGTTCCCGCCTAAAGTGATTTGGTACCATTCTTCTCCTTTTTTATCCACACCGAGAATGCCAATGTTGCCGACGTCATGATGGCCGCATGCATTCATGCATCCAGAAATATTTATAGTCAGATTATTTAGATCATGGACATCATCTATAGAATCGAAGAGTAGATTGATTTCTTTCGCAATCGGTATGGATGTCGCATTAGCCAATGCACAATAATCTAAACCAGGACAGCAGATCATATCTGTTACTTGTCCTATGTTAGCTGTGGCAAGATTGATTTTTTCAAGTGCCTGCCAAAGTTCGTAACAATTGGACTGTTCCACATCGCTGAATACTAAGTCTTGGCGATGAGTGCTGCGAATATAGCCCCCATTATATTGATCTGCTAGTTCTGCAATTTGACGCATCTGTTCTGAAGTGACATCACCGGGTGGCACATTGGGTGCCTTAAGAGAGACATAAACGATTTGATAACCTGGATTTTTATGCTCAACAAGGTTTTTATCTACCCACTTAGCAAAATCTGGATTGGTGCGATAATGGTGTTTAAATTGTTCATCGTCACCGGTGGAATGATTCACGGTTTGAGGCGCAAAATAGCTTCTCATACGTTGAATTTCTTCAGAGGTTAGTTTTAATGAAGAGTCTTTTATTCGATTCCATTCCTCTTCCACAAGTTCACGGAATGTATCGATACCCATCTCTTTCACCAGAATTTTAATTCTGGCTTTGTACTTATTGTCACGACGACCATGTAGATTATAGATGCGTAAGATCGCTTCTAAATAGGTCAGCAAATCTTCCTTAGCTAAAAACTCGCGGATCTTTTTGCCCAGAATTGGGGTACGGCCTAATCCACCCCCCACTAAAACTGTGAACCCAACCTCGCCATTTTCGCCCTCCACTAATTGAAGACCAATGTCATGCACCTGGATCGCGGCACGATCTTGCTGTGCGCCATTGACCGCAATTTTGAATTTGCGCGGGAGAAAGGCAAATTCTGGATGTAAGGTAGACCATTGGCGAATAATTTCGCAATAGGGGCGGGGATCCTCAATTTCGTCCTGAGCCACACCCGCTAAGTGATCCGTGGTGACATTGCGAATGCAGTTGCCGCTGGTTTGAATCGCATGCATTTGTACGCTTGCCAGTTCATCCAAAATATCCGGCACCTGCTCTAGCGCGGGCCAATTGAGCTGAATATTTTGGCGTGTGGTGAAATGACCAAATCCTTTGTCATATTTTTCAGAAATCTCTGCCAATTTACGCAGCTGTTCTGAGTTTAATTGACCGTAGGGTATGGCAATGCGCAGCATGGGCGCATGTAATTGAATATAAAGTCCATTCTGTAATCTGAGCGGTAAATATTGCTCTTCGGTGAGAGCGCCATTTAGATATCGCGTCGTTTGCTGACGGAACTGCGCCGCTCGCTCTTCTATCAGAGTTTGGTCAAAAGCATCATATTGGTACATACTGGTTTTCCCGCTTAGACTCGAAGGCCAAAATAACAATAAATTACATAAGGATAATGGGTTAAATTAAAAATATTATCAGGCTGCTCGATAAAATAGCCGACAACTATATCAACAATTCTTTATAATTCGTAGCAATTTGTATCTATAAAATTATTCCATTTGGGAATAAATAATTCAATGCATTTAACCCTGTGACGATACATAGGGCATGCAAACCCTCAACGCTTTTCGTGGATTTAGGATCGTTCTACTGTTACTGGTGCTATTTTTTGTTGCCGGTAATCACTGGATCAGTCGTCAGCGTACTCAAAGCTGGGAGAATGAGGTTTGGGTTGCCCTCTATCCGATTAATCGTGACGGCTCAGAAGTGGTGGAGAAATTCATTGGCTCACTTGACCGGGGTCATTTCAATTCGATAGAACGGTTTTTTTCCCGTGAGGCAACAAAATTTAATATGCCACTAGAGCACCCGATTCGATTTCGGTTGGCAGAACAGGTGACTGCCCGTCCTCCTGATCCTCCTCTTGACACCCATCCACTTAAAGTCGCTTGGTGGAGCCTAACATTCCGCTATTGGGCATGGCGCCACGCAAACTATGGTAGTGCAGCGGAGATCCATCTGTTTCTTCAATATTTCGACGCCAAAGAGAAGCAGACTCTGGCACATTCCTTTGGATTGCAGAAGGGTAGGATTGGCGTGGTGAATCTGTTCGCTAGCAATAAAATGGTGGGTTCAAATCAAGTGATTATCGCCCATGAAACGCTACATACATTTGGCGCAGCGGACAAGTATGATTTGCACACGGGCCTGCCTATTTTTCCCGCTGGGTATGCCGAGCCCAATCTACAACCGCTATATCCACAAAGAAAAACCGAGCTAATGGGAGGACGACGTCCGCTGAACGAGCAGCGGGCTGCGATACCAAAGCGATTGAGCAGTGTGCTCATCGGCCCGCAAACAGCATCAGAGATCCATTGGCTTAAGGACTAACTGATATCGTTGAGAGGTTTCATTTTATTCATGTGCACTTCGAAATTAAGAAAATAATGAATACAGGTACGACTATTATCCATACTGTATGCCCTGCTCGGCGGCTAGTGACAACCCTCTGCTTCTGTTGGGATCAATCGATTGGCCAATAGAGTACCCAGCAGCATAGCAGCAACAAACAGATAGGTTTGCCACTGAAAATAAACCAATGCAGCGAGTGCAGGGCCAGGACAGTATCCATATAAACCCCAGCCCACGCCAAATATCGATGCCCCGACTAGCAGACGTACATCGATTGACCGGGTTGCGGAAAGAGTAAAGGCATTGGCGAATAAAGGTGTAGGGCGTTTCAGTATTATTCGATAGCCGACAAAGGTAGTTAAAACGGCGAATGTGAGTACGAATATCAAAGCTGGATCCCAGTCGCCGGTGAAGTCCAGAAAGCCCAGTACACGCGCTGTATCCGTCATCCCTGCCAATGCTAATCCAAACCCGAATAGAATTCCGGCCACCAGTGCTGTAGCCCGAGTTTTCAAGAGGGTACACCAATCAGGGCTACCACTAAAGCGGCAACTAAGACAAACACTAAGGTGGCGATGAGCGAGCGCGGTGAGATGCGCGCGATGCCACATACGCCATGTCCGCTGGTGCAACCGCCTCCTAAAACTGTTCCCAATCCTACCAAGAAGCCGGCGAAGGCCGTTTGTGGCCAAGCCGCTGGATTGGGCTGAGGAATGGGCATCGAAAAAAGAAAATGAAATAGTATCGGACCAATTAACAATCCGGTTAGAAAATAGAGTCTCCAATCTGATAACTTATTATTCAGCCGCAGCCAGTTGCTGAAGATACCGCTGATGCCAGCGATCCGGCCCATGAAAAGCAACACTAAGATAGCTGCCGAGCCAATCATTAGTCCGCCCATTATTTGTGGTGTGTAGTTCATAATGTGCATAGATTTAAATCATTCGTTGAATGTTCAAGTTGACGCTAAAATTGAAAACGAGACATAGCCGCTCAATAGGATCATGCATTCACCTATTAAATAGTTTATCAGCGTAGTGAAGGGAGAGTCGAACGAAGTAGCGATTTACCCAAGAGTGTTATTCGTGCCAGCCGATTGGGAAGTGTTTTTATTTTCCGCAATGGTCTGGCACAACTATGACCGTAGATAAATGGCGTCC
>JBGTSY010000019.1:33439-37048 GCA_041940025.1 Thiotrichaceae bacterium | reverse complement strand
AGCGCTTGGCCCGACTCGCCGCGTCACTTCATTGCACTTGTTGCATGAAAGCGCGGAGTGCGTAATTATCTGTATCGACAATTGTCTTTAATGTAATGACCGACATATGACGATGCAATGAATATGCTCCAAGTTCACATGCAACCTGAGCCTTAAAGACTAGAAGAATAATAGATCTTAAATTTATTTGGGATTGATCCGCATCGCCCCTTCATGCCGCATGGATAAATTAATCATCCATATGAGCAATCACAGCATCCCCAAAACCAGAAGACGTCACCAGGGTCGCACCTTCCAATAAGCGTTCAAAATCATAGGTGACGGTTTTCGCTTGAATGGCGCCGTCCAATCCTTTCACCACTAAATCAGCGGCACGACGCCAACGGATATGCCGCAACATGAGTTCAGCTGATAGGATTAAAGAACCAGGATTGACTTTATTCTGACCCGCATACTTGGGCGCGGTTCCGTGTGTGGCTTCAAACAGTGCAATGCGATCAGACAGGTTAGCGCCAGGCGCAATTCCGATACCCCCCACCTGCGCCGCCAATGCGTCAGAGATGTAATCTCCATTTAGGTTCATGGTAGCAATCACGGAGTACTCTTGTGGCCGGGTTAAGATTTGTTGCAGGAATGCATCCGCAATCACATCTTTAATAATGATCTCTTTACCATTGGTTGGATTAGTCAAGCGACACCAAGGACCACCCTCTATCTCTTCGGCGCCAAACTCTTTTTTCGCCAGTTCATAGCCCCAGGATTTAAAGGCACCCTCGGTATATTTCATGATGTTGCCTTTGTGTACTAAAGTCACTGAGGGGCAGTCATGGTCAATGGCGTATTGAATGGCTGGGCGCACTAGCCGCTCGGTGCCTTCACGGGACACTGGCTTAATGCCAATGCCTGAAGTGTTGGGGAAACGTATGTTCGTCACGCCCATCTCTTCAATTAAAAATTTAATCAGTTTTTTTGCCTCAGGCGATTCCGCTTCCCATTCCAGTCCGGCATAGATGTCTTCGGAATTTTCGCGGAAAATAACCATATTGGTATATTCGGGATGTTGTAAGGGGCTGGGTGTGCCTGGGTGGAAGCGGACGGGACGTAAACAGATAAAAAGATCGAGTTGCTGGCGCAAGGCCACATTCAAAGATCGGATCCCGCCGCCTACTGGTGTGGTCAGCGGACCCTTGATGGAAACCACAAACTCTTTTAGAGCTTCCAGCGTTTCATCTGGCAACCAAACGTCAGGGCCGTAAACAGTAGTAGCCTTTTCTCCACAATAGATTTCCATCCAGTTTATTTTGCGGTCACCCTCATACGCTTTCGCCACCGCAGCATTAATAACAGACATCATGGGCGGAGTAATATCAACACCGATTCCATCACCCTCGATGAAGGGAATAATCGGGTTGTGAGGCACGGTCAAGGTACCATCGCTATTTACCGTAATGCGTTCACCTTCAGATGGAATGATGATTTTTTCGTAACCCATGGGATTCCTTTGAGTCTAATATGCACCGGATTAGTGCAATTCCAAGTTTAATCAGCCACTTAGGTTTAGCTGACTCGCTATATTCCGGGTGGTATTTTAGGCTACACTGAGTACTTTATTCAACTCACTTAGTCACTCACATAAGGACAAAAGATTGAAATCTCCGATTAAATCTGCTCCTCCACACCAGTATCCAAGATCGACGGTGGCGGCAGTCGTGGAGCAACAGCGTCACTATCTAATGGTAGAAGAGAAAGGCGATTCCACCACAGTGTTTAATCAACCTGCGGGTCATGTAGAGCCCGGCGAGGATTTTGAGCAAGCCATCATTCGAGAGACTCTTGAGGAAACCAGCTACCCGTTAACTCCGGATTACCTGATCGGGCTATATATTTATCAACACCCTGATTCTGGCCAAACCTTCCATCGATTAGCTTATTATGGGTTAGTAGATGAGCCCCTCAATACCCGCCTGGACAGCGACATTGTCGCGGTTCATTGGCTCCCGCTGGAAGAAATTACGCAATTGGAACAGGAAAACAGACTACGCAGCCCACTGGTGACTCGCTGCATACGGGACTATCTATCGGGTGAGCAGTATCACCTCAATCTTTGCAAGAGCTTGCTTGAAAACAGCGATACTTAGCCCTTTAGTGTAAAATAACCAGTTGTTGTTTTCACTGGTGTATCCATGACTGTTAATCATCCAACGCCCGTCGTTGTCGGCATGTCTGGTGGCGTAGACTCCTCCACCACCGCCCTGTTACTCAGCCAAGATAAAGGCTACGCCCCCTGTGGCCTGTTCATGCGCAACTGGGAAGCAGACGATGACGAAGACTATTGCCATGCGGAGGCCGATTTTCTCGATGCCAAAGCAGTGTGTGAGCAGCTCAATATTCCCATTAGGACGGTCAATTTTTATCAACAATATTGGGACAGAGTTTTTAACGATTTTATTCACGAACACCACCGCGGCCGCACACCAAACCCAGACATACTATGCAACAAAGAGATTAAATTTAAAGCATTTTTAGAGCACGCCATTGAACTGGGCGCAGACTATATCGCCACCGGCCATTATGCACGGGTTGTCAAACAGACAGGTGAATATATCTTGCTCAAGGGTCGCGACGCCACCAAAGACCAAAGTTACTTCCTCTACACCCTGACGCAACATGCACTGGCGCATACCCTATTCCCATTGGGAGACTTGCAGAAATCTGATGTGCGTCGCTTAGCCGCAGATGCGCAACTCAGCACCCACAATAAAAAAGACAGCACCGGGATCTGTTTCGTGGGTGAAAGAAAATTCAAGACATTTTTAGCGGAGTTTATCTTAGCGCAACCCGGAGAGATCTATTCACTTGAAGACGACCTGATTGGCCACCATCAAGGATTGATGTTCTACACCTTGGGACAACGAAAAGGTCTGGGTATAGGCGGTCGTCGACAAGGAAACGGCGCACCCTGGTATGTCGTGGATAAAGATTTAGCGAATAATCGCTTGATAGTCACCCAAGAAGCCAACCACCCGGCTTTGTATCACCGGGTGTTGGCGGCCGAAGATCTGCATTGGATTAACTCACCTCCCGAAGCCGGTACTGTGCTGAATGCGAAAACACGATACCGACAAGCAGATGAAGCTTGTAAAATTGTATCCATTGCAGAGAATGGATGCCGAGTGGAATTCAAGCGACCCCAGCGTGCCGTCACCCCAGGTCAATCTATTGTATTTTATCGCGGAGAGCAATGTCTCGGCGGAGGCATCATTCAGTCGCGAGAAAACTAAGGAATACTTTTGGACAATCGATTCGACAATGCCGTAGTGAGTTTAGCCGCAATTTTTCAGTCCGCAGCGGCGATTTCAGAGGTGGCTCATAAGGGTCATACAGATGAACACTATCTAAGCGTGTTAATTAAAAGCCTATTGGAACTCAATCCGCAATCAGTGGAAAGCATCTACGGCAATATATCTGGATTACAGCCAGGTTTAGCCCTGTTGTCCACCGAGTTGAATCAAAGTCGCAAAGCGGTGAACAGTGAACTTGTCCGCTATGTAGTCGGTATCTTATATCTTGAACGTACCTTAAATAAGAACAAATCTATGCAACAGAAAT
>JBGTSY010000019.1:0-33429 GCA_041940025.1 Thiotrichaceae bacterium | reverse complement strand
GGGGATCCAACGTGCAGCGGATCAAGCAGAGATTTTCACCCCTACCCATGCCAACGTGATTGCCAACTTAGCGCAGATATATACAGACACCATGAGCACACTGTCATATCGAATCATGGTATATGGGGAAGAAAACATTCTCAGAGACAATGCCAACCAAAATAAAATTCGCACATTGCTATTGGCTGGTGTGCGCTCTGCCGTGCTGTGGCGGCAATATGGGGGCAACCGTTGGATATTGCTGTTGAAAAGAAAGCAAGTCGCCCACCGTGCACAAGACATTCTGCGTCATGTTCAGTTTCCAAATCCCGGCGATCGAACCAATTCACACTAGTGCCAGTTATTGTACTATTCCCTAGGAGTCACTTATGGATTTCAATTCACTCACCGCGTTGAGTCCCCTGGATGGACGTTACCAAAATAAAGTCGCGCCCTTATCAACCCACTTCAGCGAACTGGCATTGATCCAGGCCAGGACAGAAGTGGAAATTGAATGGTTTTTAATACTTAGCCAAACTGAAAGCTTTACTGCTCTGCCGGCATTTTCAGATAAAAGCGTGAAGTTATTACGCGACATCTATCTGAAATTTGATCTGACCGCCGGTGAGCGGGTTAAAGAATTAGAAAAAGAGACGAATCACGACGTTAAAGCAGTCGAGTACTATCTCAAAGAACAGTTTCAGACAATTCCAGACGTGCAACGCTATAGCGAATTCTTACACTTCGCCTGTACATCTGAAGATATCAATAACCTTGCCTATGGGCTGATGCTGAAAAGAGGCATGGTGCCTCTAGAAACTGCACTCGATAAGATCACACAACAACTGCAACAGTTAGTGAATTCCACTGCCGAGATTGCCATGCTGTCTCGCACTCACGGGCAAAGCGCCTCCCCTACCACCACGGGTAAAGAGATTGCCAACTGGATATTTCGCTTGCAGAGACAACGAAATTTTCTCAATGAGTTCACTCCCCTCGCAAAAATTAATGGTGCAGTGGGAAACTACAATGCCCATATGGTGAGTTGTCCCGAAGTGGATTGGGTCTCAGTGAGTCAGCAACTGATTCAGCATTTGGGGTTGGGCTATAATCCCTATACGACGCAAATCGAACCGCATGACAGTATGGCTGAGCTATTCGATACCTATGCTCGAATCAATACAATTCTGATCGATTTATGTCGTGATTTTTGGAGCTATATCTCTCTCAACTATTTCAAGCAAAAACTAAGTGGCAACGAGGTGGGCTCCTCTACCATGCCACATAAAGTGAATCCGATCGATTTCGAAAATGCTGAAGGTAATTTAGGTATGGCAAATGCGCTTCTCCACCACTTCAGTAGCAAATTGCCTGTCTCCCGATGGCAGCGAGACTTAACCGACTCCACGGTGCAACGTAACATAGGTGTGGCATTCGCTTATTCTCTTCTCGCTTATGAAAGTCTGTCAAAAGGCTTAAATAAGGTAGAGGTCAATCACAGCGCCATTGCTGCCGATCTCGAACAGAGTTGGGAAGTATTGGCTGAAGCGATTCAAACAGTCATGCGTCGCTACCAAATTGAGCAACCCTACGAAAAACTAAAGGCACTCACCCGTGGCAAAGAAGGGATCACGCAACAGACTTTAGCAACATTTATCGATACTTTAGATATCCCCGTCAATGAGCGCGATAGGTTAAAAACTCTCACACCTCAATCCTATATTGGCAACGCTGTAGAACAAGCGCGACAAATAGATAGATTCATAAAAAAATGATGTACTCTTTAGCAATTGAACAATTAAACTAACCTATAAAACTGAGGCTACCAATTCTAAGAAACCAATTGGATTGACGATGAATGAAGCAAACGAAGCCGATATCATTCCTTTTGCCACATCAAAAGAGGCCTATTCTGCGTTATTGCAAATCGTACAAAAAAGTGGCGAACACCAAATTGAAATATTTAGTCACCATCTCGATCCAAGATTATTTGACCAACGGGAACTCTACGATCAAATCTCACGAGTGGCTCGTTCCGGCCGCCGGGCAATGATTCGGCTCTTGCTTCAAGATACCGACTTTTTGTGTCATAACGATCACAGATTGTTGCATTTACAAAAACGTTTGAGTTCTTATATTCAAATTAAGCGGGTTCATCAGGAGTGGCAAGATATGAATCAAAATTTCTTGCTGGCGGATCAGCATGGGCTATTCTACTTAGCACAGTCACATCGCTACGAGGGCAACGCCTCTCTGTATGCACCAGCCAAAGTTAGAGAGTTGAGGCAATTGTTTGAACAGATTTGGCAACGTAGTGAAGTCGAGACACGCCTCAGACAACTTTCCTAGCTGTCTATCAGAATAAAAATTCTATTTCTTATAATCTGTTGAATGAGAACTCTTCTAAATCTGGCTGATAGAGACGGTACCTGGGTGACATATTGAACCTTAAAAACAGATGGTAACTTAGCTCTTCCCACTCTTCCGCTCGCGCATATCGTGCGCCGCCACCCACCGTCCAGTGAGGTGACAGCTGCCGAGCGGCATGGGCTTCTAAGGAGCCTGCCGGGCCGAATTCTGTCTCTCCGTTATATTCAAACACACATCGATTGGCTGTATTCACCACAGGGGACTTGGCATAACAGGGTGCCTTATCCTGTTCCGTGTAAGCTAGTGACAAGTCCGCCTTTAAATGAGCGAGCCAAATACTGCCTTGCTGACTCAGCCAATCAGCGAAAACACCCAACGCCACTCGTGATTGAGGACTAAAATAACCGCCGTGTCCCCAGGTGTAATAGTTCAAGTTTTTATCATACTGTTCTAATTGCAGCATCGGTCCGAACACGCGATGACTCTCATTTTCGTGAGTCCGATCGTAAGCCTGCACAAGGGTCAATTGCCAATGATCGTTGTGTCGAACATGCTCACCTTTCAGAGACTCGAGAGTCAGATCGGCGGAAATCGAATTCGTCAGCCCACTACTGGTATAGTGAACTTCCACTCCTTGACGCAACACCTGCCCCCAACTCAACCCAGTGTATATGTCTTGCATCCCCACATAGGAGAGCACACTATCCCTCACAGAATCTCGAAACAGATCCACTCCCAGTTTGCCTTTTAGCGGATCGATACGGGCTTGCCAACTGACTCGGGCAAGCCACTCAGATGATATTGCGCCATCTGTTGGTGTTCGACTGATAAACAGTCGCCAGGAATGCGGACCTTCGAGGGACCAAAGCAATGCGGGCTCTAACCCATGGTCAACCTCATGCTTTGGCGAAAAACCAGGTGTCGACAACAGATAATGGCCAAAGGGAAAATCACCATGCGGTCGCTTGGTGCGCATCTGTACTTGATTTACCCAGACGCGTAATTCCTGGCGCTCATGGGTCATTCTCGCTTGTACGTGTGGTAACCACTTCAAGTTCAGATAATCTAAATCCCGTTCTCCTTTACGTACTCGACCGGACAGTCCAGCCAATCCCCAGAAACCCGAATAATCCTCTGTTACGATTGGAGAATAGGAATCGTAGTCATTTTTTAATAGCAGTAATCCATCGGCGTAAGCCAACGCGGCCAAATGACGATGATAAGCTTCTGTAAAAGCGCCATTGTGACGGGCAGATAATTGTGCCAACAGTTCCCACTGTCCTCCTCCTTCCAATGCGGCCGCATAACTCTTCTCCACTGCATCAGTCGGTGCGACCCGATAAAGTATGGCAAAGACTTCTTGGCTGTTTTTCCCTGTCTTGTAGAGTAGCAGCGCTCTGATATGCAGCTCTTCAATACCGTTATGCACACAACTGGAACAATTTTTTAGCAATCTTTCGACTTTTGAAAATTGTTCCTCTCGCAATGCAGTCCAAGCAGCACGCAGGTAGATATTTCGAATGAGATCATCTACCCCCGTCATCCAAGTTTGACGCTGTTCCACCCATGCCAATGCCTCGTCAAACTTTTCTTGATACAACAATATCAGTAAGTGACCTTCGGCCGCAGACTGATTCTGTGATTCCCATTCAAGCACTCTCTGAAACCAAACTTCAGCATGACCATAGGCTTTCAAATCAAAGTAGATCCAAGCAAACTGATTGGCTGACAAAACATCTTGTTGTTTCATCACTTGAGGGGACAATACCTTAATAATATCTAGCGCTGATGGCACATCATTTAGCGCCAGTGCCTGTTGTAAAGATTCTCGTTGCAGTTCAGATATAAATTGTTGGAAACGTAACGCTTGCTTCATTGGGCGAGCATTGGCTCTTTCCATTTCCACCAGGCTCCAGATATATTCTAGTGGGAGAGCAGATTTCGCCTTGTACAAAGTATCGATGCGTTGCGAGGCCGATTGGCAGGTAACTATAATCTGCAAATAGACTGGGAAGCTTCTATCCCCGCCCTTCTGCCGAACCACGGCCTCTGCCAACCCCCAAAGCGACTGTATGAAACCACAATTAAACGCCCTTGGGTGACTCGAGTATAAGGCCAATAACTGCTTATCATTTTGGCTGTCTATGGCCTCGAGAATAGCCCGTTGAATGCGGGTAATCACCGGCTGGTTGAGTAATCGTATTAATTCTTCCGGGGGAGAATAGTTTGGATAGGATTGGGCCACTTTAACCAACACTGGCCCCAACCTCTGTCGGTCGCCACGATTCCAGAGGCGCCATAACCACACATCTAATTGCCCATATTTTTCCAATTCGCCTAAATGCGAGAGGGCGACAATTTCAGCTCGTGCCAAATCTGCAATCGCGGCGACATCTACCGTCTGTGACGGCTGTAAAAACCATGTAGGTAGAGTGGCCTCGGCCAACACACGCTTTTTAAACTCAATACCGATAGGTTGAGATTCAATCATGTTAACGCTTAATACAAATTTGAGCTGCTTTTGTTGTATCAGTTTATACAGCGGCTGGATCTCGATCACTCCGGAGTGATCCATCTTAGTTTGCTGAAAATAATCGCTGGCTTTTCCCAACTTGAGAATTAACTCTTCCACCAGATCTAAGGTCGCCTGCTGGGACTCCAGGCGTAATGATACGTCTGTTCCCCGACGTTGCCAGTCGATTGCGGTATTCAATTCTGATAGCCATTGATGCAACGGCTGTACAGTGTCGGCGTCTGTAGATACTTTCACCTCATAGCGGGTAGCCATCAGCTGTGTACTACCTAAGACAAGCAGCATGAAAAACAATAAGTGCCTAGTCATCTGACCACCGATACGTGCTCAGCAGTTTGCACCAACAACGCGAGTACATCACTGTAGTAACTGCTTTCAACGACCTGCTGATTGAATCGACAACTCTGAACTGCCTCTCCAAACAGATAATGATAGATAGTACGCATACCGGTGCTAGCAGGATTCATGTGTACCACCTGTTCTGACAGATCTACCCAATCCGGTAACAGTTCAAAGGGACAGAAACTTTGCACAAATTTCTTATAGGGTTCCAACAGCTCAGGGCTTTGATACCCGGCCCACTTGAGATACAGCGGAATTCGCACCGCATCATACCCATACCGTTGAGAGGATTGCGCCCACGGCTCAAGGGATCCTTCTGATTCAAATGAGAGTAAAATCCAATCAGCGGGCAATTGCCAATATCCGAATTTTGCCTGCCGGAGCAAGATCAATCCGCTCTCTCTAAGCTCTGCAAAACGTTTATTACGTTGCGCAAAATGATTCAATGCGGGATACACCCAGTAAGAAAGATTGAGAGCGACAGACTCTTCTGTTAAAAAACCTTGTTCTCCGGGCAACAGCAACGTTAATCCGTCATATGAATACAGTAATTTTTCAATGATACTCTGTCGTATATGAAAGCTAGCTTGTTCATACACAGGCATTTGCCATTTAGTGGCAGCGAGACTCAGTGACCAGGCGATAATCAGATCCGCATCAGTGGCGTTGTTGGCGTCCATGACACCCTTGTCCGGATGCCATTTCCAACTAAAGAGCGCGTCCTCTCTCGTTTGTAGCTTGTGTTGAGTCCAGTACCAAACTTGCTCGAACGTACGCCTATCATCCATATGAACCGACAGAAGCATGGCGTATGCCTGTCCCTCTGAATGGCTAATGGATCCGTTTACCGGATCCATAATTCTGCCCTGCCGAAAATAACTCTTCTTAAAATTGTGCCAATCGGAGTCACTAGCAAATGCGGGAAAGCACGCCGATATCATCAGACAAAAAACAAATGACCATATTGCCAGGATCACTGCTGCCTACCTTAGCGATTACGAAACACTAATCGTCCGGTGATTATCGCTAAGCCAATAATTAACACTAAAATGATAACCATCCAGCGCACTGGGTAAGTAGACATAAAATACTCTAGTGCACCAGGGCTTAACCGCTCACCCAGATGATAAGGCTGGCTAATATTAAAATGGATCAGGCTTTCCGGCTGCAAACGAAACTGAACAAAGTCTCCTTGCAGTTCAGACCAATTTTCCGGCTCAACCAATTCCACCATATTGCGGTACAGGCTGTCTGGCGTTTCGCTAAAAAAGAGAGTCACTGGCGTGGGCTCTGCTAATGTAGAAGGTTTAGCAAACTGCTGAACAAACAGCGCATCGCCCAATCCCCATTTTTCGGCGCTATAGGTGACTAGGTTTTTCGCGGATTGTTGCGCCTGTTCGTTATCCCTGGAAAATAAATCGAATAGCCCCGATTGCCTGGTACCAATGGGTTGCTTGGGCACACTAACGCTTACCTCACTGTCGCGGGTAAAAAGCGGGTTATCCTCAATCAGAGCGGAAGCAAGGTTATCACGGGTACCGATGACCAAATAGTGGCTGCTGGCGGAGGACAACTTAGTGCTCATGACTAATTCGCTTAGAGGATGTTTGCTCACTTGCGCCAACTTCGCTGCCAAGGTCCAAGCGGCACCCAACGTATGGGCTGACAGATCGGTTACCTGTATGGTCCCATTCACAGAATCTGTGTTCTGCACATGCGGAAAGCCGGTACGGGCCAACAGCGCAAGATCGGGCATCTCCACATAGTGAGTATATCTTGGGATCTGAATTCGAGAATCATCAAAGATGGCCAGGTGCAGATTTTCATCATGCTCTAACAGACACTCATTAGTGATCATCGGAATCAACCTGGGCTCCAGTGAGATTCGATTCAGCCCCGGTTGGAAAGATCGCGCCGGTATATTGATCTGATAATTACGAATCGCGGCTCCCTCGACATTGTTCAGAGGGATAGCACGCTCAAATACGTCATTCACGTAGATGTTTAAAACCGAGTCTTCTCGAACAGAGGCGCCATAAGCTAAATTCAATAACAGCTTAACGTCTGCCGATTCCAATGCACGCATGTCCGCAGGCAAGCGGAAATTGACCAATTCCGCTTGCACATAGGTGCCTCTGAGACTAACGGTTTTAAATCCAAGATCGCTAAATTTATATTCCCTTTCCGAATCCAAGTAGGGTTCTGCCCACACCTCTGTACTATCAAATTGAGCGTCTGAAACCAGCATCTCCCGGTTATTCGGAAACGGTAAATTTCTATTTAACAGCGTACGCACCGCCGTAGTCACTTCGTTCGCATTCTGCCCCGATATCACCAACATATATCTTAGCGAGTCTTTGTCCACTGGAAACAAGCCTAGGTATGGACCAGTAATCTCAAGATGCTGACCATCTTTAAGATACGGTGCCACCTGATCCTTCGTGCCAATCAATATGCCATCAGATTGATTCAGATGGCGCGCCAACTGTGACGGATACCTTTGTTCAATGTCGGTGCCGCGCTGTGATTCTGAGAGAACTAGTGGTGCAAACTTAACCTGCACGGGACGATAATCAATACGTAATCCTACTGCCTGAGAGAGCAGGTTCCCCCATTGCAGCAGATCTTCGTTGACTGCAGATTCAAGCGCCATGATCACCAATGGTTGATCCTGCCATGCACGTCGATCGAACAGTACATTCAAATCCGCCAGGGTCATTGGGAAGGATCGATAGTTAGCCTGCAAATGTAGTTGCGAACGCCATGTATCAACTTGAGTCCACAACTCGGGTGCACTCCCGTCCTCACAAACATGCTGATCTTCCTGGCTACGGGCATAGTGCTGGGTGACATCAAATCCTATGCGATTGAATCCCACCTTCAAGGCATGCTTGGGTAATTTAACGCGTATGCTACTCTGTGGATTATGCTTGTCCAAATAGAATTGGGTGACCGTATGCTCATTCAGTCGTAACCGAAATACTGAACGTGGTTTTTCCAAGGCGATAGAATTAGTAAAATGCAACTCTAACTCTAACTCATCCACTTCAATTCGCTGTGGTAGCGGAAAATAGAGATCATAATTTCCCTCTGCAGTACGCAAATAGATATCACCTGTATGAGGCACAAACTCCGCCAATCTTCGCGAGGTTTGAAAATTTTCACTCAGTGCCACACTCGGAAAAAGCACGCATAAATATATAAAAAGTAGTCCGCTTCGGAGCCATCTATCGCCTCCAAAATTATATTTTCTGATCACTAATTGACTCCTCGCTTGTCAGTTCATTTTGAGAAAATTCTGTTGCTATCGACTGCTTGCTGGACGAACGCCGAAAGCGCGCCATCCATTGTTGGAAAATAAATGCGATATGTTGTTGGCCGTGCCGCAAACCAGCCCGCCCGACAAAGCTCAATCCCGCACGAACACCATGAGCCCGAAAAGCGCGCTCCTCCTGGTAACGCCGCCACCGCTCACTGTCCCCAAATACGAGGCGCACAATCGAACGCCGATGACTTAGCGTTTTGGGTTTAAATTCCAACCTGACTGAGTAATACCCCTGGGAAGTAGGCTCCAAATTGATGACCTGAATGGGCAGCTCCACTAAGTCCATTCCGAGCATCACTTGCATGCGGGTTACCTGCTCTATCACCTTTTCGTCACTCATCGAGGTGATACGGATAGCACCTCCCGTGGCCGACACGTCTTTTAACACCCCGGAACAGCTCGTATTCTCACCACGTAATTCTACAGGAATTGTCACCGGCATACGTGGATTGGCGCGCCGTTGACGCTGCTCCAATAATACACCAAACGCTGCTAGTAATAATCCGAGATTAAACAGCGCCCAGAATAGTGTGATGCTGATCACCTGCCACGCTTGCGGAAATGAATAATAGCGCCAAGCAGCCATTACCAAAGAGAGAAGCAAGATGAAAAACAGCACATAGAAAGGCTTAGAAAATTGTGACACGAACTTGTCATCCAGATGTTCACCTTTTGGTGTCACAGTAAATGTAGGTGAATTAGGATTAATGATCACCTGAGTTAATGCGCGAATACCGAACAGTGACTGCATGAGTTCATAGAGTTCTGAAACAAATGTCCAGCGATGTTTGCCGAAAAGAATGTCGTTAATCAACACCAGAGCTAAAAGATAAGGAAGTGCGTAGGCAATCACTTCAGGGATGGTGGCCTTATAGATATGTAAACCGAATAACAGGTAAGCTGTGGGCGCAAGCATAAACACCACTCGTGCATAGGGGAAGAACCAAAACAGGGTGCTACTAGCATAAGATATTCGTTGCGGCAAGCTCAGCCCGCCATAAATTAATGGGTTTTTCTTCAAAAAGATCTGCACCATTCCCTGCGCCCAACGCATGCGTTGACCAACGAAACTGGTAAAGGTTTCCGGTTGTAAGCCAGAAATCATCGGCTGCCCGATATAAACACTGTTTAACCCTTTGGCGTGTAACGTCAGAGCAGTTTCCGCATCCTCTGTGACAGTTTCTGTACAGATCCCTCCTATCGATTCCAAATGCTCACGTCTCATGACAGCCGCCGACCCACAAAAGAATGAGGCATTCCAGCGATCCATGCCATGATGGATCACGCGATAAAACATCTCACTCTCAGCGGGCATTTCATGTACCCGCTCTAAATTGCGTTCCACCGGATCTGGATTGATAAAAAAGTGGGGTGTCTGCACTAAGAACAGCTTCGGATCATTTAAAAATGGGTGCACGGTCTTAAGCAAAAAATCTTCTGTGGGCACATGATCTGCATCGAGAAAAAGTATTAATTCTCCCTCTGTCCGAGTGAGCGCGGCATTAAGATTACCCGCTTTAGCTTGTTGATTCGTTTCTCGTGTGAGGTACTTTGCCCCTACCTGGCGACACATCTCTTGAAATTGAACGCGTCTCGCTCTGGCGTCCACACCTGCCTCATTTTGCTGGTCACACTTCTCATCCGTACTCCCATCGTCCAATAGATACACCTGAAATTTTGTCGCCGGATAGTGTATCTGCGTGGCCGCAATCAACGTGTTCATAACCAAATCGGCCGGCTCATTGTAGGTAGGAATAAACACATCGACGGTGGGTAGATTAGCATCGTCTAGTGAAATCTCTTCGATCACCCTATTTTTTGGGCGGATATTGACCACCACACTCAGGAGCGCCAAACTCATACTAAATAGTTCTGCTAGATACAAAGTTAAAGCCGCGATGAAATCCACAAAATGAACATACTCCAGAGTAAACTGAAGACGCCAAGTCAGGTAACGCAGGATTAAGAAGAGCGACAAATAGAGAAATAGTAGTCTGAATCTTTGCAACAACGCTTCGGAACGACGCATGACTAACAATAAGGTCAAAACAGTGATCCCAAACACCCCTTGCACGTAGAGATCGGTAGGGGTTGCCGCTATCAAGGCTAAAATGGCGATAGCCGCCATCATGCCTAACCAGGCACTGCCGTCATAGCGAGCCATATTACTGTTATTGTTTCGCAAAAGAATGGTACGCCCGTGATTAGGTAACTGGATGCGGCCTTAGCCATCTAGAGGATGAATACTGCTTGCCCCAGCGCGAAATTGATATATAACACATTGAATTAATTCTTTTTCTTCTATATGCAAGGTTTAAATCTCGAGACGAATTCTGTGAATCAACAAAATGAACCGAATCCCAGGTTGATTATGCCAAATTTTAATATTATTTTCCGCTTATTTCGATTTTCAGATTCATACCCACCGCTACAATTTTCAACAGATGACAAATAAAAATGTGCTAGTTAATTAAACAAGCGCACCAATGAAACTGAATACAAATACTATTCACATAATATTAGGGATAAACTGGGATGCGATACATTTCGGTGTACTTGACGTGAGCGTTTCCTCATTCGTTAGCAGAAACCCCTATTGTCCACAAAAGGCCTCCGCTACAAAGGATAAATAGTCATACAAACCAAATGGATTTCATTCCCTGTGATAATAGGCATGTGAGAGTCACGCGACATGTATCACCTCGGCTAAATATCTAGTGCACAGACATTTGTTTGATTAAGGATTCTACATCTGCCAATTGGCTCACTTGATAATTCATCTGGTGTAGTTGAATAGGCCGCCCCAGCTCTGCGGAGAGTTGGGCATTGACTGTCTCAAGTGATATTTCAGCCAAAACCACTTTTTTGACTGCCGAATCTCCACTTTGCGCACTATCTGGTAAATAAATCGCGCCGGTATAAAAATCCACACCAAAAGCAATCAATCCAGGAAGCAAGAAAAATAGAACCCCGACCGCATCCATACCTGCCACTGCCCAATCGATCTGACCACTGATTTGACCTCGACGCTCAGGGTAAAGCAAGGTACCGCATCCAACTAGTTGTAAAATGATCACGCTCACAGCAACAGTGCGAGTTATTTGGCGGTTGAGCTTCATTTAGTGACTCCAGATTTCTCACTGAGGTTTATCCACATAATAGACCACGACTATCGGTGGGTAAATAAATCAGATGTCAATTGTGTACCACATCGGCAATGACACAAATCGTGGCTTCAATAGAGTGCGTATTTAATTGAAAGACTATTGCCGCTACTGAGGAAAACTACAGCGGGATACTGAGTACCTGACCGATTCGTAGCGAGTCATTTTTCAGGTGGTTAAACTGGCGAATGTTCTCCACACTCACCCGATAGTGTGATGCGATAGCATACAAAGTCTCCCCACGTTGAATGACGTGTTTTCTGGCCGCGAATTGGGTGCCCTCAATGGGGTGCTGCACAAAATAGTTTTTAATCCCCTTGAATATGGCCTTTGCCATTCTGTTCTGGTGATGCTTACTGCGCAACATCATCTCTTCCTTCGGATTAGTGAGGTACATGGTTTCAACCAAGATTGAGGGAATATCCGGTGACTTCAACACGGCAAATCCTGCTCTTTCAATATATTTCTTGTGCAATTTATTCACCCTGCCCATCGAATGAGACACCTCTTGAGCGACCGAGTGACTCGCATCGTTAGTGACCGTTTGTGAGAGATCTAACAACACAGAAGCCACCACATCCTCTTTATCACTAATACTCACACCGCCTACTAAATCAGCACTATTCTCTTTTTTTGCCAGCCAACGGGCGGCTTCGCTGGTGGCAGCACCTTGAGAGAGTGTAAATACACTGCTACCGCGAACTCGAGGATCTTTGTAAGAATTGGCGTGAATGGAAACAAATAAATCAGCCTGATGCTGCCGGGCGATATCCATTCGTCTTCTCAAGTGCAAAAATTTATCATCAGAACGGGTTAGCACTGCGCGCATACCCGGCTCCCGATTGATCTCAGCAGCCAGTCTTTTCGATATCTCTAACACGACATCTTTTTCTAAGGTACCCCGGGCCCCTTTAGCACCTGGATCTTTACCCCCGTGCCCCGGATCCACAGCCACAATGATTTCTGCAGGACGTTTCTTATGAGAGTACTGGCTCGATTTGGATTTGCTACTTGCATTGTCGCCTGCAGCTTCACTAGATAGCGGCGGAACTGATTGCAGCCCATCAGCCGGGATACGCACCAATAGCTGGAAACGCCCGCCCGAGAGAGTGTAGGTATTTACCTCATAATCCACCTGACGGCTGAGATCCACCACAACTCGGTAGTTGCGGGATTGACGCACAGCACCGCGTATTGTGACAACCGGTGCGGGTTTGTCGACTTTCCATTTGGAGTGAGGGGGTTTATGGCTATCCAGCAGATCAACCACGATTCGATTCGGATTGGCTAAGCTGAAAGTTTTATATTTAGTTTCAGCGCTGAGCTCCATCACCACCAGAATGGCGTTTTCTCGCGGCACGACTCGTAGAGATTCCAATGCCGCTGACGCATAGGTCGACATACTGGCCAAGCCCAGGACTGCGAATAGTAGAAATTTCATTGCTGATTGCATTGAGTGGGTCTCCATCCATTGGAACATGCGCTCGCATAGAATATTGCTAAATTTAATTCAAAAACTCAAGTTTTTCCTTCGCTTAAACTTCTTTTAACTAGATACCTTGAAACTTAACCTGTAACCTTTTGATGAAGTCTTCAAGCGCTTCCCAGTCGCCATTTAAATGCACAATCCGCGCCTGTCGAAATGGTTGCAAGTCAATTTCTAAAATTGGTGTTGGCAGGATCTCTTTCGCCCGATCCGGCCATTCAAAAAAGCAGATTTGCTCACCACCCAGGTAATCTCTTAACCCAATGAACTCCAATTCTTCCGCATCTGAGATTCGATACAAGTCAAAATGGTGAACACAACCTTCTGATAACAAATAGGTTTCCACGAGGGTGTAGGTAGGACTCTTGACCGCGCCCTGAATACCTTTGGCGCGTAAAAAGCCCCGTACCATGGTTGTTTTGCCGACACCCAGATCACCCCTTAAATAGACAATCGCAGCAAATGGCAACGCATCCGCCAGCAGCGCACCCAACTCTTCCGTCGCATCAGCATCCTTTAGTAAAAACGCCATTATCTTGGATTCACTAGTTTTCTAAGATGCGGAAATAAATCGCCCGCAATGAGTCCCCGCTCCCCTGCGCTTGCTGCCCTATCTGCTGCTTTGGCGTGTAACCAAACTGCCACTTTCGCTGCTTCAGATAAAGGTACCCCTTGACACAATAGACCACCAATCACACCGGTTAAGACATCTCCCATCCCTGCGGTGGCCATGCCAGGATTACCTTCTGCGCAGATCCAGACCCGTTTCTGAGCATCTGCCACCACCGAGCCCGCACCTTTTAAAATGACCTCACCACCATATTGTTGCTGTATGGATTTTGCGCCAGCACAGCGGTCCGTTTGGATCTCTTTAGCGCTAATACCGAGTAGCCGCGCCGCCTCTCCAGGATGGGGGGTCAATATCCAATTGTTTTTCTGCATAGGTGAGTGAGCCAACAAATTCAAACCATCGGCATCCACAACCTTGGTGGCTTCGCTGGCGAGACACACCCGCGCTAACATTTGTGCCCAGCTATCTTGCCCCAAACCTGGTCCGATGGCGATCACGTCCGTGTGCTCAAGTAACAGTAACAAGTCCGCCTCGGTTTCCACCCCTCTGACCATAATTTCCGGCCTGCTCGCGTTGAGCATGGCCGCATGAGTGGGCTCTGTAGCCACAGTCACTTTTCCCACTCCAACACGCAACGCCGCTTCCGCAGCCAAGCGCGCCGCTCCACTCATCCCCAGAGCACCACCAACCACCAATAGATGACCAAACTGGCCCTTATGAGAATTTAAGTTTCGCGGTGTCAGGTACTGCTTCACCATCTCGTCGGAGATTAGAGTAGCGACATTGTCCACCTCGGTGTAGACAGCTTTAGGCACCCCAAGATCGTCGAAAATAAGCTCGCCGCAGCAAGCTTTACCCTCCCCGGTCATCAAACCCAGTTTCACGGCGATGAACGTTACCGTGACATCTGCTTGAATCGCCGCCCCCATCACCCCTCCAGTATCTGCACTCACACCAGTGGGCAGATCGACAGCTAAAACCGCTCTCCCACTGGCATTCACTTGTTTGACGATGTTCTGCAACTCCGGCCGCAAGGTAGTATTGAGGCCGGTTCCTAGCATTGCGTCCACTATTACATCAGAGTGTTGTATGCTCTCAGGTGAAAAATCACAGAGTTCTCCTCCCGCTCGCTTAAATGCATCCGCAGCTCTTGCTGCATCGGTACCCGGCTTGGGCGCATGGGATACTGGACACACTTTAACCTGCAAACCCGCTTCTTTGGCCAAACACCCGACAAGATAACCGTCGCCGCCATTGTTGCCTGGACCACATAAAATTAAGATAGTGGTCGCCTCAGGCCAATTGATGAGTACTTGGTGGAAAACTGCCCTGGCAGCCCGTTGCATCAACTCATATCCTTGCATGCCATGCTGGTTGATTGCGATGGCGTCCAAATTTCGTGACTGCTCTGAGTTAAACAGAGAGAAGATTGAGTCTGGATGGCGAATCAATTTGTGTGTCCTTAAAAAATGACGAAACCAATACAAAATTATGAGTCAATTAGACAGCCCTGACTACCTGGCGCTCAAAAAACAGATTGCACTATGGGCCGAGGACCTTGGATTTGATGCCATTGGTGTCTCCGATATTGACCTCACAGAAGATTATCAATTTCTTCGCGCCTGGCTGCAGAAGAAATACCACGCCAACATGGCCTACATGGACAATCACCTGGCGTTACGCCAACACCCAGAGAAGTTAGTTCCTAACACGATCCGAATCATCAGCGCGCGCATGCAGTATTTAAGTACCTCTATTTCACACTGTCAGTCGACGTTAAAAAATGAGCAAACTGCCTATATTTCACGTTACGCGCTGGGACGGGATTATCACAAGTTGATGCGTAAACGTTTGGCCAAATTAGCAGAAAAGATTCGTCTGCAACAACCCAAATTAACCTATCGAGTCTTTGCCGACAGCGCGCCTGTGCTAGAAAAACCGCTTGCCAAAAAAGCAGGTCTAGGTTGGATCGGCAAACATAGCTTGGTATTGGATCACACAGCGGGATCATTTTTTTTTATTGGGGAGATTTTTACCAATCTACATTTGCCGGTGGATAAGATACAAACAGACTCCTGCGGCCCGTGTCGTGCTTGCCGGGAAGTGTGTCCCACCAATGCCATCGTCGCCGACAAAGTGGTAGATAGCAGCCGCTGTATCAGCTATCTCACCATTGAGAACAAGGGCTCCATTCCAGAACAGTTGCGAACGTCCATAGGCAATCGCATTTTCGGTTGTGATGATTGCCAACTGTACTGCCCATGGAATCGTTTCGCACAGCTAACCGAAGAGTCCGATTTTCAACCCAGACATGGTTTACAGGACCGTTCTCTGTTAGAACTCTTTTCTTGGTCAGAAACCACATACCTGACCAATACTGAAGGTTCGGCGCTACGACGCGCCGGTTATTTCGGTTGGCGGCGTAACTTAGCCATCGCCTTAGGCAATGCCAGTTACCACCCCGACATTCTCACGGCACTTCACAACTGTGATGCTGAGGGCTCTGAGTTACTTCAAGAGCACGTGGATTGGGCAATTAAGCAACAGCTAGTTAAAAAAGAGGCTCAGACACCGCGATAAGCCGCATCAAACATGAAGTTACGATAATACTTCATCTCTTCAATAGATTCGACAATATCCTCCAGTGCAAGATGCGCGCCTTTTTTCTGAAAACCTTGCGCCACTTCCGGTGCCCATCTTGAAGCCAGTTCTTTAAGAGTGCTGACGTCGAGGTTTCGGTAATGAAAATAAGCCTCTAACTGTGGCATTTCACGAAACAGAAAACGACGATCCTGACAGATACTGTTGCCGCACATGGGCGAAGTACGCTCCGGCACCCATTGGCGCAGAAAATCCAAGGTCTCTCGCTCCGCTTCTGCTGCACTGATGCGACTTTGCTTAATTCTATCAATGAGGCCGGACTGGCCATGATGTTTCTGATTCCATTCATCCATGGCATCCAGGATAGGAGCCGGCTGATGAATCGCCAATACCGGCCCTTGTGATAGAATGTTGAGTTCCTTGTCGGTGACTATGGTCGCGATTTCTATGATGTGATCGCTATCGGGATTGAGTCCCGTCATCTCTAAATCAATCCAGATTAAATTTTGTGGATCACAACTCATATAGGGTCCTTTTGGATGCATTAACAATTAGTTAGACTATAGTATGTTTATTGGACGTTAATCTTAACACTATATAACGACGATTTTAGGGCTTATAAAACCATGCACCTCTTCACATTTATCTTTTTAGTAGTTGTGTTAGCAGCTTTGATCAGCCAACAGTACTTGATCACTAGACAAGCCAATGCGGTCAATGCTCACCGAGACAGCGTGCCAGAAGCCTTTCGAGAGAAGATATCTCTGGAAGAACACCAAAAAGCAGCAGATTACAGTATCGCCAAAGGCAATTTAGGGAAACTTGAAATAATTATTACCACGGCGTTGCTGTTGATCTGGACCTTTGGCGGAGGCCTGGATGTATTGGATCAATTTTGGTTGAGGTTCGAAATACCCCAACTATTTCAAGGTGTGTTGGTGATGTTAAGTTTTCTGCTCATTTCATCGCTGCTCAGTTTGCCCCTGCAAATCTACGAAACTTTTGTGTTAGAGGAACAATTTGGTTTTAATCAAACCAAAATCAGCACCTTTATTAGTGACTTCATTAAAATGACCTTACTCACCGTAGCTCTCTACACCCCACTACTGCTACTCATCCTGTGGCTAATGCAGTCTGCAGGTGAGTTGTGGTGGCTGTGGGCTTGGTTCGCTATATGTACCTTTTCCCTGCTCATGTTGTGGGCATATCCAACATTCATTGCCCCCCTATTCAATGAGTTTAAAACTCTCGAAAACGACGCATTGCATGACCGAATTCAGTCATTGCTGAAAAAATGTGGATTTTCCAGTAGTGGTGTATTTGTGATGGATGGTTCGAGGCGTTCAGGCCATGGCAATGCTTATTTTACCGGTTTAGGCAATAAAAAACGCATTGTATTTTTCGACACTCTTTTAGAATCTCTAACAAACGAAGAGATTGAGGCTGTTTTAGCCCATGAATTAGGACACTATAAACACCGCCACGTGCAAAAAGGCATGGTACTGTCATTTAGTTTAACCTTTGTCGCCTTGCTACTTCTCTCCTGGCTAATGCAACAACCCTGGTTTTATTTCGGCCTAGGAGTGCAATCGACCTCCATACACATGGCGCTTCTGCTCTTCATGTTGGTCGCGCCTAGTTTCGGCTTCTTCATCAAACCTATTCTCTCTTTTTGGCAGCGACGTCATGAATTTGAGGCGGACGCTTTCGCAATTCATCATACTAACAAGCAGCCCTTATCACATGCCTTGGTTAAGTTATATAAAGAAAATGCAGCTACATTGACGCCTGACAATCTCTATTCCAGTGTTTATGATTCACATCCACCAGCGCCGATTAGAATTCATCACATAGAATCGTACAAAGAGTAACTAGATAGCCTTGCAAGAGGGGTTTTTATGTCTCAATTGACTGAGAAAAGTTGCCAGATCTGTGAGTCGGGAGGCCCCACTCTGTCGGCGAAAGAAATTGAGAAATTAGTAGTCGAAACGCCACTCTGGCAAGTCGCTAGCGATCTGAAACACATCACACGCCGATTTGAGTTTAAAGGTTTTTACAAAACTATGGCTTTTGTGAATGCAGTAGCCTGGGTAGCTAACCAAGAGGGCCACCATCCAGACATGCGTGTTGGATACAACTATTGTGAAATTGACTATCAAACACACGCTATAAACGGTTTAAGCGAAAATGATTTTATTTGTGCTGCGAAGATTGATCGGCTGTTAGCAGAATAGAAAAAGCGTAAATAATTGTGTTCATAAAGAGTGTCGTTTCGACGCAAAATTGAGGTTTTTAACTCATATCCTAGATATACGCTGGAAGGGAGAAAGACTAGTTCTAAATAATTGAGTCTAGAAGCCGATTTAGATGCAAGCCACTCTTTAAGTCTGCTGGAAACATTTTTAAAGAGTGGCTGAAAACCAAGCATCAAAAAATCTTGGTTAGAATGATTTAAGTTTTTGGAAACTTTAACTTCAACTCTAATATTGAGATTGTTATGATTTCCGGAATCTGATTTGCACAATAACTTCAAGGAGTTGTCACTCAAGATGAGATCAAAATCCGCGTTCGGAATTACTCTACTTCTTTTCGCTTTAATATGGCCAGGGTTCTCTTCCGCGCTTTATAGTGAAACAGATGAAATCGCAAAACTCGCTGAAGAAGGTAAAACCGATGAAGCGATCACAATGTTAAAGAGGTATCTAAAACAGTTTCCAAAAAGTGTTAATGGCAGGTTACTGTTGGGCAATATCCTAGTGAATGCTGGCCGCACGGAAGAGGCTATCGCTGTATATCGCGATTTGGCTGGTGACTTCGATAAGCTTACTGATGTGGACAGTAACTCCGCAGTCGTAACCTATAATAATCTCGCTGTACTTTATGCACGCGAAAGAAAATATGACGATGCGCTAAGAGCATTAGAATTGGCAATCAAGACTCACCCCAGTTACGCCACTGCCCATGAAAATCTTGGTGATCTTTACGCCAGAATGGCCAGTGAAGCGTACGATCGTGCCCTCTCCATTGAGGGTGAAAACAGGACAATGGAAATTAAGTTAAAGTTTTTAGAAGACGTATTCGCAGTAGAATCTGGAAGCACCGCCATTGCCCAAACACCCAAATCCGCCACCCCAGCCGCTACTGCTGTTGCAGTCCCAGCAAAAAACCCGGCTGCGGCATCGGGCGCAAGCACAACTGCACCTAAGCACGCGAGTGACCAGCTACTGAAGGCTGTCCATGACTGGGCCAATGCCTGGTCTAGCCAAAATGTCTCTAACTATCTGTCTTATTATTCTGGTGACTTTAAACCAAAAGGTGGCATCTCCCGCAACCGGTGGGCCAAAACACGTGAAAATCGCCTGCAAAACCCGAAATTTATTAAAGTCACAGTTTCCGATATAGAAATTACCTTCTCCAACGAAGATCTAGCGAAAATGAAGTTCTTACAGGCTTATCATTCAAATACATTCAGTGATAGTGTTCATAAGACTTTGATCTGGAAAAAGGAAGGTAAAGACTGGTATATTATCGAAGAGATTAGTTCATAAACGATTAGCTAAATAACTAAATTATGATGAGACGTGATCCTTTTATTGTCGGCGCGCTGCTGGCGCTAGGAATCAGTCCCCCCCTTCTAAGCCAACCTGCTTCACAATCTGATAAGTTGAAGGCAGAGAAAATTCTATTGGCTGCAGTGGAAGAAATTCATGTTGGTCAGATTGATGGTGCCATCGCTAGAATGGGCCAGTTGGTTTCAAGGTACCCCGATTTTAAGCTAGCCCATTTAATTCGCGGCGATCTCTTATCTGCAAAGGCGGCTCCGCTTCGATCAATGGGCGGCGCTTCCAAGGGTGCCGCTGACAGTATTGAAGGCCTTCGTAAAGAGGCTGTGGCACGTATCAGTGGTATTCAAGACACCGACTTGGTGCGTCGTTCTGTGCCAGACATTCTCTTAGAACTACCCGCAAAACAACGGTATGTTGTCACCGTGGATGTGAACCGTTCGCGATTGTATCTATTCAAAAATACGGATGGGTTACCCAAATTAGTTCAAGACTATTACGTTTCCACCGGGGTTAAAGGACATGGCAAACTCCTGGAGGGCGATCAGCGTACACCTATCGGCATCTACCAAACGGTTGAATTCCTACCCGATCTAGAGCTACCGGATAAGTACGGTGCGGGCGCTTTCCCGCTGGACTACCCCAACCAGTGGGACAAACGTCTGGGAAGAACAGGCTACGGGATCTGGTTGCATGGCACGCCCTATGAGACCTTTAGCCGTCCCCCCCAAGCAAGTGATGGCTGTGTCGCCCTGAGTAACGAAGACTTTCGAATACTCATGGAAGATTTGGGAAGTCAGCAAACACCGGTGATTATCGCGGACAACATTCGCTGGATTGAAAAAGATCTTTGGAAACAACAATCGGAAAACTTTAAATCCTTATTGCATTCCTGGAAACAAGACTGGGAAAGCTTGAATACCGAACGCTATCTACAACATTATTCAGTTCACTTTCAGGGCGGCGGTAAGAACTTCGATCAATTTAAGAAACATAAGCGCCGAGTGAATGCACAAAAATCCTTTGTTGATGTGGATTTAACCGATATCAGCATCCTGCGTTATCCCGGAGAAAACAATATGATGCAGGTAACCTTTAAGCAAAGCTACAACAGCAGCAATTTTAGAAACACCTCTATGAAAAAACAGTATTGGAAAAAAGAACAAGGGCAATGGAAAATTGTCTACGAAGGTCCCGCATGATCTTTCACTGCCTGCTGTAACGGTGACTTTTTAATTTTCTTTTCCAAATAAGCTTCCAAGTCAAACCAAATATCAGAAATTTCCTGTTTAGAGGGCATGATTCCGGCATGGGGTAATTCTATGGTAATGACCGGCAGACGTTTATGCACGCCGGCGTAATTTCCTAGGGAGCCCGGATAGGTACCGAGCATATAAAGATGCAAGTCTCCCAACTTTTCCGGTGCCTTTGGCGGACCATCAAAATCCACAATCCCGATCGGCGCATGTACTGACACAATAACGTCGGGTTGAAATTCCTTAATCTCCTTAATTAACCATTGTGATTCCGGCTCACTTGCAGGATTAGGTCCTGGAAAGCGTCGAGGATTTTGATGTGCCCGGGTAAACCAATAGTTGGTCGCGGTCAGTAACCAGTTGGGGGTGGGAAAATTACGATTTAAGTCCACGCCATGGGCATTGACGCGCACAGATTTACGTCGCAGCAATCCATCAGGATTCATCAGTGGCGAAATCCGCCAATGAAAATTGCCGTTATAGGAGTTTGATAATTGATTCAACCACTTAAATACGACACTTACGGAGGAGTATTCATCACCGTGGATACCGCCGATGAGCAAAACTTTACCAATAGCGGAATGCTCCGAAAGTGGAGAAAATTCCCGTACCCCAATTGGAAAGCCGCGCACGGAGCGTCCACCATTGTATTGCAGCTGCGCATCTAGACACTCCGCAAGTGTGACGCTTGCCAATTTTCCGGACACTCGAAGACAAAGATCAGTGATGGTTGCCTCACTTATTTCAGCTTTAGCAAGGCCAATGTTCGCCATCAATAAGGCTACTAATATCTGGATTTTTAAGAACTTCATTGTTGCGCTACACCTACAAATACTGTGCCTAAATTGGCTAGTGACATATCCTATCCTCATGCTACTATGTGCCCCCTCAATTGAGCACTGCTTAATACCAGATTTATCGGTATATTCTTATTGCTTATGAGGAAATTTATCAACTAGTCAATTTTTGAGTTTTATAATCGTTCCAATTGATATGGATGAAGACCAAGTCTCTCATATCAAGGGGCGTGGATTGAAAAGGTTTTTGGGGGGAATATGACTTACGTGGTAACCGAGAACTGCATTCGTTGTAAGTACACTGATTGTGTCGAGGTCTGTCCAGTGGATTGTTTTCACGAAGGCCCTAATTTCTTGGTTATTGATCCCGATGAGTGCATAGACTGCACACTGTGCGAACCCGAATGTCCCGCAGAAGCCATTTTTGCCGAAGACGATCTTCCTGAAAATCAGCAACATTTTCTAGAATTGAATGCCGAGCTGGCACTCAACTGGCCGGTCATCACGGAGATGAAAGAGCCCCCTGCAGATGCGCAGGAATGGGATGGCAAAAAAGACAAACTTCAATATTTAGAACGCTAGTCTAGCGCTAGCGGCTCGTCTACTGCGCCTGTTTCAGTTTGGCCAATAAATCCTTTGGACTGAGATATCCGGGAAACACCTGGCCTGATGAGGAGACTATCCAAGGCGTGGCCTGCACTTTTAGCTGATTGACTATTTTTAGGTGCTCATCGATGGGATGGGAGCATTCACCAGACGACAGCTTTTTACCGTTTTTTGCATCCGTTAATGCCTTGTTTTTATCTTCCGCACACCAGACAGACACCGCTTTAAAATAGGACTCCGTGTTTGGTCCAGTGCGAGGAAAGGAGATGTAACGAACTTGGATGCCTTTTTCGCCAAATCCCTCTATTTCTCGATGCAGCTTTCGACAGTATCCACAATCGATATCAGTAAAAACGGTGACCACATGATCTGGATCCTTCGGACCAAATATAATCAGAGACTCCTCGGGCAATTTGGACAGCTCTGAGATGCGCTTATTTTGACGATACTGCTCGCTTAAGTTCTTTTTGGTATTCAAATCTAATAAATCGCCGGTTAACACATACTGACCATCTTTACTGATATGTACCAGATCCCCATTTATTTCTGCTTGGTAGAAACCCGGCAGCACTGAGGGCTCTATCTCGCTTACTTCCACCATCAGCTCCTGGCTAAGTTTGCGTTTCACCTTATCGGGCTCCAATGCCACTGATGCGGTGCTAAAACAGAATATTAATGTCAGGAACCCATATTTCACATTCATCTCACTCATCCACAAAAACCAGCCCCAAAATGAACGGGGCGACTACAGAATAGATATTATAGGACAACTATAACCGTCAATGGTTACAATTAACTGCGAGGATGATGTTTGGCATGCACTTCAGCCAATCTGGTTTTGGCCACATGGGTATATATTTGCGTGGTAGAGAGATCTGCATGACCAAGTAACAACTGAACGACTCGCAAGTCAGCACCATGGTTTAACAAGTGAGTGGCAAACGCATGCCGCAGTGTGTGTGGCGAAATATCCGAAGAGATCCCCACCTGTTTTGCATATTTTTTAATTAGATACCAAAAAGCTTGCCGACTCATGGCACTACCACGCCTGCTTAAAAACAACCACTGTGCGCCCTTTTGCCCAACGAGAAGATCATTAAATTCAGATAAATAGCGCTGTAACCAGTCTAGGGCTTCCTCTCCCAAAGGTACCAACCTCTCCTTATCACCCTTGCCCAGAACGCGGATCACACCTTGACGTAGATTCAGCTGATGAAGCTGAAGATGCACCAGCTCGCTGACACGAATGCCGCTGGCATAGAGCACTTCTAACATTGTTCGATCTCGAAGGCCCCAGAGAGTCTCCACATCTGGCGCATTGAGTAACGATTCTACATCCGATTCTGACAGCGACTGAGGTAACGATCGCCCTAGCTTGGGCAGATCAATATTCTCTGTAGGATTATGACTAATAAGGTTATTTTGCTTTAGATAGCGGAAGAAGCGCCTGCAACTGGAGAGAAACCGAGCTGTCGTTCTTGAGGCGACCCCAGATCCAACTCGGAAACCCAGATAGGCTAGTAGGTGTTCACGCTTGATCTGCGTTAACCTGATCCCTTGCTGGGACGCCCACGCAGCTAAACCATGCAGATCGCGGCGGTATGCCTCTAATGTATTGTCGCTTAAGCCTGCTTCCATCCATAGAGATCGAAGATACTTTTCTATCAGCTGTCCATCCCCAGGGTTGTTCAGTTCAGCTTCTAAATTGTCTACATGCTTAGTGTTTGATTTCATCCAAACAAAGGATGCCAGGGTGATCTGAAGTAAGCATTAACGACAAAGCGAAATATGTTTCGCAAAAATCTATTTAAGTTTTTCTTTAATTCTCGCAGACTTACCGCTTCTACCTCGAAGGTAATAGAGTTTTGCACGACGAACATCACCACGTCTTTTGACGGTGATCTCGTTAATTAAAGGACTATGAGTTTGAAATACCCGTTCTACGCCCTCCCCATGAGAGATTTTGCGTACTGTAAATGAAGAATTGATGCCACGATTCCGTTTAGCAATCACAACGCCTTCAAAAGCCTGTATACGCTCGCGCTGGCCCTCTTTCACTTTGACCTGAACTGACACCATGTCGCCAGGAGAGAACTCGGGTAAATTGTCGCTCAGTTGTTTGTTTTCTATTTCTGCGATGTAGTGGTGCACAACAGTTCCTCTTTAATACCTTTACCTAAATTATATCTCTTTCAAACGCAACTGTGAAAACCAATCAGGTATCCCCTGCCCCATCATATTCGGCAATGGTTTCCATCAACTGTTTTTGCTCTGCGCTTAACGTTAACTTGGCAAACAGTTCTGGCCGCCTGCGCTTGGTCCGCCACAGGGATTGCGCTTGCCGCCAATGGTCGATCTTCTGGTGATCGCCACTCAGCAACACCTCTGGCAACCCTCGATGCAAAACATATTCTGGACGAGTAAAATGGGGGTAGTCCAATAATCCCTCTTGAAATGAGTCTTGCGCCGCCGAATCTTCATGCCCTAGTACTCCAGGGATTTGCCGAACAAGCGCATCAATCAGCACTATTGCAGCAGGTTCACCGCCGCTCAATACATAATCACCAATGGAAATTTCATCCATCTGATGATGGGCCATGAGCCGTTCATCTACCCCTTCATATCGTCCACAGAGCAACAATAAATGTCTTTTTTCAAGCAATTCGTCAATCACTTGCTGGTTCAGAAGACGTCCTTGCGGGGACAAATAAATCTTGTAGTAGCTTTCGGAATTCGCCTTGGCGAGCGCTTCGATACACTCATTCAGAGGCTGTGCCTGCATGACCATTCCAGCCCCGCCACCGTAGGGCCTGTCGTCTATTTGACCATAAGCATTGTTGGCAAAGTCCCGTGGATTGGAAAACTGGATAGTAGCGAGTTGATTTTGAAAAGCGCGCCCCACTACTCCCTGATTGATAAATGCCGAAAACATGTCCTCAAATAGGGTGATCACTTGTAGATTCATTGTCTAAAAATCCACATCCCAATCCACGATGATCCGCTTGTGTAGCAAATCAACCTCGATTACCACATCCCAAATATAGGGAATCAAGCGCTCTTTATCTCCCACGACCACCAACACATCATTGGCGCCCGTATCCAGCAAGCTCTGGACCGTACCGAGACGCTCTCCCGCCAATGTGCGCACTTCCAGTCCGATCAAATCCGCCCAATAAATCTCATCGTTTTTGGGCGCGGGTAGTTGCGATCGCTGCAGGTAAACTTCTTTGCCCACCAAAGCTTCCGCTGCATCCCGTGACGCAATGTCCTCTAATATCACCACTAACGATTTGGAATGGTTTATCTGACGCACCAATTTTATCGCCAGAAATTCCTCTCCTTCATTTAAATACCAGGTAGGAAATTGGAGGATATTTTCTCTAGGGCGAGTGTAGGAGAGCACTTTCAGGCCGCCCTTAATACCAAAGGCACCGACTAACTTTCCAACTATTAAGTGATCGTCTGCCACACTTGGGATCACCAGCTTGAGGACAATAAGCTGGTCTAAATTTGGCTTAACTCGCCGGAGACTGCTCTTGCTGTACCATCGATATCAACTTAGTGACTCGATCGCTTACTTTGGCACCCTGTTGTTGCCAATAGTTGACTCGCTCCAAATCCAATCGTAAATCTTCCTCGCCATCGCTAGCAACGGGATTATAGAAACCGATGCGCTCGATATAGCGCCCATCACGACGATTACGAGAATCCGTCACCACGATTCGGTAAAATGGACTTTTCTTAGCGCCACCTCGCGCCAGTCGAATGGTTACCATCTTTATAAAACATCCTACACTTTAGCTGGAAATGCAGCACGTAGATCAGGCTCCGTCACTGCGTCCCTTGAAACGGCGAATTTTACTCGAACATAAGCAAAATGGGAATGAAAAAGACAAAGGAATCATCAATTTTCTCGAAAAAGCACCTGAATCATAACGAATTTGCGGATTTTACTCTTAAATTAAACGCGAGTTTGCTTTTACGTGGTACGCTGCCTAAAATGCCTGACCCGGCTGAATATTAAAATGTCGATTTTGTATTTGGGATGCTGGCGAACAACAGCAGTTCGAAAATAAGACCAAGCAACCAAATGATAATCAGGATGTATAGTTGAATAAATTTGGTTCCCGCCTAGATGTCAAACACCAATGAACAACCGTTGCTGATTGAAAATCCCAAATTAGCGGAGATGATAACGTCTGGCGCCTTCGCCACCATTCCCCACGCACAGGTGCTCAACCTCGAAGGGATCTCTGCTGAACCTTATAAAGCTAAAATTCGTCTCGCGTACCGCGATGAGCTATGCGGCAACCTGGAAACCGGCATTGTACATGGTGGCGTACTGATCTCCATGATAGATAGCGTCTGTGGTATGGCAGTCTTCTGCTCCCTGACAAAAATGGAACCCATCGCCACTCTCGATCTGCGCATGGACTATCTAAAACAGCCTACCCCTTACGCGGATATATACGCAGAAGCTGAATGCTATCAACTCACTGAAAGTATCGCATTTGTCAGAGCATGGACCTATCACCAAGAAATTAAAGATAGCATTGCCACCAGTGTGGCGACCTTTATGCGTCAATCTGCCGGCAAGGCCAATAAACCCACGCCTGGACAGATTTCATGAGGGATAATTTAGCCTCATTGATGGAGCAGGCGCGTCAAAACAAAGATTTCGACGCCATATTGGCAGCCGTGCCCTATGCCAAACTGATTGGCGTGCAGATGGAAGAAAATTCTGAAGGCTTGTTGTTTACACTCCCCTTTCAACAAAAAAATATTGGCAACGCGGCCTTACCGGCACTTCATGGGGGGGTGATTGGTGGCTTTATGGAAAATGCGGCACTACTTCATCTGATCTGGTGTTTGGAGTCAGATAGATTACCGAAGGTTATCGATTTCTCCTTGGACTACATCCGTCCAGGCCGCCCGCAAACCCTCTATGCAGCTTGTCGGGTGACCAAACAGGGAAAACGCATCGCTAATGTACAAATCGAATCTTGGCAAGCAGACAGAGAAAAACCTGTTGCGGTAGCCCGCTCCCATTTTAAAGTGACCACCATACAATGAATATCGGTGTCGCTCTGGTGTGCGAACCAGTATCAATAGTTTTAGTCTGGAAACAGACTATAAAAAAAATAGCCCACAAGAATTTTCTACTACGCCTTGTGGTGCACAAACCGCCCTTGGAAAAACTCCAAGTCAATACAATCACGTAGAAAAAAGGAGAAGTACTCATGTCTGATATTAATTTCGAAGGTAAAACCGTTGTGGTCACCGGAGGTGGGGGTGCCCTGGGAGGAGCCCATGCCAAACTATTTGCCTCTCGTGGTGCTAACGTCGTGGTCAACGATCTCGGTGGAGACGCCTTCGGCACCGGTTCTGGAACTTCCTTAGCAGATAAGGTTGTAGACGAAATTAAAGCCGCTGGCGGCAATGCAATCGCCAATTACGACACTGTGAGCACCATGGACGGCGCCCAAGCGATGATTAAAGCTGGGGCCGATGCATTTGGCAGTGTGCATATTTTAGTGAACAACGCCGGCATTTTGCGCGACGTTTCCTTCAAAAAAATGTCCGAAGAAGATTGGGACAAGATTTTTGAAGTGCATGTCAAAGGTGCATTCTGTACCAGTAAAGCGGTATGGGAAATTTTCCGTGAGCAAAACTTTGGCCGTATTATCAATACCACTTCTGCCGCAGGGATCTACGGTAACTTTGGTCAAGCAAACTATTCTGCGGCCAAAATGGCTCTGATTGGCCTCAGCCAAACCCTCGCCTTGGAAGGCGCTAAATACAACATCCATACAAACGCCATTGCTCCTGTTGCGGGCTCCAGACTCACAGCGACGGTGATGCCCCCTCAAATATTGGAAAAATTAAAACCAGAGGCTGTGTCCCCATTAGTCGGTTGGCTATGTAGCGAAGAGTGTAAAGAAAATGGTGCCTTATTCGAAGTTGGCGCTGGTGCTTTCTTCCATCTTCGTTGGCAACGTGGCAAAGGATTTAAGACCGCTCAAGAATCAGGGGTTGCATCTCTTGAAGAATTGCGTGATAACTGGTCTAAGGTCACCGATTTAAGTGAAGCGAAGACAGTAAAATCAATTGCTGAATCCACTGGATCTTTTATGGCCTAAAATTGTTGCCTATGGGCATGACACATTTCCCAGGTTTTTATAAATAAAACCTGGGAAAGTAAAGGAGGAAAAAAAGATGAGTCGTAAAGTGTATGTCATTGGGGTTGGGATGACTGATTTTGTCAAACCTGGCACCAGCAAAGAATACAATGTAATGGCTAAAGAGGCTGGTGAAATGGCCTTAAAAGATGCCGGTATTGATTATTCAGAAGTCGATCAAGCCGCTGTTGGTTACGTTTATGGGGAAAGCACCTGTGGCGAGCGTGCCGTATACGAATTGGGGTTAACTGGAATCCCTATCTATAACGTCAATAACAACTGTTCCACAGGCTCTACCGCACTATTCTTAGCAAAGCAACTTGTAGAAGGGGGTATTGCTGAATGTGTGCTCGCTTTAGGATTCGAAAAGATGGCAAAGGGTGCTCTCGGGGCTACCTTTACCGATCGTTTGCCACCTATGGATCAACACATGAAGGTGATTTTCGATTGTCAAGAATTCACTAGTGCACCGCCCACCGCGCAACTGTTTGGTGGCGCAGGTCGTGAGCACCAAGAGAAGTACGGCACAAAAAATGAGACCTTCGCCAAAATTTCCGTAAAAAATCGCGCTCATGCCACAAACAGTCCACACGCTCTGTTTCGTGACAAACTGAGTGTGGAGGAAGTAATGGCTGCACCGCACCAGTATGGGCCCATCACTCGTTTGCAATGCTGTCCCCCTACCTGTGGTGCTGCAGCAGCGATCGTCTGCTCGGAAGAGTTTGCTAAAAAACACAATGTGAAAAAACCGATTGAGATTGCGGGTATGTCCATGACCACCGATCTACCTTCTACTTTCAATGATAAATCTATGATCAAAGTAGTCGGTTATGACATGACCAAAAAAGCTGCTGATGAAGTCTATGAGCAAGCAGGTTTAGGTCCTGAAGATATTCAGGTCATCGAACTCCATGATTGCTTTACCTCTAACGAACTCATTACCTACGAAGCGCTGGGACTGTGCGCTGAAGGTGAAGGGGGTAAATTGGTGGAAGACGATCAAACTACCTATGGCGGCAAATGGGTGGTGAACCCCTCTGGCGGCTTGCTCTCTAAGGGCCACCCTCTCGGCGCAACTGGCTTAGCCCAATGTACCGAGTTAGTGCAACAACTGAGAGACTCTTCTGAAACCAAACAGGTTGAAGGCGCTAAAGTGGCCTTACAACACAACTTGGGTCTGGGAGGCGCATGCGTGGTGACCATGTATAAAGGCTAACAAGCCAGTAAGGTATCACGATTAAAGCCCTCCCCATGGAGGGCTTTTTTTATTTGATTTTTAATATACGACGCAATTCGGCAGGTTTAAGCTCAGTTTTTTGTGTGCCAGACTCTAAGTCTTTTATTAATTCCACCAGTTGATTATTTGTCGGTGCGGCAATCTCATGGGCCTGCGCAAGCGTACAAATTTCTCCATTGAGAAAATCTATCTCAGTTTCAACGCCCTTCGCCACATCGGACATCATCGAGGGATAAGAATCGTCGCTAACTTGATTTAAATGATGTGCGAACCACCATAACAGAGGGCCGGCGTACTTCAATCCAAGCCGATAAAACTTAGCGGGCGCTGGAAATGGCAATTGATAATTAATCTGTGCCCTATCCAGCACCATCATGGCCTCATCAAGAGTGGCCACCATGATTTTTCTCAGATCAGGATCGACTAACACATCCTTAAAGGTAGTACGAGTTAAAGTACAAATACTATTGTTTAAGTTGATAAGAAGCTTACCCCAGGCCAAAGCGCGACTCCCAGGCCCACAAAGCAGACCTGCGTTGCTAAAAAGCTGAGCCATTGGTCTGGCGTGTGGATCTAAAAGGATCATCGGCTTAGTACTAAATTTAACCCTAAGAGGCGTTGTGGTTGCGGCATTAAACATCACAATCATGGGATACATGCGTGCGCTGGGGAAAAAATCGCGAATTTTCTCCTCGGCTCGAACACCGTTCAAACAGGGAATTAAACTGATTTGACGTGGTAGTTTTTTCGGCAACCTGGCCAATACCTCATCTAGCGAACGGTTTTTAACTGCGATGTAAATGCGTTCGATCTCTGTCCAATTTTCTGGTTCCACACAGATGTTCGGAGAATTCTGCACAATCGCAGGGTGACCAGTAGAAAATGTCGTCACCATTTCAGTGGCAGTCTTGTAGGATGCCACTTGTTCTTCTTTTACTTGTAGCAACACCTCTTTGTTGGCCAACTGTAGGTAGCTGGCTAACGCCGTGCCTACCGCGCCGCCACCAATCACAAGCTCCATATATGTATCCTTTTTTAGAATTTTATAGTTTGTCCCCATTTTAACTTGGCTGGTATTCTGGCACAGTAGTTTTTAGCTATATAAATTACCGGAAGATGATTTTTATGCGATTTGAACCCAAATACAAGCCAACAAAAATGTGTCGCATAGGAGTTATTAGGCAGTAGTCATGATTCCTATATTGTTCATACTTGCCGCAATCGCATTAGTCGCGCCACATTGGTGGGCGACAACAATTTTAAAACGGCACGCCAAGGAGCGCGTCGACATACCTGGTACCGGTGCCGAATTCGCTCGACATTTATTAAACAACCTTGGGCTTGACAATCATCGTGTGGAACAGACAGAACGAGGTGATCATTTCAATCCTGAAACGTTAACCATCGCTCTGACTGATTCTAACTATTCTGGAAAATCATTAACTGCGATGACCGTCGCTGCCCACGAAGTGGGACATGCGGTACAACTTAAGATAGGGTATCAACCACTCTTTTGGCGTGCGCAGTGGGTGCAATGGGCTCACTCCGTGGAGCGATTTGGACCCATGCTCATGTTACTGGTTCCCGTCATTGGTGTGACTACTAAAGCCGCTGCATTCAGTTTCCTAAGCGCAGCTTTAGGATTAGTCATACTGGGGCTACCCGCAGTAGTCCATCTTCTCACCCTTCCGGTGGAGTGGGATGCCAGTTTTCGTCGCTCCCTACCCATCTTAGATGCTGGACGCTATCTCAAGCCCGAAGATCGTGCGACAGCGTCAAAAATCTTACTTGCCTGCGCGGTTACCTACTGCGCCGCTTCCCTTTTTTCAATTCTCAACGTCTGGCGCTGGTTACGCATCATACGTCGTACTTAGCACGCTGTTTAGGTCTATCTCAAATGATCTGATGCGCCTCACGAACTGAACAGTGACTTAAATTCGAGTTGCCACCCTTTTCAAGACACATATATCTCATTGATTTATAAGAGCTAAATGAAACTTATTAATCATATCCGGATGGTCTTGAAAGTAAAAATCCAATCTCCAAATTAGAAATAACGCTAAAAAGTTAGTGCATTGAGGCGGATATAGTGAGTAGCTCTCAACAAAACCAAGAGCAAAGGAACACCGGTAGAGGCACCGACCCGTCTGGTTGGTAGATTCATCAGGTTGTAGAGCAGGCAGCTAAATTTTCAATCACCAAACGAAAGTACAGTTAGATAATGGATGCTAAAAGCAAATTCGTAGAAATAGTAAGCGGGCCGGATTCTAAACTTAATATAGAAGAAGCAGCACTCTTAATCGCCTGCCACGACTACCCGGATCTGGATGTCAATTACTATTTGAGCAAAATCGACGGCATTGCCATGCGGCTAGCATCTAGGATGGTGAATATCCGCAGTGAAGTGGAAAAAATTGAGATATTAAATCAAGGACTGTTTCAGGAAGAAGGATTTAGCGGCAACGTGACAGATTATTATGATCCGAAAAATAGTTACTTGAACGACGTAATTGAGCGTCGGCTGGGCGTGCCAATCACACTATCCATGCTTTATATTGGCGTTGGTCGACGCCTGGGTGTTGATCTAGACGGTATCTCTTTTCCTGGCCACTTTCTTGTGAGAATGAATTTTGAAGATGGAGCCATGGTTATCGATCCATTCTCCAATGGTCGTCCCTTGAGTTATGAAGATTTGCAGTCCTTAGTCACCTCTGTGTACGGTACCAATGAAGATCTCGATCGATTACTTCCTATGATTATGGCACCCGCGTCCAAAAAGGCCACTTTGGTGAGAATGCTGCGAAATTTGAAAAAAATCTATCTCAAGCAGGAAGAGCCTCTTAAGGCCTTGAATATGTCAGATTTAATTGTCTCGGTGATGCCCACTCGCGCCACAGAAATTCGAGATAGAGGCTTGCTCTATCAACACCTGGATTGCCCAAACAAAGCCTATCAGGATTTACAAAAATATTTAGCCCTATCTCCTGGTGCTGAAGATGTGGATGAAATTCGCGATCAGATATACAAACTTCGTCCTGCATTAGTCTCCGTTCACTAAAGGCGCCGACTGCGCCTTGTCACTAATTTCTGCAGGCAAGCGCCTGTCTCAATTCTTAGCTGGCATATAGATTGCTGTATATTAATCAACACAGTTTCTCGACGTACTCCTCCAGTAGTACTCCCCTTACTTGCCCTGCTCACCGCAGGGCTTTTTTTGGACAATCACTTAAATATTAATTAGTTAAAGCAAATTAATTGCATATAGTCCAGCCATTGCCAGGACGCCCGCCAAGATGTCGTCCAACATAATACCGAATCCGCCAGATATATGCCGATCTAGCCAAGAGATTGGCCATGGTTTAAGAATGTCAAATAATCGAAACAGGAAAAAGCCAAGCAGTAAATTCATGGGGTTAATAG
>JBGTSY010000018.1:0-38503 GCA_041940025.1 Thiotrichaceae bacterium | reverse complement strand
CGACGCCACCTTAATTCTCACCGGCGATCTGGTCACCGAGTGCGAAACCTATTGGCAACAATTGCGCCAGCGTTTTGAACAATTAAACATCGATAGAACGAGACCACTGCTCACACCGCAACAGCTCTATCTGCCAGTGGAAGAAACCTTTAGAGCGTTAAAAACCTACGGTCGTATTCAGTTTCTAACTGAAGAGGGATCGGTAAAACAGAACCGACAGCAGTTTCAAACCTCGCCGCCTAAGGAATTCCAGATGTCTTCTAAAAGCCAGACGCCAATGCGTTTGGTTAAAGAGTACTTAGATCAGTTCCCCGGCCGAGCCCTGATCTGCGCTGAGTCGAATGGAAGACGGGAAAGCCTGTTAGAACTGTTACAAGCAGAAAAAGTCTCGGCGACACGCTGTGACGGTTGGCAGGAGTTTTTAACTAGCGACTACCCGCTGGGGATCTGTGTGGCACCTCTCGATGAAGGTTTGGTGGTGGATTCCCCACGTATTGTGGCCATCACAGAGCCTCAAATATTTGGTGGCCGTGTGATGCAGCGTCGTCGTCGAGACAAAGAAAAAACAGACTCGGACGCGGTGATAAAGAGTCTGGCGGAACTGCGTATTCATGCGCCGGTTGTCCACATTGAACATGGAGTCGGTCGTTATTTAGGCCTGCAAACAATCGAGGTGGGAAATCAACTGACAGAATTTCTCTCTTTGGAATACGCCGGAGGCGACAAGTTGTACGTCCCCGTTTCGGCACTACACAGTGTCCATCGCTATACAGGATTAAATCCAGAAACGGCACCGCTTCACAAATTGGGTAGCCAGGATTGGAGTCGTGCCAAACGTAAAGCTGCCGAGCGGGTGCGAGATGTGGCGGCTGAGCTACTTGCCATTTATGCCAAACGCGCAGCAAAAAAAGGATTTGTCTATCCAAGTCCGGAATCCCAGTACGAAACCTTCACCAACGACTTCGCTTTTGAAGAAACCCCCGATCAAGCTCAGGCCATTGAGCACGTGTTGCAGGACATGCATGCCACCTATCCCATGGATAGATTAATCTGCGGTGACGTTGGGTTTGGCAAAACTGAAGTAGCCATGCGCGCGGCATTTATCGCCACTGTGTTAGGTAACCGGCAAGTCGCAATCTTAGTCCCCACCACCCTACTGGTGCAGCAACACTACGAAAACTTTCGAGACAGATTCAGCCAGTGGCCGGTTCGTATTGCGCAAATTTCTCGATTTAGAAGTGCCAAAGAACAGCAGCAGATCCTCACAGATTTAGCCGCCGGTAAAATTGACATCATCATTGGTACACACAAATTAATTCAGCCGGATGTGACATACAAAAATCTTGGTTTAGTGATCATCGACGAAGAACATCGATTCGGCGTACGCCAGAAAGAACATCTGAAAAAACTTCGGGCAGAAGTGGACATTCTGACTTTAACCGCCACCCCCATCCCGAGAACCTTAAATATGGCCGTGTCGGGTATTCGTGATCTCTCCATAATTGCCACGCCGCCTTCTAAACGACTTGCCATCAAGACCTTCGTGCATACCTGGAATCAGCAAATCTGTGAGGAAGCGATCCAGCGTGAAATCAGACGAGGTGGTCAGATCTATTTCCTACACAATGAAGTAGAAAGTATTGAACGCAGAGCGGAAGAGATCCAGCAGTGGGTGCCTGAAGGCCGTGTGTGTATTGGCCACGGTCAAATGCGTGAGCGTGAGTTGGAAAAAGTCATGTCTGATTTTTACCATAAGCGATATAACATTTTAGTCTGTACCACCATTATCGAAACGGGCATTGATGTGCCTTCCGCCAATACCATCATCATAGAACGTGCAGATAAATTAGGCTTAGCGCAGTTATACCAATTACGTGGGCGTGTGGGACGCTCCCATCACCAAGCCTATGCTTATTTAATGACACCCCCGGAAAAAGTGATGACCGCAGATGCCAAGAAACGGCTGGACGCTTTATCTGGGCTGGAACATTTGGGGGCTGGCTTTACCCTCGCCACCCACGATCTGGAAATCCGCGGTGCCGGAGAATTACTGGGTGACGAGCAGAGCGGTCAAATCCAAGAAATTGGATTCTCACTCTATACAGACATGTTGGAGAGATCGGTTGCAGCAATGCGGGCCGGGCGGGAGTTAGATCTGGAGCAATCAATGAATGGCTCTACGGAGATAGATTTACGCATCGCCGCTTTGATCCCCGATGATTACTTACCGGATGTACACGAAAGATTGGTGTTATATAAACGGATATCAGCGGCCAACAATGAGACAGAATTGGACGAATTGCAGGTTGAAATGATCGATCGTTTCGGCCTGTTGCCACAACCGATTAAAAACCTGTTCCGCGTCATGCTGGTTAAATTAAAGGCGCAAAGTTTGGGCATTCGAAAAATTGATGCTGGTCCCCATGGTGGATATTTATTATTGGAATCCACGCCCAATATTGATGTGCAAAAACTAATAGAATTGGTACAAAAACAGCGTCATCAGTATAAATTGGAAGGCCAAGAAAAGCTCAAATTCAGCCGCGCCCTCGAGAATGCGGACACTCGACTAAATTTCATATCCGAGTTACTCTTAAAATTAACGCCCAGCCACCGCCAAGCTGTTAACACTAGAGCATCCTAAACACATGCATAAATTGACTAGATTCTGTTTTTTATTGTTTCTTGCCGCCACTGTTTCCGCCGCCCCTGAAGAACGACGATGGTACCAAGTGGAATTGGTAGTGTTTAAAAATTTAGATGTTTTTGCTGGTGCATCAGAGAACTGGAACTACGCTCGTGTGCCGGTGGACTATCCACTGGGATCCAGTACTCTGGAAAAATACCTGTCCACACCGAAGAATCAACTCAATCTACAGGGAACTGTGAATTTTCTCAACAAACACAGGAACTACCAGGTGTTGGTTCATAGGGGTTGGATCCAGCCCGCCTATAGTAGCGATACTGCTGCACCTGTACGGGTCACGGGAGGCACTGCCATCGAGATACAAGCACGAAAACCGGATAGAACAGATCTGCCTTTTTATCAGCAGGATCCCCTTGAAGAGATCATAGAGGCTCCCTCCTATTTAAATCAACTTGAAGGATTCATCACCTTGATGGTGAACCGCTATATACACTTGGAAATCAACCTTACTCTCAGAGAATATGAACAGGAAAGTGCCTCTGTCGAAGTCATTGAAATCGAACCCGAAGAAACAGGACTTGTGGATGAACTTGGCGCAAGGATGTATCACTATCAGTTGTTACACCAGCGCCGCGTCCGAACTGGAGAGATCCACTACTTTGATCACCCCAAGTTTGGTGTGATCGCACAGGTGAATCCGGCCATGCCTCCAGATCCCCTACCCGACCGACTACAGCAGGCTCCGTAGTGATCGGTTTTGGCTCATCCACGAGCCTGGCACCATTAAAGCAGCGTGATTAGAGATTCCAATAAACGTCGCACCTGTGTCATACCTACATCCAGATTCTTGCGGATTTCAGCCATTGTAATCACGCCCTCATTCGAGCGGCCAGCCGCCCAATTCGCTCCCACGGCACAACAGGCATATTCCAAATTCAACTCACGCGCTAATACGGTCTCTGGCATTCCGGTCATTCCTACCACATCACCGCCGTCTTTTTCTATGCGATTAATTTCTGCGGCCGTCTCTAACCGTGGTCCCTGCGTGGCCGCATAGACACCAGAGGTTAGCGCACAAGCATTGGTGGATTCACTGGCTTGGATCAGTCGTTCGCGCATGGTTGCTGAGTAAGGATAGGTAAAATCTGTATGCACCACTTTTTTGGATAAACTATCTGTAAATGTCGATTTTCGTCCCCAAGTATAGTCCAGGATTTGATCTGGAAATAATAAGGTCGATGGTTGCATTTGCTTAGTGATCACGCCCACAGCCGCGACAGCAATCACTTTTGAAGCGCCTGTATTTTGAATGGCCCAAATATTGGCGCGATAGTTCACATTGTGGGGTGGAATCGTGTGACCGGAGCCGTGGCGGGCTAAAAAGACCACCTCTTTTCCCTTCAATTCACCAAATATTAACGGGCCTGAAGGCTCTCCGTAAGGTGTACGCACCATTCGTCGCCGTAAAATTGTGAGATTACTTAGGGAGGTTAATCCCGTGCCACCAATAATAGCAAGATCGGTCATTGTTCTTTAAGCGCGTAGATACCTGACGCGTTGCGCCAGTAGTGTTGATAATCCATTCCAAAGCCGAACACATAACGATCCGGCACATGCAGACCGACGTAATCCACCACTACGTTGTCCACCTTTCTCTTCGAATTTTTCTCCACCAGCACGGCAGTTTTAATCTCCTGTGCACCCTGTTGTGTACAATAACGTTGTATTTCCGCGAGGGTCACCCCTTCGTCAAAGATATCGTCCACGATTAAAACTGTTTGCTCCCTCATATCCAGCGCGGGTTTTTTTATCCATTCCAGATCTCCACCTTCCGTGGTACCGCGATATCTGGTTATTTGTAGGTAATCGAGTTTCATCGGGAATTGCAACAGCGGTAACAACCAACCCGCTGGCACTAACCCACCCATCATGCAGACCAAAACAATCGGATCTTTTTCACTTAGCTCATCGCTAATCTGTTTCGCAATTTCCTGGATGGCCTGCGTCACTTGACCCATCGAATATAGTTTGTCCGCATGCTCAACCATCACTTCAAAAGGGGATGATTCCTGTCGAGTCAAAATTGGCTCCTTGTTAATATGAAAGTACTTGAGTATCCCGATGAGAGATCACCTCTACTAAATAGGTTGCACCGACTGGTTCAGAAACAAACTCCAATAAGGCTGTCTCTTTCCCCTGTAGTGCAGGAGAGCAGGGATGAAACTGAACACCCAGTGCTACCGCTTGCTGCATCAGATCTAACATTGACATCTCCGGTTGAGTCACACAATGATAAGTTTCTGCCACTCCCAATAATAACCAATCTATGGCGCTGCCGGTAAAAAAAAGTTGAACTTCTAAATCTAACGCGCGGGCAGACATCGCCTGCGCCAATACAGACTCAAACTCAAGGGATCGCGCCCCATCGAGACTTAACAAAACAAATACTAACTTCTGTATTGGAGCAGCGCTCCCATGGACGTGATTCATAGCTGTTTTGCATATTCATTTGTTATCGCCAGCACCTGATCAACCTTTGTGTAGAGCGACTGCATGATTGTTAAATCGATACGTTGTGCGCGCATTGTGTGCAGGTTGGCTTGTACCAATTCATTGACAGTTAAATTGTTTTCAGCCCAGAAAAGGATGTCATCTGCTGCGTCACTGTCGTTACATACCAACAAGACATTGCATCCAGCCATCCAGGCGGCTTCCGCTCGTTTTGCAGCACAACCGATAGACTGCGCGGCCGTCATTGAGAGATCATCACTAAACACCACACCTTTAAAACCCAGTTCACCTCGAAGAATTTCTTTTAACCATATCTTGGAGAAGGTAATCAAATTGTCATCTACCTCAGGCACGATAAGGTGTGCAGTCATCAGCGCACCTATTTCTTGATTCATCAACATTTGAAAAGGCAGTAAATCCCGCTGCCGGATCTGTTCAAATGTGCGCTTATCCATTGGTAATTCAAAATGAGAATCTTCTGCCACCGACCCATGTCCAGGAAAATGCTTTGCAGTGGCTTGCATGCCTGCTGCATTCATTCCTTCTATATAAAAACGGGCTAACTGGGTGACCACTTCAGGTTCAGCATGAAACGCCCTGTCGCCTATTACGCTGCTGATTCCTAATTGAAGATCCAGCACTGGCGCAAAGCTGAGATCGATTCCTTTAGTGACCAGCTCCACAGCCATGAGAAAACCTAAAACCCGTGCACCTTCGATTGCCGCCTGACTGTCGTCATCATACCATCGGCCAAGGCTGGCGACAGGGGGCAGTCGCTCAAACCCGTGGCGCAATCGCTGTACCCTGCCGCCCTCCTGATCCACTGCTATCACCAGATCATTATTGATTAACCGTATCTCATCAATCAATTCAGCCAATTGATCTGTATCTGTAAAGTTACGGCTAAACAGAATCACACCGCCCACCATAGGATGTTGCAAACGCACCCGATCTTCCTCGTTGAGGTGCTCAGAAGCAACATCCAACATCACTGGTCCCACCTGTTTAATAACCTGCTCCTCATCTACTGTTTTGTGTCTAATCTATCTCTCAACCTATCTCCGAGATAATTGATTGAGATAATCACTGCGAACAGCGCCAAACCCGGCATCACGGCCATGTGAGGTGCCACCAACATGTATCTTGTGCCATCTCGAATCATGCCACCCCAGGAAGCCGCAGGTGCCTGAACACCTAATCCCAGAAATGACAGTCCTGCTTCTGCGATAATCGTGCCGGCTATGGCAAAAGTGGCCTCAATAATCAGCGGTGCCACAATAAGAGGCAATAGATGTTTAAACATTATAGTCGCGTCACTGCTGCCCAAGGCCTGTGCTGCCACCACGTGCTCACGGGTCTTGACCGACAACACTTGAGCTCTGGCCAGGCGCGCAAATCCCACCCAACCCACTACACTCAAAGCAATCACCAGATTATTCATACCAGGTCCCAACATGGCGGCTAAGGCAATGGCTAAAAGAATACCGGGAAAAGCCAAAAAGAGATCCATTAAGCGGCTGACAACGAGATCAATCCAGCCACCAAAATACGCAGCGCTGACCCCAATCAAAGTGCCCAGCAGTGTGGTAATGGTGACTACCCAAAGAGCCACCAGAAGGCTGGTGCGTGCACCCAGCACCAATCTAGCGCCAATTGAGCGACCAAGTTCATCATGGCCCGCCCATTCACTCATGTTTGGTGCTGTTAATATCTCTTGCAGATTGATCTCATTGGCCGGCAATCCTAACTCGGGGCCCACTAAGCCGATCAAGATCCAGAGACCGATAACAAGATATGCAAAGAGTTTCATCAGTGTCTCTAGTCCAATCGAATACGTGGATCAATGATGCCGTAGGCAATGTCAGTGAGCGTATTCACCACTACATAGGTTAGACTAATCAACAGTACACAGCCCTGTACCACAGGATAATCCCGCCGATGAATGGCCTCTACAGTTAATTGCCCAATGCCTGGCCATGAAAACACGGTTTCCGTGATCACCGCACCTGCTAACAATGCCCCCAATTGCAGTCCCATTAGAGTGAGTACGGGCAACAGTGCATTGGGCACCGCATGGCCATAAAGAGTGGAAAAGTGTGACAGTCCCTTCGCCCTGGCCGTCATCACATACTGTTCTGACAACACTTCCAGCAGACTGGCCCGTACCATCCTCGCCAATATCGCCGCCATGGCAGTGCCCAAAGTGATGGCAGGTAACACTAAAGATAACAAGCCATTTTTACCACTCACTGGAAACCAGCCCAGTTGTACAGAGAAAAGCAAAATAAGAATGGGTCCCAACCAAAAATTTGGGATGGAGATCCCAGCGGTTGAGATCGTCATAGCCAATCGATCCCATACTCTATCTTGATACGCAGCAGCCACAATTCCTAACGGGAACGCTATCATCACTGCTGTGAAAAGAGCGACCACAGCTAACTGCACAGTGGCAGGTATTCGCTCTATTAATATATCCGCCACAGGTCGTTGCGAATGTAGGGATTGGCCCAAGTCAAAATGAGCCAAGTTTAGAAAGTATTGTGAGATCTGAGTAGGGATAGGTTGATCTAATCCCAATGCTCGTCGCAATGACTCACGATCCGCTGCGGGCGCGGTTTCCCCCAGCATCATTTCCACCGGATCTCCCGGCACTAAATGAATCAGCACCGACACCAACAGAACGACACCCAGTACTACCGTTATTGCCGAAACCAAACGCCTGAGTAAAAACGACCACATGTAATCACTACCTCACTATGTGCACCGGCGTGCCAACTTCCACCTGATCAAATAATTCAATAATCTCTTCATTACGCATTCGAATACAGCCATGGGAATGGGGTTCGCCCATGACGCATTCCTGTGGACAACCATGAACATAAATATACCGTCGCATGGTGTCCACTTGACCTAAGCGATTCTTGCCAATCTCTGTGCCGCTTAACCACAGGATCCTGCTTAAGATCCAATCCCGTTCCGGTTTTGCCAAAGACAATTCCGGGGAATAGATTTCACCGGTGAGGCGCCTTGCCACAAATACGGCACCGAGTTCGGCCCCTGCGCCGATTTTTGCGCGCACAATGTGTCTACCTAGGGGCGTTTGCTCCGATCCGAACTGTTGCCCTACTCCATTGGTGGCCGTAGAAACTTGATATCGAGTGTACAGGTCCCCTTCACGATACAATGAGAGACTTTGATCGGCGATTTTGATGAGGATGCCATTAGCTATCACAGCGCCCTCCTAGAGAGGCTTCTGCCAAGCTATCGTAATCTCCATCCGGGGCAAGCCTATAGCCAACAATGCGGCAATGCCTCACCAAAACATTGTGCTCATACCATAAGGGTATGTAAGGAAGTTGTTCTTGTACACGTTCTGCTACTTTTACATAATATTCAGATTGCAAAGAGAAGTCGGTGGCAGATTCCGCAGTATCGATTAGACCATCCAAGATAGCATCATTCATTCGCCCCCGATTCGCTCCCATAGGCGGTACCGATTGACTATGAAATACATATCGATAGATGTCTGGAGTCTTAATGCCTACCCAAGCCAAGCTAAACAGGGTGAAACGACCAGACTTGATGTCTCCATAGAAGGTACCCCAGTCGTAACTTTGAATCTTTAACTCTATACCTACGCGCATCAACATCGATTGCAGGATAGTGGCTAGTCGAATACGGAAGGGATCATTTGAAGTTTTAAAACTGACCTCTAAGGGAGAATCCTTACCATATCCTAATTGGCGCAACAAACTTCGAGCCCGTTCCGGCTGATAGTCAATTGGCGACAGCTCTGTACTGGCCCAATGGTTCGCCGGCAAAATCGATTCTGCGGGACGCGCCAAGCCCCCAAATAGGTGGTCAATGATGGCATCGCGATCGATGGCATGAGCGATGGCTTGGCGAAATCGCAAGTTCGAAGAAGGCGCATCCTGAAGATTAAAACCTAGATAGCTAAAATTACTGCCAGGGGCGTTCACGACATCCAGGTGAGGTTTCGCTGCCAGATAAGCAATCATTTCTGTAGGAAAATCATTTTGCGCCAGATCCACTTCACCGCGCTCCAATTTCAGCGCTCGAACGGTGGGATCCGACACTTTGATAAAGCGAACCCTTAAGCCGTCGGCACGCCGCTGCAATAATGTGTCCTGACTATGAGATCGAGAGACCAATGTAAAAGGGCCATTTCCTATCAAACCCTGCTCAGAATTTATATCACTCCCCTGCTTCACGATTCCCACTGTTAATCGGGCAGGGAAAAGCGGATCGGGTCTTGTCAGTATAAAGTCGATTTGATGCTTATCCACCACTCGGATCTCACGAATGCTTCTTGCCAGGGAGACTCGATGGGGCGAACCATTCGCTTCATCCAAAATATGCCGATAGGTGCTCTGTACATCATGACTTGTGAGAGCCGTGCCATCACTAAAAGGGGGACGGTGACTCTTTAAAATAAAACGATAATGAGTAGGCGCCAACTGACGCCAATCGGAAAGCTGAGGTATGGGCTGCATTTGCGCATCAAAATCCACCAAACTCAGGAACAATAATCGATTGATACGTGTACCGGCGGCATCGGTGGTATATCGCGGATCTAACCGTACTGGCTCCGAGGCGAGAGCAAACCGTATTTCATTTGCAGGTAGCTGGGGATCACACCCACTGCAAGCAAGTAGCAGCAAGCTGAATGCAGTCCGCAACCTATTAACATGTAAACTTAACAGCATCTATCCATGACGCATGGTGAAAGTATTGTCTCTGAGGATTCATCCCTATAACAACTTTGCGGCCAATCTCCTATGAGATTGATGCACCATTCTATCCCGGAATACAGATTGCTACCACTCATATTTAATATTATTTTTAAATATATAATATTACCTTTTGTTTTTAATAATTTTTAGAGAAAGCATCTCATCTTATGAATGAGGGCAATTCCTAATGAGGAAAACCAAACGGCCGATAAAACAAAGGCATATTTGCAAATTGCTTTTTTTATTAAAAATTTGAAATAAGCCTTTTTGAAGGTGATGAATCAAATACATAATCTTGGAGTCGCCGATCGGTGTCTGTCCTCAGTCCCGACAATTTGTCTAAAGAAGATCAGCTTAAACAATCTTTAGCTTTCCAACGTCGACTCAATGCGTTATTCCAACGAATTCAAAGCGCTGAAAGTATCTATTCAATCGTTCCGGAAATTGAGCCTGAACTCTTAACCATTTTACAAGCCGATCGGCTCACCATCTATCATCGAAGCAAAGATGATAAAGAGATTGTCTCCCATTTCCAGAGTGGTCCCGGCATGCGTGAAATTCGTGTACCGCTCACACCCACTTCCGTCGCCGGCTATTGCGCACTGAGTCAACGCGCGCTCATCATTCATGATGTGTATGACAAAGAAGAATTAAGAAAAATTCACGAAGATCTCTCCTTTGATTCCAGTTTCGATTTAAAATCAGGCTACCGAACCCGCTCAATGATGGTATTGCCCATTAAATATGGGGACATTATGTTGGGTGTGATGCAAGTATTAAATCGCATCGATGGCGGCAGTTTTCTTAATGACGATATGGAACGCGCCCATGAAGTCGCGGGTATCATGGGTAAAAAATTCCGCTATGAACTTGGTGGCACGACCCATCCCTACGAACAGCTCGTTAAATCCAATAAGATCAGTGCGGAACAACTGGAAGAGTTGGAACGGCAGGCCGCGAGCAGCAATCAAACACTTTCATCGCTGTTAGTGAATGAAAAAAATATTGCAATTGCAGACATTGGTGCCTCGCTGGAGATGTACTACCAGGTGCCATTTATGCCATATTTACCGGAAGTGGAACCTCCCGCCGAACTGTTTAAAAACTTAAATGAAGCCTATCTACGCAATCAATGCTGGATCCCGATTGAGGGAGATCGTCAAAACGCGGTCATTCTGATTGACAATCCCAGTGACAGCAATCGCATCATGGAAATCCAAAGTGTGTTGGGCGCGCGCAATTTAGAATTTAGAGTTTCGACTACTGAAGAAATATTGAAATATTTAGGCATCGGTCTACAAACAGCCGATGATCCCGCTGCTTTAGATGACTTGATGGGCAAGCTGGCGGAAGAGGTAGAAGAGACTGACGAAGCCAAAGACGCCCTCAGTGACGAAGCAAATGAAAACGAAGCAACTATTATTCAACTGGTGAATCGTCTGCTTAGCGACGCCCATGCTTGTGGCGCATCGGATATCCATATCGAACCTGGAAAAAGACAAACACCTTCTATTGTGCGAGTAAGAGTAGATGGCGTGTGCCGCAAGATGTTTGACATCCCCGCCACTCATATTCGTGCAGTTGTTGCGCGTATCAAAGTAATGTCAAGTCTGGACATTTCGGAACGACGCAAACCCCAGGACGGCAAATGCATGCTCAAAATCAAGGGCCAAGTAGTGGAAATGCGCGTTGCCACCGTACCTACGGTGAACGGTGAGAGTGTGGTACTACGTATCCTGGCCTCAGCGGGTGCTTTGCCCATCGATAAACTGAATTTGTCAAAATCAACGCTGCAACGCACGATTGACATGGTGGTGAGACCGCACGGCGTGTTTCTAGTGGTCGGGCCCACAGGTTCCGGTAAAACCACAACCTTGCATGCGATCTTAGGTCACATTAATACGCCTGAACGTAAAATTTGGACTGCTGAGGATCCTGTTGAAATCACGCAACCAGGGTTACAGCAAGTGCAGGTTATCCCAAAAATCGGATTTACCTTTGCTGCGGCGCTGCGATCCTTTTTGCGCGCCGATCCGGATGTCATACTTATCGGTGAAATGCGAGATCAGGAAACCGCTTCTATCGGCATTGAAGCCTCTTTAACCGGTCATTTGGTTTTTTCTACCTTACATACCAACTCCGCCCCTGAAACCATCACTCGCTTGCTGGATCTGGGTATAGAACCAGTTAATTTTGCCGATGCGCTATTAGGTGTGTTGGCACAAAGGTTAGTGCGGACGTTATGCCCTGAATGTAAAGAAGAGTATGTGCCGGACGAAGAAGAATTTTCCAAGATTGCCCACGCCTACGACGAGACTCTTTTTCCTGAGTTAGAAGTCAAGCGTGAAAGCGTCACTTTGGCTCGAGCCGTAGGATGTGAAAAGTGCGGTGGCTCAGGCTATAAAGGTAGAACAGGAATTCACGAGTTACTTGTGGCCAGTGAAGGGTTGCGGCGGGCAATTGTCACGGGCGCCAGCGTTGAAGAAATCAAAAATATTGCCATGACCGAAGGTATGCGCAGTCTATTTCAGGACGGAATTGGTAAATTGTTGAAAGGACAGATCGACATGCAACAACTAAGACGCGTGGTAGCAGAATAATATGATGGCGATAGTTTCGAGTTTCTTTCTATTCAATCAACTTAATCTCACCCCTAACATAACTGGTGGAGTGCCCATGGATCCTTGTGTCACCATGACCAAACTCATAACTTGTCTACTGGTACTAAGCAATCTGGTGCTCATCACATCTCTAGAAGCGAAACCGGATATCGAACAACAGAGACAAACCTACCTTCAAGCTGAACGTGCACTTAAAAGTGGCAATGTCACTTCTTTCCAAGAGAAACTTCAGCAGCTCAATGAGTATCCTCTGCTTCCCTACTTAAAGTATGAAAAACTAAAACGTGAGATGGATCTGTCTCAAAGTGAAAAGATTAACAATTTTGTTCAAAGCTATGCAGATACACCTCCTTCAGACTGGATGCAACGAAGATGGTTAAACTATCTCGCAAAAAATCAACGATGGGATGACTTTTTACGCGCATATGATGGCTCGAATGAACATTCCCTTGAATGCCACCATCGAACCGCGTTGCTGGCACTTGGATACCCAAATGCAGCGTTTCAAGGCATAGAACAGTTATGGGTTGTGGGACATTCCCAACCAGACGAATGCGATGAGATATTTGAAGCCTGGATACAGTCCACACAATTCGAACATGCCTTGGTGTGGGATCGGCTCTTCCTAGTGGTCAGTAACGGTCGCACGGCGCTCGCCAGCTATCTAAAACAGTTTTTACCAGAAGATGAACAGCCGCGAGTAGGTACATTAGTCCAAGCACACCGGTATCCGGAGGGACTATTAAAACATCCATCGCAACTGAACTTTGAAGACACCATCGACTCAAGAATTTATGCCTATGCCGTAACCAGACTCGCACGGCACGCTCCTGAATTGGCAGCCACTTATTGGCAACAAGAAACTCAAAATTTAAGACTGAATGCACCTGATAGGTATCAAGTGCTGCGTTACTTAGCACTTAAATTCGCCTATCGGGATTTGGAAGGTGCGTCAGAACGACTTTCGTCTATCCCAGAACAATTTGCCAATGAAAAAGTACGCACGCAAAGAATTAGAACCGCACTGTCCAATCAAGATTGGAACGCAGTACTGCTGTGGATCCAAGCACTGCCAAAAGAGGAACAACAGGAGCCGCGTTGGCGTTATTGGCGTGCTCGTTCATTACACGAACAAGGACACACACAAGCAGCAAATACCCTATTCGAACAGTTGGTGGCAGAAAGGGACTATCACGCTTTTTTAGCCGCTGACCGTTTAGAACTGAATTATCAATTGGGTCATGCACCTGTTCCGGTGACAGCGGCAGAGTTGCAAGCCCTAGCCAGAATTCCCGGACTGATCCGCGCCAACGAACTGTATCATCTTGGTCGAAGCACATCGGCTTATCGAGAATGGAATCGCGTCATCAGCACACTATCAGGCCGTCAATTAATCGTGGCCGCCAAACTAGCAAAACAATGGGGTTGGCATTATAACGCCATTGCAACCGCGGCAAAGGCAGAATACTGGGATGATGTGGAGCTGCGTTTTCCCATTGAATTTAAGCCACAAGTCACCTCAGCGGCGAATCAGGCCCATATCTCCCCAGCTTGGGCGTTTGGTGTACTACGCCAGGAAAGCGCCTTTAACCAACACGCATTGTCCAGTGCAGGTGCGGTAGGCCTGATGCAGCTAATGCCTTATACAGGCAAAAGTGTGGCATCGGAATTGGGTGAACGCATTACACGCAACCATCAGCTACTGGATATTCAGCGAAACATCCGTTACGGCACCCGTTATTTAGCAAAACTTCTCAGTCGATACGACGGACAGACCGCTCTGGCAACTGCTGCTTATAATGCAGGACCAAGCCGAGTGGATCGGTGGAAAACCAAGCTGGAGGAACTCCCTGCCGATGTGTGGATAGAAACCCAACCGTTTTCTGAAACTCGAAAATATGTGAACAATGTACTCGCGTATACCATTATTTATGAAAACAGACTGGGCCAAAAGAATAATTCGTTAATTTCTGATCTCTTACCTCGTCAGCAAGTGAAGATCGAAGCAAAAAGTCCTTCGAAACACATAGATCTAAGCTTTCAACAGAGCACCGAACATTCTCAACTGAAACTGGCTGAGCGCCAGGCGCAACTGAAGTAGACAAGGAACTGTTTTTCTAATTGTACTGTGCAAAGCCAATCGAAAGTTGATTGCCTTCGATAGTCACTTCTTTTTTAGGACCGCTCTAAATCATCGTCATCTGCAATCAAATAGTAGTCGCTGTGTTTACGACCGCCTCTTTATACTTAAGGGCTCCCTCTATTATTGTGGTCAAACCATGACTGAAAGAGTCATCGCCTTAATAGTTGGCAGTGATAGATAAAAGAGCGGATGCACTCTGTTACGCATCCAGATTAAATATAAAGAACTATTACAGTGACAGAGTATGGCTACCAGGTGAAGTTTTCGTCTTGAATTAAAACGATCTCCACTCGTCTGTTTTTGGCGCGATTTTCAGAAGTGGTATTTGGAAACAGAGGATGTGCATCGCCATGTCCCTCAGCGATCAAACGTTGTGGTGGCACCGCACCGCTTTGAATCAAATGATGCACAACAGAAGCGGCTCGCGCCGCCGACAAGTCCCAATTCGAACGATAGAGAGACGTATTAATGGGAATATTGTCCGCATGGCCAGCCACCACGATTTTGCCTTGGGTCTCCGCCAGTGCTGCGGAAATCTTCTCTAATACCGGCAAAAACTCCTGACGAAGGGCGGCTTGAGCGGATGGAAATGAGACGCGCTCTTCGAATCTCAGAACCAGTTTTTCATCGAAAATTTCGTAGCTCACTACGCCAGCAGCAATTTCTTCTTTCAACTCTTCGATGATCTCATTGACTTTTCCATCCGCAATCTCTGAGTTCTCTGTGTCTAGATTATTGCTCACCATTTGCATCGCCTCAACCAAGGCCTTGTCTAATTCCTGCTGTTCTGAACTCTTAGGTGCCCCCTCATGTTTGCCATCGTATTGGTAGCTAGCAGTGGCGTTTAGACCAGATTTAATGCCGCCTCTTCCGCCTTCTTTTTGGCCTTGAACCGAATCGACTAATCGGCGTCGAAATTCCTCTACTACCTTTTCAGATTCACGATTTTTTAATTTTCGCACTGAGTGACCAACCGTCATATGTTTCGCTTTATCTTGCTCAGTATGTTGCTGTAGACGCGCAAGAGGCGTCGGACGGGCTGTTCCTGGTGTGTATTGCTGCATGATAAGACTGGTACCTTTTGGTGATTCTCGCACCTTAAATTCCCGCTGAATTCCGAAAGCATCTTTCATCGATCCCGCCACCTGCTTGTATTTCAATAAATCCATCTCGGAAAAAGAAAGAAGCAAGACGAAAAAACTCATCAACAATGTCGCCAAATCGGCGAATGTCGCCATCCAGGCTGGCGCTCCGGCAGGTTTCTTTTGTTGGCTGTTACCAGACATGGGGCCCCTACATCAAAACTGCTCTAGTGAGTTAGACTTCGTCATCTTCTGGACCGCGCTGTTTTGACGGCAGATAACTTTTCAGCATACTGCCAAGCACACGGGGATTGAGACCCTGTTGAATGCCATCAATACTTTCGATAATCAGACTCATGTTGAGTCGCTCCTCGCCCATGCGAAATTCCAATTTATCCGCTATCGGCAAAGCCAACATATTCGCAATCATGGCGCCATATAAGGTGGTCAACAATGCGATGGCCATCGCCGGACCAATCTTTTTCGGATCATCCATGGAGGAGAGCATTTGTACGAGGCCAATTAAAGTCCCGATCATGCCCATGGCGGGCGCGACATCCCCAATTGCACGGAAAATCTGTGATCCATTCGCGTGACGTTCCAGGGTTAATTCCATATCTCGAGTGAGAATATTTTTTACCAACTCGGGATCATGGCCATCCAGACAGAGTTGTAATCCCTTCTGTAAAAAATCGTTGCTGGCGCTGTGGTCCTGTAAAGAGAGCAATCCTTCTTTGCGGGCAACATCCGCCAAACTCACCGCTTCTTCTATGATGGCGTTTGGATCATCGGACTTATACATAAACGCTTTGGCAGCTACCTTGAACGCGCCGAGAAACTTACCTAAGGTAAATTTCATCATCGCAGCCCCTATGGTACCGCCAAATACAACCAAGATTGAGGGTGGATTTAGGAATATTAAAGCACTGCCACCTAGCACGATGGCACCCAGTACTACTCCAAAACCACCTAATAGACCAATTAATGTCCCTAGATCCACAGCTCCCTCGAATTGACTCTGATTTCACCAAGAAATGGTTTCAACACACTGATTTATGTATCGTTCACTTTGAGGGAAAACTGAATCTCCAGTATTTGCTCTGGGACCTTCACAAGCAGGCTTAACGGCGAGTAAAAGTCGGCGATAACCAGCTCACATCATACTTTATACTTTTTTTCTAATCGACTTATATGTGATTGATAGTAATAATAATCTTCTGGTGTATCTAAGTCCCGCATTGGCGCAAGTTGCTTTACTGTCAGAGCATGCATTGAGGCGCGTTGAAGTGTCACTGCCATCACCGAACGACTCCCCCAGGGGATGTGCTCGAACAAAAAATGATGAACCTGTTTCAAGCCTATTAATCCATACCCCCCATCTTCCGTTGGCACAAAGACTACATCTGCCTCGCCGGCAAGCGAGTTTTGCGCCTCTATTAAAATTTCTGAGGATAATTCAGGCAGATCTGTTCCTACCAAAATCCCTTGGCTGTGGCTGCTTAAAATTTCAGTGAACGCCTGCCGCATACGAGCGCCGAGATCGATCCCCATTTGCTTTCTGAGTACGATAGAAAACCGCTCCCTAAGAGAAGCAAAGAAAGGATGTTCACAGCTGGGAGCGCAATAGAGATAGGGATCTGCGTCTGCGACACCTTGGCTCTGGGAGAGTACGTGGCATACCAGCAGTTTGTGTAACTGCGCACTACGATCTGAGGATAAGACGGGATTCAAACGCGTTTTGACGAAACCGGCAACAGGTGCTTTGGCAAATATAATGACCGCAGTGTTCGATCGGTTCTTAGCGAATGTCTTCATAACGGGCAGCGAGCCGATCAGGTTCAGCGCCCAAGCTAAATGCCAACCTTAATATCCACATTAAACCAATCGTTTTAAGGGTCCCCGACTCTTCCCAACGCCGAGACGAAGTCTCCACCTTTTGCCATAAACAGACCGGTTTTGATATTTCGTTGAGCCGCTTACTCAGTGCAATATCTTCCATGATGGGGATTTCCGGAAAGCCCCCGATCTGCTCGAATAGCTCCCGCCGCATAAACATCGCTTGATCACCAGTGGCAATACCGGTTAACCGCGATCTCAAATTCATTGCCCGCTCGACTACTCTGTATCTGCGTTGCTTGCCGCTCAGACGGACGTCGAATCTTCCCCAGGCGTGTGGACGATAACAATGTTGCAAACTGGCTTCGATAGCGTCCTCTGAGATGAGGGTATCGGCATGCAAAAATAACAAAACATCATGCTTAGCCACGCGTGCACCCAGATTCAGTTGTATCGCACGCCCAGGAGTTGAAATTGCCAAATGATCGACCCACGGGGCCGCCAGATCACCCGTGCCATCCGCACTACCGCCATCGACAACGATCAATTCATGTCCTGCGCTGCGTATCCATTGCAGCTCTTTTAATAGCTGCTCAACACCTGATGCCTCATTCAAGGTAGGAATAATAATACTGAGTTGATTCATCACTGCTCTGTCTGCTTTAAGGCCCCGCCGCAACTGCTTCCCTGGCCGGCAGTGCAGGCAAAACAATGTCGACCGGTGTTGATTTCCGCTTCCAGCACATTCTCTGCTTGCCACTCACTAATATGAGTCCTCGATGCGGCTCCACCAAGAGGTAGTGCTAACATTTGATTAAAATCACAATCGTACAGATAACCTTGCCAGTCGACGCTGATTAAGTGACGACACATCACTTCCGCTAGATTGTCGTCCTGGTAATTTTGCTCTAACAGTTGGTAATAATCTTCCAATTGCTGCTGCCGTCTAAGCTGATGTGCAAAGCGTTGAATAGGCATATTTGTTAGCGTATAAAGTTGATTAAAATTGATACCATAATTTTTATAAAGATGTGCTTGATACTGCTGCTGCAAGATCTGCTGATTCGGTGGTAAATTCGCGCCCTGAGGATTATATACGATATTCAGTGTTAGCGGACTGCCAGGTTGTGCATATCCCCATTCATTCAACACTCTCATGGCTTCAATACTTTTATTAAATACACCCTTCCCTCTTTGTGCATCCACATTGGATTCAAGATAACAGGGCAACGAGGCAACCACTTCCACCTGGTGTTGCGCTAAGAATTGCGCAAGGGTCTCCTGCTTCGGTTCCAGTAAAACAGTTAAATTACAACGATCCATGACATGACAACCGAGCGTCCTCGCCGCCATTACCAAATACCTGAAATGGGGATTTAACTCAGGGGCGCCACCGGTTATATCCAAAGTGTTTGCCCCACTCCGCTCCAGCAAAAGAAGTACTTCTTCCATGGTCTGCAGAGACATCTCCTCAGAACGTTTTGGACCCGCTTCCACATGACAGTGATGGCAGGCTTGGTTACACCGGTACCCCAAATTCACTTGCACCGTGTCTAATCGACCTCTGCGTATTTGTGGAAAGTGACTCTCAACAATTAATGGTTTCGGTACGGACATAGTAGGCGTTATTTCCTCGCTAAACATTTGCTTCGGGTCTGCCAATCAAAGCTGATATTGCGCTCGCACGCATTCAAATAGAAAGATGAATGGCGCTTTATGGACTCCCACACCAAACACAAATTACAACCAGACCGCAATTCGCTGAGAGGACCAAAACTGAGCCTGAGCACGATGCCCTATGATAGAATGAATCCATGGGAACCGCACAACCGTTTTATTAGGGAAGCCAGGGCCCTTATGTCCGATGAACAACTCCTTATAGCCCGTGTGTTGGCAGGAGAAGAAGAGGCTTATTCTCACCTCGTTAAACAATACCACACTGGGATGATTCGCGTGGCCGCTGCCATTGTCGGCCGCTCAGATGCAGATGACGTTGTTCAAGACGCCTGGATCAAAGCCATGCGAGCTTTGGCAGGTTTCGAGGGCCGCTCTACACTGAAAACTTGGCTCACCACTATCGTCGCGAACACCGCAAAATCTCATGCAAAAAAAAATGCACGTTGGCTGGCTTTTGAAGATTTAAAGATCGACGAGAGCAGCGAACTTGGCGTTGACAGGTTTACCTCAAATGGCCACTGGTCGAGTCCGGTTAAGGTTTGGGACCTAGAATCTCCGGAAGCGGCCGCCAGCAGAGACGAGTTGCGTCAAGCCTTAGCATCTACCCTAGAGACGCTACCCCAAGCGCAGCGCATGGTATTCATATTGCACGAACTCAACGCGGTAGAGGTAGACACCATCTGTAACATTCTTGAAATTACCCCGTCTAATGCACGGGTATTATTACATCGAGCCAGAAATAAGCTCTACGCCGCCATAGAGGCTATGATCTGACATGCTACCAAATTGCCGCAATATGACTGAACTCACTTCAAAGTACCTGGCCGATGAATTGTCCTGGAGTATGCGTCTGAAATTCCGATTGCATCTAGTGATGTGCGTTCATTGCCGACGTTATATCAGGCAGTTTCAACAGATGCTGCACCTGACGCCGCGAATCTCCCTGGAAGATGAAGTAGAAGAGAAACAACTAATAGTGATCACAGAAATACTGAAACAGGCGCGTCAATAAAAACGACTTATCTTGCCCCCGATTCGGGCAAGACCTTCCGCTGCCCGGATTACTGATCAGAGAACAGCTGCTCGTAATACTGCTAAAGCAGGTGATCTTTATTCTGGCAGAAAAGCTTTTCATGCCGGTGTGCTCTGGGGCATGAACCCTGTCAGTATGAGACAGCCGCACTGGGTTGTGGGAGGTATCCGCTAGCAAAAAACCATCCCCAGAAAACAAAACAGCCCACCAAAGCGGGCTGTTTTATCAAGCAATCAATTCTGACGAATGATGCTTAGGCTTCAGTCATAGAACGGATCTTTTCTTGAAGCTCTTGTTGCTTGTCGCTAGGTTGAACAGTTTGCATGGACATCAATTTGCTCATGTCACCGTCAACTTTAATTTGACCACTCATGAAACCTTGCATTGCAGCTTGGTTGTCGCCGTCAATGAACAGTTTCTTAGCTAAGTCATAAGGAACGGTCAAAGTGGTCGCACAATCAGGGTCATTACCCTTTTCGATGTTACCGCCATTCATTAACATTTGAGCATCGCCTTGAGGGGCATCGGTGATGACCAAATTTAACTTCAGATCAGCTAACTGCTCAGGGATGTCAAGATCACCCGCTTCGTCACGAATTTTATCTACTTCTGCGAACCATTCATCGCTCAAAAATTTAAAACCCATGGACTGTACTCCTTATATAGGTTATTTAAACGTTTGCCCTATTCAGGCTATTTTCAGTTTTCCCTAAAATCACATCCGTACCCCAATTATCAGGGCCCCCCGAAAGGTCGGAACAAAGTCATTAAAGGGACGCATACTTTAGCCCCTGCCGGGGAAAAAGGCAACTCATTTACCTGAAATATCAATATCTTAGTATGACTGAATTGAAACCCCAGAATATCATACTAAGTATCTGTTAAATAGTTGTTTTTTATTTTAATCAAGCGAAAACCTGCCCCCTTCAACTGCAAAAAAAAGGGGGGCCACAGCCCCCCAAACAGATACTATGAGTTAAAAACTTTATAAGCTGGAAAACTTGTGCTGAATACCAAATCCCAGCGAGCTTTCGTCTTGAGAATCATCATCCTGAGACAAATCACTGTAAAATGCGAAGAGCTTGCTGTTATCGCCTAATTTCTTATCCACGCCCAAGGAAAGTTGTTCGCGTCCAACAGCTTTCTGATCCGAAGAAGCGAATTGAATTTTAGGCGTAAACTTTCCAATCTTATAGGAGGCACTTAACACATAGCCATCTTCACTATCACCGACGCCACTAGACGCCTCACTGTCTTGATAGAGGAATCCGACCTTGGCCTCACCTAACTTGCCCTGTAGGACCAAACGCACCGAATCCATGCCGCTCACTTCATCATCCATGGCCAAAGCTGCATACAGCATTTCATTTTCATAGGTGACTGATGCGGAAATGCCGTCACCCAACCCACCGTCACCAGAGGTACTGTCTACTTGTGTGCCGGTGGTATCTATCTCAACAGTATCTCCGGTTTCACCTTGAATGAGCATGATGTTCGCTTTAACACCACCCATTGATGGAGATTGATAAGATAAGGTATCAGACAACCGGTTCTCACTCACAATCACATTTTTGATATCACTAAACAGATCATTAAAGAGATCAATTTTTCCTTGAGCTTTTTTCAAAGGCGTATCGTAGCGCCCAAGGAAGATTTTACCGTAATCAGTCTTCAAACCCACCACATGGTTACGGGACTTAAAGTTATCACCACCGGAGTCGTCACCGTCGGTCACGTCCACTTCCCACTCAAACTTGTAAAACGCCTCAGCCATGCCATCAGCGACTTCCATATCCCCTTTGACACCGATGCGGGAAGCATTGCTTTTCACCTCCCAAACATCACTGCCTTCGTCAAATGTGGCAGTGCCCGTGCTAGGCACTACAACGGTTTCATCCTCAGTGGAGATAAGTTCTAAAGACAACAACCCCTTCCCATAGAATTCGAATGGTGCTGCTTGTACAGCGGTGGAAGCAAGAAATGCGTTAGCAACCGCACCAGCGATTAAAATTTTACGATTCATTATCAATAACTCCTATTCAATTGCGATACTTCAATTCAAGTCAAATTCACAGTTTTACTGTCTGATTGGATTAATCCAGAAGCTTCAACTGTGCTTGAGCAGTTTTTGGTTCCAATGGAACGTACCCATCTTTCACCACTGAATTTTGCCCTTGCTTCGATAACACCATGGAAAGAAATTCTTTTGCCACGGGATCAAGCGGGCGATTAGGATGTTTATTGACATAGACATATAGGTACCGGGCCAGTGGATAGTCACCAGATTTCACGTTTTCTTCGCTAGCCGGTATATATGTACCACCGGTTTTTTTTGACAAAGGCACGGCACGTACGTCAGAGGTGACATAGCCAATTCCGGAATATCCGATTGCATTGTTGGAAGTAGAAATGCTCTGTACCACTGATGCCGAACCTGGCTGCTCATTCACGGTGTTTTTGAAGTCACCCTTGCACAGCGCTCTTTTCTTAAAGTAACCATAGGTACCGGAAACTGAGTTTCGCCCGAAGAGTTGAATGCTTCGATTACTCCACTCTCCACTCAAACCCACTTGCCCCCAAGTGGTAATGTCTTCAGGATGACGACATTTTCTGGTAGCGGAAAAAATGGCATCCACTTGCGGAATGCTCAAACCCTTAATTGGATTATCCTTATTAACAAACACCGCTAAGGCATCAATTGCCACTTTGATTGCAGTCGGTTTATAGCCAAGAGCTTCTTCAAAAGCTTTTACTTCCTGCGCTTTCATCTTTCGACTCATGGGCCCGAGATTGGAAGTACCATTGGTTAGCGCCGGCGGTGCGGTGGATGATCCTGCTGCTTGTACCTCAATGTTAACGTTGGGGTACTCTTTTTTAAACTGCTCACTCCACAGCGCCATTAAATTCGCTAAGGTGTCGGATCCAATACTGGTGACGTTACCGGAGATCCCCGATTTCGCCTGATAGGTGGGTAAATTGGGATCGACTCCGCTCGCAGCAGCCGCAGTTGTAACACACAGTGCAGCCGATACAGTGGCTCGACGAAACAGTCGACTTAGCATATAAACTCTCCTTAAATTGTATGACAGAACGGTGACAAAAGTAGTTGAAGTCAGTAACTAAAAGATTACAAAGAGATGATAGAAATGTTAAAAATCATTACTATTTAAATTAGATATTATTTTTAAGTTATTGTTTTAATTAGATGTGCAGCGATAACCAACGCCACGAACGGTTTTGATCAATCGATCGTGCCCGGTTTGCTCTAGCGCTTTGCGTAACCGGCGCACATGCACATCGACGGTGCGCTCTTCGACAAAACGATCGTGTCCCCACACGTTATCCAAAAGTTGTGCACGGCTATAAACCCGTCCTTGGTGGGTGAGAAAGAAATGCAACAGATTAAATTCTAACAACGACAGACTCAGCGTCTCTCCATTCGCCGAAACGATATGAGAAACCGTATCTACCGCCAAGCCATCAACCTGAACCATACCCTCTTCATTGACTTCGGTGCGCGTTCTCCTGAGAACCGCTTTGACTCTGGCGATCAGCTCTTTTTGAGAAAAAGGTTTGGAAAGATAGTCATCAATGCCTGCATCTAAGCCTTTAACTTTGTCCTCTGAATCTCCTTTGGCGCTGAGCATAATAATGGGCATGCTCTTTGTGGGCTCAGATCGACGCAACCGACGAGCGTAGTCAATGCCACTTAGACCGGGAAGCATCCAATCTAAGATTAATAAATCCGGTGGACTGGATTCCACCAACGATTGTGCATTTTCAACAGACTCTGCTGGGATGCCTTGATAACCAGCACGCTGCAAAGCGTGGCATACTAAATCCCGGATATCGGCCTCATCTTCAACGACAAGTACTCTTTGACCCAAAATTGCCTCTCATAGTTGCGATAGTTGGATTTACATTATCTGACTCTTATATGACAATCAAATGACAAGCCCCTATGAAAAAAGGGACACGAATGTCCCTTTAACGAAATAGTCCTCAATAAATCATCAGGCTTGCATGGGCTCCCCGGCAAGTGTCAGGGGCTCAATCAATCCCGCCTCTTCCAACTCTTTACGCTGCTTTTTTGCATGTTCAATTAACTCAGGAATACCGCTTTTTTCATTGGCTTCCATCGCCAATACCTTCTCTTCCGGGCTGGCATATTTCTCGTCCCACTCAATTAATTTAGGCACCATCACTTGGTTCCATTTTTTCATGCTGCGTGCGAGTGCCATGGTCTTGATATAACCCGCTGGATATTGCGGACCTTCTGCATAGGGTAGTAGATTCCAAAATTCCCGCTCAGGAACCAAGTGATGATCCGCATGTCGTCCAATACCGTCCACGACCCAATTAGTCACTCGGTTGGTGCATCCCCATTGATGGTGGATTTTTAGCGGGGTATCCGGCACGCGAACAATTCCGTAGTGCTGGCCATACACGCCGGCCTTGTAACCGTAGTGGGATTGAATCACACCCAGTGCAAAGAAAAACAGCGCCATGAATCCGCCCACAGCCGCCACCACCAAGACTACCAATGCCTCGGCAGCATAGCCTCTTAACAATCGATTGTGGTGAGACCAAACAGGTAAACCCAGTTTCTTTAAACGCCTTTCTTCTATTTCCCAGGCGATTTCATAATCCTGTTTAAAAGTTCTTTTCGCAAACTGCAAAATAGACTCCCCCCGCAGAGCGGTACTGGAATCATAGGGTGTACCCGCAGTCAGGTGGTGTCCATAGGGATGCTCTACTGCGTAGTAACTAAATAGATTGATCACGCCCATAAAACGCGCAATCGCTACCGAGAGGGGCTCATGCGTGCGATGTGCGAGTTCATGTCCAATCGTAACGGTACCCAAACTGGCAGTAATGCTGAACATGATAGTGGCAACAAAATAGTCGATAATGCCATTGTCCGCATGGGCGGCCATCATATCGAATCCGGTGACGGCTTGAGTGATGGCCGCAATATTCAAGAAGTCCCCGCCGGTGTGGGCGTGTCCCATTATCCACAAGAAACCTAAAAAACAGAGAAAAGCGCCTAAACAAAACAGGTACATCATGCCGACAAAAACACCCCCATGCTCCCATTGGTAGGTCTCTTCATCTTCACCAAAAAGAGGCTCCACAGCATTCAATACCAGCAGCAACGCCACTAAACTCCAGGCCACAAAACTAGAGTTAAAAAACACCATATAAGCCCCTAAGAAGGCAATTACCGTGGGCAAACAATAAGGGAGGTACATCCACCCTTTGGCTACGGGATGTTGAACATCGCTAGTGATACTGCTCATGCTATTAACCTCCTATGGATTGACTATTCATTGCATTCGCGGCGCCTTAGAAACAACAAATCGAACATGGTTCTCGAATTGATGACGCACTGGTTATTGTTCATTTATATCGCATATTCAATTGCACAGTATAGCTTCAAATAATCAAAAGCACATCCGCATAAAATTCTAATTTGACTGAGCGCAACTATTCCATGACGCCCTTAAATTCCAGCTCTATGGGTGGCAGTGCCTCCTGCTCATTAGATGTTTCTTTTTCATCTTTAATTTCTTCATTTTTATGAGAAAAACCTGAAGGACAATATTTTTCTAGGAGCGGTTTGATAGACATGACGCCACATACCAAGTCTGTCTGTTGATGGGCTTGAACACTGAGCCACAGCTGTTGTTCACGAGACATTGCCTGACGTTTAATATTCTCGGTAACTAATTTTTTTGACTCCGGCCGCAACTTCGGCCAGGCACCTAATCCCACATCGCTGACTATATCCAGAACCCCTGGCTCCCAGGGCCCAAGAGATACTGCTCTGTGCAAAGCATGTCTAAATGGGCCCCCATGTTGACCAGACTGATAATGTACCAGTGCCAGATTTGCCCAAGTCATGGCGGATCCCGGGCGTAATTTCAGAGACTGCTCGAAATACCTAATCGACTCCACCAAAAAAGGATTGCGGTCCCCCTCCAGGCCAGGTGAACGACGCCCCTTCTCTTCATAAAGTATTCCCATCATTTCAAGTAAATCTGGATTACTGGGATCTAACCTAATCGCACGCCGCAAATAATCTCTGGCGGCCAACCAGTAAGGAAGCGTCAGCGTAGCATTGGCCTCCCCTTGCTTCCACTTCTGCCATTGATAACGGGCTTGATAAGCATAGATATCTGCCACTCCCCAACGTATCGGGATCCAGCTAACAGCGAATAGTAGAATAATAGTAGTGAAGGCCACCATCGATTTGGGTAACCTGAGGGTAATCTTTCCGGAGAGCTTGGCGATCGATTCCGCATCACGCTGACGATGCCGACTACTCCTCTTACGTTTTCTGCGTGCCATGATAGCTAAATGATATTATAAGAAGAATCGGTCTTATGCTGCGTGCGCGAACTTATTTCGTGTCAATTTCTCTGGCACCTCAAACACCAGTTGATGGGCCGCTTCCTGGCCGATTATGTCACAGGCCGCGCGGTATCCTGCTTCTAAATCTGGTGGACGAGAACGTAAGTTGTGCGCATCTGTCGCCAGGATAGTCACCCAACCCTGGCGAAGCATTTTATGAGAGACCTGTGCGGCAACTTCACCAAACTGTCCGGCCACCGAAGCGGCAGTCACTTGAAACAGGCAACCTAGCTGTACCAAGGGCATCAGATTATTGAAGTCGCGCATGATCTCTTTATTACGTTCAGGATGAGCAATCATTGGTTTGATATTCTGTTTCAATAACCACTGGATCAATTTATCGGTGCCAGGTGGAATATGGCTATGAGGTAACTCCAATAATAAAACCTGATAAGGATCCCACTCACCGACAAAAGGTAATTGCTTGTTTTTCGCCATCATCATGATCTCGGGTGCGATACGTACCTCTGCGGCACGTTCAATAGTGAGATCGATCTGCTGCGCCAGCAGACCATTTTGTAATTGTACAAAAGCCTTATCGATGGTCGACTGATCGTTGTCCCAACGGCCGTGGTGAATGTGTGGCGTCAGTACCATTTTGCGAATGCCGTTGTCGACAGCGAATCTCGCTAGATCTAAGGCAGCCTGCAAAGTTTCTGCGCCGTCATCAATTCCAGGGAGTAGATGACTGTGCAGATCAATCATGCTGCATCTGAATGGTCCTGAGCATGCTCCGACTGATAACCCTGACCATATCCATAATATCCATAATAACCGTACTTACCGTATCCATATTTACCGTAATAGTTTGAAGCCTTCTCCAGATCCACGCGATTTAACACTGCTCCCACAATGTGCGCATTGACGCGTCTTAAGCGGCTCACTCCGGAGAGAGCAACTTGGTGCGGTGTCGCGTCAGCTTTAATCACATAAATCACTGCGCTGGCTTGGCTCGACAGCAATAACGCATCACTCACTGCATTGGCAGGCGCGCTATCGATCACGATACGATCATACTTTTGAGACAGTTTCGCCAGTACTTCTTTAAAGCGTTCAGATGAGAGTAATTCCAACGGATTTGGCGGTACCACACCGGAGGTCAAGAAATCTATCTCACTGCCCTCGATCTGTTGCACGCACTCCTCGAAGGTTGCCGATCCGGCAACAAGATTTGATAATCCCGGCGTGCTGGCCGGTAAGCCTAAAAACTTCACAATGCTGGGACGACGCATATCTGCATCGATGAGCAGCACGTTTTCAAGATGGCCCAGGGCAATGGCCAAGTTCATGCTCACCGTGGATTTGCCTTCGCTCGGCACAGAAGAAGTGACCAACACGACTTTATGATCCTCGTCTAAGCTAGACAACATCACTCCAGTGCGAATCGTTCGAATGGACTCAGCAAAGTTAGATTTGGGTGCCTCTAAAAACATGTGATCCGGCGAATGAATTTCATCTTCTTCCTGCTTTGAACGGGTTCTTTTCTTTTTCCCGTTATTCTTGAGTTGCGGCAGAATACCTAATACTGGCAACCCTAAAATAGAATCCACGTCCTCTGTCGTTTTAAAAGTATTGTCTAAATACTCCATTAGAAATGCCAGCATCACACCAACAAATAAACCTGCCACCGTTGCCAACAACAGGATTTGTCTCTTCTTCGGCTTATAGGGAATTAAACTCACCACCGAAGGATCCACAATGCGCGCCACTGGACTTTGTAAATCACTTGAGAGATCAGTCTCCTTGATACGTTTTAAGAACATATCATACAACTCGCGATTGGCGGCCACGTCCCGTGTCAAGGTCCCTAGCTGGTACTCCTTTCGGTTAATTTCTCGAACTTCTTGCTTCGCCTCCTCCAATGCACGCTTGATTTCCCGTTCATTGGCCACTGAAAGCTTGTATTCTCTAGCAATGCGATCGACTACGGCCCTAACTTGCTTTTGTGTGGCCTCTTTGGTTGCAGTTAATTCTGATTGAGCACCTATCATTTTTGGATGTTCAGGACCATATCTTTTGCTAAGCTCAAAGACCTTCAATTCCGCCTCAGCCTCTACTTCCTTTAAGCGATTCACCAAGGGATGTTCCAATACAGCTGGTATGGATTCATAAGAAGATTCACCCCGTCGATCCTGATCCAATACCTGTTGGTAAATACTTTGCGCTTTTGAACGTTCTTTACTGGCTTCAGCGAGATCTTGCGTTAATTCGTCTAATTGCTTGGCGGCCAAACTACGTACCCCGGCTACGTCCACTAATTGTTCCCTATCGCGGTATTCCTGTAGTTCTTTTTCAGAGAGATCTTGCCGTTCCCGTAACCCTTCTAATTGCCCGGTGAGCCAGCTCGCCGCCTTGCGCGTCATATTTAACCGGGCTTCAAGATCTGATTCGATATAGACTTCAGCCAATACATTCGGCACATTTGCCGCCAACTCGGCATCTGAACTTTCGAAACTAATACGCACTAACTGACTGTTGCGAACAGGTGAAATGGTGAGTCGAGACTGAAAATCTCTAACAATGGCATCTTGAATTTCCATCTCTGTGGGCGGAACCTCTTCAGGCCGAAAAGATTCAGGCACAAAACGACGCCAATCTAGCGAGAAACGCGCATCATCCCGATTGGGGTCAAACTCTGGATGATTTTTGAGAGACAATCTGGTGACGACTCTTTCTGCCAGATCGCGGGATTTAAGGATCTCGAACTGAGTTTGAAAATACTCTCTTTGCGCCGCGCCACCTAATTCATATACTTCATCGATGGACACAACCTTAGCCGTATCCGCTTCGATCAATACGGTGGCCGTGGAGCGATAGATAGGGGTGAGCGCAAAGACCACCAACAAGGTGACTAGAGAGATGGCAAGCGTGAGGCCAATGATACTTTTTCGGTGTTTGGAGATGACACGCCAGTATTCCCGCAGATCGATTTCATCCTCGTCTCGATCTGCATTTGACTGCTCACCAACCCAATTGCGGGGCATATTCATTCTCTCTTCCGCCCTTTAAAAGAAGCTTTCATGCACGGTGATAATATCACCAGGATTCACGGGAGAGCTGATCTCTACTTGTCTGGGCTCCATCTCATCTTGTCCTTCATGAATTATGAAAATCTTACGCCTCGATGCGCGATCAGTAAATCCACCGGCGAGAGAAATCGCCTTTTGCACAGTGAGTCCGGGAACAAAGGGAAAACCTCCTGGCTCTTCCACCTCTCCATTGACATAGAACTGGCGGTACTCCAATACGGAGACGGTCACCCTGGGATTGATTAGATAGCGCCCCTTGAGTCCGGCTTCGATTAAGGTTTCCACCGAACGCACAGTGAGTCCGGATAGCCGCAATTCACCCAAAAAAGGATAGGAGATAACACCTTCTGCACTGACTCTGGTTTCCAGAGTCAAATCCTCTTCGTCATAGACCAGGATCTCAATCAGATCTCCCGCCCCTAACTTATAGTCTGATATTTTTGAGGACGCATCTACCTGACCGAAAACCGTGTGAGGCAATGCAAACAGCGCAACAAACAAAAGAAAAATATGAATTGTTACGTCCTGCAAACAACTTGCTTGTCTCACCAAACTAGAACACTCCCATGTCGCATATCTATCCCCTACTTTTAAAAAAAGCAGGTTCAATCGTTTGGTTGTCTAATTAAAGAGTGCCTACTAGTGTGACATTTATTTGATTGCGATCATAGTCCCGGTTAGCCAAATTAGACTCATTGTCGTACCAAATATAATCGAACCTCAAGGTCAACCAACGTTGAAATTCATAATTGGCAGATATGTTAATCGTGTCCCGATCATCTTCTCTTGTGGAGCCCTCATAATCTGAGGTGCCCGTGGTCAGTGATGCCGCGGTCACTAATCTAGGACGCAATTCGTGCCTCACACCTACACTGAAGTCAGATTGAACAATGGTGTCACCTATACCTGTGGCTTCACTGGGGATTTGGTAAGTTGTAAACTGAAAATCGGTTCGTGGCAAGGGTGACCAGAGCACTTCAATCTGCCAACTGGCACCATCAAAATCATCCCGGGCAGCAACATCGAAATCCTTGTCCACAAAGCCCACTTTCACAGTCCCGGATGTTTGCGCGGTGGCCTCCCAAGTGCCACCAAAGAGGGTGTAGTATTCTTCACTATCCAAGGTGCCGGCACGATAATCTAGATTTCTTGCTTCCACCTCAAACAAAAGCGATGTCTTCGGCATCACTTCATATAAAAACAGCGCACCCAAATTGGTGGTATCCAATTCACTGGCAGCAGTAAAAGTGGAGTTGTTGTCATATCGCTTTCTATTCCCACCCAGACTCACTTCTAAACGTGCGGGTGCACGATCTGCACCATAGCCAACCATCACATCTGCACCAGTTGCATGCCATTCATCAGGTTCGGTCAACGCAGGACGGTCAGTAGAGCCTCTAGGATCACTCGTATCCTGATAGATAAAATCCAGAGCCACGTCTAATTTTCGATTGAGTACTAAATTGGCATTAGCATCGAGGCGTTGACGCTCGTAGTTGTCGTCGGAGCTGGTATCGTAGCGACCTATTCTAGCCTCATACATAGCACCAAATTCATGGGCACCGGATTGAGCCCCCCAACCTATCATCGGAGTGATTTCGTACAGACCACTACTTTTCTCATTGGCGCTGGATTGAAACAAATTATTGTCGTGACCAAACATTAAGGACAAGGCTGGATAGAGGTTACCCGCACTGCCACCCATCAATGGATAACCACCTGCCTGATTAGCCTGTGATTGTCCTGACCAAATCACAGCATTTGAAGCCACAGCCAAAGCTACTATCTTTTTCTTGTCCATGAAGACTCCCAATTGTTCCTTGAGCAAATTAATTTAATCTTATGTGCTGACTCTAACTAAGAAATCTCGCCTAAATATTTTGATAGTTAGGAATCGCTAGCTGTGCTACCACCACCGCCGCCCGCACCTGTTGCGGAGCCTGTGCCCGTGGAGAATGTGCTTTTTGAGGGTGCAGTTGCAGGGGTAGCACTGGAGGTGGCTGATTGTGATGTTTTTGCAGGTGTGCTTGGATTTGTTGCCTGCGCCACTTGACTGGGATCTACGCCGGTGTTGACTGCCGCATTCGCTACAGTATTGGGATCGGCACCAGCGCCAATAGCCGCAGAAATCACGCTACTGGGCTCGGCACCTGTATTAATCGCTGCCGCTACCACAGATCCGGCGCTCGCTCCGGCGCTAATAGCTGCGGCTGCCACGGATCCAGGATCACCACCAGCGGTAATCACCGAGGTGACTGCTGCCGCAGCATTGACATTGGATGTGACCATAGCCGCTGTCAACCAACGTACATTGACACCCGACGCAACAGCAGATTGGGCAATGGCATCTAATGATTGCCCAGCTTGAAGTGCAGTTTTTACCTCTGCTTCTATTTGCTCCAAGGTCATGTTGGCTTTGAAATCTGCCATTAGGGGGAAAGATATGAACGCAGCCAAAATTGCTGCACCTATCGCCTTATATTTCATTTAAGTCTCCTTACTCATTTATTGGGTGAATTCTAGATTTCATTCAATACAACATACTGTAAAACCAACACTCCTTGATCAGGCATCCACCATACGCCCATCCTTTTCTTCATGCAATGATCGTACGATGCGTTCAAAACGCATTCTTACCTGAAAATCCTTTAACCATAGTCAAAAGTACTATTTTTAGATCCAACGCCAATGACCAATTACAGATATAGGCCATGTCATGTTCAATGCGTTTTTCCATTTTTTCTATTGTATCGGTTTCACCACGCCATCCGTTCACCTGTGCCCATCCGGTAATTCCCGGCTTCACTTTATGTCGCGACATATAACCGTATATCTGTGGACGATAGATTTCATTATGAGCCACTGCATGAGGTCGAGGCCCCACTACCGACATAGTTCCTTGAAGCACGTTGATGAATTGTGGCAATTCATCTAAAGAGGTACGCCTCAGCCAATAACCCAACTTGGTAACCCGCGGATCGTTTTTCTTTGCTTGCGACATGTCGTCACCATCTTCGCATACACTCATAGTACGAAATTTCCAAACTTCGATCTCTTTGCCGTCCAATCCGTAACGATGTTGTTTAAAGAGTATCGGGCCGGAAGAACTCAACTTGATGGCAAGCGCAATCAACGTCATCGGCAATGCCACTACCGTTAAAATGAGTGAGGAGAGAAGCAAATCTTCTGCCCGCTTGGCCCAACCGGCTGCTCCCCAAAAGGGATCTTCCCGCACACCAATCACCGGAACGCTACCCAACTTTGACCAACGACTGGTCATCAGATCGAACATAAAGAGATCGGGCACCACAAATAGAGAGGCAGTCGTATCAGACAACTTAGAAACCAAGTCCCGTACCAGTGACGCCTGCTCTGCTGGCAACGCTATATAGATCAGATCTACATCACCTTGCCGCGTACGCGCCACCAGAGAATCCACCATCGAGTGAAAATCCTGATTCTCGCCAGCGCGCCAGTCTATCACTGCATTGAGGTTTACCCCCATACCAGGGCTAGCCTCGATAGTGTTCCGAACATAATTGAAAACTTCTCCATCGCCCACCACCACCGCACTTCTGCTATTAAATCCTTTAGCCCGAATGGATTTGAGAGACTCCCGTAGAAAAATACGAAGTAGGCTTAAGGTCGCCGGCGTTACCAACAACCAACTCAATATCAAGCGACGAGAAAACACCGACGAAGTTTTTGTCGCATAAGCCAATAGCAGCAGACCCAATATGACGAAAAGCCACAATACCCAAACGCGGGAGAGTTCGCTACCAAGCGCGGAAACACGCCATGATCGGTACAAGGCTAAAACTTCTGAACCGAACACATATATTAGTAGGGCTGTAGACAGAGCAATAGTGTAAGCATCTAACCAGGGTAATTGATATAGCCACACAAAGAAGAGAAACACACCGGCGATAATCAGCCAATCTGTCAATCGGAATATTGAATCGAGCACAGGCCCGAAAGGACGAATAATGCCACCCTGTGAAACGTCCATGTACGAATTTTTCCAGGTTCAGACACGTTAGGTTTACCGGATCACTCGACCCATCCACCGGTAAACTCGATAAGACGCATTTATCGCAAATATTGACTATGGATTCAAGCCTTAATCTCATTTTTATTAATAATAATTTAAAAGATTTCATGAAATCGCAACGCTCTATGCTATCGAGCTGGCAATAGATTCAATAGGTCCTGACCACTTGTCGCCCATTGAAGCAGACAGTGGTAAACCTTGATAACCTGGCTAGACATTTTTTGCCTTGATTCCACGCGGCGTGTGGTGAGGAGTGCCTCGCGCTTGCACAGTGTAGAAATAGAGGAAAACCCCCGGCAACAGACGGTAAAAATCAACTGATATTCGGTAGAAAGTTAACTCTTGTCACGCCCGTAGTGATCTTCATAGCGCACGATGTCGTCCTCACCCAAATATGAACCCGACTGCACTTCAATCAACTCAAGAAGCACATTCCCCGGATTTTCCAATCGATGTTTGGTGCCAAGTGGAATATAAGTCGACTGATTCTCTGTGAGCAGGAAGACTTCATCTTCTCGGGTGACCTTGGCCGTCCCTTTCACCACTATCCAGTGCTCGGCGCGATGGTGATGCATCTGTAAACTCAAGCTGGCACCCGGTTTTACGGTAATACGTTTCACCTGATAACGTACGCCTTCGTCAATAGACTCATAATCCCCCCAAGGACGGGGAACGCGAGGATGGCCTTTAACTTCCTCCCTTTTCGCTTGACGCAATTTTTCAACTATCTGTTTCACATCCTGAACCTGATCCCGCGCCGCCACTAAAACCGCATCTTTTGCCTCTATCACCACCAGGTTTTTCAAGCCGATGGTCGCCACCAAGCGATCTGAAGAGTGAATGAAAGATTCATGGGTATCCCATGCCATCACATCTCCTTGCAGGGCATTGCCGTGTTTGTCTTTTTCTTCCGCGTCGTACAAAGCCGACCAGGAACCTAAATCGCTCCACCCCACACTCATGGGTACCAATGCAGCAGACTCGGTCTTCTCCATCACCGCATAATCGATGGAGTCACTGGGGCAATCCATAAACGCTCGCTCATTTAAACGAAGAAAATCGAGATCCCGAGTAGATTGCTCTAAAGCCAATGAAGATTGGCTGACAATCTTGTCATGATGTGTGCCCAATTCCTGTAAATAGTGGCTGGCTCGGAACATAAACATGCCGCTATTCCAATAATAACCACCGGCGCGCAAAAACTTTTTCGCGTTGGTGAGGTTAGGTTTTTCAATAAACTCTTTTACAGTAAACACGCCCTGTGCGATATCTTTGGTGGTAGCTTTAATATATCCATAACCAGTTTCCGCATGGGTGGGCACCACACCAAAAGTCACCAAATGTTCAGCAGCCGCCACCGTTGCCGCCTGCAACACCGCTTTCTGAAATCCCGGCACATCCTGAATCAGATGATCCGAAGGTAATACCAGTAATAAGGCATCTTCCTGTCGCAAAACCTGATGGGCCGCCACTGCAATAGCCGGCGCCGTATTACGCCCTATCGGTTCTAGTATAATCGAACCAGGTTGAACTTCTATCTGTCGTAACTGCTCGGCGACAATGAATCGATGCTCTTCACCACATATCACTACTGGAGGTTGCAGATCGGCGATGCCGTTCAAGCGTTTGAGCGTGCCTTGCAATAAAGACTGCGTCCCCACCAACGGCAGAAACTGCTTGGGATAGGTTTCTCTAGAGAGCGGCCATAGCCGAGTGCCGCTGCCGCCACATAAAATAACCGGTACAATTTTCATTTCGATTCCAGAACGAGAAAATTCATCTCTACTCATACCCTAACGGGTAATTTTTAAATTGAATTTTCTCAAATGTCCCTATAAATTACTAGCCTTATCCTCAATTTGCTTTTCAGCATCGCAATAATTTGTATGTTGGCAAGAACCCTTGGGTAGTTAAAAACTCTTGAACTCATATGGAAGCCTCCATAGAACACCAAACGCATCCAGAAAGACAAAGACTATACGATGCTTGTTTATTAAAACTTTCCAACTGCCATGCCATACGTACTAGTCTGACTGAATCAGGCATGAGGTGTATTTCCTCAATTCTAAAGAACAAAAATGTTGGGCTGATAAATGAAAAATCCATTTTGGCAATCTGAGTGGCAGAACATTAATTTTAATAGTTTGGGAGTACCCCTGAGTTTTTTTAAGCGTCCTTCGTCTGATTTTTACGCGGCTTTTTACTCGGAATTGTTCTGTAGATATGAGGGGTTTGACGCACTTCCATTAAGTTGGAGAGAGAACAAAGCAAATACAGCAAGGGTGATTAGTGAAATAATTAGTGACTCTGCCTCTGTGTTATCCGTAGGGTGCGGATTGGGATTTGTAGAGAAGAACATTATCGACAAGAATCCAAATTTGAAGATGGATGCTTTTGATTTTGCTGATACTGCCAAAAGATGGCTTTTGGATATTGAAAGAATTACTTGCTTGACGGCAATTAATACAACAAAGAAATATAAATTTATCTACTGTTCCCAATTACTTTATGCGTTGTCTGATAAGGAGCTATCTGATTTTGCGAAGTTTGTGGTGCAGCATTTAGACGATGGGGGGCAGTTTTTGACTGTTGATACTTCTCTTAATCCAAGCGAAAATTCGGAAGAGACTATTTCTAATAAACAGGTGTTTGTTAGCAGATTGAAGGAATTTTTGCGTCCGGTTTATTACGTCATTTTTAGAAGAAGTTCATCTCAATTTTGGGGTTGGCAGAGAGATAACATCGTAATAATTAAATCCTTTGAAAGAAATGGACTGTTATTAAACAAAAAAATATCAGCTGTGGGGCAATCGTTCCTGATTTTTCAATTAAAGACTCCATCACATTAGCAATAACGAATTTTGCGATTAGCTTTGTAAAGCTATTCGCACTCTCGACTATTACTTCAACTGAATATCCAAGCATTCTTTTATATACGTCATCATTGCACTATTATCGAAAAATTCTCAGAGGGGACATATACACATTTATTCATCCTAGATCAAGGCATGACGCAAACTAGGTAGTTTGGCTTTAATGAGCATATAATACCTTCAAAACATTCCTAATCTTGTTCCAGAAACGGTGGAATTTTCGTTCCCTATGGTGGAATCAGTACCTCGTCGTTACGGCTTTAAATTAATAGGTGGCGTCACCACTGCAGGACTTGAATTTTTCATTCAATCCCTATTGGCACGCACGCTTGGGCCAGCAGGATTCGGACAGTTCACCTTCATACAATCCCATCTATTATCCATATTAGGATGTCTGGAGCTGGGTGGCTCAACGGCATTTTTCACCAAACTCTCACAAAGGCCCGAACGATACCAACTGTTAGCGCCTTTAATTCTCGTTTTTGTTGGGGCGCTGAGCGCGCTGTCTTTAAGCTATGTGTTTTTAGTTCCGTTTTTTCAATTGGAAAGTATTTTGTGGCCAGAGATCCGTTTTAAACACATGCAGCTCGGACTATTGATGTGTTTGGGTATTTTTCTAGCCCGTAGAACGATTCAATTAAGCGATGCTGCTGCAGTGTCTAGCCGCGTTGAACCGATTCGTGTCGGCCGTGCACTCTTAGTAAGTATCGTTATCCTGTTATTTACAAAATTCAATAATTTGACCTTATCAGTGGCGTTATTCTCAATCGGAACCGGATACCTACTACAAGTCATTTTTAATTTGTTTATAGTACACCGCGCTTTTCACCATTTTTCCAAAACCGAAACAGACTCTAGAAATGAGGTCGGTAAGGAACTCGTACAGTATGCAGCACCCTTGGCGGCATATACCTTTTTAAGTGTTGGATTTAATCTCTTTGAACGCTGGTTGCTGCAATATACCGGAGGCAGCGTCGCACAAGGACATTTAGGAATTGGCATTGTCATAGCTGCGGGTATTTACCTGGTTACTGGCGGTCCCCTGGTTTCTATTTTTCATCGAGAATCGGCGAATCTATTTCAAAAGGGAGAAAAGTCCGAAATGGCGCTACTTTGGCGCAACTATCTGCAAAAAATTACTGCATTGACAGCTTTTATTTGTATTTTTCTAGCGTTAAACGCGCCGGACATGATTCTCGCGTTTTTAGGAGAAGAATACCATTCCGCCAAAATAGTGATGGTACTATTTTTACTCTATCCAATACACCAAGTATCGGGCAGTTTAAATGAAGCTCTAATGATGGCATGTAATCGGACGCGGTTATATATGCTTATCGGTAGCTTTCGTGGAATGCTAGGATTACTTCTAGCATATTGGCTTTTGGCCCCATCCGAATGGTTTATCCCAGGTCTCAGCCTAGGTGCGATTGGTCTGACAATTAAGTTTCTACTAACCCAGGAGCTAAATACTTGGCTTATCTATTTTATTAACATAAAGACACTGAAACTGAGCAACATCAATCAATTGGGTTTCGAACTGAAACTCTTTTCATTGCTTGTTGCTTTGGCTTTTCTCTGTCAATATTTTAGCCAATTTTTTTACAATACCGCTTCAATAAATGCCTTGATTACGCAAGGTGCGTGCTACCTAACCCTTTGTACTTCCGCCCTCTATATTAGGCCGACAATTTTCGGTTTCACTAGAGAAGAGCTCACATCCCTCACAAGAAAGACTGCACTAATTTTCTCTCGATTATTTATCTGATAACCACGTGGGTTGTAATCCCCCCAAAAAACCGGAGCAATTATAAGTAGAAAATTCTATTATTCAG
>JBGTSY010000017.1:0-40611 GCA_041940025.1 Thiotrichaceae bacterium | reverse complement strand
AAATGTTTACCTACGATCCGGGATTTATGTCCACTGCCAGTTGTGATTCAAATATCACTTTCATCGACGGAGAAAAAGGCATCTTGCTCCATCGCGGTTACCCCATCGAGCAGCTGGCAACTAAAAAGGATTTTATGGATACCGCCTACCTGCTGCTAGAAGGTGAGTTACCAGACAAAAATGAAAAGGAAGAGTTTCTCAATCGAATCTGCTATCACTCCATGGTTCATGAAGGTATCGCGCAGTTCTATAACGGCTTTCAGCGAGATGCCCACCCAATGGCGATAATGGTGGGCGTGGTGGGCGCACTGGCCGCCTTCTATCACGACTCACTAGATATCTCCGATGCCGAACACCGCCGTATAGCGGGCGACAGACTGATCGCGAAAATGCCCACCATTGCGGCCATGTGTTACAAACACCGAATCGGCCAACCCTTTATGCACCCGAAAAACGACAAGGCATACACGGAAAATTTCTTGTATATGATGTTCGGTGTGCCTTGCGAAGAATATCAGGTTAGTCCGGCTTTGATTCGGGCGATGGACCGTATTCTCATATTACATGCCGATCACGAGCAAAATGCCTCCACCTCCACAGTCCGCCTGGCCGGATCCTCCGGCGCCAATCCCTATGCCTGTATTTCCGCCGGGATTTCCTCACTATGGGGCCCCGCACATGGCGGCGCAAACGAGGCAGTATTGCGCATGTTAAAGAATATAGGGGATGTGAAACAGATCCCCAAATACATCGAAAAAGCAAAAGATAAGGATGATCCATTCAGATTAATGGGATTCGGCCATCGGGTGTATAAAAACTTTGATCCGCGAGCGAAGGTGATGCGCCAAACCTGTCATGAAGTATTAGAAGAGCTGGGTGTGAAGGATTCTCCACTATTTGAAATGGCAATGGAATTAGAACAAATCGCTCTGGAAGACGATTACTTTATTGAAAAGAAACTCTATCCCAACGTGGATTTCTATTCGGGTATCATCTTACAAGCGATGGGGATCCCGACAAATATGTTTACCGTCATTTTTGCTTTATCCCGCACAGTGGGCTGGGTGGCTCAATGGAGTGAAATGATTTCAGCGCCCGATCAACGCATTGGTCGCCCTCGACAACTTTACAAAGGGCCAACACAGCGCGACATTAAATAACCAAGTTACGACTATTATTTGGCAAATTTCGTTACCCTGTCGTTAAACACAAAGAAACCACTAATAAGGAAGTTTATCTTTGTCTGAGACAGACAAACGCAAAATTCTAACTCTGGCGCTGGCATGCTGTTTGTGGCCAGCGTCTTTGTTTGCCAATGATCTTCCAGACTTAGGTGGCACAGCCGGGATTATCGCGCCTAGTGTCGAGCGCCAGTATGGCGAGGATGTGGCGCGTTATATTTACTGGCAATATGATGTGGTGAGCGATCCTCAGTTAACGGAATATGTGGAGGGCTTAGGCACCAAATTAGCTTCTCACAGTGGACAATCCAATCGTCGCTTCGCTTTTTATTTTATTAAGGACAGTGCATTTAATGCCTTCGCCACCTGGGGAGGCAATGTGGCTGTCAATACCGGCGCCCTGCTCCATTTAGAACACGAAGGCGAACTGGCCGCACTGTTGGCGCACGAAATAGGACATGTGGTGCAAGAAGCGCCGGCACGACAATTGGAGTTCGGTCGTCAATTAGGATGGCCCCATCTTGCTATGTTGGCCGGGGCCTTGTTACTCATTGCGGATGAATCGGAGTTAGGGGCTGCGGCGTTGATAGGTGGGATGGCAGGTAGTTATCAATCCTTGTTTAACTTCTCTCGCGGACAGGAACGAGAAGCAGATCGGATCGGTATCAGAATCTTGAATGATTCAGGCTATGACAGTGTTTACATGGCGAGCCTATTTGAACAAATGGAACAAGCCAGTCGATTCCAAAGAACCATTTACTCTGAGTACTTGTCCACCCACCCTTTGACGGAAAATCGTATCGCGGACGCGCGTAACCATGCGGCACAGTTTTCCAGCCAATTGTCTGCCTCCTCCTTGGATTTCGAGCTGATGAGAGTGCGAATCAAAGACATTCACAGCAAGGGTTCTCAAAATCAATATGAATTTTATCGCCAACGCATCACCAGTGGCACTCATCCAAAGGAACAAGCAAATATATATGGGTACACGCTTTCATTAATGACATTGGGTCGCTATGAGGACGCACTGGAGAGCATTCAAGGTCTGATTAACACAGTCGGCGAACGCGTTCCCTATTTGATGTTAAAAAGTGACATCCTCAAAGAGTTGGATGAACTTGAGTCAGCAAAAAATCCGCTTCTTAGTGCACAGAAAAAAGCCCCTAAAAGCTACGCCGTGCAATTCAAATTGGCTCAAGTCTATGGTGCGCTTGAAGAATTTGAACAGGCTACTAAGATTTATCAAGATCTGACACAAGCAAGACCCTTTGATCCCTATGTACGACAACAGTATGCGCGTACTTTAGGCAAACAGGGCGAAACCGGTCTGGCCCATGAACAACAAGCAGAACTCTATTTTATTTTGGGTGCGTTCAAAGAGGCTATCACCCAGTTAAAATTTGCGAAAAAAGAATTTGCAGGAAATTCTCGCAAACTTGCTCTGCTCAGCAGAAGAATCGCCGAACTGGAAGAAGAACTGAAAAACCGAAATAACTAGTGTGCCGATGGGGATGGCGTGGTGATCCGATAGTGCACACCTTCTTGCCAGTGACGTACCCTTAACGGATTACGTGTACAGTCAGCGGCATGTTCGAAATCCACAAATCGATACCACAAGTTTTCATCCCGGCCCTGGGGAATACCCAATCTCGGAGCTTCGATACACTTCTTTGGTGATGATTCCATCTCTTCAAAATAAAAAGTCTGCGGATCAAAATTGCGTCTATTCCAATCCTTCACCTGTAGATCTAACGCTTGACACAGTAAGGTCTGCCCACCACACAAGCGCCGAATAGTGCGATTGCCGCCACGACTCCCATAGTGTTTTCTCATTTGAGCCAGAGTGTCGACGGGGCTTTTATTATCGATGTAAGGTGTTGCAGATTTAATCAGGACCGCATTACCGTCACCTTGGGTGCTGACATTTAGAGACGCGCGGCCACGCGCGTAATACATATAGATGGTACCGGGCGACATAAACATCGCTTCTCGACTCGGCGTACGTCCAAGAGAGGCATGACTACCCTTCTCCTCTTTGTAGTATGCTTCGGTCTCAATAATTTGCGCCGCGAGCCACATGTCGCCGATTCGTCTGCGTATCACCACACCCAACAGATCCCGAGCAACCACACAGGTATCACGATCAAAAAAGATATCTCTTAACATTGTGACTATGCCATTATTACTACTATGAAAAATAAAATGAAAGCCATCTCCGCGAAACAACAGCAACTGATCTGGACAGACCAAGCGATGCCAGAGCCGAAAGCAAATGAGGTGAGAATAGCGGTATACGCCTCTGCCCTGAATCGTGCCGATTGTTTGCAACGCAAAGGATTATACCCGCCTCCTCCAGGAGCCAGTACCATCATGGGCTTGGAGTGTGCAGGTGTGGTAGAGAAATTAGGGGATCAAGTGGAAAATGTACAAATTGGTGATAGAGTCTGCGCCCTTCTCTCCGGTGGAGGCTTCGCGCAGTATGTTTGCGTACCGGCTAACCACCTATGCCCGCTGCCAACCAATCTAAATTTTATTCAAAGCGCAGCGATACCGGAAGTGTTCGCCACTGCCTGGTTAAACCTGTTCATTGAAGGGCAACTAAAAAATAAAGAGTCGGTACTCATCCACGCAGGTGCCAGTGGTGTGGGCACTGCCGCTATCCAACTCTGTAAACAATTTCATCACCCGTGTTGTGTCACCGTCGGCAGTCGTGAGAAATTAGACTTTTGTCTGCACCTAGGTGCCGAGGCTGGCCATTTGAGAAGCGAGGGCGCTTTTGCTGCTGTTGTCAAAGAGTGGCGTGCAGGAAACGGGGTCGATGTTATTCTCGATCCGGTAGGTGGCAGCTATCTGGGGGAAAATCAAAAATGTCTCAACATGGATGGTCGCTTAGTACTCATTGGCGTCATGGGCGGCGTGACCGACGCGCTTAACTTGGGTGTCATGTTAGTCAAACGCCAACGTGTCATTGGCTCGACTCTTCGCAGTCGTACCGATGCATTTAAAGCAGAACTCATGCGACAACTTCAGCAACATTTATGGCCAAAATTCAATACAGGAGAGTTGCAACCCATTTTGGACCGCGAATATCAGATTGAAGATATCACTGCTGCATTTGAGTACATGGAAAGCAATCAATCCATAGGCAAAATTGGGCTGAAGGTGGCGTCGGACTGAGATGATTAATGTTTGGATTTTAGCCGCCGCCCAAGCACTTGCCTTCTCCAGCGTCTCTGCGACTGTATTAGTTGGTGGAATCGTAGGTGACGCTCTAGCATCAGATCCCCGCTTCGCCACTCTGCCAATGGCGCTGTTTATTGTTGGCACGGCCTGCAGCACTCTGCCTGCTGCTCGATTGATGCAGATGTTTAATCGAAAGATCTGTTTTATGGCGGCCAGCCAGATCGCCATCGCAATGACATTATTAGCCTATTACGCAATTTATAGTGGTCACTTTTACCTCTTCTGTTGTGCAACTTTCGGCATTGGTGTTCATATTGCTTTTGTACAACACTATCGTTTCGCGGCTGCTGAAAGTGTCGCACCGGATCAAGCCGGACAAGCTATCTCGATGATTATGCTGGGCGGTCTAATCGCTGCGTTTATAGGACCAGAAATAGCGAATCAGACTGCGCTACTCACTCCCGCCTATCCCTATAGCGCCACCTTTCTGGCTTTAGCGTTGGTCCTGTTAATCAACTGCGTCGTGTTAACATTCTATAAAAGTATCAACACAAGCACAGCGGTGCAGAGTACAGACCCACGCTCTGCGTGGGCATTTGTCACTCGATCTGATTTCATTCTTGCAGTCTCTGCTTCAGTGACCGGATTCGCGGTGATGAGTTATATTATGACGGCAACACCTATCAGTATGCATGCCCACAATGGATATTCCCTACCCACCGTCACTAGGGTGATTCAGGCGCATATGATTGCCATGTTTTTGCCGTCTCTGTTTACCGGTAAACTCATTAGTAGATTCGGAGAGGTTTCTATCATTTCCATTGGTGCGCTGTTGATGTTGAGTTGTACCGCCATTGCGTTAAGCGGCATCGAGATCTGGCACTATGGTGCTGCCATGGTCGCACTGGGAGTAGGATGGAACTTTTTATTTGTGGGGGGCAGCACCTTACTCACCAAAAGTTATCATCAACAGGAGGCATTCCGTGCCCAAGGGTTTCACGATTTCACCGTGTTCAGTTTTCAAGCTTTGGCCGCCCTATCCGCAGGTAGTATGTTGCATACGGTAGGCTGGACAGGGATCCAGTATAGCAGCCTGCCCCTGTTGGCTCTGTTTTTGGTGTTATTGTTATGGCAACTGCGACTCAGATGGTCTAATCGTCACTCACTTCAATAGCGTCTACTTTCTGATAACCTCTAGGCAATGCCTGACCCCGTTTACCACGCTCAGAGAGATACTCATTCAATTGACGAAATTTTAAACTCATCTGACGTTTGCCCGCATTGAGTAGCAAACTCTGCTTCGCTTCCACCACTGCGGTAAACTTCAGCGTCAATGATTTTTTATCTTTGGTAGACGGCAAGCTGATTAACTTCACGCCCTTCCCCTTCGCCATCTCCGGCAACTGTTCTATTCCATAAACGACCATCCTGCCGTCGCTGCTGATTCCCACGAAAAGACTGTCTGTGCACTCATGAAACACAACCGGCGCTAGGGGCAATGCCTCACCGCTGACACGAATTAAAGCCTTACCGTTTTTATTTCTCGCCTCAAACTCCTCTGCGGGACAGATAAACCCATAACCCGCATCGGTGGCCAAGAGGATCTTTTGCTGCGGCTCTACAAATAGCACAGAACGAAAACCGGCGCCCTTAGGCGGGGATAGTTTACCGGTGACAGGTTCGCCCTGTCCTCTTGCTGAAGGCAACTCATGGGCGGGCAACATATAACAGCGGCCGGTGGAATCTAACAAACGTACCGCCTCTTTGCTTTTTCCCTTCGCGGCAGATAAAAAGCTATCTCCACTGCGATAATTTAGATTACGCGCATCGATTTCATGTCCTTTGGCGGCGCGGATCCAACCCATTTTGGATAACACCACTGTGATGGGTTCGCTGGGAATGAATCTAGTTTGATCGAGTAATTTCGCTTGTGTACGACTGACGATAGGCGATCGACGCTCGTCTCCATGCTCCTGTTGCACCTCCAGTAGTTCTTTTTTTATCAGAGTGTTTAAACGTTGTTTTGAAGACAAGGTTTTTTCTAATGCCTGCCGTTCGGCCTCTAGCGCATCTTGCTCTGTTTTGATTTTAATCTCTTCGAGCTTAGCTAACTGTCGCAGTTTGATTTCTAATATCGCCTCTGCCTGACGTTCACTAATGTTAAATGCCTCTATCAGTGCAGGCTTGGGATGATCCTGCTGACGAATGATTGCAATGACCTCATCTATGTTGAGAAAAGCCACCATGAGGCCCTCAAGAATATGCAATCTATCCAGTACTTTTTCTAAACGATGTTGCAGTCTGCGGCGCACAGTCTCTGTTCGAAACTGCAACCACTCTTTTAACATCAGCGGTAAACTTTTTACCTGGGGCAGACCATCCAATCCGATCATGTTCATATTCACACGATAGGTGCGCTCCAAGTCAGTGGTGGCAAACAGATGCGCCATCAGTTCATCCACATCCACTCGATTAGACCGGGGCACAACCACCAGACGGGTAGGATTTTCATGATCCGATTCATCTCGCAAATCTTCCACCAAAGGCAGTTTCTTCGCCAGCATCTGCGCGGCAATTTGTTCTAATATCTTAGAGCCACTCACCTGATAGGGCAGCGCAGTGATGACCACATCGGCCCCGTCTCGCTCATAGGTGGCACGCATGCGAACACTGCCATGTCCACTTTGGTACATCTGCGCTATTTCTTCTTTAGAGGTAATGATTTCGGCAGTGGTCGGGTAGTCTGGTCCCTGGATAAACTGCATCAGATCCGCCACCTCTGCCTTCGGGTTTTGCAAAACATAAACTGCGGCATTGATCACCTCTGTGATGTTGTGCGGCGGAATATCTGTTGCCATGCCCACTGCGATACCCGTGGTGCCGTTTAATAGCAAGTGTGGTGCCCGTGCGGGTAAGATCTCTGGCTCTTTTAATGTACCGTCAAAATTGGCCTGCCACTCTACCGTGCCCTGTTTTAATTCTGCTAAGAGAACATTGGAGAAATTGGTTAATCTCGCCTCTGTATAACGCATCGCAGCAAAGGATTTTGGATCGTCCGCAGAGCCCCAGTTTCCCTGACCATCCACCAATGGATAACGAAAAGAGAAGGGTTGCGCCATGAGCACCATCGCTTCATAACAGGCGCTGTCTCCATGGGGATGATATTTGCCTAATACATCGCCTACGGTACGGGCTGACTTTTTGTGTTTGGCGTTGTTCGCAAGCGACAACTCGGCCATTGCGTATATGATGCGACGCTGCACCGGTTTCAACCCATCACCAAGGTGCGGCAACGCGCGATCCAGAATCACATACATGGAGTAATCCAAATAAGCTCGTTCCGTGTACTGGCGCACACTCTGTTGTTCCGTTTGAAATTGCGTACTCATGCCGTTAGCTCCGCAAGGTTACCTCTTGTCTCCAACCATCGTTTACGATCACTGGCGCGTTTCTTAGCCAACAACATATCCAAGGTGCTGTGGGTATCATCGCCCTCTTCCATCATCAGTTGTACCAAGCGACGAGTATTGGGATCCATGGTGGTCTCCCTGAGTTGCATAGGATTCATCTCCCCCAATCCTTTGAATCGTTGTACGGATACCTGCCCACGTAACTTCTCAGCCGCAATGCGGTCCAATACGCCCTGTTTTTCTGCATCATCCAAGGCGTAGAAAACCTGTTTCTCCACGTCAATTCGATACAGGGGCGGCATTGCCACATACACATGACCTGCTTTAACCAAAGGTTGGAAGTGACGTACAAAGAGTGCGCAAAGCAAGGTGGCAATGTGACAGCCATCGGAGTCTGCATCTGCCAAAATGCAAATTTTGTGGTAACGCAATTGGCTGATGTCACTGCTTCCGGGCTCCGCACCGATGGCGATAGAAATATCGTGTACCTCCTGAGAATTGAGCACTTCTAAGGGATCCACTTCCCACGTATTTAAAATCTTGCCACGAAGCGGCATGATGGCCTGAAAATCTTTATCACGAGCCTGCTTGGCAGATCCCCCAGCGGAATCCCCTTCCACCAAAAAAAGCTCGGTTCGACTCGCATCATCGCTACTGCAATCTGCTAGTTTGCCGGGTAAGGCCGGGCCGGAAGTGACTTTTTTACGCACCACCTTCTTGCCGCTGCGCATGCGTCGCTGCGCATTCTGGATCACCGTCTCGGCGATGCGCTCTCCCTCTTCTACATGCTTATTTAACCACAGGCTAAAATTATCTTTCACCACGCCAGAAACAAACGCCACCGACTCTCGAGACGAGAGCCGCTCCTTGGTTTGCCCTGAAAATTGTGGATCTAACAGTTTCACACTCAACACGTAACTCAACTTATCCCACACATCCTCCGGCGTCAGTTTGACCCCGCGAGGTAACAAATTACGAATTTCACAAAACTCGCGCAGTGCCTCCAACAAGCCTGCTCTTAAGCCGTTGACATGGGTGCCACCCTGGGTGGTGGGAATTAAGTTCACATAGCTTTCGGTAATCAATTCACCGCCATCGTTCACCCACATTAACGCCCAATCTACGGCTTCATGTTCTGCCGCCAAACTGCCCATGAATGGCGTTTCCGGTAAACATTCGGCACCTTCCAGACTGGTTTGCAAATAACTGCTCAAACCATCTTCATAGTGCCAGGATTCAGATTCTTTACTTTTTTCATCTTTAAAATGGACCTCCAGGCCAGGACACAATACGGCTTTCGCACGTAACACATGCTTCAATTTAGGAACGGAAAAATTAACCGAATCGAAAAACTTTGGTTCCGGCCAAAAATGTACCCGAGTACCCGTATTGCGTTTGCCGACACTGTCGACCGCCTTCAATGTCTCCACTCGATTGCCTTGCTCGAAGGCCATGCGCCACTCTTTGCCTTCACGTTTGATGGAGATTTCTAGACGTTTTGACAAAGCGTTCACGACAGAAACACCCACTCCATGTAAGCCCCCGGAGAACTGGTAGTTCTTATTGGAAAACTTGCCCCCGGCATGTAACTTGGTGAGGATCAGCTCCACCCCTGGGATGCCTTCTTCCGGATGAATATCCACGGGCATACCTCGGCCATCATCACTCACCGATATGGAACCATCTTTATAGAGGACCACATCGATTCGACTGGCATAACCAGCAATGGCTTCATCCACGCTGTTGTCAATCACTTCCTGGGCTAGATGATTCGGACGTTCGGTGGAGGTATACATGCCAGGACGTTTACGTACCGGCTCCAGACCACTTAATACTTCTATATCTTCAGCTTTATACTGCGTGCTCATAGTTCCCTGATTTATTGAAGTCAAGAAAAGAAATGGAGTCATTTCCATGTATTTGACTTGAGATCATACCTGGTCTCACGATTGGGAGGCAGGTAGATCATAGCGCATAGGCAAACATTCTATTAAACTTAATGCCCCTCGTGAATGTTTAATCGTCTGAGCCAATAGAACCATGCCAAAAAAGTCTTCCCCTACTTTTGAATCCGCAAAAGCAGAACTAGAAAAAATTGTCGCCGCAATGGAAAACGATGAGCTGAGTTTGGAGGAGTCCTTAAAACAGTTCGAACGTGGCGTGGAGCTGACCCGTTTTTGTCAAAAAGAACTTGCCGAAGCAGAAGCAAAAATCAGCACCTTAATGAAAAAAAATGGTGAATCAGAATTGATTCCCTTTGACGACAATGGTGGTCAGTGAATCTAGAACGCTTTAGCCAACAGTGCCAACGGAGAGTGGAAAAAGCGCTGGAGCGCTGTTTATCAGACAGCAACCGCGAGCCAACTGTACTGCATAGTGCGATGAGATACAGCACCCTGTCCGGAGGTAAACGTCTGCGACCTCAACTGGTATACGCCGTGGGCGCATTGGGTTCTGCCACAGAGCAAGCCTTAGACAGCTGCGCCTGTGCGGTAGAACTGATCCACACCTATTCTCTAATACATGACGATCTGCCGGCAATGGATGACGACGATCTCAGGCGGGGGCAAGCCACGTGCCATCAGGCCTACGACGAAGCCACTGCTATTTTGGCCGGTGATGCATTGCAGACACGTGCATTCGAACTTTTAGCGAAAGAAAACCACATTGCGGCTGAGACTCGACTCGAACTCATCGCCATTCTTGCAGAAGCTTCCGGCGCACAGGGTATGGTGGGCGGTCAATGTTTGGATTTGGCCAATGAGGGTAAAGAGACAGATTTTGACTCCCTAAAAAACATCCACCAGAAAAAAACCGGTGCACTCATTTTGGCAACTGTGCAAATGGCGTGTCTGATTTCTGGTTTGGTGGAGGCAGAGCAAAGCGACGCGCTAACCTTATACGCAAGAGAAATTGGCCTAGCATTTCAAGTTCAGGATGACATTCTGGATATGGAGGGAGATCCGGATCTAATGGGTAAAGCAGCAGGTACGGACGCCGCGCGTGGATTGGTCACTTTTCCACAACTTCTCGGTTTGGAAGCCGCAAAAAAGCTGGCGGAGCAACTCAGCCAAAACGCCATCGTCTCCCTAAACAATTTTGATCAACGGGCAGAGCCGTTGCGCGCCATCGCCCACTATATTTCCCATCGCACGCAATAGAATCGGTCACACATCTTGCATGTTTGCCACGAGAAGAGGATCATGTGCTCCCTCTATACAGATGGTACGGCAGCTTTGAGTGAAGCAGATCACATCATTGATTTGCACACTGAAAAGATTGGATACATTTTGTGTCGTTTAATCCATTAATTCTTCAGTGAATCATAGAGTTAGCCGTACAGGAAGCCAGACAGAGACGAACACAGACAATTAACATGCCCTCAAATAAAAAATATCCCTTATTAGAGACAATTGATCGCCCGGATCAATTAAAACAACTGGGCGAATCCTCTCTGCCGGAAGTCTGTCGCGAATTGCGGGAATACCTCATTGAGCAGATCAGTCAATGTGGCGGTCATTTTGCCAGCAACTTAGGCACCGTGGAGCTGGCTGTGGCCCTGCACTACGTATTTAACACCCCAAAAGACAAAATTGTTTGGGACGTTGGGCATCAAGCCTATCCACACAAGATCCTCACCGGTAGACGTGACCAAATTCAGACAATTCGACAGTGGGAAGGGCTCACCAGTTTTCCCAGCCGCAATGAGAGCGAATATGACTGCTTCGGTGTGGGACACTCCAGCACTTCTGTCGGTGCGGCCCTAGGCATGGCCATTGCCCGCGATTTAAGGTGCGAAGATCAAAAAGTGGTGGCGGTGATCGGTGATGGCGCGATGACCGCCGGCATGGCATTTGAGGCGATGAATCACGCCGGGGTCTTACATTCGAATATGCTCATCATTCTGAATGACAACGATATGTCCATCTCACCTAATGTGGGCGCGCTAAGTAACTATTTCGCCAGATTGCTTTCCGGTCGTTTTTATTCCTCAGTTCGGGAAAGCAGCAAGCAGGTACTCAGTATTGTGCCACCGATGAAAGAGTTTGCGCGCCGGGCGGAAGAGCACGTTAAGGGCATGATGGTGCAAGGTACGCTATTTGAAGAGATGGGACTGAACTATATCGGTCCGGTGGACGGTCATGACGTGCACGCCCTGGTGGCGACCCTGGAAAATTTGCGCGATAGAAAAGATCCCCAACTGCTGCATATAGTCACCGCTAAAGGCAAAGGTTATGGGCCCGCCGAGGCAGATCCGGTGAAATACCATGGAGTGAGTACTTTCGATCCACGCAAAGGTATTCCACCGAGCAAAAGTGGCGGCTCCCCGAGCTATTCCCAAGTGTTCGGCGACTGGCTCTGCGATATGGCGGCAAAAGATAGTCGCTTAACCGGCATCACTCCAGCGATGCGCGAAGGCTCAGGTTTGATTCGGTTTTCTGAACTCTATCCGAATCGTTATTTCGATGTGGGCATTGCCGAACAGCATAGCGTGACCTTGGCTGCTGGCATGGCCTGTGAAGGTTTGAAACCTGTGGTGGCTATCTATTCCACGTTTCTGCAGCGCGCTTATGATCAGCTTATCCACGATGTGGCACTGCAGGATCTTGATGTCACCTTCGCAATCGATCGGGCAGGATTGGTAGGACCAGATGGCCCCACCCACGCCGGCTCTTTTGATTTATCGTTTTTGCGTTGTATTCCTAATATGGTGGTAATGGCGCCAGCAGATGAAAATGAGGCTCGCCAAATGCTCACCACTGCCTACGAACATCCCGGGCCTGCCGCGGTGCGCTATCCAAGAGGCAAAGGCCCCGGTAAGCAGATCGATGAGGATCTGCAAGCTATCCCCATCGGCCTAGCGAAACAGATCAGGCGGGGTAAAAAAATGGCGTTCTTAGCCTTTGGATCAATGGTTCCGGTAGTGGAGCCCTTGGCTGAAGAATATGACGCAACCTTGATAAACATGCGTTTTATTAAACCACTGGACATTGAATGCATCACAAAAGCTGCGTTAAGTCATGAAGTTATAGTGACTATTGAAGAAAATACTATACAAGGTGGCGCGGGTAGCGCAGTGAATGAATTCCTATTCAAAGAGGATATTCGCATTTCGACATTGAATATTGGACTACCGGATAATTTCATTGAATCGGGTAGCCGGGACGATCTTTTGCAGGCAGCACAACTCGATGGATCCGGCATAAAAGCCCAAATTGACGCTTTTCTGACAAAAAGAACTTGCCAAAAGCGTCCGACTCGCATAAATTCCTACTAATTTACTCAGTTATTTACATGTCCTCGCGTTATATTTTAAAAATTGTAACGGGCTTTTCATCGGCCCACACACTACGAAATTATCCTGGGAAATGTAGCCGTATGCACGGCCATAACTGGAAGTTAGAAGTCGAAGTCGAGGCTTCGGAATTAGACGAGATTGGAATGGGCATCGATTTTAAGACAATTAAAAGACATGCTAACGATCTTGCTGAAAAACTCGATCATCAGTATCTCAATGAGTTAGAGTATTTTTCCGAGATAAATCCTACTGCAGAGAACATCGCGAGTTGGTTTTATCACCAACTTTCCGGACGCTTAAACGACGCTCGAATTAAAGTGACTGAGGTAACAATTTGGGAAACCGAATCAGCTTGTGTGAGCTACCGTCAGGAATAAACCATAATGAATAACTCAATAGGTAAAAAAGTGGTCCGTTCGCCAGAAGTCGAAGATGTGCAAAATTCCCCAGACGGCCGGGAATTACCCATTAATCAGGTTGGCATTAAAGATCTGAAACATCCCATTAGCGTGTCGGATCGAAACGGTACGCCGCAGCCCACCATCGCCAATTTCAACATGTATGTGAATCTTGACCACAGCGTCAAGGGCACCCACATGTCGCGTTTTGTGGACATACTGAATGAACAATCTCAGGAGTTATCCATAAAATCTTTCCGTGATCTGCTAGCGGTAATGACGCAACGTCTTGAAGCGGATAGAGGGATGATTGAAGTGGATTTCCCCTACTTCATCAAGAAAGCAGCTCCAGTGAGCAAAGTGGAAAGTCTACTGGACTATCAAGTGAGTCTGTTGGGCGAGTTTGATCATGGCCACAGCAAAATGCTGATTAAAGTGGTGGTGCCTGTCACAAGCCTCTGCCCCTGCTCGAAAAAGATTTCTGACTATGGTGCACACAATCAACGTTCACATGTCACGGTGACGGCGCAAACCGACGGCTTCTTGTGGATAGAAGATTTGATCGAGCTGGTGGAAAAAGAGGCCTCTTGTGAATTGTACGGGTTGCTGAAACGGCCAGATGAAAAATATGTGACAGAAAAAGCCTACGATAACCCTAAATTTGTCGAAGACATGGTTCGAGATGTGGCAGCGCAACTGAACCAAGATGAACGTGTATTGGCTTATCGCGTGGAATCGGAAAACTTCGAGTCGATACACAATCATTCGGCTTACGCTCAAATCGAAAAAAACATGTCGTAGCGCTTAGCTTTTACTTGGATTATTCTTTAGAAGAGTAAAAACAGCTAATGAAATTACACTGCAAAGAGATTCTATCCTTAAAGGGGTTTAGACCTATCCCCATGTTGACGGCATATACCTGTCCAGTGGCCAGAGCCATTGAACAGGCCGGTGTACCTATGATTCTAGTGGGTGATACGGTAGGCATGGTGGAAATGGGATTCGACAGCACTCGCGAGGTAACCATTGAGCATATGGAATACCATGTGGGTGCGGTGCGTCGCGGTGCACCAAACACCCACATCATCGGCGACCTTCCTTATCTGACTGACACGGATCCCGACACTGCCCTAATCCATGCAACACGTCTTTTAAAGGCAGGTGCCGATAGCGTTAAGCTTGAGGGCGCAAAAGTTGAGGTTATCCGTCATTTAGTGGATAACCAGATTTCAGTAGTCGGCCACACCGGATTAACGCCTCAAACTGCCCTCTCATTCAAAAAGGTGGGGCAATCAGAAAAAGAGGCCAGTCGAATTAAAGACGAGGCCAAGGCTATTCAGCAAGCAGGTGCGTTCATGGTTGTGCTGGAACATATTCCCTATGCACTTGCAGAAAACATTACTCATTCACTGGCGATCCCCACCATCGGTATCGGCGCAGGCCCTCACTGCGATGGACAAGTATTGGTGATCAACGATGCCTTGGGCCTGGGCGACTACTGGCCACCCTTCTCAAAGCAGTACACCCAGCTCAGCGAAACAATAGAGCAAGTGGCGAAAGATTTTTCCTCAGAAGTGGCTTCAAAGGCGTTTCCGAACAATATCATCGCCTTCACGGGAACAGATAAAAGTTAGCCAAGTGTCCACGCCATGAACACTGTGGCATCACCACTGCAAAGGTATGTCGTCAAAAACAGTTCTATCAGGCGCGCCCGGTGCAAACTGCCACCGAACACCCGCATCCTGATTCCAGGCGATTAAACTGGAAGAGACAGTTCCATAATCAAAATCAGTCTCAATGCACATGGCGCCTAACGCGGTATCCTCAGGTGCATGTGCGCGGCTTGCCAACAGATTCGGCCAATCGCCCCAGCTGTTCAGATCGGGTGCATTCGCAGCTCGCCATAGCGGCAGATGATAGTTGATACGGCCGTGACGATCCTCGTTCAAATCACCCGATGCCAACATGTGCAATCCTGCCTTAATGGCAGTGATAGTCAGTTGCTCCCCATCCCACTTCAGCCAGTAAGCATGGCATATGTCTGCTATCACGGAGTTAAAGGCCCGAAACTGCGCCAACTTTATAGGCGTAAGAAGATCCAGTGCCTGTTGCAGGTGGCGGGTAGATAACATCTCAATGGCCAATACGCCCCTGGATAGCTTGCCTTGTTCGGGGCCCAATTGCCCGTCCCGATTCAACATGGCTACCGCAAATCCTGTTCGATTAATCCCCAGCCAAGTGCCACCTGCCAATTGATCCAACCCTGCAATTATCGGGGCACTAGGCCAATGATTCGCCGGCGCTAAAGCGGGCCGAGAGAGACGTTCATCTCTATTTGCTGCGATCGCCAGTGGAACTAAATGGCCTGGTCGACGTAAGATAACTAATGTACACATCACATAAAGTGGCCACCTGAAATTGGCCAAATTGACCCTTAGTAGAGATTCTTCTCCTAAGTTACGATTCTAATGAGTGAACTAATCGCGGGAAGGTACTCCAAATGAGAAAAGACCAAGTCAAACACCAGTTAGTCCGATTAGGCCAAGTGGCCTATTATGAACAAGGTAGCGGTAAGCCATTTCTATTTTTGCACGGATTTCCAGATACTCCACTCACCTTTGCCGCACAGGTGGACTATTTTAGCAGCCGTGGTTATCGATGTATTGTGCCTTACATGCCCGGTTACGGTGAGACCTCGGTACCCGCAAAAGGCGGCACATCACAATTGGCTATTGCGACAATGATGAGCCAGTTTGTTCAGCAGATCGCACCCGACCAACCCGTGGCCATCTATGGACACGATTGGGGATCCATTGTGGCACAGCTGATGGTCGCCCTTGCTGGCACAGGTGAATCGAATGTAAAAATAGATAAGCTAATTTTGGGGGCGGTGCCACCGATCCGTTCTTTTCTCCGCAATATGAATTTCGCTCAACTTGTACGGTCAAGATATATGTATTACTTTCAGTTGCCTGGAGTAATTAATTATATTAAAAGCCAACATCTGGCCTATATACGTACACTATGGATGCGCTGGTCACCCAGCATCTCTCTACTGCACCCGCAAATAGACGAAGCCGTGACCACCCTAAAAGCCGGTGATGCCTTAAAACAGGGGATCAGCTATTACCGAAACCTGCTCAACCCTGTGCGTGCACTCTATATGGGCTCTCTGGTGAAACAGATGAAATTAATGCTGCAAATGCAATCCACTCCCTGTTTGTTTGTGGTGGGCCTGCAAGACAATTGCATCGGAGAAGAGATGTTTCGTGGATGTGAAAGTGATTACCCCCATCAGGCAACCAGGCGTCAGGATTTTCCTGATGCCGGGCATTTCTTGCATCTCGAACAGCCCGAATCATTCAATCAGGCAGTCGATCAGTTTCTTGCACCAGATCGAGTAGTGCACAGCGAAAAGAGAGCATAGCCAGCCTAAGATCTAACAAACAACAGAGTAGCAAGATTTTAAATTGGCATGATGAATCTGGGTACGGCTGAGAGTATTGCGTAAAGAAACCGTGGGATTGTTAATAACAAGAAATGCTGGATGAGACTTAGAATCACTAAGAGAAAATGCTGAGAAATCAGTATGGTGAGCTAATCAATAAATTTAAGTATAGATTTCAAACTCTTCTGATAATGGACACATGGTTCGCCAAGATCCATCATCAATACAGCCTATCACCTTTAACTTATTGTGCTGATGTGACGCCCAACGTGCGTACACTTCTATGCGATAAGTCACCTCTGGCCCTATCTTCACTTTAAAATAATCTTCTTCATCAATAAGATAGAGCAATTTTTCTAGAGAACGATGACGATATTTGATCATTTCCTTGGAAAGTACCGAGCGTGCTTCATTAACATCCATTGTGCCACCTACCAATGACAAAATTGCAAGCTTGAATGAGTAATTCATTTAGTTCGAATACAAGCATAAGCATGTACTATTTCTGAATAGATTTCAAACCTATACCATGTACTTTAGATAACTTAATTTAACATGAATAGCGATGTAAAGGATATTTTTTGTACAAATATTAGACAATTTTTTGCGACGTGGCTGAAATTGCCATCTGCCGATGCCGCTATGTTGATTGGAAGTTGCTCGTTATCAACATCATCCAGTCGAAATTTCTAGCATGGACGACGAAACTAAAAAAGAACGCAAATCCATTCCTGCAAACTGTCCTACAGGGCGTTCTGTGCCCTCTTATTTCGAGAGCTATTTTTCCCTGGCGACCATAGACATCAAATGCCTACCAGAATACCGCCATCAAATTGAAAGTTGTCTTAGACTCTATCCCCAGTTTGCTCACTACCTCTATATGCGCGCGCAAATATTGACAAGTACATTAGAAAAAGAAACACTCATTGCGATGATCGAACGAGATAACAATAAAGTAGAACGTGGAATTCAACTGATCCTTAAACGTAGAACACTAGATCTAAGATTAGTTAACAGTTAGATAAAATTGGAATGCTAATAGTTTCGAAACTATTATATTTTTTTATCATCAGCGTACCTGTCTATTACAATCAAAATATAAACTGATCTATTTTGTATAAAAACTGTTGAATTGATTCCATCCTCTGCCAGGGTGAAGATACAAATGCGAGGGATACGACGCTCACATATTGTGAGAATTTCTGTCTGCAACGAGGGAGGAAACTATTTAATAGGGAAGCTCGTATCTTCGTGCTGCAGGGGGGTAATTGAACCTCTGCCTTTGTTACCCAGATATTGGGAACTCAATACGCAAACCTCAGGGGCGATCGCAATGGTCGCCCCAGTTCATTTCAAAGCGTGAATATTCACTCTCTATAGATAAAAGTTTATCCACCCCAAGTGACTTTGATACCATAGTTGCCTACACATTCATAAACGCATAATAAGCGCAATTTAGGATCATTAGGCATGAAAGCCTTAGCTTCTGATGAAGAGCAGAATCACCCTCTAGTGCTTACCCCTTTTCTTGAGATCCGACAATTGAGCGAACAGCTGTGCCAACCGCTGCAAAACGAAGATTATGGATTACAAGCAATGGACGATGCCAGTCCACCAAAATGGCACCTAGCGCATACCAGTTGGTTTTTTGAAACCATGCTGCTGCACTCATACGTTGCGAACTATCAGAGTCCTCACCCCTTATACACTATGCTGTTCAACTCATATTACAACACCGTAGGTGCCATGCATCCCCGCCCGCAACGGGGCATCTTGTCGCGTCCCACTGTTAGTGAGATATATGAATACAGACATCATGTGGATGAGGCCATGGTGGACTTAATTCATCACGGATTAAATCCAGAAGCTGAATTCAAGTTGGATTTAGGTTTGCATCACGAACAACAGCATCAGGAATTAATGCTTACGGATATAAAATATAACTTCTCAGTGAATCCTTTGCGTCCCGCTTACCAATCCACAGATGTCGCGCCTACTGCTCTCAAACCGGCACCCATTACCTGGTGTGCGTTCGAGGATGAGCTGGTCACCATCGGCCACACAGGATCGAGCTTCTCCTTTGATAATGAACGGCCCGCCCATGCCACCTATCTTCATCCCTTCGCACTCGCCTCACGATTGGTGACTAATGGTGAATACCTACAGTTTATTGAAGATAAGGGGTACCAGCGCGCTGAGTTTTGGTTAAGCGACGGTTGGCAACAGTGTGTATCACAAAACTGGCAAGCACCGCTTTATTGGTTCAAAGAAAATGACTCCTGGTGTGAATTCAATTTGGCAGGAACTCAACCCATTGACTGGCACGGGCCTGTGCGCCATGTCAGTTTTCACGAAGCCTACGCTTACGCCCGCTGGCGTGACGTGCGTCTGCCAACGGAAGCAGAGTGGGAATGGGCCTGCGTGCGGCAGATACAGCAGCCGGCACAATCGGTGCTAAAACAGATGATCAATGAGCTCTGGCAATGGACCGAGAGCCCCTACACTGCCTATCCCGGTTACCAACCCTTTAGTGGCCAATTGGCCGAATATAATGGCAAGTTTATGAGCAACCAGATGGTATTAAGAGGCGGCTCCTGTGCCACCCCAGAGCACCACATACGCCCCACTTACAGAAACTTTTTTTATCCCAAGGATCGCTGGCAGTTCAGTGGGATCAGATTGGCGAAAGATTTATGAAGCAACAATCCGTCACCTTCATTGACAAACACCCCCCTGCCAGCAACTTATTGGCAGAGGTGGTCAACGGCCTTTCTAAGCCAGACAAGAGTTTACCTCCGAAGTTTTTCTATAACGAAAGGGGTTCGCAGCTCTTTAACGCCATTTGTCAAACCGACGAATACTACCAAACTCGAACTGAAAACCAGCTGTTGCAAAATCATGCGTCAGATCTGGCGAAATTCGTCGCCCCAGGATGCACGCTGATCGAACCAGGTAGCGGCAACAGCCAAAAGGTTCGCCATTTATTACCTGTGATTCAACCTGCCACCTATGTCGCCATTGATATCTCTAAACAATTTCTACTAGACGCCACAGCGGACTTGGCAGCGGAGTTTCCAAAAGTTGATGTGGTGGCCTGCTGCGCAGATTTTACCCGGCCCCTTTTCTTACCCGAATTAAACGGGACGTCCAATCGACTCATATTTTTCCCTGGATCCAGCATCGGAAACTTTGAGCCAGATAAGGCGGCGGAATTTTTAGCACAACTAGCGGAACTAGGTGGGAACGATAGCCAACTCCTGATAGGTGTGGATTTGAAAAAATCGGTGGATCGTTTACATGCTGCCTACAATGACAAATCCGGTTATACAGAAGAGTTTAATCTCAACCTGCTACACCGCATCAATGATGAATTATGCGCCGATTTTAATCCCGAACATTTTGCTCATGATGCCTTCTACAATGATGACAAAGGCCGGGTTGAGATGCATCTCAGAAGCACGTGCCCACAACAGGTCAACTTAGCTGGCCATAGTTTCCAATTTGCTGCCGAAGAGACAGTGCATACGGAAAATTCCTATAAATACCATGTAGAAGAATTTGCTCAGCTGGCTTCCACCGCGGGCTATCAGTTAGCCCACGCCTGGAAGGATGCTGAGGAGCTGTTTAGTATTCAGTTATACCAGTGTGAATAAAATAGATGACAAATACGATGATCACTAAGAAATTTTCTGATTAGTAAGATTTGTCTGCTGTCTGTGGACTATTTCTATTTTCTGATGTATCGCTTAAAGTCATCCACAAAAATGTATGGCCCGACCTAGGACACTCAAATGGTACCTTTTATTGGACGAATTCTATTAGCCCATATTTTCCTATTAGCCGGTGTCAATAAGCTATTTAGCATTGGCCAGACCCAGCACTACATGGGGTTATTTCATGTGCCTCCAAGTTTCATCTGGCCCACCATACTGCTAGAGATAGGCTGCGGGATGGCGCTTGTATTAGGCTGGTACACTCGATCCAGCGCACTGTTGTTAGCGATATTCACTCTAGTGGCAGGCTTCATATTTCACTACCAACCCGGCAATGATATTCAAATGATATTATTCATGAAGAATATTTCCATAGCGGGCGGTCTGCTTTTATTAATACACACGGGTGCCGGCGACTATAGCCTCGACAATCGTCTCCCTGCCCCGCTTCGCTGACAAGATAGCTCACGACATTAGGGTCAGCAAATTCTCTATGTACCAGCGTTGTCGTGAACCAGATCCATTTACCTTTAATTGACACCTAAATTAACCATGCATGCGTTGACCATTAATCAGCTCACTAAAACTTACGACAACGGATTTGAAGCCCTTAAAGGCATTTCTCTACAGGTAGAACAAGGGGATTTTTTTGCCCTATTGGGCCCAAATGGCGCTGGCAAATCCACCACACTGGGCATCATTAGCACGCTCGTGAATAAAAGCGGGGGCGACGTCTCCGTATTTGGCTGGGATCTCGACACCCATGCTCGTATGGCCAAGCAAAATCTGGGGCTGGTACCGCAAGAAATCAATTTCAACCAGTTTGAAAAAGTCGAGGATATTCTTATCACCCAAGCTGGGTTTTATGGCTACCGCCGTCGACGGGCAAAAGCCCAAGCCCATCAGGTACTGGAGCAACTCGGATTGTGGCAAAAACGTCGGGAGAGATCCCGTGATCTTTCCGGTGGGATGAAGCGCAGACTGATGATTGCACGTGCCCTGATGCACCAACCGAAGTTGTTAATACTGGACGAACCTACAGCAGGTGTGGATATAGAACTGCGTCATAGTATGTGGGAATTTTTACAGCAACTGAATGCCGACGGCACCACTATCATTTTAACCACCCATTATTTAGAGGAAGCAGAACACCTGTGTAAACATATTGCGATTATCGATGAAGGAAACATCGTTCGTTATAGCGACATGCGTTCTGTGTTAAGCGAGATCAACCAAGAAACTTTTGTGATTTACCTTAAAAACAGTGTCACCGAGGCACCGACCTTATCAGATTTTTCCATTAGCTTAATAGACGAACATACTCTTGAAGCAGTGGTATTAGAAGGACAGAGTCTGAATCAATTATTTCAACAATTGTCCGCCGCCAGTCTAGAAGTGGTGAGTATAAAAAACAAATCTAACAGATTAGAACAACTCTTTTTAAGATTGGTAAAAGAAGATGCAAACTGAATTAGGCTATGGGTTACCTCAAATTGCTGTTGCCCTCTACACCATTGTTCACCGAGAAATCCATCGTTTCCTACGCATTTGGGTACAAACCATTTTACCGCCCGCGATCACCATGGCGCTTTATTTTGTCATTTTCGGCAGCTTGATTGGATCACGAATTGGCCAGATGGCGGGCTTTGATTACATGGATTACATCACTCCCGGCATCATCATGATGGCAGTGATTAACAGCAGCTATGCGAATGTGGTCTCCTCATTCTATGGATCTAAATTTCAAAAACATATCGAAGAGATGTTGGTCTCGCCATTACCCTTAACGGTGATTTTGACAGGTTATGTCATTGGTGGCGTCGCTCGGGGTTTATTAGTGGGCTTAGTGGTCACCTTAACATCGCTAATTTTCACCGATCTCACTATTCAATACCCAGCTCTGACCCTAATTGTTGTGCTGCTGACAGCAATATTGTTTAGTCTGGCCGGCTTTATCAATGGCATCTATGCAAATAGTTTTGACGACATTTCTATTATTCCCACCTTCGTACTCACGCCTTTGACCTATCTGGGGGGGGTGTTTTACTCCATCAGTTTGTTACCCACATTTTGGCAGCATGTGTCTCACTTAAACCCCATATTGTATATGGTCAACGCCTTCAGATTCGGCATTCTTGGCGTGTCTGATATCAATATCCCCGTCGCATTAGGCATGATTCTACTGGTGATTGCATTGTTATTTTCTTATTGCCTGCACTTATTAAAGATAGGATACGGGATTAGAACTTAATGGAACAAATAGATCACTAATCCAATCGAGTCTGCTGAATGTGATCTAGCAATCCCAGTGACGCCTCTTCAACCAAATCTAACACGCGGTCAAATCCTGAGATCCCCCCGTAGTAGGGATCAGGTACTTCCTGTTCCTCACGATTTGCAGCAAATTGCAAAAACAACTTCACTCGCTTGAGGTGTTCATCTGGTCCCATTTCTAACAAGTAAGCTAGGTTGGCACGATCCATGGGTAAAATATAATCGAATCGAGTGAAGTCCTCTTCAATCACTTTTCTTGCGCGAATGGCGCTGAGATCGTATCCGCGATTTTTTGCCGCCCGCTGGGACCGTTTATCTGGCGCACTGCCCAGGTGATAACTATTGGTACCAGCAGAATCAATGCTGATCTGTTTATCCAGTTTCGCCTGTTGCACATGGCTGCGAAACACACCCTCCGCGGTAGGTGAACGACATATGTTTCCCATACAAACAAATAAGACTGAAACCATATTAATTACTTAAACTCTAGATTTTGGTGTCAATTTTGCTGACTTTGTGAATTATATAGGGGAATTTTGTCCGAAGGGATACAATGGTGCAACACCCAATTTGTCTGATTTCACCCATGAAGCTAGACATACATCAACTCACCGCACTAATTGGCCAGGAAACCGTATTTCTCGGTCACCGATATCGTGTTGTAGAGATCCTCGAACAGGAACTTGCCGTGATCCTAGAGGCAGTCGATCACAAAATGGTTCAGGAAGATCAATATGGAGAGTGCAGCCGATGTGTGGCGCAAAGTTATGTCATCCCAGTATATGGGCCGGATGGCGAAACGCTCAATACTGGTTTTACGGAGCTAGATTTAATACCTCTGGATTGAGGGATCGACGGTGGCTCAATTGTCCCGGCAAGGATGTTAACGCTACCCGGCCCTATAGCCCCCCCGCAGGTTGCATTTGATTATCGGTGTCGCTCTGGATCACCGTTTGACGGGACATCTCGCTGCGAAAAGTTTCCACTTGAGTGTCCAACTGTGCCTTCCTGATCCCGGTCAAGGGATCTTTCTGCAATAACGCATCAAACACACCTTTGTCCTGGTATTTTTCCAGGATCTCCTCGTTAATCTCAATCAATTCGGCATTCATTCGTTGACAAGATTCCAATTTACCTTCGTTGGTTTTTAGATTCACCTCAAGAGTGCGACGAGCCATTTCAGTCTCTCGGTACTGGCTAACCACCTCTTTGAATTTTACCACCAACTCTTGACTCTGCTTTCTTAGATCCAATAAGCGATCTGACAACTGCTGGGTTTGTTCTGCCAATTTTTCATTGTTTCCTCGAGAGCTATTTAACATGTTTTTCTGTTTTGCCAAGCGTTTGGATTTGTCCTCTAGCTTTTTCTTCAATTCGTCGATTTCTCTAGTTTGTTGATTGAGTTGTTGTTGTAGTGCATCGCGCTCCAGGGTCACTTGCCGCAACATATACTGCACTCTTTGAGCAGCGTTATCACTGGGTGCGCGTCTCTCCTCTGCAACTGCGGAAAGTCCCATACCCAATAGATACAGCACACTTAAAAAACGAAGTATGGAAAGTCTGTTTGATCTCAATCGCATGTCTGGATCCTCTATAGAGTCGTCGGAGGTTTAAAACCTCACGTTTAAATCGATCTGTGCTACATCCACTCCGAAGGGCGGCCCTGTGATCTCATCCGCGCTGAGCCAGCGGACACTGATCCATGTATTGTCATCCAATCCATATTGAAAGCCTGCCAACCACCCTTCGGTATCGGTACCGCCAAGATGAAAATCGGAATCAGTAAAGGCATCCAACACCGCATCTGCCTCTAGATGTTTAAAGGCCAGATAGAACTGCCAGTCCCGATATTTGGTCACCGTGGGCCATCCTGCCAGCAATTTGATTTGATAGCCTTCCACCTCTGAGCCAGACACCTGAGTGGCTCGGCTGCTCACCTCTTCTTGCTCGTAACCAATATTTTTTACATAGTCCAGATAGAGCACTATGTGATAGGGTGCGAAATGAGCGACATCGATGACTATCGTTGGGTTGAGCAGATTATAGTCCGCCGCCAAACCCAATAAATCTGCATCCAAATCGTTCGGATTATCCAAAATATCAAATAGAGAGTTGCCTTTTTGCATAAACTCCGGCGCAGTCTCCTGGGTCAAGAGACCATCAGGATCATTCAACGGATCGTTGCGCTTCCCTATGACATTGTCAAAATTGTAATAACCCAGCGCGACAATCAATTTCGACTGATTGCTGAATAACCAATCCAGTCCAATCTGCGAGCCATACAACCACTTATCCTCGCTGCTCAATTCTCGTTCCTGTAGGGGGAAGGCGCCTAAAGTAAAAAACAGTTTAGGACCATACTCGGCAACATCATCCAAACCATCGGCGCGAATAAGATTCATATAAAAGGTTGCTGCCACACCTTCGAATGCTAAATCACTATCCCACACTAAGTCAGTATGGATCCAGGGATTTGGCATGCGTCCACCCCAGAAACCACCCCATTGAAATCCTTCAAAGGTATAGGCTTTGTAGTTTAGGTAAGCCTGATCCATCACGACCTGGTAGCGATTCCCGCTATTACCCAATGTTTGATTGGTCGAGACCGGATTGGTGGTATTGCCGGTACTTAAACGAAAACTGGCCTTAGTGTTGGTACTGACTTTCGCTTCCAATGCAATGCGCGCACGCGCTCTTAGTCGCTCACGATCTTCGGTAATATTTAGAAAGGGTCGATCTGCTTTACCGAATCCGCCAGCGTCATTAATTTCCGATACATCCAAATAGCTGTTGGATAGATTTCTATCGGCATAGGCGATGTTTTCAGCTCTGAGTCGCAAATCCCCTTTTAATTTGATGGTGGAGATCCAATCTGGCAACGCTTCCGGCACCCCCCAACGCTCGCTCTTGGCCTGGGCCATTACGTCCTGCACCACATCACTACGTAACTCACCACGCACCTGGGCCCGGATCTGCTCAAGCATAAACTCTGGTACGTAGGGCACACGTACCACGGTCTTATCTGTTGGCATCGGCTCCTCTACGACTTCGCTCTGTTCCGCTGCTTCAGCACGCTCTTCAGAGGACTCGACCGCATCTGTAGCGGCATTCTCACTGGCGACGAGTTGATCGTCGGAGACCTTGCCGGCTGCTTGTTTCTCCAACGCCTGCTGTTCTCGTTGCAATTGCTGTGCGGTTGCGCGTTCGGCTCGCTCAACCAGATCTTTTGCTGTTTGCGGTGAAATCACGCCTTCATCTACCAGACGCTGCATGAGATTGAGTGTGGTATTGCGCCACTTTAGCACTTCTGCTCGATCCTCCTCTGCCCAGACGGGCTGCAAAAAAACTAAAATCAGTAAACCCCAAACAGTTTGTTTGAACCCTGTCCTGACAGCACATTTTTTGTTGAGTGGAATTTTTCTAGATATGAGCATAAGTGAGGTTACAACTCCATTTTAATACGCAAAAGTGACGATTGGGCTCTTGAATCTAGAACACGCAATACACACTCAAAATTCAGACAGGAAGATAAAGTCAGTGACACCACCTGGCTGATTTTGCATGTTAATTGTCAGCACTCGGTGGGTCTGCCACAGATCCAGTTAGCCTGCCCAACCCTCTCTACCATGCCGCCATCACCCCTGAATGTGAAAGGCGTCGCACCTAAACGGCAGGCGTGCGAGTGCGCGCAGTCTAATTAGGGTGTATTGCAGAAATATTACGTCACCTCAGGGAACCTCGAGCAAAGTGACAAAAGTGGCGGGCGAATTGAAGTGGTTTAGCCCACTCTGCCTGAGGCGTCACCTGTCATACAACTGCAATCTCATTCCTCTATTCTGTTTTTATTTTCAAACATGCACGCAAGCTGACTGCTGACGGATCACTCCATGAACATTGAATACCGTTACCAAATTTCATCGAATAGTGAATTCACACCACCAGTGGCGAGGCCACAGCCTCAGGAACCTCAACCACCTGCGTTAATGCGCAACGGCTTACCGGGGGTGGTGCAAAACCCCTCTCCAGTGATGGGGTTACTGATGGGGCCAGGTCAACATGCTAAACCAGATAACACACCAAAGTATGACATTTTTATACTCGATCTGGATGAAGTGGGATTGCCCGCCACCAGCATTGAGATTAATTTCTTCGGACACGGTATTGTGCCCAATCCCGCCCACCCCGAACGAGCAGCGGTGTTTGAAAAGAAAGGTCCAGGCGCTTGCGAAATAGATCTAAAATCTGGGCAACTGCTGCGAAACATAGAGACCGCAAAAAACCAAAGATTCTATGGACACGGCGCTTATTCACCAGACGGCAACTATTTATACTGTACTGAGACCGTCGTTGAAGGAAATTATCGAGGCTTGATCGCCATTCGTGACGCCCACACGCACGAAGTGCTCGGCGAGTTTCCCAGCCACGGCACCTCCCCCCACGACTGTCACTTAATAGATGCAGGTAAAACGATGGTGATCACGAATGGCGGTGGCACCCTGCACGGCAGTGCGCCCAGCGTCACTTATGTGGATGTCGCTTCCGCACAGCTGCTAGAGAAGATCGAGTTCGACACACCTTATATCAATGCCGGACATTTGGCCCTGAGCAGCCGCGGCGATCTGGCCGTGGTCTCTGCCTTTCGCGAAGGATTAACCGGTGAAGAGGCGATTGGCGGCATCAGTATTCAAAAGAAAGGCGCAGAGATGGTGACGATGACCGAACCGCAAGCCTTATTGTGCAAACTGTACGGCGAGACCTTAAGCGTCTGTGTGGACGACCGTCGTGGCATCATCGCCGCCACCACGCCATTGGCCGGATTGCTCACCTTTTGGGATATCGAAACCGGTCAACTGATTCGTCATTATCAAGTGAAAAACCCGAGGGGGATCTGCCTCACCCTGGATGGTCAATATTATGTGCTCAGTTATGGCAATCCTGTGGAGCAAATGAGTCTGATCTCCACGCAGACCTTAGAAAAAGTGAATGGCTATGACTTGGCTTGGTTTGGTATGACCGGCTCCCACATATTCAACTATAGTTTGCCACCCCGTTTGAGACAGTAATCAGTCTTTGGAGACAATCATTCCCGGTGAGTCGGTCACACCCAATTGATGCAACGTATCGGTCAATGGTGCGAGATGAGCGTCGTAGCGTTTCCAACGACCGACACTGGTGTCATACATTGGCTGGCGCACCTGATCATGGCTGGCAGTCGTCACCCAGCGTGTGTGATTAAAAAATTCAAGACAAGCGGGATCCCAGTCTAAATCACAGAATTCCAGCAGATCGCGAGTCACAGTCTCTTGGTCGCTTACCAAGTTTTCATAAGAAAGCGAGTAGATAGGCAAAGTTAAGATCTCATTCCAGTGCCGCATTAACCGTCTGTACTGTGCATAATAAAAACCAAGATGAGTCAGATCGGTCGCATAAGCATGTTTCAAAGTGAAGTATTGAAAGTAGATTGAGAGACACGTGTCCAGCGGATGACGGTGAACATGGATGACTCTTGCCTGGGGAAAGAGCCGTTGAATCAACCCCAGATATAAGAAGTTTTGTGGCATTTTATCGGTGACATATCTGCACTCTGGATTCAGCGCCTCAAGTTGTTGCAGATAGCCTTGCCCGTACTGCTCTAGCTGTTCATCAGTTAGCTGTTGCCAGCCCTCAGCATAATTACTCTGTTCAGTTAAAGTCGCCTCCATGTGGTTCACTATATCCCCCACGTAGGTTAGCTCACCTGCCCCAAATACCTCCGTATGAGACGCTAAAATTTGTTCCACCAAAGAGGTGCCAGAACGGGGCATACCCACAATAAACAGAGGACGTGACGATTCTAATCCTCGCGCTTGCTTTTTGTGAACATTGTCTGAATTGAAAACGCGTATGGTGGAATCAATACGCCGCTGCCAAGACTCTGAATCAAACGGCACCTGATCCAGACGATTCGCCTCTTGAATAGCAGCAAACGCATCCTCATACTGACCCAATTCATCTAACAACTTGCCTTGATAAAATTTAACTGCACGCCGGTTTTCAGCGTCTGTACCCTCAGCCAGAACTTGATTTAATGCTGCTAACGCCTGCTGTTGCTCTCCATACCGACGACTCAAGCGTGCCCAGATTTGTGCCGCGACGGCTCCGATCTGTTGCTTCTCTCGAAGCTCCTGGATAATCTGATAGGACTCTTCGTACTGACCCATGCGCTCGAGAATGTCGGCACGTTGTGCCTCTAGCAACTCTTTTGCTAAGCCGCGCGTTTGCGCAACATCTATTTGTGCCATGGCTGCGTCATAGTCACCTAATAGCCTCAACACACCAATGAGCTGGAAATTAGCATAAGAGTGATCCTGTTTTTGTTGTAGCACACGTTCAAACCATTGACGACTCTGATGGAGCGCGCCCTGTTGCAGTGTCAAACACGCCAACCCCAACTGCGCGCGCAGCAAAGTGTCGTCTATGCTGATGGCAGATTGATAACACTGCTCGGCTTGTTGGATCTGGCGATTTCCCCAATGTATGTCTCCTAAGGCGGCCCGTAAGCTGGCCACCTGAGGATAGCGTTGAATCAGTTGCTCATAAAGTTGCTGGGCTGGCGACCATTGAGACAATGCTGCGTGTGCCTTAGCCAGCTGTTCGCAGATGCGGGGATCATCCGGTATTAACTGATGCGCCCGTTGGTAGAGGGACAGAGCCTGGTCAAAGTTTTTGTGAATTGCCGACAACCGAGCCAGCTCACTGATGAGGCCCACATGTTCTGGATCCCGCTTCAATCCCAACTGAGCCATTTGGCCGGCTTTGTTATATTCCCCTAGTTGGGACCAAGCCAAACAAATTAAATAGCAGAGGTCCGAATGTTTCTTTGCTTGCTGTTGAAACGGGTTCAACCATTTTAATGCCAACGCAGGGCGAGAGTTAGTCAGCGCCTTCTGTGCTTCATAAAGGGCTGTGTTTAGGGCCTCATCAATAGGTTTTGCTTTTCGCTTTGCCATCAGTAGCAGTCACCACAGTTTAGGACTTTGACCCTAAACCCCTATTCGGTGGCACAGTCTTCTCCCGGCACACAGGTCTTTTCCAACTCTTCTCCAAAGGACAAGATCTCTACCATCAACATACCGAGAGCCACTTCATCCAATCCACCCTCTTCTGCTAAATTCTCTCCGCCTAAGGATGAGTCCTCAGCCATGCTAGACGCACTGGTGGTGTCGTTAGCCACATTGGTGAGCCCCACTGCCACGCTAACAGGCGCAGTCGGCACGCCCACTGCCGCCCCCCCCACTTGAATCGTATCTGCACCTAACACCTGATTCGCTGCAATGGTTAAGTCATTGCCCACAGTTAAATCTGCATCGAACGCGTTCACTAAACCTCGAGGTGTAAATAAAAAGGCATTGCCACCGGCCTTGAGACCGCTACCGGTGATCGCTGGCGGAAACTCCGTAATCAATAATCCTGATTCAGGATCCAGCCGAGTGACCGGCGGAGGCAGACTGGCAACGGTAGCGGCACCGCGACCTGCATCAATATTGCCGTTAGAAGACCAGATTAAGAGATCATCTTTCTCGGAAAATACCCGAGTAGAGTTCACCAATAAATCTTCATCCACAAATATGTTCACATTGCCACTACGACGGGCCGTGATCCCTAACTCGCTGGTCTCTTTTGAGATCGCTCCAGAGTCAGCGGCCCCTGCATTAATGCTACCGCCGGGTACAAGCATGTGAATCTCTCCACCCACGCTGGTTTGGATCTGACTCAATAATAAACTAATGCCCCCCTGCGGATTGGGATCAGGAAATAACAGATCTATCGCCTCATAACCTGCGGCAAAATCGTCGGTAAAATCTTCCCTGTCGGTACTCGCCAAAGTGCCGGTTTCCAAGAGCTCCTGGAAAAAGTCTTCAACCACCCAAGACTGCAATTGCGCAGTTGAAGAGAACTCCAGTTTAGCTAACAGTTGTTGTCTCTCTTTGGGCATCAAGGCAAGAAAACGGGAAGCGCGTTGTACCCTCAGTTGCAGCGCCTCGGGTAGTGAAGCAAACGCCACCTCTTCGGTACGGAACACAGGATCGTTGGCATCACCAGAAAGTTGACGCACTTCATCTGAGAGCGCTTCTGCCACATTATCAGACAGCTCATCCAGTCTTAATGCCCTATCCTGTGCAAACGCCACATCGCTCGCCAACAGTTGAGAAAATTCCGGTGCATTCAAATCATTTAACAAGTTGTCGAACTGAGCGAGCGTCTGCTCACCGAGGTGCGCAAGGAATGCACCTGGATAATTCAAAGCATACTCTTCAAAGGCAACTCCCCCATCACCGATACCGCTGAATAAAGTCAGTGACGCGCCTGTTTCAGCCAATCCGATGTTTTCAAGGTTACCAATGGTCTTAATACCCAGTGAGGTGCCCAAACTAATTTGACCACCTGCGGACACCAATGCCGCGCCCGGTCCGGCTATGTCCATTCCTCTGAAGTCGGTACCACTAAAAACCCCGGTTGGAGAGCGCAAGGTGGAATAAAATATATTCTCTCCTGCGCTAATGAGCGTGAAGTCGGAGTCTTGAATATTCTGTATTTTAAGAGTCACATTAGCGATATCTTCTGCTGCCCGAAACGTCGATGCTTTTGCAAGATCAAACAGGATGACACCTGACTCATCTCCATCTTTAGAACCGATATTACCCTCCAGTGACACCACTCGATTAGGTTGCCTATCGGCCTCATGAACGGGACGCTCTGCATGCCTGGTGAGTCTCTCTGTCTCATACTGCCGAATGGCACTATCAGCGACAGGCAGAAGTAACGTGGGATAGAGGCTGGGATCCACATCCGATTGACGTATGAAGATTTCGTTGCCCCTAGTAGACTGGATGTCTCCCTTGGCCAACAGTTCAAGTTGACCCACTGCACTTGGAAACAGACTGAGACTAGAGGCAAGTAACACCTCATCCTCAAAAGAGATGGCAGTAAGAGAAGGCGCTAACAGCCGAGATGCAGCGATACTTGATACTGGTGTGTTGTCACTATCCTCAAACTCTCCTGCGGCATCAGATAAAGTCACCGACCCAGAGAGACTGCGCAAGTTGAGCTGCGCAGTGGGCGCATAATTCAAGAAATTGGTAATAATCGGGGTCAAATTAGTGACTTGACTGCGTGTTTTCATCAGATAATTCAGCTGCGACTGACTTTGCTGCACCACATAGGGCTCAACCACGCCACCGGTTTGCAGATCGCCATTCGATAGCCAGTTCACTGAAGAATCCCCACTTAAAAACACAATCGGCGCCTCGTTGTTGCTGCCGACCAAAGTTTTCGCCCGGACCAAGACGTTGGCGTTGCTATTTCCGAGATAGAGATAACCCCCGGCCATGTCTTCACCGACGCGTAGATCTAATGCGCCGCCCCCTGCGGTCACAAGCTGTGCGTCAGGAGACTCCCCGAAACCATAAAACTCCTGACTCTCTACTTCTACTCCTGAGATTGCCCGAGTATTGGTGGGCATGGCGATGGCGACATCCTTCAGAGATCCCCCTACCTCAATCTGCATCTGGCCCCCCCCGAGCGCACCGATAGCATCATCAAAACGATCAAAGGCGATGGCTATATGGGTGGGCGCGGCACCAAAATTGGGATTCGCTTCTTGTAGGCCAATTCGCGGCTGCCAGATAGTAGGCAATCGCTGAAGGTTGTGTCCAACGAGATGATTGCCCGCTCGAATTCGCAAATTGCCGCCATTTTCCGCAAACTGCGCTCTGCCTAATAGCTCGTGCAACATGCCGTCCAGCCACTGCTCTACTGTGGGAACATCCAGCGCTATTCCATACGCCTGTAGCGGTGCGATCTGGTCTATAATAGATTGAACATCGGCCTGGGTTTCCTGAATCATCTGTGCAGAGATCCCTGGATTTTCTCCTGCGGTATATATCTCACTGCCACTAGCCAGATGTATATCCTTCGCCGCCATTAGATCCATATCTGCGGTGCCTGTACGAAGCAGAACATCTTCGTGCAAATAAAGACTACCACCGCGACCCAGGCTGGTGAGCGAACTACTTAAGAGATCGGCCCCGGCGCCAATGCGATAACGCCAACTCTCCCCCGTAGCCAAACGATCTATTTTGGTCATCTCTTCTGGCAAACGATTAAAGTAAGAGCCATCTAAATTGAAATTAACTATGATGAGATCTTCAAAAAAGGCATCTGAAAGACTGCTCTCGAAATTGATGTCTCCAGCGGCGCGCATGGTGAGAACGCCAGGTAACCTATTCTGGCTACCAAAATGCCAACCGTCGTAGAGATCCCACTTATCTTGCAATACGAGATCACCGGAACTCTCAATGTTTAAACCAGGAATGATGCGCCAATTGCCAAGGTTGCTAGGATTGATAGCGCCCGTTTCCACATCGTTAACAAATCCAGCCAGTTCAGTTTGCCACTGAGTCAGTTCACTGCTGGTCAATCTGCTGCTTTGAGTCACCGTGTCAAAAGCGGCATCGCGGAGGCTTCTGGTGCCCACCAGATCGGTTACCCTCGCACCGGTTATTTGAGCCGATAACTCACCAATTAACACCGCATCGATGACACCATCCTGGTCTAAATCCTGCTGTCTGGTATGCACAAATACCTGGCCACCTCTGGCGTTTTCACCTCCAGAGACATCGATCTCACTACCCGCACGCAACTCCACCCTATCTTGGCTACCATTCACATCATCCTGATCCGAATCCAACGCAATTAAATCCACGCGCCCGCCATCTGCACCGGACTCAGTGGCACCGGCAAAAATCTTAGCGCCAGCTTGCAACTCAATCTGATCTCCCGCCGTCAACTCCACTAAGCCACCTTGCTCAGCAAGAGCATCTAAAGTACCGGCGACTCGGATAGAGCCAGTATCCGAAACAAGACTGAGTTGTTCCGCTGCAAGCTGCTGCTCTGCGGCGAGAAAAATATCTTGCTGTCGAAGTCGAACCGCTTGCCGTTCATTAAATCCACCATTCGCTAAGATGGGATGTAACAGACTCATGGCGTCTGCCACCGACCCATCACCATGTGTCAAACGATCTGCATTTAGTGAAAATCTGCCGCTCCTGCCTTGTGCATCTTTGGCTTCTATTCTGGCCAGAGGTGACAATCTTAAATCTCCAGATAAAGCTTCAATTTGAATGGATCCCGCAGCGCTACCCACACCGCCACTAGACGCGTTCATCAGGACATTTTCTTCTATCAAAATGGAACCAGTCTCTGTCGAGAGGGCGATATCACCTCCGGGGCTGGAGACAATGCGATCACTGAAAGCAAAGCTTTGGCCGGCCACATTGATGTCTGCTCCTGTATTGAGAGTCAGTGTGGGATTGCCGGGCGCAGACTGGGCGTAACCCTGTTGGCTTAGACGAAACTGTCCAGAGGGCAGTTGCACGCGACTGGCGAAATCCACTTGCGCACCAATGAATGTCAGTTTTGCGCCTAAGCCAGATTTCAATGCAGATAAGGGTCCTGGAGTCGACGGAGTCGCGACAGTGACACTCTGCTGTGCCTTTACCTGCCCCTGACTGCCTGCGGTTGCAGTGACTAAGGGTGTGGTTACATTGAGATCTCCATCGATCAACAATTGATTGTCACCGTCAAAATGCCAACCACTTGATGCAGCCAAGTCCACCCGCTCAAATCCCGATAGCTGGAAAATCCCCTCCCCCTGAACACTCTGCTCTGACTCCAGCTTTAACTGAGAGTTCACTTCAGCTGAAACAGAATTGGGCGCAAAGGGGATTGAGGAAGCATTAGATAGCAGGATCTCTTTTGCCGCTAAAAATGCGCTCTGATCTCGGTTGTTTTCGCCCTGAAGGCCTGGAGCATTGAATTCAAGTTGGGAAAATTGAAGTGGTCGGTTTGTACTGGCATCGCCCAATGCGCCTCGCACAGAGATAGGATTATCACTACGCAAACTCAATCGACTGCCCTGTAGTTCAGCTAAGGTGTCCCGGTCCAATCGCAGTCCCTGCACAGAACCCAGATCATCGACCTCACCAAGGAAGATAAACGGCGCACCCATGCGTAGCACGCCTCCGTTGGTTACCAAGTTAGCCTGAATATCTGCATTGCCCGCAGATTCAAGTAACACCGTGCCGCCAGTCGTTTCCAATTGCACATTATCCGCTACCGATAGTGACACGTCGGTTGTCGCTACCTGGCCATCACCAACAAAAGAGAGATCTCGATTTGAGACTGCCAACAGTACACCCGGTTGTAAAAGAGCAAGCGGCTCTTCATTTGTACTCGATACCGGCGCGGTTGAACGGATCTCACTACCCAGGGTGGCGCTCGCATCCACCGCAACCTCAGTCGCAACCAACATCAGCTCCGGTAAATTTAACTTCACTCCTGGTTCTAAGCGAACGGAATCTGCTGAGACTTGTATGGCGGTACCCTCTTCGGTTAGTTGCCGTTGTCCGCCTACTAACAGGCTGTCAGCGCCTAGGCCACTGAGATTGGCATCGGTGAGCACAATGCCGTCCAGATCTGTATGACTGCCCTTGGGAACAATGGTGATTTTGTCTCCTAACAGATCCACCTCGGAGCCACGCCCCAAAAGCACATCACTGGTTCGCAAAGAGCCAGCAAATTGCAGACTGTTTTCCGCTGCAATAGTAAGCGTACCGCCGTCTTTTGGCGTGCGTACAAGAGATCCGTCGATAAACTCAGATAGATCCGTTTGCAAGAAATTACCCCGAGCAGCCACCGCATCTGCATCCAGTACCACAAATCCCTGGCGCCTACTTGATTTGAATCCACCCAAGCTTCCCATGCGTCCCGCGACCAAGGGCAATCCACCACGGATACTAAATGCCCGCTCCGTTGATAGATCCTGAGTACCCGGCTCCGGCGTCACTAGATAACCGCCAAAAAGGGCATAACGGGCAGGTAATACAGCGTAGGCTCCTGCTGCCAAACCGGGAAGAGATTTTTCTAGATAGAAGGTATCCCCTAATGAGATGTTCTGTACCGATTCGGCAGCCGGACTGAGCATCGGATCAAATGGCGCGATACCTGAGATCCCTGGAACAATGGCGAAAGAGTCATTCACTTCCTGCCACTCTTCAAAATCTAATTGCGCTAATAAAATATCCTGACTGCCTTCGGGGCCGGCCTGGAATTCAGTTGCCAAAGCTTCCCCCCCACCCAATAAATTAAATGCCGCACCCTCTTCCACACTAATATTAGGCGCCGCCAAATTTAATTTCTGTTCGGGAAAATGTCGCTCAAAAATTGCATTCCGAACCTCTTCTTTGAAAAGAATGGGATTATTATTACCCACCTGCTCAAAGGCAAAACTGTAAACCAGATCTCCGCCCGCCTGAACTTCACCAAAGGGTGCGCGAACACCGAGGGCGGAAGTACTGGTTTCACTGCCAGATAACAGCGACAAGGATTGATCTGCCTGAAGATTGATTGACCCCAAAGGCGCACGCAATCTGGAACTACTGGTTATTTGTCCCGCTTCTACTGTTAATTGCCCACCAATTGAGAGAGGCTGGTTAGCCGGATTTCCAGAAGCGCTAAAGTTCACCTGTGAATCATCGCCCAATACATTGATGCGGTATTCAGATAAGGTGGTAGGATAGATTTGCGCAGCTTGAATGGATAGCAGTCCAGCTGTATCAAGAGAGCCTTGCAAACTATTCAAAGTCCCTCCAGAAACAGATGTCACCGTACCGCGCAATCGCACATCCTGTTCAACAACCAAGCTCACGCCCGGCAGAGTGGACTCAGTGTCACCAAAACCCTGGGTGACCAACTCACCTACTAACTCGAGATAATCTGCGTCCACCCTAAACTGCCCCATTCCCGAAGACGCGGCCAACTGTAGGGCGGCATTATCTTCTTTCAGTATGGGTATGGTGTGAGTCAGTTTTGTCACCTTTAATTGAGATCCCAGACTGACAACAGGAGCGCTCAACTGCACCGATGCATCTGTGGTTCGCAACAGAGGGGTATCCAATTGGAGGCCGCCAGCCAACTGTAGATTCAGATCTTCAGGAAAGCTCACCATTGCAAGTGAATCTATGGTTGAAATCCCATTGCCCCGCTCTTTAGAGGGTTTAACCGTCACCTCCAGCTTGTCAAAGCCGCCTTCACTGAGTTGTGTGACCGGTAAATAAGCTTTGCCATTGAGTTCGGCATCTATCGCCTCGCCCATCTCTGGCATCACACCACTGTAATTATCGAAGACTACTTCTCTTGCTCCTCTAGGATAAGAGTCTGATGTCAACTGAGTGATAAACTGCACCAGATCTATTTCACGTCCTTGGGGATCCAAACTGAATGCTAACCGGCCACCCAACCTATCAGTTGCAGCAGCTTGACCACTGAGTTGTCCCTGATAGATTAGGGTTTCTGCGGCAACCATCTTGACCGACCCTGCTTGACCTGACACCAATTCAGGTACCACCACCCCGTCGTTCTGTTTGATGCCTATGGTATCGGCCACTGCATCCACGCTAATGCGAGAACCGGCCTCTGCCACTATCGAGCCCTCTATCGCCTCTAAACTAATCTGCCCGGCATCCAACACTTCGCCTTGACGTAAATTCAGTGGATCCACTTCCGGGAATCGACTGGCACCATTGGCAGAAAGAGCCGCCGTAGGAGCGAGCCACAACATTTTTGCTGCATCGTATTTTCTTTGCGAGTCGGAGCCGAGCGTCAGCTCTATTTGACCGGCTGGCAGCTGGATCGCGCCCGCTATAAACATGCTGCCTTCAGAGTAAAAAGATAGTTGCGACCCCGGATCTGCATCAATCACAGCCCCTGAACCCATGTAGAAATCGGCATTGGAGGTATCTAATCCGAAGTGACTCGCCAGCGTCAGTGTCACTGGCGCAATGCGATCCTCTGGTAAGCGTAGGATACTCACTTGCTGTGTGAGATCGATACCGTCCGGTTGATTCAGTAGATCAGAATTTGGCGGTAAATAGAAGTTACTTTGTGTGAGGCGAATACGACTGTTTTCTGCGATGGATACACCATTGTCATTTGCAGTGAGTTCGATATTTTCAAACCCGCCCTGGCTAAAGGTGTCTGCTGCAATCAAAAGTCGTCTGCCGGTGGCTATTGGGGTGTTCGTGTCTGTTGCGGCAGCATCAATTTGACTAAATTGTCGGCTCCCTAACAAAGTTGCATCTGTTGAGACAAGCGCGTTCGCTGTCGTCACTATACCAATAGCTTGGGTTTCTAACTGTAGCGTAGCGCCATGTTCAAAGCCGAACCCCCGCAGCTCAGCATTTAGTTCCATTGCAGTGGACACATCGTTATCAAATAATTGATCGTTCTTCAGAACAATCTGACCTCCATTCCCTAGGCGCAGATCTCTTTCGAACGTGAGGTGGGCGCCTGCACTCACATCCAGCAGACTGCCTTCTGCTAGGTACAATGACGCTTGTGATTCTAAATGAATGCCACCACCATCAATCGCGATTGGCGTATCAGCATCAACTCCCTTTGCATGCAAAAAGTCATTGCTCCAGCGACCGGCTGTAGTTAGCGCCGCGCCTTCATCTACTTTTATCCAAACCTCATCCAGCGGCAGGTTACCGTCATTAAAATTATCTGCGAACAGATCGATCTGCCCACTGGGCAGGTTTAGATCGGCCGACACTTGTATTTGAGAGCCCGTGACTTGCAAGTGTGCGCCTGGCATAAAATCCAGTGACTGTTCGAAGATAATCGCACCCTTGTTTTGCAAGGCCACCTGTGTGGCACCCGAATTGGTTAACAGTGCGCTGTTCAATACAATGGGTATGGAATCAACGCCGACGGACGCTTGCACCTGCTGCAGGCTACGATTAGCGACATAAAGTGATTGCAACGATTGCTGAGTGAGATCAATGGCCAATGTCCCACCCATTGCACGTTGTTGATAAGGTCGATTCAACCTATCTTGCCAATCGAAGTCCGGCAACTGCCGCTGCCATTTACCTGATTTCGAATGCGCCACTAAGTCACCATCGAACTTCATGTCTCTGGCTTGAATGGCAAGCCGGCCGGCATCCTTGCCTTCGATATACCCTGGTTCCACTCGATTGAATTGAGGGAAAGGATTGAAGGTTTCAGTGACACCCCATTTCTCATAAGCCACTTCAAACTCGCCGAGTAGCGAAGAAAAAACCATATCCGCACGTGCATCACTGATATCAATTAGTTGTCCACCAATGGTGATCAAGCGGGTCGTATTCAGTCGGGAGGCGGTATAGGTGATCTGGCCGCCGCTTATATCAAGCTGTGCACCCGCATCGATGGTGAGTTGGCCGAGTGAGGCATCGATCTCGATTAAACCACCCAATGATAGGCGTTCATTGACGCTACGATTGATCTGTTGTTGTAGATTATCATCGTTAATCACTGAAGTACCGCGACGCACATCAATGGCTAACAGTTGATTTCTTAATATTCCATCCCGTTGCAAGGGTGAGTCGGCTAATTGAATCGCACGTGCACGTACCTCAACTACATTTCGACTCACCGGCACCACGGTACTGTCTTCACCGGATACATCAATGGATGCACCGGACTGTATCCACACTGTCGCGTCTTCGGCCGCTTTCGTCGTCGCCTGATTATTTGCTTTGGTGCGGATAGATACCTCGCCACCAGGGGCATAAATCCGACTATCTGATTCCATCCGGATCTCTTTTCCCGATATGTGCACCTGTGACAGAGGTTGCGCCAATGAATCGGACACCAACTCTTCCACCTCCGTGGTCACCACTTCGGTCAAACTGTTCTCACCTAAGACTAACTCTCCCAAGTTATCCGCCAATGGAATTCTAGAGCCACTTTTCAGTTGAAAACTGGAAACGCTATCTCGAGCATGCAGATAGACGGATCCGTTCAACGTACTGCTTGTGGTTGCGCGGGCCACACCCTGCTGATTCACCGCTAAACCCACCATGGTGACATTACCCTGATCAGCGAATAGAGTCCCTGTATTGGTGGCGGTGCCACCTAAATTCACTTCTACCAGCAGCCCCCTAAGGTCTTCATCAGTTGAGGCAGCCAAATAAACTTTATCTTCTGCTGCAGCGAGAATGGTTTGCCCTTGGGGTGTCTCAATGGTGCCACTGTTCAACACCTCCGGTGCGACCAACATCACCCGCCCGCCTTTTGCAGAACGGATGGTCGCACCTGCATCTACAATCAGAGCACCAGCGGGATCCTCACCATGGTGCTGAAATGCGCTTGTTTGCAGCCAGTCATTGCCCTCACCCTGCTGTACGATATTAACGATACCTGCTCCATCGAAAACCTGCTGCTCGATATCCAGAGTGGAAGCGATCAAGCTATGCACATTAACTTGTGCATTTGGCGTAAACAGTAAACCGTTTTGATTAATGATATAGACTTGACCATTAGCCGTTAAGCGACCATCAATCAGGCTACTGCTCTGTCCCAGGACGCGATTCAACGCAATTGAAGAAGAGTGCGGCTGCACAAAGCGTACTTCATTATTTGCACCGCGAATATCGAAGCTCTGCCAGTTCAAGGTCGCACGCTCGTCAGTTTGAACGATCTCCATGGTTTGGCCACCAAATTGGTTTGGCACAGGTGCTGACGGAAGGTGCGCACCAGTAAATGGCAGCAGATTGCCACCACTGTCTCTCAGTGGTTGGGGAAAAGTTTCTCCATGAGCAGAGGTGCTAATAGTCAGCGGT
>JBGTSY010000016.1:0-44130 GCA_041940025.1 Thiotrichaceae bacterium | reverse complement strand
ATAATTCTCTAAACCCCTACAATAGAATTTCATGGAATACTTCACGGAGCTAGGATACATCGGCCTGTTTATTTCTGCGTTTTTGGCCGCAACGATTCTTCCCATGAGCTCAGAAATAGTATTGAGCACTTTGCTGCTCCATCAGTTTTCGCCGGCAAAACTCATTGCCGTGGCCACATTTGGCAATGTATTGGGCGCGATGACTAATTATGCCTTAGGCTATTGGGCCAGCCTCGGTCTCGTCAAAAGATGGCTAAAACTGTCAGAAGAGGAGTTTCTCCAAGCGGAAGAGCGATTTAAAAAATATGGATTATTTTCATTATTATTTGCCTGGGTACCTATCATTGGCGATCCATTGACAGTGGTCGCAGGTGTGCTACGTATTCACCTTCTATGGTTCGTCCTATTGGTCACCTTCGGGAAATTGACTCGCTATGTGGTCGTATCCCATTTGACACTGCAAGCTATCTAGACAACGAAAATATCATGCCACATCGATCAACACTGACCATTTCCATAGCGACGGCATGTTAAGATTAATCCTGCATCGCCTGTAAACTAATACATTGATGGGGACTATCCTTTTATCTTTATGAGTCTCATTTGTCCAACGAGATAGTATATAGATTAGTCTAATGGAAGTGTAAGCAGCGAATAGAACAGACAGAATCAGCACAATACTGATGGATACCATGAACAGAATAGTTATTGTCTTACCTGCCTTTACTTATCACCCTTGCGTTAGCCAACCCGAAATATATAGACGAATGGACGATAAGGGCATACTCTATTTTAGCCACCAACGACCCACTCCTAATCACGCAGAACAAGTCAAACTGACAATTAACACCTATTAAAAGCACTAAATTGTTTTCACAGGAACCATATCGCCTATACGCAATACGAGTTCGAGAAAGATCGCAAAGCCCAAAAGCAATACGACAAATTAGGCGGTCAAGGAGTTCTGCTCACAGTGATAGGAGACGAACCAATGAACGGATTTAATGAAGATAATTTTCAACGTTTAAATCAGCTTTAATTCAAATTGAGTCTCAGCACCTCCGTCAGGATGAAGCGATCAACTTCCAGCTCGATGGCCAATATAGCACTGGTGAGGTCTTTATCGATAACTGCGTCCACACTGTCCAATTCTTGATGTTCATTTTGCACCACAGAATTTCTCCTCCTTCCGCGCGGACAACTATGATGGCCACCTCCAATAGCACTTGAATGGCGTAAAGTTCTACAATACACTTCGGTATGGGTAAGAGGACCACTCTGGTTAAGCCATCTCCTACTGCTACACACTTCCGGCCACGGTCAATCATGCTTTTCTTGTCACTTGGCTTATCAACAGGCCCAATGGGCTTCGTCGAACATTGAAGATGTCGCATGCACTTTTTCTTCCACTACCTGGATATACAATGCAGCTACCTCTCGATCGGGCATGGCGTTCTTGAGTGCTGTGCAATCTAAGATCCCAACATCACTTTGGATCCTGCATCCAAAACATTCAATGGGTAAGGTTTGATGTCAGTACAAATTTATACCTGAAGCACCAATAGGCCCAACTGTGCTCCAGTACGACAGATCATCAGCAGACTATAATGCGAGGCTATCTGAGCACTATACTTGGCGGCAAGAGTGGTATTGTTATTTTTGTATGCGCTGCCTGTGGCTGACCTTTTTAAACAACGCATTTCCGCCCAGGCACATGACCAGACACATTTTTTATCACCCTTTATTGTGTAAGTAGTCAAGCAATCAGTTGCTGTTGACGTAAAAAGCTATCCAGTATCTGCTTGAGGTTAGGTGGCTCACCATCTGAATAATCATAAGTCACCCTAACCATTGGTTTGTTAATCGATATTAATTTTTCCAAGTCACAGGGCGTGGCGGAAACCACCCAATCCGCGTCAATGGTGTTAATTGATTTTTCCAGTGCCTTAAGTTGTTTTGGGAAGTACCCTAATGCCGGCAGAACATTTTTTAGATGGGGATATTGATTAAATACCATCTGATATTCTTTCGAAGCTCCATGACGGGGATCGACAATTTCTCTTGCCTCTGCCTGCATGGCAGCGACATATCCGGCACCATAAGCCATACCACCATGGGTTGTTGTAGGACCATCTTCGATCACTAATACTTTTTTTCCACGGATCTGTTCCGCACCAGATAAATGAACTCTTGAACTTGCCTTAAGAACCGTCGCGTCTACATTTATCTGTTTCGCTGTGCGGATAACTGATTCCACTTGGGCATCACTCGCCACATTGACTTTGCAAACCAGTAAAACATCCGCCATTCGCAGTACGGTTTCACCTGGATGGTAGTTGGTCTCGTGACCTGCCCGCAATGGATCCAATAAACCAATATGAAGATCGGGTTTGATGAAAGGGAAATCATTATTTCCACCGTCCCACAATAGGATATCTGCCTCCTGCTGCGCCTGTTCAGTTATCGCTTGATAGTCAATGCCGGCATACACAATGACGCCATTCTTGAGGTGAGGTTCATACTCTTCCCGCTCTTCTATGGTACAGTGTGCCTGATGTAAATCGCTCAATGTGTGAAAACGCTGTATCCCTTGCTGCTCGAGATTGCCATACGGCATGGGATGACGAATCACAGCAACCGCATGCCCCAAGCTCCTTAGATAGGTTGCTATCCAGCGGCAAGTTTGCGATTTACCGCTACCAGTACGAACTGCCGATACGGCGATGACGGGTACTGACGACTTTATCATTGTACTCCGCGGCCCCAATAGTAGGTAATCTGCTCCTGCTGCCAAAGCAATAGATGCGCGATGCATCACCTCTTGATGGGTGATATCACTGTACGCAAACACCACTTGGGCTACTCTTTCTCGACGACAATACTCACCTAATTGCGCCTCATCAATGATCGGTATGCCCGCGGGATAGAGCGCTCCACTCAGTGAAGGAGGATAGATCCGATTAGATATTTGCGGGATCTGAGTTGCCGTGAATGCGACAACCTCACACTGCGAATCATTTCGGTAAACCATATTAAAATTATGAAAGTCTCTTCCGGCGGCACCCATGATAAGTGTTCGTTTTTTATCGTTTTCAATCATACACATTCGTTTCCACAAAAATATATAATATTTTTTTAATCCCATAGACAGAAATCTTTAACTTAGCACATTCATTAATGGGCGCGGTAAGCAAGATCAAATGCAGGCGATACAAACCAAATTAATGTTAGCAATCGGATAGATATTATCTATCCCAAAAAGTTTTGATTGCAATATTCTCTCATAATCAAAACTGGTGACATTCAGTAGCAATGATTGAAGCGTTGTCCATGGGTAGAGTTAAACTTCATTTGTCCATTTTCGTCAATTTCGTTGCCTTTACTTTACAGTTACGCTATTGAGTCTCTTTAATACCCATCGCAATCCTAACGGTTTCCGCAGTAGGTATTTTTATAATTAAGGTGACACCTGATTAGCGAGTAATGTTTAACGGAGACTATCCACAGTTAGTCGTATTTGGTTCGGTGCAAAATATGTTCGCGCTGCGATAACATTACGATGACACGAGCGCCGAACGATGGCGATATAGTTACTGCAAAAATCCTGGCGCTCGAAGCAAGTAGCGAAATCTTTGGCGACTGGGCTCCAGTCACGGAAAGCGCCATCGATTCTAACTAACTGCCCTTGAATTTATTCGAGATCCAAGCCGACGCTCTAGCATGTGATTGTCTTGACCAGGACTAAATCGAATCAATCCTGCGTTACTATTTCTAAATTTTAGTTAATGAATGAATAATTATTTAAAAATGTTTCAGTATTCCAGAGTAAAACCTCGATGCAAAAGATGGATTAGATAGCAAAATGATTCATTTCATGCTTTCGTATTTACTGTCAAAGTGAAATGAGTCATCAATCGCGTCACCCGTGCAATTCACTTAAGGCCGCACCAGTCTTATTCAACATCTATCTTTAATCGCAAGGTGATTGGTAGGTTTAGTCGTGCGCATAACTTCTGATTTCGAAACTATATTTGTGTCATACCAATATTAATTTTTATAAGGTGACATACAAAAATCTGGTTTAGAAATGATCAAAAATTTGTGGTCAAATAGACCTCGTTAATTTACCAAAAAATATAAACAGCTGAGAAAGAGAGCAGAGCATGGGTATCAATACTCGAGTCGAGTTATCAAAAAATATCGGACTGGGATTAGCTGGCGTGCTACTCGCCATACCATTGGCAGCCGCAGCAGAATCAAACTCACTAACAGGTGCACGCTACCTTGAAGTCGTGGAAGTCAAAGGAGAGGCGTTACCCCAAATTATGGGCCAATCTACAGAGTCTTACTCGGTGATGGCCGTCACCGGTGATGCATTGTCCCCCATTCCTTTTCAGTTTGATGATCTGAATCAGAAAGGATTTATTTACGTCCCTGGAGGCAGTGTTGAGATAGAAGGCGAAGAAGGCATCTTTGAGGCCCACGATGAACTGGCCTTTATGTATAAAGACACCGGGCCACAGGCTTCTGCCGAAATGCTCAGTGGCGTTTCAGGTGAAGTGATTGCAGAAATCGAATTGAATGATATGGGCAGCAGTCGGTACGCCTATGTGCTTAAAGGGAATGGTGCGCGTAGTGATATTCAATATGCCAAATTTAACCGAGAAACCGGGCTAATAGAAACCACCATGTATTCTCAGCAAGTGGACCCGGATAATCTATTACTATGGGAAGACTATAGATACAAAACATTTACAGAAGATCGTTCCATACTCGATACCATGAAACTGAGAGTGCGGGCGAAACTCGGACTAGTGGGGGCAACAATCAACAACAAATTAATACCAAATGAAATTGTAGGCGTGAAAAATGCGCCTGTGCGAAGCATCATAGAAATGGATGCCAGTATTGCCATTCTGGGTATTCAATTGGCTAGTGCGGGTGCGAGCGTCACCGTGACAGAAAATAGCTTGGAATTTCCAGTGTTTTTGACTATTCCAAGTGCTGCAAAAATACTACAGAAAAATTTGGCGATTGAGATTTCCTTGGATTTCGATCAATTAGAGGGTTCTAGAATTCGCACTGCTTTAGGACCTACCGATCCAATTATTTCTGGTGGCGATGAAGGTGCCGATCCCACCCAACACAATGTTTCTCTAGACGCAAACTGGCTGTCTTTAAGCAGCGGAAAAAATTGGGATATTATTGCTTTCTTTGAACCCGATGAAGCATTCGACCCGACATTGAGCTTTCTTTATAGAGACAAAGATGACAAAAGGGATAAACCGGAGCGCGTAAAAGGTAGCGATCCACAAGTCGGCTATATTGCGAAAGATATTCCAGTGGGGATCGATTCATACTTGGCCATTAATCTCTATTTTGGTCAAGATCTGTGGAACGGTAATCAGGTAGAAAAGTCTGTGGAACAAATTACTAATCCAGTACCAGTGAAAGTAAACGCACTCTAAAGGCCACTTACCAAAGTTACGAGTTATCTGGCACCGTCCAGATAACTCGTATTTTATTCTATCCACCTTAGTTTACAGTTCTATTACCATTGAGTGATAACTCTGGGGCATAAGCTACCGAACGCATATCTCTCCCTGTATAATGTCTGACTCAAACCAGCAGACAGACTATCGAATTAAAATGAATCGAAATCTCTATCTATCTGAAGCCTTAGGCACTTTTGTATTGGTGTTATTTGGGTGCGGTGCCATAGTGGTAAATGACAGCTATCAGAATATACTCGGACATTCTGGAATTGCCCTGTCGTTTGGACTGGTGGTCATGATATTAATCTATTCCATTGGCAATATTTCCGGCGCCCACTTAAATCCCGCCGTCACCGTTGGATTTTGGCTTGCAGGCCGATTACGCGCCTCCTGGGTGCTACCCTATATGTCGGCGCAATGTTTCGGAGCAATTTCGGCCGCACTGCTGTTACGTTTTCTGTTTCCCGATCACACCACTCTCGGTGCCACCTTACCGTCCGTGGATCTACTTCGTTGTTTTATCTTAGAAGCTTTGTTCACCTTTCTACTGATGTTTGTCATTCTAAACGTGTCTACTGGTCATATGGAAAAAGGCATTATGGCCGGAGTGGCCGTCGGTGCCACCATCGCCTTAGAGGCCCTCGTCGGTGGCCCGATGACCGGCGCTTCCATGAATCCTGCACGCTCATTAGGACCTGCCCTGATCTCAGGGCAATGGCAACATCTATGGATTTATCTAACCGCACCCATAGTCGGCGCTTTATGTGCACAACCCACCTGCCGCTGGATCCAAGGTGAAGAATGCTGCCAGCAACAACCAATACAATCTTCCACTACGGGTTAATCACCCACATCAAGAGTGTTGTAGTTCGCTCAATAAAGCATCGTAACTCTGCAACCCAAGCGGTTTGGCAATTTGCTGTTGCCATTGTTCTTCCAGGCGATTGAGGAGCTTTGCAGTTAAATGTTGCCGATGTGCGCCCACCTCTCCTTTTCTGACTTTGGCAGAATCACTGTTTGCCGGTAGGTCACATCTCACCTCACTCAGCTCTCTCATCATCGCATCATCAAATTTGTTCTTGTGGCGCAGCATAAAGGACATTGAGGTATGCTTGCTGGTTAGCTCAGCTAAATCATCATCTAATGGAACTTCAATAAATTCAGCGACGCGCTGTATGGTTTCGACAGGCTGCTGAATCATCTGTTCATAGGCTAAAAACAGCACTTGAGATGAATGTCGCTGGGGCCACCAAGAACGTAGATGTCTCCAATAAGCCCCCGACGGAATAAAATGCTGATCGGCAAATTCATCGATGGAGACAGAGCCAGGCTCCAATAACCAGCCCTCCATAAAGTTGTAAAACGACACCAGTACATCACCAGGATGACGCACTGAATTAATATATCGACCACCTTTGGGGATCGCCTCATAATCGAGATGACTCTTAAATGCCCTAGGTTTCGCTCGCTGCTCAGCATGAATATCTAACCCCAATGCTCTGCTGGTTTCTATCCAGGGAACGACCCGTGAAATGTCGTCAAACTCCATATCACCTTTGGTGCGTAATGTATGCACCATTTGCTGTAACCAGGTGGTACCCGATTTGGCAAAAGGTGTGATCACCACATCTGCGCTACTGAGCGTCAGTTTCAAGCCTTGCGCGATCTCATCCTCTACAAAGAGTCGTCCTAGCAAGCGCTGCAATTCATCAATAGTGTTCGCACGACATCGAGGGGTAGACATTTTATTATCCAATAGGTAGTCAGATCGGCATGCTATCTAGACTCTAAGTTTATGCAAATATTTCCCTAACATGAGTGTTGACTATGATATCACCGAGCATTTATTTCTTCTCTTTAATCTATTACTAAACGTCTATTTTCCGTCTCAACCCATATATGTCAAAATTGTCCATCGTGAGTTGGCTTTTAGATCCAGCCACACCGTACCGGGCAATCGTCAATCGTAGCGTACGACGCTGGATAGTCTAATTGATTAAATGTTGGTACATTCTCCTGTAGAATTGAAAAATTAATTTAACTAGAGACACTACTATGAAATCTTCAATGGAAGCTTTGGCTGCGCTAAAAGAGGGTAATCAGCGATTCGTTTCAGGGGTACGCAGCTTGCAAACAGAACTCAGTCAACTTAATCGACAAGCATTGGTGGACGCGCAACACCCATTTGCTGTGATCATTGGATGCTCGGATTCTCGAGTCCCCGTTGAAATCATCTTCGATCAGGGTGTCGGCGATCTTTTTGTCATACGAGTTGCCGGTAACATAGTGGCACCCTCGCAAATTGGCAGTGTTGAGTTTGCAGCTGAGCAATTTGGCACTAGACTGGTGGTGGTGTTGGGACACACTCATTGTGGCGCAGTACGAGCAACTTTAAATCACTTGCAACACCCTGAACACCATTCCGAAAATATTGGCTCCATTGTGCGACGCATTAGTCCTGCAGTAGAAGGGATTTTGGCAGTCAATCCTCAACTATCCGATGACGCTCTGGCGCAACAAGCAGTACGAGCGAACGTGCGAATGTCAGCACAGACACTGCGGCAAGGATCGGAAATATTGGAAAAACTCATTCAAAAGGATGGCATGCTTGTGGTGGGCGCGGAATATTCGTTGGACAGCGGAAAGGTTGAGTTTTTTGACGGCTTATCCATTTCCAAATAAAGAAATATCTTTGTTCTACCAATGACTAGATTCTGTACGCTTTAAAGGAATTACCATGAAACCTTTAAAAGAGACTTTCTTCAGCCGGCAGAATTTATTAGAAATCAGCAACGACCTCAGTCTTGTTTACAACGATTTGCCCGTTGAGAAATTTAACCAAGCGATGACTGCCAATTTAGACGATCTGGAACTCATGCAGCGTCTAGATCAACTTGTTAAAGCCTGTGGAACCTTCTTACCAAAGCACTTTCCCACGGCGTTAAATATCCTCTACGACTATAGCCAAAGACTGAGTGACTGTCGGTTTCAATACGTCTTTTTATCGCAATATGTGGCTTACTATGGGTTGAACCATCGTCGCCACTCCCTGGTGGCATTGGCCGATTTTACCCAATATGCCACATCGGAATTTGCTGTACGATATTTCATCCGGCAGGATTTACCCAATACATTAAAAATTATGCGGCGCTGGGCGGAAAGTGATAACTATCATGTTCGACGACTGGCCAGCGAAGGATGCAGACCAAAATTGCCTTGGTCATTTCATTTATCTGAGTTAATTCAAGATCCGTCACCGACCCTGCCGATTTTGAGAACATTGAATCAGGACCCGGAAAAATATGTACAAAAATCCGTAGCGAATCATCTAAATGACATCAGTAAAACACATCCCGATCTTTTGGTGAATGAGCTGACTCACTGGGACCATTCCGAAAAATCGACTCGTTGGATAATCGAAAGTGCCTGTCGTACCCTTGTCAAATCGAGTTATGCACCTGCACTAAAGCTTCTGGGTGTCGATCCTGAGGTTTGCTTTGAGATCAGCCGGCTTAAATTAGACAAAAAGAAATTATCAATTGGCGACAAACTGGAGGTCACTTTTGATCTCACCTCCACTAGCGATAAGACTCACAAGTTGATTGTAGACTACAAAATTTATTACCAAAAGAAATCTGGTGAGCAAAAAGAGAAGGTGTTTAAACTTAAGACCCTAACATTAGCACCTGGAGAAAAAGTGACCCTTAATAAGGCTCATGATTTGATACAAAGAACAACTCGTAAACTTTATCCGGGCGATCATCAAATCAGTATTATTATTAATGGAACAGAATCCAAACCCATCCAGTTTAAACTATGCGAATGATGGCCACGACAACTAGCCGACCATAGTTGCTAATTTGTCTGAGTGACCAACGGGCGCAATTGACACACCTTAACTTAAATAAATATTTGTCAGTTTTATGGAATTGTTATTCGAGGGCAGTTTCACTTTTACTGCCGCCCAAACACTGCGGTGAATCCGGAGAGAGTTGGCCGCGTGCTTGCCACTCTTCAGGACTATAGAGGTGTAAGGCCAATGCATGCACCCCTTGATTCATTTGTTCTGCTAACAGATGATAGATCTGTTGGTGGCGTTTGACCTTAGCGACACCGGTAAAGTGAGTGCTAACTAAAATCACTTTAAAGTGGGTTTCTGAATTTGCAGGAACACTGTGTTGATGGCTTTCATTCTCAACGGCCATATGTTCTGGCTGAAATGAATCTCGAAGCCTCGTTTCTATCTCTTGCTGAATGTTCATAGTCGGGTCACTGTCATACAATTGGCTCAATCGTCTACGGTGAGCGCAAGAATTCGGCTGAGGTGACTCAATGGCATACCGGTTTGAGCATGCCATTGATTGAATATAGATTGTACCTGATCGAGACGTCTGTTTCCTCTCGGGGGCGCATCCACTAATCCCAAATTCATTAACCCTCGAACCACGTGAGTTGTGAGCAAAAATGTATCTTTACCCACCATGCGTAAAAAATAGGGTGCCGACTGGCCCCCTAATTGTGCACCCTCCTGCACAAGATGACGCCAAAGCAACACAATTTCTTCTATGGGCCAGTTCGCCAGAAAACGGCCAAAGCCTTGATTATCTTGGCTAAGCTGATAAATCATTTGTGCATTCACCCGCACAGATCTGATCTTACCCCAATGACGAATCAAGCGTCGATCGCCCATACAGCTCTCTAGCTGTTCGTCACTCATTATCCTTACTTTTTCTGGATTAAAATTAAAAAATACCCGTTCAAAGTCAGGCCATTTTTTTCTCACCATCTCATGATTCAGGCCTGCGCTGAATACACGTAAGCAGAGTGTCGACAAATAATAGGCATCTGTATGACGCGTCAGTGTTTTATCTTCGGCGACTTCCGGCAATAAAGTCACGATCGACTGTTCGCCCCCTTTACGCGCACAGGCCTCTAAGTATATTGATTGAAAATCAAGCATAATGTGGGCAGGGCCAACCCGTGACTATGAAAAATATCGCTTTAGTGTACAGTATTCAACGAATTTTAGAATATTAACGAGGATGAAATGATACTTAGCAATACAGAAACCATACCAGGTAAAACAATCTTAGAAATATACGGTGTGGCCAGTGGCAGTACGGTACGTGCAAAACATGTCGGTCGTGATCTGATGGCGGGATTGAAGAACTTAGTAGGAGGGGAACTCAAAGGGTATACGGAATTGTTACAAGATGCTCGGCAGGAGGCCATCGATCGAATGGTGGCTCAGGCGGAGTCCATGGGCGCCAATGCTGTTGTCAATATACGCTTATCCACCAGCAGTATCGCTCAAGGTGCCGCAGAACTATTTGTTTACGGCACCGCCGTGAGGGTGGAATAGTGGAGTTGGCCATACAAGTTGGTGCCTTAGTGGTATTTCTCATCTCCAGCTATGGTATCGGCTCATGGATCGAGGCGCGCCACTACAAGAAAATTCAGCAGAACGAAGATGCCTTTGCCGATTTAATTGTCACCAACCTCACTACCCTACCCAACCATCAGATTGAAGACAGCATGTTAGTCTTGGGCAACGTAGTGATCTCTTTAGATTACTTTAAACGATTTATTGCCAGCCTTCGTATGTTGTTTGGCGGACGGCTGGTAGCTTACGAGCCGTTGCTTGATAGAGCGAGAAGAGAAGCCATACTGCGCATGAAGGAGCAAGCAAGAATAAACGGATGCGATCTGATTATCAATTTTCGTATGGAAACTTCTCGTCTTGCAAATGACAATCAGCAAAGAAACAACTCCACTGCTGGAGTGGAGATCTTGGTGTACGGAACAGCAATCAAGTTGGCGCAACTGAATGACCCAATTCATCCCTAAAAAACCGAACCAGGAAGTTAACGTCTCTCGCGAGACCCATTTATCTGAAGCTTTTTATTTGCTAACCGCCACCGCGCTATTTAGTGGTGGATTGATTTTTGTATTATTCTTTTTTGTGGATGTCGCCGTTAAATTCATTCCCGCTGACACTGAAGCCGTATTATTGAATAGTTTCGTTGAACAGTTGCCCATTGCATCCAATGAGGCGGAAACAGAGCTTTTAGCACTCACACAACAACTGGCAACACACTGGCAGGATAATCCCTATAAAATACGTACTCACATTATTGAAGAACAGATCCCCAATGCTTTTGCGGTCCCCGGAGGTATGATATTAATCACTCAAGGTATGTTAGATCTGATCTCTACTAAAGAAGAGCTGGCTTTTGTGTTAGCCCATGAATTGGGCCATTTTTATCACCGTGATCATCTTCGCGGCTTGAGTCGAGGTCTCTTATTAAAAATGCTGTTTCTCACTCTGGGAGTCAATCAATCTATCTCTGTTCTTGAGAACAGTGCTCAATTAACGACTCTTTACCACAGCCGAGGGCAGGAAATTGCCGCCGATAAATTCGCATTAAAAATTCTGCATCAGGAGTTTGGTAGCGTCACCGGTGGCATCGGTTTTTTTAACCAACTCATGTCACAGCAAGGTCACGATCGCACACCAGAGTTTCTTCGCACTCACCCAGTTAACCAAACTCGACTCAATCAGATAAAAGAATTTTCTCAAAAACTGTCACAATAAAGGGAATAGTGTATTAGAGCGGCAATGATCCATGCTCTTCAATGATCAGCATCCCAACGAAAACTGATTGCGCTAATAGTCAGAAAGATCACAGTCATGCCAAGGAGCCAACCCAATTGAGGCAACACCTCAATCAAATTGGCACCCTCATTCATTACTCGCCGTGCGGCATCCGTCACATGTGTTAGTGGAAATAGAAGCGAGAGTTTTTGTATCCAAGGCTGAGTTCCTTCTAAGGAAAACCACACACCAGATAACAACATCATGGGCCAGGAGATAAAATTTAATACGCCGTTGGCCAATTCTTCAGTAGTGATCCGGGCCGCCATGACCAAACCCAACGAGATGAGTGATAGCGCACCTGAAATATAGATAAACAGCAATAACAAATAAGATCCATGCATGGGAAACTGAATCAGCCATTGGCATACAATAAATAAAAGTATCGAAATACTGATGATCAATGTCATACGTGAAATCACCTGAGCCAGTAAAAACTCAAATGCTGACAGGGGGGTTGCCTGTAGCCGTTTTAATACACCATTCTTTCTGTATCGCACAATCACATACCCGACACCAAACAGGCAGCTAAACATGATGTTCATTGCCAATATGCCGGGCACCAACCAATCCACGTAACGAAGTTCTACTCCAGAAACAGCCTGTTTCTGGACTTGATTTTCCGATTGACCCAGCAAGATCTGTTCTAAAAAATACCCATTGCTCGATTGACTATTGACCCAATATTTCACGGGTATGGTTCGCAGATCAATTAATAGATCTAATTGATGCCGTTCGACCTTAGCTATGGACGACTGCAGATCAAACGTTGGTATAAACTGCACATATTTGGTCTGAAAGAAGGGAAGTGAATTGGCCTCTAAGGTTAACTCTCCATGGTAACCCACTTTGTAGATATCTCTAGCGTCACCGTCAAAGATCATGGCGAAGCCAATGATGAGTAACAAGGGCATCACCACATTCCAACCGAGTGTGGAGCGATCCCGAATGAATTCCATATTTCGCGCGACCACCACTGCATAGAGTCTGTGAATCATGGTCGCAAATCCCGCCCAGTCAGCTCTAAAAAAAGATCTTCAAGTGTACTGCGTCGGATCTGAATTTCATTCAGCGGCACTTTTAGTTCGATCAACTCTTTTATGGTTTTATCCATCGATCTAGTCGCAATCTCAACAAACTCACCTTTATCAGTATAGGCTATCGGCTCAGATCCTCTCCTATCCGCTAGCAGCTTGCGCGGTAAACGAATATAGACATCATTAAAATGATCACTTAATAAGCTGTGAGGCGATCCTTCTGCGATAAATCTTCCGTGATCCATGATGGCAATGGCATCACAGAGTTCTGCCGCCTCTTCCATATAATGAGTCGTGAGGATGACGGTCTTTTTTTGTTGCTTGATATGTCTAACTAATTGCCAAAAATTCTGTCGTGCTTGCGGATCCAGTCCGGTGGTGGGTTCGTCTAAAAAAATGATTTCTGGATCATTCACCAATGCGATAGCTAATAATAATCTCTGTTTCTGACCGCCGGATAATCTTTGATTGTCTTGCTCTAATAAATCTTGCAAATTGCAGGTTTCAATCAATTGCTCTAAGGGCAACGAATGTGGATACAGCCGCTGAAAAAGCTTTAAAGTTTCGCGAACAGTGAGATAGTCCTGTAACGCAGTGGATTGGAACAGGATACCCACCTCATTGCGAAACTGTTTGCCTAAATGATCCCCTTTGTAATAAATGCGTCCACTGGTTGGCTTTTTGATGCCTTCCATGATCTCAATTGTGGTAGTCTTACCCGCACCATTCGGCCCCAATAAACCGTAACAGATCCCTGGCCTAATAGCGAAAGAGACATCATTAACCGCCACCAATCCAGTTTTATAGTGTTTGACTAAGTGTTGAGCTTCGATGATGGCTGCGGACAACAGGAGCTCCTTGGACCTGTAAAATGATAATGATTGATTTTATTGTTGGCGGTAGCTGACTTTGTAGATAATGCCGCCACGATCATCACTCACGAAAAGACTGCCATCTGAATCCTGGGCGAAACCGACCGGCCGACCGTTGACTCTTTGCTGTGAATCCAACCAACCGGTGATGAATGCTTCCTCTGGTGCAAATTTATCGTCCTGTTTCGGCACAAATACTACTTTATATCCTGTGGGGACGGAACGATTCCAACTGCCGTGGTACGCTAGAAAAAAGCCCTGCTTGAAGCGCGATGGAAACTGCTCGCCGGTGTAAAAAAATATACCAAGGGGCGCGGAATGCGCTTGAAACTGAAAGACCGGCTGTGCCACCTCGTCGCAATCGCCAACTTTGCCAAATTTAGGATCGAGAAGCATTCCTGCATGACAATAGGGCCAGCCTGCATCCATCTGATCCTGTAACTGATAAACGGTTTCGGGCGGCAGATCATCGCCCAAGAGATCACGCCCGTGATTGCTCACATAGATGGATCCGGAACCCGGTTCAACTGCCATGCCGACAGCGTTACGTAACCCTGTCGCGAAAAGTTTACCGTTAGAACCGTCCAATCCATATTGCATCACGGCTGCCCGTCTTTCGTCCTCTTCCTCGCAAACATCGCAACTGGAACCAATAGAGACATAAAGTTTATTGTCCGCCCCCACAATCACAGTCTTGGTGCGATGGCGTCCGCCCGCAGGCAGATCGCCCACCACTAATGTCGTGCCAAGTATTTGCAAATTAGGGCTTAATTCCAGCAGGGTGATTTGATGAGACTCAGCCACATAGACACCTCGTTCATCAGGTGTCAGCGCAATACTGGTAGGATGATTCAAACCGGAAATCAAAGTCTGCTGCTGATCCAACTTTCCATCTTGGTCTTCGTCACTCAACACCAGGATGCGACCAGCACCACTTTCGGCCACAAACAATCGATCTTTGGTATCCATTTGCATGAACCTGGGCGCGGACAAATTTTCAGCGTAAGTGTCGATTCGAAAACCCTCTGGCAAGTCCAGAGAGAGGACGTCTGGATCCGGATCCTGCGCCAGTGTGCGTGCGGTCCAGATGACGCCCGCAGGTAAAAAATAGTAAACCCCTGCCAGGACAAGTGCGCCAAGCACTAACCAAGGCGTGACAGCACCTCGGTGTTTACCAAGTACAGTGATCTCTGTTCTTCGCTTCTTCAATCTAAGAGGTATCCTTCTCGATTTTTACTTGACTGGCGGCAAGTGTGGCCCACTCCCGCGCTTGCGCCACAGTATCCGCGTACGCAAGCACTACGCCCATTCGCCGCCGTGAAAATGATTCGGGTTTTCCAAATAACCTGATTTCGGTGTTGGGCACACTAAGCGCCTCTGCAAGACCGTGATAGCGAACACCTTTACCATCCACACCACCATATATCACCGCGCTGGCACCACAACACTGCGATTCGGGATTAACTGGTAACCCTAAAATTGCCCGTGCGTGAAGTTCGAATTCATTTTGTCTCTGGGTCGCCATGGTCACCATGCCTGTATCATGAGGTCGTGGGCTCACTTCGCTAAAAAATACGTCTTTATTTTGCACAAAAAATTCTACGCCAAACAGCCCCCGACCACCTAATTTCTGGGTGATCATTTCGGCATACTTCTTTGCTTGCTGCAAAGCCACATCTTCCATCGGCTGTGGCTGCCAACTCTCCACATAGTCACCGTGATGTTGATGATGGCCAATGGGATCACAAAAATGTGTCTCCACATTGCCATTTTTATCCAGCGCACGAATGGTGAGTAAGGTGATTTCATAATCAAAGTGAATGAACCCCTCCACAATCACTCTCGATCGACTCACTCGTCCACCGCTCATAGCGTATTCCCATGCCGTGGCAACATCAGAGGGGTCATTCACTACTGACTGACCTTTCCCAGAGGAGGACATCACCGGTTTAACCACACAAGGATACCCAATCGTGCCCTCAATGATTTGACGTAGATCTCTCAACGATTCCGCGAATGCGTAAGTGGAGGTTGGCATCTTCAACTCTTCCGCCGCCAAACGGCGTATACCTTCGCGATTCATTGTCAGTTGTGTTGCCTTCGCGCTGGGGATGATTTGAATGTTGAGCTCTTGTTCGACTTCCGCCAATACATCTGTGGCAATCGCCTCAATTTCCGGGACAATTACCTCTGGCTGTGTCTGCAAAATAAGGGCACGCAGTGCGACAGGATCAGACATATCTATCACATGAGCCTGATGGGCTACCTGTTGGCCAGGAGAATTCGCATATCGATCCACTGCAATCACTTCAACTCCCAGTCGCTGCAAAGCAATAATCACCTCTTTACCCAGTTCCCCAGCACCAAGCAACATAATGCGTGTCGCACTCTTACTCAGTGGCGTTCCAATATGCATATTATTCTTCCTTCTTATCCAAACGAAACGGACGCATATAACGGTACATGGCTAGGGCTAAAACTCCCTGCACTATTATGGATTTCAGACAATCGCGATATTTGTTATGAACGCCGCCATACCGGGTAACCCATATTCGTCAATGCACTTTTTGCCCAAGCAAAGGCTACAATGCCTGAGATCACATTCGCAAGTGCAGCAACTATAAAAATACCTTGCGTACCCCAATATTTTTTTGCGACTAACGCCATGGGCACGTAAAAAAGAAACATTCGCCCAACGGAAAGGAGAGTAGAAGGCAAGGGCTTGCCTAAGGCATTAAAGGTTGAGCTGTTGACCATCAACATCCCCTGGAAACCGTAACTTATTGATACGATGATTAAATAGTTTTTAGCGGTGGCGATTACCGACTCATTATCGCTAAATAGCCCGACAACTGGCTCAGAGATAAAAAATAATATCACCGCAATAAATAAACCCCATAACAATGCCATAATATTCGCGCCTTGAACGACGCGGATCACCCGTGCACACTTTCCTGCACCTGCATTCTGACCCACAAAGGGCCCTAAGCTCGATGCCAGAGCAAATAGAAAAATAATTGAGAAAGCTTCGATTCGAGTCGCCACCCCTAATGCCGCCACTGCATTGGCACCGAAGCTGGCCATCAAAGCAGTGATCACCGCCATACCTAACGGGACCACAACATTGGTCCCTGCCGCGGGTAACCCGACATGGAATATTGAAACCCAAGATTGCATCAACTGTTGCCGACTCGGTATCACAAAGACTAACAGTTTCTCTTTCACCCCCAGCATCCACAACGCTGCAACAAAGGTCACCGTACGTGCCAAAATCGTCGCGATGGCCGCACCTTGCATTTCCAATCGCGGTGCACCGAAGAGACCAAAAATTAAAATGGGATCCAAAATGACGTTTAATAGGGCTGCAATAAACATAATGAGACTGGGGAAGAACGTATTGCCTTGTGCGCGCAACGAGCTATTACCCACGATCGGCAGCACTAAAAATAGTAAACCCAAATACCAGATATCCATATAGTCGCGGATGAGCGACAACACCTCGGGCTCTGCACCCATGAAACTAAATAGACTCTCTATAGACACAAGTCCTAACCACATCAAAAAGATAGAAATCAAGGTCGTTAAGATCAAACTATCTGTAGCGATACGTCTGAGTGTTGCCCGATCCCCTTGACCGATCGTTCTAGCGAGTATTGAAGAGGTGCCCGTTCCTAAACCTATCGCTAGGCTGGTGATGACCATCACGATAGGTGTGGTAAAGCTAATTGCGGCTAATTCATTTGCACCAAGCTGTCCGATAAAATAGACGTCTGCTAAATTAAAAGTGATCACCGACAACAGTCCCCACACCATCGGTAGAGAAAGCTTAAATAGGCCGCGCGTGACCGGTCCTTCGGTTAATTTAGCCGAATGAGGCCGCTCTTTTCGTTGGCTCAATGAAGTGATCCTTACAGCTTATGTATGGCAATGGATGGTTCAATCAGAACAACTGAAGTTCTGTGCTAACTAACTTGTTTCTTATTATCTTTCCAAAAGGGCTCTCGTAGTTCGGTTTTCAATATCTTTCCCGCACCACTCAAGGGTAGTGGCTGCTCACGAAAACTGATAGATCGCGGGCACTTGTACCCAGCGATGAGATCTTTGCAATGATTAATCAGTTCTTCTTCAGTGATCTGCTGATTGTCATGCAACACTACCACCGCATGCACTTGCTCCCCCCATTGTTCGTGGGGGATCCCGATCACGGCACACTCCTTAACTGCTGTATGTTCATACAATGCGGTTTCCACTTCTGTTGAATAGACATTCTCACCACCCGAAATGATCATATCCTTATTGCGGTCCACAATGTAGATGAATCCGTCATCATCCATGTACGCCATATCACCCGTATGCATCCAACCATGTCGTAATGTAGTTTCAGTGAGTTCGGGCATTTTCCAATAGCCCAACATCACATGGGGGCCACGGGTTAAAACTTCTCCCACAACCTGTCTTGGCACTTCGTTGTCATTCTCATCTGCGATCATCACTTCTACTGTGATCCCTGCTCGACCGGCGGACGCCAGCTTGCCCGCTTTATTGCCCTCTGTGACATGATATTCGTCACTTAAAAAAGTAATCAAGGGTGAGGTTTCTGTCATGCCATAACCTTGAAGAAAACCACAGTTGGGGAAGCTATTCATTGCTTGTAGTAACACGGCTTCAGGCATAGGCGAGGCCCCGTACAATAAACGACTTAAACTACTCAAATCGTAGTCACTCAAGGTGGGCTCGTTAATTAACATATTGATCATAGTCGGCACTAACAGTCCATGCGTGACCTTAAATTGAGACACACTGGTTAGAAAGTCAACTGGTGTAAACTTGGGAATAAAACAATGAGTGCCCCCGACAATAGTGACCGCAAAGGTAGAAGCGCCATCTGCTAAATGAAACATTGGTGCCGCATGTAAGTAGGAAGTCGCTTCTGTATATCCCATACTGGCCACGACATTAGCCGCGTTACTAATGATGTTGTCATGAGATAACATGACCCCTTTAGAACGACCAGTGGTGCCCCCTGTATAAAACAATCCAGCGATTTGCTGACCGCCTCTACCCTCATCTTCGATGGGATCGGCCTCTTCTATTAATGTTTCGTAATCAAGAGTACCTGCTGGCGCGTCGTTATCCTCGGCAACAATTATATGTTCGACGGTGTCTAACTTACCCTCAAATGCGGGCAACATGGACGCAAATGTATCGTCCACGATCAACACCTTAGTGCCAGAGTCATTCAAGGTATAAATAATTTCTGGTGGTGCCAATCTCACATTAATGGGTACGACTACCGCATCTGCCCAAGGTATGGCAAAGTAGGTCTCCAAATATCGGTCGCTGTTTAATGCCAAAATAGCAACTCGATCATCGGATTGTACGGATAAGGACTGCAATGCACCGGCAACAGCGGCTACTCGCTGTTCAAATTCGCTCCAGGTTTTTACTCTGTCACCACAACGGGTCGCAATACGATCTGCACCCATTTGCACTGCTCGTCTTAGACTTTGCGTAATATACACCGCACCCTCCTTCACACCGGAAATGGTCATCATATTTCATGACAACAAGTTGTGAATCGCGGCAGACAAAAATCAAGGTAGCCAGCCGATCATCGAACACGCTTTGTCGAAGCCGATTTACCTAGAATTGGCTCCACCAGCCATCAAACTATTCCTGCCATGACGCTTATTTATATTAATAGTAATGCAAAAAATGGTGGGAAACCACATCCGTTAAAAAGCCGGCTCATTTAACTAGTCGCGATCAAATTCACCTTCATAGGTATTATGATTCGAGCCTCTTTGTGAGGAGAAAGGATCTACAGGACCATAAAATCGATCCTGACTGTTCATCATTGGCTGCAATAAACTATGTTCGACTACCGAGCGAGCAATGGCCTTTCTGGTTACCGGAATCAAACAGATAAATCCAATCGCGTCGGTAAAAAAACCGGGGGTTAACAACAGAGCACCCCCAACCAATAACATGGCGCCTTCTATCAGCTCCATGCCAGGCAGTTCACCCATAGCCAACCTCTCTTGCATGCGTTGTAAGGTATTGAATCCTTGGATTCGAAACATCATCACCCCAATCAATGCGGTGAGCATCACTAAGGCAACGGTAGGCAAGGCACCAATCAGACCTCCCACCTTAATCAACAATACCATTTCGAGGATTGGTATGATGATAAATACAGCCAATAAAACTCGCACGATAATCCTCTATTAGGTGTTCTTCAGAATAACACTGACTTCATTTCACAATGAGGACAGCATTCTTTAATTCAAGAGGAGGCTAATTAATTGAATCGCTACCCGCAGCCGTCATCGGTGGGGGTTCCAGAGATTTATCTTTTTTCTCCTCTAAGGAGGACTCTTTTTCCAGATTAGGTAACTCTGCTTCCGCCTCTCTGACTATTTTCTCCGGCAGTGTCTTACTGGCTTTTGCACCAAGGCGCTTTAACTCCTCCGCACGATTCACTAAGTTACCGCGTCCGCCCACTAGCCGTTTATAGGCAATTTCATAGGCATCGTGGGTATCTCCCAGTTTTTTGCCCACCTCAGTTAAACTGCCTACAAAGCCTTCGAACTTGTCATAGAGCGCACCGGCTTTTTTCGCTATTTCTAATGCATGCTGATTTTGTTTTTCGTATCGCCATATATTTTGGATAGTTCGTAGCGTGGCCAACAGCGTGGTGGGGCTGACCATAATGATTCCTTTTTGCATCGCGTCATTAAATAGCGAATCATCGTGCTCAACCGCCGCCATAAATGCGCCTTCAATGGGGACAAACATCAACACATAGTCTAGTGACCGTACATTTTCCAGCTTCTCGTAGCCTTTATCACCTAAACTTTTGACGTGAGCACGAATTGAATTCACATGACGCTCCAATTGCGCGCCACGTTTCGCCTCATCATTTTCTCGACAATATCTTTCATATGCTGTGAGCGATACTTTGGCATCTATCACCACATCTTTGTTATCTGGCAAATGTACCACTACATCGGGCCGATAAATTTTGCCTTTCTGATCTTTTAAACTCATCTGCACGTCATACTCACGACCTTTAGTCAGACCCGACTGTTCCAAAAGACGCTCTAAGATCATTTCACCCCAATTGCCCTGAGTTTTAGATTGACCTTTTAATGCGTTAGTGAGATTCAACGCATCATCGCTTAATCGTTGATTGAGTTTTTGCAATTGTTGGATTTCCTTTGCTAAAGAAAATCTCTGTTTCGATTCTTTGTCGTAAGTGTCTTCCACTCTTTTCTCGAAATCCTTGAGCTGTTCTTTAAAGGGCGATAACAGCTGATCTAAATTTGTTTTGTTTTGTTCTGCAAAGGTTTTAGATCTATTTTCAAATATTTTAGTGGCCGCGTTCTCAAATTCGATTTGCATCTGTTTTTGTGCACGCTCCAATATGGCCAACTTCTCCACATTTTGCGCGCGCTCTTTTTCTAGTGCAGTGGCTAAACGAGTGGACTCCTCTCGTCGATTGGCATTTTCTTCCCGCAGTAACTCCATCTGCTGTTCAACAGCTTCTAGACGTTTGCGAGTTTCATGCAAGGAGTGTGATTTCTCTTGCAGCAAAGCCGATTTTTCAGAAATTTGTATTTCATACCCCACTTTTTCTGTCATCACCGCTTGCAGTCGTTCTCGCTGTTCTTCGTTGAGTTGCTTGAGTGCTTGAAGCTCTTTTAGTTTTTCATCTTTCACAGACACCGCCGTGTTCAGCTCCGCAAGTTTCTTCTGAGTCGACATTTCCCGATGACGCAATTCAAATAGCTCTTCTCTTGCTTCTGCAAAAGCGCCTTCAGCCATTCTTAATTTGTCCTCCACCACAACCAAATTCTGCTTTTGCTTGATGGACCGAGACCACGCCAATACCGCGGACATTAATATCCCTAAAATCGCACCGGTTCCCATCGCCAAAATGATTACTTTATCTACAGACAATAATTCGAGAAATGACATCATCTACTGGCCTCTTATTTTTCACTGCTGCTTTAAGATTGGAGTGTATTGTTATCTATTTTTTAAAAGCCCCAGGACGCTGAAAACGCAAGTTATGCTGGATTTGTTCCCCAACGCGACGCCCAGACACCACTAATTCTACTCTTTTGAATGACTAAGAGCACCCGTTTTTCACCAACTAAGTGGTTGAAAATTAGGCAACTATTATTTTTCTCGAAATCGGAAATTCGGTTAGGGGTTGAAAACTGGCAAAAACCCACTATAAATGGCATGGTAATCGCAAACCGCTCAGTGACTTAAGCACTGAATCTAAGTTGACTATTAATAAAGGTTGTTAAAGATGGATTTAGAAAAATTTATGCGTCGTGCGGCTAAGACCTATAAAAAGGTCGACACGGATAAACTCATTCGAAACGCAAAACGAACCGCCGAAGACTTGGCGGAAGAATTTCTACCGGAAGACGTCAAGCAGAGCCGAACTTTCCGTGAAGCGAAAAGTTTTACTGATGAAGTGTTGGGAGACGGTGACCCTAATTCTAGTCAGGGAAAAACTCGAAATAAATTTGCGGCAAACGTGCGGGAGACGCTGAACGAAGCGAAAAAAGTCACCGACGACATTATCGACAGCTCATTTGACGATGCAGAATTAGAGGATGTGGAAGTGTTAGGTGAGGACGAATTTCTAATTAACCTGGAAGACGACGCAGCGCCGGCAAACCAATTGGTGGGAGACGTGTTGCAAGCTGCCAAGAAAGCCAGTCAGGAGTTTGTACAACACCGCAAGCAGGCAGGACGCGCTGACGATCCCATGCAAGTACTTAAGGACGCGGGGAAAGTAGCGGATTCCGCCATTCGAGAAGTACTAGAAAAAGATGATGAAATAGTTCGCGAACTACGCCGTGGTGTCGGCAAGGTCGCCAATCGATTTACGCAAAATGAGCAGGTCGGAGAGATCATCAGACGCGGTTCGGATGCAGTCATGAAAGACGAGTTTGTGGATTCTTTAATAAAGGAAGCTGAAGAATTACAACGCCGAAACGAAAAACCCAAAGAGTCATAAAATCTAGCCACGATGTCAGACTTCCGCTTGCACCGGGCAGAGTGATCCAATGCCCGGCTGCAAGTGAGCGATTCAACGGCGCGCCAGTCGGTTGCCATACATTGCTCGCTTTCATTGCTCACCACACTCAATACACTAACAAGATTGCTCACTTTGCCGACAGCCTGACGGCGGCAACAAGAGAGCTGTTCACCTTTTCTCTCATCCGGCTAGCGATCTGATGTGCATATTTACGTTAACCACAGATTTCGGCACTCAAGATGGATATGTTGGTGCCATGAAAGGGCATCTTCTCTCACACCATGCACACGCCACTATCGTAGACATCAGTCATGAAATCACCCCTCATGATATTTACCAGGGGGGAGCCTGTATTGCTCGTGCTTATCGTCAGTTTCCACCTGGCTCTATCCACCTCGTCGTTGTCGATCCCGGTGTCGGTAGCCCTCGACATGCCTTAGTGGTAGACACCGATGAACACTGGTTTGTTGCCCCGGATAATGGCGTGTTAAGTCAGATCATTAAATCTCGTCCCCACAGTCAAGCCTACCGATTAAAATCGCAATCTCCCTGGTGGCGGAAAAGTGCCAGTTTCGACGGATTGTCCCTGTTCGCACCAGCGGCTGCAGAGATCGCACGCGGCAGAGCGATTTCGGAATTGGCGATGCCCATTAACGATCTCGTCATTGTTGAAACACCTGAACTACGAGTAGATAGAATCGGCAATGAATTGAGATGCCAAATTATAGGCTTCGATAGATTTGGTAACGCCCTGACTAATTTAACATTACAGACATACGAAAAAATAAAACTCAAGGAAACAAAAATCTATTTGCGTACAGAAAGTCTGCCTCTATGCGGATTCTATGAAGAGGGTGGCACGGCGCGCCCATTTGGGATATTCAATAGCGATGACGCGCTAGAAATTGCACTGTTTCAAAGATCTGCTAGACAGATCCTTAACTTGAATTTGGGCGATGATATCATACTAAAACCCATACAAGCTTCGAATAATACAAGCATTCATTCAAATTAATGAACGACATTGACAACCGTCAGTCACCACCAGTTCGCAAATCCAAGTCCTGCAATCGCAAGCATCAATTTCCATATCGACTTCATAACCGGTTCCAACTGTTAATCGACGGCCAACAATTTTATCGTTCAATGTTGGCAGATATTTTAAGCGCTCAATCTTATATATTATTCGAAACCTATTTATGGAATTCGGGAGAAATATCAAAGCAATTTATACATGCTTTCACTAGCGCAGCGAACAGAGACGTTCAGATCTACATACTTCTGGATAATTTTGGTGCAAGCAGACTGGGACTAGAAGAACAACATCTGTTAACACATGCAAATATCAATATTCAGATCTATAACCCCATTCAATTAACAAAACTGTTTAAGAATCTACACAGGAACCACAGAAAACTTCTCCTCATCGATGGAAACTCAGCATTTGTTGGTGGCGCAGGCATCAGCGACTCATTTGCGTATGGGCATGACCATTTATTCACATCAAAAAGTGCCTGGCGAGAAACCATGCTAAAAGTACAGGGAGAATGTGTACAAGACTGGCACGTCTTATTCACAGACACTTGGAATCTTCAATCCAAAATAAAGATAGATTCATTTGCAGCCACGAATAACAAAATAGCGTCATCTCAATCTACGGGTAAGGTATTGGGAAGCGCAACAGAGAATCAAAATTTCATTCAACAGTCATTGGTCAATGCCATCAAAAAAGCAAAACGGGATGTCTGGATAGTGACGCCCTATTTTGTCCCCTCTTTAAAACTGAGAAGAACCTTGCGAGCGGCAGCACGTCGAGGCTTGGATGTGCACATTATGTTACCCAGTCAACACACCGACAATGCGTGGGTAAGACGCTTTGGCCAGCGTTTTTATCTACCTCTCTTAGTCTCGGGAATCAAGATCTATGAATACCAACATCGTTTCATGCATCAAAAAATTGCACTTTGCGACGATTGGATAAGCATGGGTTCGAGCAATTTCGATCGTTGGAGTTTCAGGTGGAATTTAGAAGCGAATCAAGAAATCGTTGCGTCTGAATTCGCCCACCAAATACGAAATATGTTGCAACAGGATCTCACACAGTGTCAGCAAATCACCCTTGATTTCTGGAAACAAAGAAAACATCTGGCTAAAACGATGGACTACATTATCACCATTATAGATCGCTGGGCGGATCCTATATTGAATTTGCTGAGTCGACAAAAGTAGAGCGGCAGCAAGCGTGTGCTCAGCCTCGTGAAAGCCAGCAAAAGCATCTTGCCAACAACGACTCTTCAGTGCATTTCAGAACTGATTCTCAACGCACCTGCAGCCGCGAATGGGGTTAAAGTAATCGCCAAAACAAGAAAGGACAATAAAATCAAAAGGTGTCCGTTTGCATTGCCCCCCTGACTGGCTGCCTCTACCGCAGCCGTACCAAATATTAAAACAGGCACGTAGAGCGGCAACACTAACAGAGTCAACAAAATACCCCCTCGTCTTAATCCTACCGTTAATCCAACGCCTACTGCGCCTATGAGACTCATCGTAGGCGTACCCAGTAACAAGCTGAGCATTAAGATAGGAATGGCTTCCAACGGTAAATTTAGAAACAGACTCAATAAGGGCGCAATAATGACAAGTGGTAATCCTGTCGTTATCCAATGCGCCAAACACTTTGCCGCGACTAAAAGCGGTAGTGGGTTTGGGCTTAACAACAGATAGTCGATCGCCCCATCTTCAAGATCTTCTCGAAACATTTTATCTAACACACTGGAAGCAGAAAATAAGGCCGCGACCCAAAGGATCCCGGCGGCCATCATGCGAAGTAGTGTTGCATCCGGTCCGATGCCTAGGGGAAAAAGCATCACAGCAATCATAAAAAACTGAATTGGTTGAATCACTTCGCTAAGGTGTCGACTGGCCAAGAGCAAATCACGTTTTAGAAGCGAGAAAAAGCTCTGCATCATTTGTGAAGAGGGTTCACTCATAGGCGAATCACTTGATCGGCAGTTAAGTCTAAGCCGTGATGTGTGCTCAGAATCACCAACCCATTATCGCGTAGATGCGCATTCACTTTATCTTTAACTAAATCAATTCCCTGGGTATCTATTGAGGTATAGGGTTCATCCAAAATCCAAACCCTGGCGTCCCGTAGCCAAAGCATCGCCAATGCGACTCGTCGACGCTGACCTGCGGACAAGGTGCCTGCCAAATTGTGTTCAAATCCCCCCAGCCCAAGCAAGTGCAACACGGATCCAATCGCCGCCTGTGACTGTTTTTGCCCACACAGTGCCAGCATCCATTGTAAGTTTTCTATACAGGTTAAACTTAGCTTGACCCCTGACGAATGGCCGATGAACAATAAAGCTTGATTAAATAAAGTTCGTTGCTCAGCGATTGACATCCCCTGCCATTTTACTACGCCTAAAGTCGCTGGACGCAGCCCCGCCAGCGTGCGCATCAAGGTCGTCTTTCCTGACCCATTTGTGCCTGAGATTTGAGTCATACTGCCCGGTGTACAATCAAAAGATAAGTTGTCAAATAGAACCCTATCGTCACGCTCAACCCTCAACTCCTGACATTGAAATGCAGTATTTAATTCCATGAGTTGAGTTCCCCTAATTCAATGTTAGCTTGACTGGGTGCTCTAGTTCTTTGACATCAATTGGCACCGGAGTCGCTTCTGCTAATGCTTCCTCAGTCGCCACACCTTGAGAGGTGAGTTTTGCCGATAACCACAACCGCTGATAGGTTTGCAGAGAAGCGCCCGTTATTAAGAGATCGGCATCTGTGAGTGAGACTTCCAACGGAAAGGAATAATGAGTCACACGTTTGACTGCCACAGGCTGGGACGGGCGTTCCGTGGCACGAACAAATACGAATAGGATCCCCTTATCTGATAAGTTCTTATCCTGGTCCTCACCCACATCAATTGATGCCACAATTTTTACTGCATCCTCATTCATTTGTCGATCTAGTCGCTGCTGCGCCTGCTGAATGCTACGTTCAATCACTGCAAATGAGTCACTTTCTGGATCCCGCAGAAGTTTTAATTGCTTCCAGTAGTCTATTGAAGCCTGATAATCGCCTACATTGAACGCGGCCATTCCCAATAAACTCAACGCCCCCTGATGGTCCGGAAATTGTTGCAATACTGAATCTAACAATTTCTGACTGGTGTCATCCAGTCGGCCATCCTGTCTCCGAATCAAAGCCAACGCAAGAGAGACACGATAGTCCACAGAATGGGGTTGTAACTGGAAGGCCCTTTCAAGGGCTACCGCAGCGCCATCAAACACACCTGATCGTAAGTATTGTTGCCCCAATAAATGCCATGCTTCATGATCCTCCGGGTGTGTTTGCACATAGCGCTGTAGTTTTAACACCTGGTTGTGATCGGAGTCATTAACCGCAGTTTGCGCATAAGGTTCAGCCTCTAACCGCAACCATTGGGCTTTTTGATCATTCCAATAAAATACCCAATAAACTATTGGTGTCATAAGTAACGAAATCATAATTGCCGGTATCAAAAACAATCGACTCAGTGGAACGATTTGCGTCTGTTCACTGTGCCCCTGCGTGGCCAGGAAATGACGCTTTAAGTCGGTAGTGATTTGTTGAAACTCAGCTTCGCCCAATTGATTTCGTTGCCGTAACTCTGTGAGCTCCGCCAATCTTTCTTGATAGAGATTCACATTAATACTGTCACGGCTCTCTTGCCTATTGTTTGATCTTCGAAGCCAGGGAAACAATACAAATATAACTGCCAGCAATATCAGAAACGCCATGGCAAGATAAAAATGGCTCATTGATCTGAATCTTTTGTTGAATGCTGCGATAACAAATCAGTCAGAGCCACCTCTTCCTCTGCCGTTAACGCCTTTTGCTCCACCTTAGCGAGGCGACTGGTGCGCCAGAGCAAAATACCCAATACCGCTATTAGGCCCACAAATGGTCCAAACCATAATAAATAGGTGGTCGGTCTGAGTGGCGGTTTGTAGGTCACGAAGTCCCCGTATCTATCCACCATGTACTGAATTATCTCATCATGGTTTTGACCGTTTAAAATCTGCTGATAGACCTTTTGCCGCAGATCCTTGGCGAGTGGCGCATTAGAATCAGCGATATTTTGATTCTGGCACTTTGGGCATCGCAGTTCACCAATCAGTTTTTCATATTGCTGATGCTGTTGTTCCGTTTCAAAGTCATATACTTCTATAACGCCAAATAACGCACTCGCATACAGGCACGGTATTAAAATCAGAAGTTGGCAGCCTCTTGGAATACTCATAGCAATCTTGTTAAACAATTCCCTATTGAAGTCGATCATATTGACTCTTCAAACTCTGCTGCCAACTCAGATCATTGACAACCCCCACATGGCGATAGTGAATGATACCCCGCGAATCAACAAAAAATGTCTCAGGCGCGCCATAGACGCCGAGATCGATAGCGAACTCGCCCTCTGCATCGACAAAATTGATTTGGTAAGGGTTGCCATAGTGCGATAACCAAAGACGCGCTTTTTCTATGTCATCCTTGTAGTTCATGCCGACGATGTGAATGCCTTCTGATGCGAGTTGATTCAGATATTCATGCTCTTCTGCACAGGAGGGACACCAGGTTGCCCATACATTTAATAAAAATGGTTGCCCCAACAGATCCTGTTTGGTGATAGCACCCTCATCTAATAAATTTTCCAATTCAAACTCCGGCAAGGATCGCCCGACCAGAGCTGAAGGCAGCTCTTGAGGATTATTATCTAATCCTTGCCAGAGGAATAATCCCAATAAGCAAAAAAAAAGCAACGGCAAACTGTACAACACAAGACGATTCATGAGGATAAGGAAGCTCCAGACACCTTCGGTGCATGCAGGTAGCGTCTCACTCGATAACGTTTATCCGCCATACTCAGGCCACCACCAATAGCCATCATCAAGCCCCCTAACCATATCCATCTCACCATGGGCTTATATTGAACGCGCAAGGCACGAGGCTGAGCGTCCTCTTTAGAATCAAGAGGCTCACCTAAAGCCACATAGATATCTCTCATGAGTCCAGCATCAATGGCAGCTTCGGTCATAGGGTTTTGTTGAGAGTAATAAAAACGGCGTTCGGGATAGAGTGACACCGCTTTACCCTTCTGCTGAATCGTTAAATGAGCCTGTTCTGCCCAGTAATTTGGCCCGTTCACCGATTGGGTCTGATGATATTTAATTTTATAGCCTGCCAACATCAATTCATCGCCGGGAAGTACACGCACGGTGCGCTCCTCTGAGTACAAACTGGTGAAAGTAATTCCTAGTACGGTAACGGCCACGCCTATATGCGCCCACGCCATTCCCTGCAAACTCAGAGGTAACTTTATCCAGCCGACAAGCAGATGACGTCCATGGGTGATGTGTCGCTTCATCTCAGTCAAGGTGCTGACCATCACCCAGGCAGCAATCACTGAGCTTAAAAGCGCCAACGGATGCGTATGACCGAACCCAAACGGGATGGAGAGTCCCGCCAACACACTCACTGCAACAGGGATGCGAAGTTGTTGCAGCAGTCGCTTTGGTTCATCTTTTTTCCATCGCAACACCGGTCCGATACCGAGAATGCTCAAGAGCAGCAATCCGACTGGCACAAATATGATATTGAAGTAAGGCGCACCAATTGAAAGCTTACCCCATTCCAGCACATCTGCAACCAGGGGAAATAACGTGCCCACTAAGACCACCAACATCAATGCCACCAACAGCACGTTGTTGAATAAGATCCCAGATTCTCGCGAAACGATTTGGTACTGCGCAGATGAAGTGATTTTATGTGCCCGTAGCGCAAATAGCGTCAAGGAGCCGCCTATCACTAGCATTAAAAAGATCAGGATAAAGAGTCCGCGCTCGGGATCATTAGCAAATGCATGCACAGAAGTGAGCACGCCCGAGCGCACTAGGAAGGTTCCCAATAGGCTCAAGGAGAATGCCGACACCGCCAACAGTAGTGTCCAAGCCTTAAAGACGCCTCTTTTTTCCGTAGCGGATAGCGAGTGTAAAAGAGCGGTCCCAGCCAGCCAGGGCATAAACGAGGCGTTCTCCACCGGATCCCAGAACCACCATCCGCCCCACCCCAATTCGTAATAGGCCCACCAACTGCCTAACGCAATACCGAGGGTGAGGAAACTCCAGGCAGCCAACGTCCAGGGACGCAACCAACGCGCCCAGGTGGCATCTAAATTACCACTCAACAAGCCTGCCACTGCAAAGGCAAAGGCCACTGAAAAACCTACATATCCCATATACAAAATAGGCGGGTGCACAATGAGTCCGAAGTCTTGCAACAAGGGATTCAGATCCCGACCTTCCAATGGAAAGTTGGGAAGCAGGCGATCAAATGGATTAGAAGTTAATAGAATGAACAATAAAAAGCCCACATTAATCATGCCGAGTACTGATAATACTCTACCAATCAAATCAGCAGGTAAATGCCGAGCGTTCCCCGCCACTGCTGCGATCCAACCCGTTAAGATCAAGCACCACAACAGTATCGAACCTTCGTGGCCTCCCCACACAGCGGACAACTTATAGCGAGAAGGCAACAGAGTATTGGAATGATTGGCCACGTAAGCCACGGTGAAGTCATTATTTTCGAACGACCAAAGCAAACAAACGAACGCGACGGCTACGAAAAAGAACTGTGCAAAAGCAAATGGTTTGGCAAAAGAGAGATAAAAGCTATCTTGTTTGTGTGCCCCCCAAAGAGGTACCCACGCAGATAAAACCGCAAAGGTAAGCGCAAACCAAATCGCTAGATGTCCAATTTCAGGGATCATAATAATAGACTAATATTGTGTGTGAACGCTTTCCTCAGCAGTGGCCTTGAGGGCTTCATATACTTCTGGAGGCATATAGGTTTCATCATGTTTCGCCAAAACTTCTGAAGCTGTAAAAGAGTGGTCTTCATTTAACTTACCAATGGCAACTACGCCCTGTCCTTCTCGAAACAGATCAGGCAGAAGACCAGAGTAACTCACGATGACCTCGCTGACATTATCGGTGACAACAAAACGCATCTCCACACCTTCTTGGGGACGAACAACACTACCAGCCTTCACCAATCCACCTACCCGAATAATCGTGCCCAATGGGGCTTCATCGGCCTCTATCTGTGTCGGTGTAAAAAACAAATTAATATTTTGCCTTAATGCATATAATAAAATGAAAGCCGCAAGACTGACTCCTGCGACAATCGCAACTACCGAAAGAAGTCTCTGTTTACGTTTCGGGTTCATCTTCGCGTTTCTCCAGCTTGACCTGCCGCCGTACCATTTTTCTCAGTTCATTCATTTGACGTTGATGCTGCCACCAAACCACGACGAATACCCATACTATGGCCAGTAATGCAAAACCGTATGAACCCCACACATAGAGTCCATAGCCGCCCATATCGAAAAAGGTCGACCAAGAAGAAAAACTCATACCAGTGATTTCACCCATTGAGTTTTGCGCTCACGAGACAATATTGAGAGGCGACTATGCATTAACACATAGGCGATAAATATCATCAGATGAGCCGCAATCATCGTATACAGTGGGCCCATCAGGCTGGGATCAATCGTCGGATTGAGTCGACTAATGGTTGGCCCCTGGTGGAGGGTATGCCACCACTCCACACTAAAATGAATAATGGGGATATTGACCACCCCTACCAACGCTAATAAAGCACATGCACGCTCTGCAGTTTCTGCCACCTCAATGGCCTGATAGAGGCCCAAATACCCCAAATAAAGAAACAACAGAATCAGCTCAGAGGTTAATCTCGCGTCCCATTGCCACCAAGTGCCCCACATGGGCTTGCCCCAAAGTGCACCAGTCACCAAGGTCACCAGGGTAAACATGGCGCCAACAGGCGCACAACTGCGCGCCACAATGTGGGCTATTTTCAAGCGCCATATCAAACCCACCGCTGAGGCGCCCGCCATCACCATATACGCCGCCATTGACATCATCGCCATGGGTACATGCAAATACATAATGCGCACGGTTTCCCCCTGTTGATAATCAGGGGGTGAATAAAGCAGTCCCCACACTAATCCAAAGCACAGGGTGAATACCGCCAGCAAGAGGACCCAAGGAAAGGTGCTACCGGCAAAAAAATAAAAATACTTCGGTGTGGTCAATTGACGTAAGGCGGCAAACATAAGATTGCGAGCTAATACTCCGTTAAACGAATGATCATAATTATACTTGAATTTTCCTCTCAGAGCCGGGGTGATGCGCTGATTTGCCGAACGCCTCTCTTTTCAGATAAATTAGCGCCCTAATTAATACCAACAAGCCATCAGCAGCAACCGCTAACACATGCTGTGCCCATTTAAGGAAATCGAAGGTGAGTTTCATTTCTAATCTATCTCAGAGGATTGCAAAGCTTATCAAAAGCTTATTGACATTGTCCTATACTCTTGAGCTGTCTGAGAAACAACTACAAAAACGTATCGACAGTCTCGGCATTTTCCCAGTGAAGAATAAACGTCGCTTGTTAACGGTGATTGCCTCCGATCCCAGGATTGCTCTAGATAACACCGGTGACAAACTCGGAATCGAGTTAAATTTAAAAGTTCAAATCCGGCCCATTATCTCAATCACCGGTCGTGTCATGATGCAGGCAGCGGTGGAATACGATGCCGACAGTGGTGAGTTTCGACTCGATGACCCTCGCGTGAGTGATCTGCAAATCAAGGGATTACCTGGAGAATATGCCAACGTGGTGCGTGAGATATTAGAAGCCATAGCCGTAGGTGTCTTGTCGGGCATCACCCTCTATCGCTTTCAGACAGACGAGAAGTATCAACGGATTGCGAAACGACTGTTGAAAAAAGTCGCGATAGAAGATCAACGATTGAAAATAAAGGTGGGATTGCTTTAATCATCCATTCAAGTGCCAACGTTCGTGACACAGTGAGATCCATTCGTCGATGGCGGCTGTCCGAAACTTGTGTCGATGCACCACAAAATAGAATTTTCGTTTGAAGCTCCTCTGTGGTACCACCAAAGGCACTAAGGTGCCGCGTTTAAAAGCCTCTTTTAACGCTACCTGAGACAGACAGCCCACACCCAACTGAGCTTCAACTGCACGTTTGATGGCCTCGGTATGCTGTAGCTGTAAGACGATATCTAAACTAGATAAAATACCGCTCATGGCCCGATCAAAGGTCTGCCGCGTTCCGGATCCAGGTTCTCGAACTATCCACTTGGCTTCAAGTAGATTTTCATCAGTAAGGGTAGATAAGCCCGCAAAGGGATGGTCAGGTGCGCAAAACACTTGTAGCTCATCGTCGCGCCAAGGAGTGATTTGCAAATCGGCATCCTGCCATTCCCCTTCAATCAAACCAATATCAATGGCAAAATCTAACACCTGCTCCGCGATTGTCCGAGTGTTGGCAACCTGTAAGGACACCTGAGCATGGGGAAATCTCTGTCTGAACGCAGCCATCACCTCCACAGCCATATAGTTTCCAATGGTTAAGGTGGCCCCCACACGTAAATCGCCCACTTGCTGATGTTGCGCTAAAAAATTCTGAAAGTCCTCAGCCTGATCGATTAATGATTCTGCCTTAATCCGGGCAAGTCTTCCAAACTCATTGATCTGCAGACGTTTTCCGATTCTATCAAAGAGTTGAATATCAAACTGCTGTTCTAATTCTTTCAAAGCGGTGCTGGCAGCAGATTGTGACATCGACAGTGCACTGGCCGCACGGGTGAGGTTTTGATAGCGGGCTACGGCGAGAAAGACTTCTAATTGTCTAAAGGTAAAGTTCATATTCTATTTTTTAGATAACATTAATCATTTATTTCAATTTTACTGATATAAAACTGATTTGCTACCCTAGCATTCCAATTTTAAGTAGAGCCTATGACAAATGCGTAGTATCGATTCTCCCTATCAGGAAACTGTTACTCAGGTACATCACTGGAACGACACCCTGTTTAGCTTCAAAACCACACGAAATCATGGACTTAGATTCGAAAATGGCCATTTCGTGATGCTCGGTTTAGCAGATGCGGATCGACCCCTGATGCGTGCGTACAGCATTGCCAGCGCCAACTATGAAGAGGAAATGGAGTTTTTCAGTATTAAGGTGCCGAATGGACCGCTGACCTCCAAACTGCAAAGAATTACCGTAGGTGATCAGGTGCTCATCAGCCGCAAACCCACTGGCACCTTGATAGTCTCTAATCTCAGAGCTGGGAAACATCTCTATCTGCTTTCCACCGGTACCGGACTGGCACCTTTTTTAAGTATCATTCGGGATCCTGAGATTTACGAAAGATTTGAGAAAGTGATTTTGGTTCATGGTGTTCGTTTTATCTCGGAACTCGCCTACCAAGATTTGATTGAAAATCAATTGCCAAATGATGAATATTTGGGCGAGATGATCCGTGACAAATTGATCTACTATCCCACAGTGACGCGAGAGAAATATAAAAACCAGGGACGAATTACTCATCTGATGTCAGCGAAAAAGCTGTTTGATGACATTCAGTTACCGACGCCCAATATCGAAGACGATCGATTTATGTTGTGTGGAAGTCCTGCGATGTTAAAAGATCTCACGACCCTGTTGAAATCTAATGGGTTTCGTGAATCTAAACGGGGAGAACAACATGAATATGTTATTGAGCGTGCCTTTGTAGAGAAATAGGCAATACTGGCGTTAGAGGGTGAATATCAAGCTTGAATTTGCCCACAGGTTGGCGCTTTGCTAACAACCGACCAACTCAGCTGAACAGGGTCAATTGTGACTTAAACTCCACTGACTCTAATTTCTCCGTGCGATTAAACGCAAAATACTCTTTGACACTTAATTGAATCGATTGCTGCGCTTTTACTCCCTGCTCATGCTGTAGCAAAATAGTTGGTTTGCGGGACTGTCGCGCCAAGGATTTTAAGCGAGTCATTTGCGAGGGTAATTGATGGCCAACAGAAATTATCAACGCCGATATGTGATCATTTTCTATTGCTTGTTGTGCAACAGTGAGAGTTTGCACTTCTCTAGGATGGATAAGTAAAAAACGCTCTAAGGGAAGATCATAGGCAATAAAAACAGATCGGCAAGGCAACTCGATAGGCGCCACCCAGCCAATCCACCCTGAATTAGATTGAACTTGCGTACACATTCTTTTTATACAGCCGAAAAGATCTTCGGAGAAAACTTCATGGTGAATGCCATTTTGATTTTGCTGCGATGATGTTGAAGGTTTACTGAAAACGACAACGTCGTCCTGGGGCGACGTGAAAACAGGACTGTTCAGATCAATAACCGGAAGCTGCATCACAAAGCCCCTTGACGAATGACACCAACCACCAATCCTTCGATCTGTATCTCATCGCGTTTCATATCAACTTTTATAGGCTTAAACCGTGGATTTTCTGGCATAAGCCACAGGTGGCGCTCTTTGCGCTTGAGTCTTTTGACTGTCACATCGCTGCCCATGCGGGCCACTACCACCTGACCGCTGCGTACCGAATGGGTTTTATGGACTGCTAATAAGTCACCTTCTAAAATGCCCGCGTCACGCATACTCATGCCTTTGACTACTAAAAGGTAATCAGGTTTGGGATGAAACAACTGCCCATCTAACTCATAGTGGGTTTCTATATTTTCTTCAGCTAGAATCGGAGAACCAGCGGCAACACGTCCCACCACGGGAAGCCCTGCTTGATCTTGAACGAGTGTGATGCCACGGGAGGCACCCGGAAATATCTCAATCACACCTTTTCGTTCCAGTGCACGAAGATGATCTTCAGCGGCGTTGGGGGATCGAAAACCGAGAATGTCAGCAATCTCTGCGCGAGTGGGCGGCATTTTATGTTCTTCGATGAAGTCTCGAATCAATTGGAGAACTTCTTGTTGTCTTGCGGTCAAATTTTCATTCATAACACTGAGTATTTATACAGTAATTAAAAGATAATTCAAGTTATTTTATGAACAGAGAAACATTTCGTTTTAATCTCTATCGCCACTGTGGGTGTGGATAAATGAAAAAAAGCCTATATATAATTGCAATTATCGTTTTGATTGTTTTTGCCGTCTCAGGGTTCACGCCACCCGTTCATCAGGGACCGATCAGTAACCATTTCGATGGCACACGCTTTTACAATCTAGTTCCCCGGGAAGGACGTGATTATTCCCGGTTGATGACGAATCTACTTAAAGGCCAGATCCGTCGAGGCAAATGGCAAGCGCTCCCCAATCAGCCTTTTCCGCTTCCTCCTGAGCGCATCTACGGCGATGATTTGCAAATTACCTTCGTCAACCACTCCACGGTACTGATTCAAACTCAAGGATTAAATCTACTCACGGATCCCATCTGGTCAGACTATTGCGGACCCGTACCCGTGGTTTCCCCCAAACGTTTCCGTGAACCCGGAGTGGCATGGAGTCAATTACCAAAAATCGACGCTGTGTTGGTGAGTCACAGTCACTATGATCATCTTGATTTACCCACCTTAAAACAGTTGTGGCAAAGAGATCAGCCAGTCTTTTTTGTCGGGCTCGGTAATCAATCGTTGCTGAAAAAAGAGGGCATTGAAAATGTTCAAGCTATGGATTGGTGGCAGTCCTATGCGTTGTCACCTACTACGACTGTCATAGGTACGCCCGCACAACATTGGTCTAGACGAAGTCTGCTCGATCAAAACAGACGGCTGTGGATGGGCTTTCTGGTGACCACTCCAGGGGGTAACCTCTTTTTCGCAGGCGACACCGCAATGGGGCCACATTTTCATATGTTGCGTAAACGTTTTGGGCCAATGCGATTTAGCGCGCTCCCTATCGGCGCCTACGAACCTCGTTGGTTTATGAAGGGCTCACACATCTCACCAGATGAAGCAATAGAAGTACATCGCATATTAGACAGCGAAACCAGTCTTGCCATTCATTTTGGTACATTTAGGTTAGGAACCGATTCCCAATTTGAAGCGGTAGAGAGTTTGAAGCAGGCACGATCAGCTCAAAAAATAGACAAAAATGAATTTCTTATCATGGAATTTGGTGAAACCCGACTCTTACCTTCTGTTCAGTAATGTGTCAAACAAAGCAAGAATTTAACCATTCGTTCCATATGCTGCCAGAATCCACCTTATATTTTTTCTTGGTGTGATTTAAGCCAAAATTTTTTCTATTTTGGGCTTTACAACAACCGCTTAATCTCGTTAAAGTTTTTCACTTATGCTAAACATTATAAATGTAGGATGAAGGAAAAATTAGCATGAACCCGTTCAAGGTATGAGGCGTCTTAGCTTCACCTTGGCCCGATGATTATGCGCCTCAATCGGGCCGCTCATGCCTAGGTTCACCTTTTCTATCGATGAATACTGTGGCAAAAATAGCGATACGGTTGCAAAGACTACTCTGGCGAGATCCACTATCTGGATGTGTTGACTAATAGTTTCAGTGTCAATGAGCAACAGTGAATTAACGCCTTGGATCTATCCGAAATACGTCTGTTACTTGCTCCGCGCCCCAATATTCTCAGATATAAGTCAGTCGGTTGAATTACCAACAAAGAAAGCGCGGAGTGTATGAGTATGTCAGAGCGTCAAAAAGGAATTGTGAAGTGGTTTGATAATGGTAAGGGTTACGGATTTATTACAAGACCAGAAGGAGACGATGTTTTTGTGCATTTTCGCCAAATTCGTGGAGAAGGTTTTAAAACCTTAACCCAAGGTCAGAATGTCTCTTTTACCGTGACAGATGGTCAAAAAGGATTGCAAGCCGAAGATGTCTGCAAAGAAGACTCCCAGCCATGAACTGGTAAGAACGTAAAAAGTCAGAATTCCCCGAAAGGCTGGATCCCTCGCTTCAAGCTGGCGGGAGTAACGCGTGTAAAGCGTCTTTTCTATGCAGCAGACCACGGGCGCATAGAACAGGGGCCGACTTGATCAAGCATTAATTAAGTTGTCGCTAGAAGCAAATCACTAGGGATCTGCCAAGCCGTTTTCTGCAACATTCCTTCGGTAGTCTCTATATCGGTGCGGATTAATGAACGACTGTCGAGATCACCTGCATGCAAGTAATCGGTACCTCTATTCGATTATGAAATGAGTCCATGCCATTGCACGAATAAAAAAGCGGGCCACAAGGGCCCGCATACTGTTGATACAAGATAGGTAAAGAGAATTACTGTTTGGTAAATTCCGGATAAGCTTCCATGCCGCAATCTACATAGTCCATACCTTCGTATTCATCTTCCTCACTGACACGAATGCCCACTGCGACTTTTAACCCTGCCCATACCAATAAGCTGACGCCGAACACCCAAATGAAGATGGTGGCAGCTCCGAGCAACTGGCCGCTAATAGTGCTGCCGTCATTGGTTAGCGGCACCAGTAGTAGACCCAGCAAACCGCATGTACCGTGGACTGAGATAGCACCAACGGGATCATCAATTTTCAATTTGTCGAAGGTGACAATACTGGCTACTACTAACGCGCCACCTACCGCACCAAATAGCGTTGCCTGCAGCGCAGTGGGCGTTGACGGCTCTGCGGTGATCACTACCAATCCTGCCAACGCACCATTCAACAGCATGGTGAGATCCGCTTTTCCGAACACCAATCTAGCGACAATCAGAGCAGTGATTGCACCGCCTGCCGCAGCAGTATTGGTATTTAGAAAGACCATCGCCACAGAGTGTGCATTGGCCACATCGCCTAACTTCAAAACGGAACCGCCATTAAAGCCGAACCAACCCATCCATAAGATGAAAGTACCTAGAGTGGCGAGAGGAAGGTTCGCACCTGGGATAGCATTGATTTTACCATCCTTACTATATTTACCGGCACGAGGACCCAGCAACAACACGCCTGCCAAAGCCGCAGCGGCACCGGCCATGTGTACAATTCCGGATCCTGCAAAGTCAGAGAAACCAGCCTCTCCTAAATTAAACATGCCAAACACATCGTTTCCACCCCAAGTCCAACTGCCTTCCATTGGGTAGATCACAGCAGTCATGACCACTGCAAAAGCTAAGAATGCCCAGAGCTTCATGCGTTCGGCTACTGCGCCAGAGACAATCGACATGGCAGTGGCCACAAACACCACTTGGAAGAAAAAGTCAGAAGCGCCAGAGTAAACTGAATCTCCGTCGAAGCCATTTTCTGCGGAAGCGGCTAACACTTCTGCCACGTCCACCGTCTCGATGCCCTGAAGAAAGTACCCGCCCCCATACATAATGGAGTAGCCACAAACTAAATACATCAAACAAGAAATGGCAAATAAAGCCACATTTTTAGTTAATATTTCTGTCGTATTTTTTGACCGAACTAAACCGGCTTCCAGCATTGCAAAACCGGCAGCCATCCACATCACCAATGCACCACAGACCAAAAAATAGAATGTGTCGATGGCATACTGGAGTTCAAAAATTTGATTTTCCACGTCAATACCCCTAATCAGTTAATAATTTGTTTCGTTATTTTCCGCGTCACACCGCATCCGCACCAGTTTCGCCGGTTCGAATGCGTATAATTTGTGACAAATCTGATACGAAAATTTTGCCGTCACCAATCTTGCCCGTATTGGCCGCCTTGGTAATGGATTCGATCACCTGATCGACCATTTCATCGGTGACCGCGGTCTCTAGTTTCACCTTAGGCAAGAAATCCACTACATATTCCGCGCCTCGGTATAATTCCGTATGCCCTTTCTGTCTGCCAAAACCTTTGACTTCTGTGACAGTAACCCCCTGAACACCTATTTCAGACAAAGCCTCACGAACATCGTCCAACTTAAATGGTTTAATAACTGCCGTGACTAATTTCATGCCTCCGACCTTTCTCTTTGCTAAGATTTAATAAATTTATTAACGATTGGGTCTGGCACCTCCACGTTAACGACGGCGCGATTTTGCATCTAATATGCCATCCCCTGATTAGTTTTAATTACAATAGGTTAACGCTTGCCCAAAGACTAACGCGGGAGAGAATGCACAGTTATAGAGCAGACCCACAAGGAATTAGCACTATTATAGTGCACGAATAATTTATCCCAGTTCGGCTCGATTTTGGGTAAAATGGTGAAAGATTTAACTAGGCTCAAATTCACTATGTCCAGTCGCCACTTTCTAGATGAAATCAGTAAGAAAATTGCCGATCAGATGCCGACTGACGCCGGCAGTTGGGGTCGTGACATGCGACGAAATCTAACCGCATCAGTCAGATCCGTATTAGAAAAAGTGGATTTGGTCAGCCGTGAAGAGTTCGACATACAACGCGCCGTCTTGCGTCGTACTAGAGAAAAAATAGAAGCATTAGAAAAACAAGTAGCAGATCTCGAAGCACTTTTAAAAGATAGATAAAACCCGCCCCCTGTAGCTGTTGTATTAGGACGTACTCCAAGCTATGTCCCTAAGCATTGTTTATAGCCGCGCTATGCTAGGCATCCAAGCGCCGTTGGTGACTGTGGAAGTGCATCTCTCTGCCGGACTCCCCGGCATGTCTATCGTCGGACTACCCGAAACCTCAGTTAAAGAAAGTAAAGAGCGAGTACGCAGCGCATTAATCAATAGCGGATTTTCTTTTCCGACTAGACGTCTCACCATCAATCTGGCACCCGCCGATTTACCTAAAGAGGGGGGACGGTTCGATCTGCCCATTGCCATCGGTATTCTCGCGGCCTCTGAACAGTTACCCATTGACCTCAACGGATTTGAGTTTTCCGGTGAATTGGCCCTATCTGGCAACATCCGCACGGTCAAAGGTGTGATCCCTTGTTCGCTAGCCTGCCATGCCACAAACAGGACCATAGTTGTTCCCGCCCCTAACCTTAAGGAAGCGCAATTGATTCGTGGCCTATCCTGCTTAGGTGCGGATACATTGGTACAGGTGTGTGCTCGGCTTCAGGGACAAGATCTCTCATCCGACCAATCTGTTCCAGCAGAAATGAAACCACAACAGTATGCAGATATGGCAGACGTGAAAGGACAAGCCCACGGGAGGCGCAGCTTGGAGATCGCTGCAGCGGGCGCACACAATCTCATATTCATCGGTCCACCTGGTGCAGGTAAAACCATGCTCGCCAGCCGACTGCCGGGGATTTTGCCGCCGTTGGAAGATTTTCAAGCACTCGAATGTGCAGCCATTGAGTCTGTGGTCAGTGGACAATTTAGGCCGGAACGCTGGGCCGAACGTCCGTTTCGCACGCCACATCACACCGCCAGTGCAGTGGCGTTAGTGGGGGGCGGCACGCATCCGAAGCCAGGAGAAATCTCTAGAGCACACAATGGCGTACTCTTTCTGGATGAATTTCCGGAGTTCGATAGGCGTGTACTGGAAGTGTTACGGGAACCACTTGAATCTGGCACCATTTGCATTTCCAGGGCAGCACAACAAATTGAGTTTCCAGCTCGTTTTCAATTAATTGCGGCGATGAATCCTTGTCCATGTGGATACTTCGGCAGTGTAGATGGCCGCTGCCGTTGTTCAAGCGATCAGATCATCAAATACATGGCAAAGCTATCAGGTCCACTGTTGGACAGAATAGATTTACATGTTGAAATTCCTGCGCTCTCCTATGAAGAGTTGTGCAGTTTACAGACACAGCACTTAGACAATTCTTGTGTGATTCGTCAGCGTGTTCATCGCGCTCGCAAGAGGCAATGGGATAGACAGCAATGCGATAACGCGGTACTCAAGGGGGAAGCACTGAATGAGTACTGCCAACTGAATGCCGATGCTATCCAGTTAATGTCCCATGCTATGTCGAAATTAAACCTCTCTGCTCGCGCCCACGACAGGATCTTACGAGTGGCGCGCACCGTTGCTGATTTAGACAAGAAGGATACGATCCTCATCGATCACCTAGCCGAGGCGATCAACCTTCGAAAGCTAGATCGCGGAAAAATATTCGCCTAGGAGGTTCACTGCAGGGGTTACGAGACTTGATGCCAATCATAACAAGCAACCACATGGTTGCCCCGACCCAGGTAGGTGAGCTCACTGCATATCGCCTTCACCAAAGGAATACCCCGACGAAACAAAATTTTGTTATTTCGCAACAAGGGTAAGGGTGCCGTATGGTCGAATCCAGGTCCGGTATCGAGCACTTCTAAATGGATACGTCCCCCCTCTGTGTGAGCACGATGAGTGATCATGATCTCAATTTGACCATCCTTTAGATTTTCAAGTTTTTGCTCTCGTAACTCAATGTACTGTTTAAATCCATCTTCATTCACTTTCATTGAAGAATCCAACCCCAAGATCCCATGTTCGAGCGCATTTGTATATAGTTCAGAAAAGACAGTGTATAAACGCTCACGATGCACACTTAAGCCTTGGATTTCCACTAACTGTTGCAGAATGTTTGGCACCGGATCATAACTACGGAGCGTGGGTCCATTTAATACTAAACTGGTTTGCCAATCTGCTAGAGGTTTATTCGACTCAGATACATTGACCTTGCTCATTGCCGGGATGGGATCTAAATCACAAGCAAACTCCAAAAGGGTCAGATCATCAGTCTGTTCTTTACCATCCCTAAATGTATCCAAGGCTAGAATGATTTCGTTAAACAATCCTTGCGTGCTTTTGGCATCCTCAACAATCGATTTTAATCTATGTAAACCAAAGCGTTCATCGTTCAGGTTTTCCGCCTCGATAATACCATCACTGAATATATAAACCCTATCATTGGCTTCTACTTCCATTCGTTCAATCTGCGGATCAAATTGATCGGCAGGCAAAATACCCAAAGGCAATGAACGAGACTTAAATGTGGCTTTAAGCCCCATGCCATTGGCCTTCAACCAAATCTCTGGAATACCTCCATTCCATACCGAGACCAAACTGCGTTGAGGTTCGTAGGAGATAATGCCAGCGGCCATAAACATCTCTGGGGGTAAGATTTTGTAAAGACGCTGATTGATTTCCACCACTATATCGCTTATTGAAAAACCCTTGCGCGCCATTCCATAAAAAATATTGGAAGTCGGCAATGCGCCAATCGCTGCGGACAACCCATGGCCAGTGAAGTCTGCCACCATTGCGATCTGCCCGCCAAAAGGCGTGGGGGCGGCCAATAGAAAATCACCACTGAACGTTCCCATAGGGGAGAGTAAATGTCGAACATTGGGTAAGTTGAAAACACTGGGATGTAACATCCTGGTGAAGATTCGCTCGGCTCGATCATGCTCACGAATAATGTTCTGATGGCGATGGCTAAGCTCTTGGTGACGATTCAGTTGTTCTACAAACTGAGCCCGCAAGCGTAACATTGCATTCATCTTTGAATGCAAAATCTCTGAATCGAAACTCCCCGCAATGAAATCATCTGCACCGAATGGCATACTTTTTACGAGTAAAGCATCTTCGCGCTGCAATGAGATGAGCAGTACCGGCACAAATTGAGACTCATCCTGCTCTTTGATCGCACGGACGATATGTTCGCCCTCTCGTACATTAGCGCTGATATCTACTAACACGATGTCGGGCTTGAATTTATAATAGTGGCTTAGTGCCTGTTCGCTACCTTGAGCAGAGCATACCTGATGCCCCTCCGCCTGCAGAAACTCAGTGTACACACGTGCATCTGTTAGCGAAGTATTGACCACTAAAACCAGACATCCCGACTCCGTCTGGCATGTCTGTTTACGAATATGTTTTGACTCGGAGACTGGCGGGGACACAGCCTTCCCTTTTGTTAAGTTATAGTTATAGGTCTATTATTCGATATGAAACATATGCTTGAAGTTGGAAATATCGAAAATTTGTCTGATTTCTGGCTTACACTTTACAATGCTAATGTTGGCATTATCACCGCCCACTTTTTCCCTAAGAAGCAGTAGCATCCCCAGTGCGGAACTATCCATATAGTCCGTTTCCGCCATATCAACAACAAATTTTGTACTATTATTTTTTGCCTGCTCGTAGGCGGCACGAAATTCGCGATGCGCATTAAAGTCGAAACGGCCTTCAACTTTGATGGTCAGTTCCTTGCCGTCATTGGATATTTTTGTGCTGATGG
>JBGTSY010000015.1:0-46484 GCA_041940025.1 Thiotrichaceae bacterium | reverse complement strand
TCGGCGTTGGTCGTCGGTCTCCGTCTTCAACTTCTCACTCAGCGGGGCGATGATCTCTGCTCCGTACCCGCCCAGTGTGAGACCTTCGGCGGCATGGATCGAGGGCCAGAACTCGTCGCCTCGGAAACCTTGCCGCAGGACCTTGAGGCAACGCTCGCGCTGCTCTGCGGTGAGGTTCAATTGCTGGGCCTTCGATGAACCTTGGTCCGCCTGCTTCGCCCCTTTGGGCAACAGCACCCGGGCCAGCGCTCCGCGGAGGTTGGCCTCCGCCCCCTCGGCAACCCATCGCCAGCCGTGAATACATCTTAGAACAACTCTCGAAGCAGGCCGCACCTTTGACTTATAGTCAATTGGTAGCGCTATTGCAGATAGAGTCCCAAGAAGACCGAGACGCACTCCGCAAGCGATTAAAGGCGATGGTGCGAGATGGTCAAATAATCAAAAATCGTCGCGCCGGTTATGTGGTGGCTTCAGAATTGAGTTTTATCGCGGGCAAGGTGATGGGACATGCAGACGGATATGGATTTCTGGTGCCCGATGAAGGGTCGAAAGATCTCTATTTGCCTTTCTCCGAAATGCGCCAACTCTTTCATGGCGATCGCGCCCTGTGCAGAATTGTTGGGGAAGATGCAAAAGGGCGATTAGAAGGTGCCATTGTAGATGTGTTGACGCGCAACACACAGAAGTTAGTGGGTAAGTTGAAGCACAAAGATAATATCTATTTTGTGACCCCGGAAAATCCTCGTATTTCTCACGATATAATTTTGGCGGACAAGCCAAACCGTCATCAGGTTGGCCAGTGGGTGGAAGTAGTGATTTGTGAGCCGCCCACAAAGCGACGGCCGCCAGTGGGCCAGGTGGTGGAGACCCTGGGCCGTCACATGGATCTGCAGCTGGCGACCCAGTTAGTGGTTCGTGAGTACGATTTGCCAGAGCACTGGCCGGAATCTGCGTTGAACAGAGCACAGCGGTGTCAGAAGAAGCTGGACACTGAAGCGTCTGATGATCGCAAAGATTTGCGCGATAAATATTTTGTCACCATAGATGGAGAAGATGCAAAAGATTTCGATGACGCGATCTATTGTGAATCTCAAAATGCCGGTGGATGGCAACTTTATGTGGCAATTGCGGATGTGTCTCACTATGTTAAGCATCAGGATGCACTAGATAAAGAAGCGTTCAATAGAGGTAACTCTGTTTATTTCCCCCATAGGGTGATACCCATGTTGCCGGAGACACTGTCCAACGGCCTTTGTTCCTTAAAACCGGATGAAAATAGATTGGTTTTGGTGTGTCAGATGAGTGTCAACGCGGAGGGGAAAGTGACTCGCCACCGCTTTTATCGTGCACTGATTCGCTCTCATCAACGCTTCACTTATACTCAGGTAAGCGCCATTTTGGAACAACAGGATGATGAGCTAAAGAATCAGTTTGCCGATGCGTTGCCACACTTAAATGCACTGTTTTCACTTTATCAACAACTCTATGCCGGACGCCAAATTCGGGGGGCCATAGATTTTGATTCCACCGAAGCTAAAGTGGAATTAGACGATAATTTGCAGATCTTAAATATGGGTGCGGTGCAAAGGAATCAGGCACATCGCTTGATAGAAGAGTGCATGCTGGCGGCAAATGTATCTGCGGCCAAGTATTTAAATAAGCACAAAATGCCCACGCTGTATCGTAATCATCTGGGGCCATCTAGTGAAAAATTGCAAGATCTCAAGACTTTTTTAAAATCATTGGGATTAGATTTAGCTGGTGGCAATCAGCCACAACCGAAACATTATTCAGCACTGATTTCACAGGTTAAGACGCGTCCCGATAGACACCTTATTGAGACTGTACTGCTACGTTCTTTGAGTCAGGCAGTGTATGAAGCAGACAATCAAAGTCATTTCGGTTTGGCCTATAAAGAATATACCCATTTTACTTCTCCCATTCGGCGTTATCCTGATCTCATTGTACATCGCGCCATCTGTCATTTAATTGATGGTGGATCTGCTGAAAATTTTGTCTATGACACTGAGAGAATGGAGTCCATGGGTGAGCACTGCTCTTATACTGAAAGACGAGCAGATGAAGCCGGTTGGGCGTTAATGGATTGGATAAAATGCCAATTTATGCTGGATAAGTTGGGCCAGGAATTTGATGGTTGTATCACCGGTGTGACTAACTTTGGTCTATTTGTCGAATTGACGGAAACCTATATACAAGGTTTGGTACACGTCACCTCATTGGGTCAGGAGTACTTTGAGTTTGACCCGATTCATCACCGGTTGAATGGCAGAAGAACAGGCATTCATTACCAATTGGGGCAGACGATTCGCATTAAAGTGGCAGCGGTAGATATTGAAACCAAGAAGATAGATTTTGTGCTGGCGGACAGTTCGACCATTGAAACTAGAAAACCACTTCGTAAGAAAAAATCAAAAGGTAAAAAGAGAAAGAGGTAGGGTGAGCAAGCAAAATAAAGTGTTTGGTTTGCATGCATTGGAGTCTGTGTTGACACACCAACCAGAGGAATTAGTATCCTGCCTCATTTTAAATAGCAAACGTGAAGAGAAACGTGTGCAGCGTATTCTCGCTCTAGCGGACGCTGTGCCATTAGAAATTACCTGGGTGGAAAAAGAAGAACTGGAGAAACAGTCGCCCGGCGCCAAGCATCAGGGTGTGATGGGTGTGCTCAAGGCGCATGCGACTCAAGATCAACACGCGTTAGTGCGTCACCTTGAAGCTTTAGATAGCGCAAAACTGTTGGTGCTCGACAGCGTACAAGATCCTCATAATCTTGGTGCCTGTATCAGAAGCGCTGCGGCCGCAGGATTCGATGCGGTGGTGGTACCTAAGGATAGAGCAGTCGGTTTGACGGCGACCGTTCGCAAAGTGGCTAGCGGCGCCACAGAGTTAGTTCCACTGTATCAGGTCACCAATTTGGCGCGCACTTTACGAGCCTTGAAGAAGTTAGATATTTGGGTGGTAGGGCTCGCTTTGAATGGTGTGCAGAGTCTCTACGATATTGATTTACCGGCTTCGGTCGCTGTTGTGTTAGGTGGAGAAGCAAAAGGACTGCGGCCCGTGGTGAGAGAGGAATGTGATTTTTTAGTGAGGATCCCCATGGCAACCTCACTGCAAAGCCTCAATGTGTCCGTCGCTGCGGGTGTGACCATGTTCGAAATTAAGCGCCAAATCGATAAATCCTGAGTAATTGTTGAGTGCATGCGTTATCTTAGGTAGAATTCAGTAAAAATCAGTCTATTACTCCTTTGTCTTGGTCTGTCTAAGGCAAAACCCACGAGGAGACCTCAATGAATCACTACGAAATTGTGTTTTTAGTGCATCCTGATCAAAGTGACCAGGTGCCCTCCATGATAGAAAAATACCGAGCAATTGTTGAAGATGCCGCAGGCGCTATTCATCGTCTGGAAGATTGGGGGCGTCGCCAATTGGCTTATCCAATCCAAAAGGTACACAAGGCTCACTATGTATTATTAAACGTAGAATGTACTGTGGCTGAATTAGACCAGATCACAGAGGCGTTTCGCTTCAACGACGCAGTGATTCGTCATATGGTAATTAAGCGAGATAAGGCCATTAGCGAAGCCTCTGAGCTGGCAAAGCCACCCAAAGAGGAGCGTGAGTCTCAGCCCAGAGCAGAGTATAAAGAAGATAACGACAACGATAGCAAGCAGTTAGAAGAAGAAAGTGGCGAGGCACAACAAGAGCCCGAATCATCTGAAACAGATGTTGATGATGCTATTGCATCCGCATAATTGCGCTAATTCGATTGCAGAGGAACTCATCCCATGAGCCAATATTTTAGACGTAGAAAATTTTGTCGATTCACCGCAGAAGGTGTGGAAGAGATCGATTACAAAGATTTGGGCACGCTGAAAAATTACATTACCGATAACGGAAAAATCGTACCCAGTCGTATCACGGGCACGAAAGCCAAATATCAGCGGCAACTGGCCACAGCGGTGAAGCGTGCGCGTTATTTGGCCCTGTTGCCTTATACCGATCAGCACCATTAGTTAAAGGCCCTAGGGGCCCATGCGCAAGTTAGTTTTAACAATCATCAATCACCGCGGCCATGCAGGGCTCGTAGTGGCAGTGTTCTTCGTTCTCGGGTCTCTATTTCGGCCTCTTGCTGGGGCATTGAATGCGCTCATTACATTACGCAAGGGACCTCAGGAAGGCCTGTTGAATTTATTGTTAGGCGGAGCGTTGGCTTCGTTGCTGATTTTTCAATTGTCAGGGAATTGGTTCGCTGCCATCGCCTCTGTATTAATTGGCTTATTTCCTCCCTGGCTGTTTGCGGTGATTTTGCGGGAAACAGTGTCCCTCTCTTTTACTATCGAGATGGCCAGTTACCTGGGCTTGATTGCAGTTATGATTTTTCATTTTTTCAGTGACTTGGAGAATGATATTGTGGGGCAATTTAGTTCTGCTCTGCAGCAAGCGATGAATAGCGTAGAGAATGCGCCTGCGATACCTGAATTAACAGAGTTGCCTATATTGGGTCTGTTTCTTTCCGGACTGTTAATGACCCATATTATCAGCTTGTTTCTCGCTCGATATTGGCAGGCGGCGCTGTTTAATCCTGGCGGGTTTAAACAGGAATTTCATCACTTAAGAATGAGTACTCGATTTGCCTGGGTGGTGGTGGGATTGATAGGCATTGGCGTGTTGCCAATCACACAATTGGGCATCTTTAATCAATTGTTGGTGGTGGGGTTAGCGATGTTTTTCTTAGCTGGACTGGGTTTGCTCCACTATGTCGTGGGTGAAAAACAACTGAACGCAAGCTGGCTGGTTGGTGTGTATGTGTTAATGGTGGTATTACCACATTTAATTTTGTTAATAGCCATGTTCGGTTTGGCAGATTCATGGTTTAATTTCAGGCGACTTTGGCAGGCGCCACACGCTTAGAATTGACTCGGAGGTGCGTGATATGCAGGTAATTTTATTGGAAAAAATATCAAACTTAGGTGGCTTAGGTGAACAAGTTAATGTTCGTTCTGGTTTTGGACGGAATTTTTTAATTCCTCAAGGTAAGGCAGTGCCGGCAACCGCAGAAAATATTAAGATGTATGAAGAACGGCGTGCTGAATTAGAGCAAAAAGCCAAGGATAAACTGCAAGGGGCTGAAAAACGTGCTGCTGCGCTAGTCGCATTGGAGCGGGTGAGCGTGAAGCACCGAGCAGGCGAGGAGTCCAAACTGTATGGCTCAGTAGGTACCGCTGAAATCGCCAAAGCGTTGACCGATGCCGGTGTAGAGGTGGAAAAAAAAGAAGTGTTGCTACCAAATGGTTCGATCCATTTTCTGGGCGAACATGATGTAGACATTCAATTCCATACCGATGTCAAAGTTGCCATTAAACTGGTGGTTGAACCGGAGGAGTAAACAAATTTAGCCTTCGGGATTAGAGTGATACAAATTATATTTGTTAATCAATCTATCCGTTCTCATGTTAGGCTTCCAGTATGGCTGTCATCGCTCCCACTCAAGACAAGAAAATGCAAGGGCTACGTTTACCTCCTCAAGCGATTGAAGCAGAGCAATCGGTGCTTGGCGGGTTGATGCTGAGCAACGAGGCATGGGACAAAATTGCAGACAGAATTTATGCGGAGGATTTTTATTTAGCAGACCACAGGCTAATTTTTTCTTCTATTAGTACTTTAAGTGAACGCAACAAACCTTTTGATGTAGTGACCCTAAGCGATGAGTTAGAGGCCCAGGGATTATTAAATCAAGTGGGTGGCTTGGCTTACTTGAGTGAATTGGTCAAAGAGACACCCACTGCGGCCAATATAATCGCGTATGCGGATATTGTCCGTGAGCGTGCTGTGCTTAGAAAACTAATTTCTGTTTCCACTGATATTGCAGAGGCGGCATTTAGCCCAGAGGGGCGAAGCTGTCACGATATTTTGGATCTGGCGGAAACCAAAGTGTTTGAAATCGCGGATGTGAATGCGCGCAACCGACGTGGTTATGAAACCATTCGTACCCTAGTCGGGCAGGCAGTGGATCGAATAGATGCGCTCTACCATCAGGATTCACCAATCACAGGCGTCTCGACCGGCTATTCAAAACTCGATGACATGACGGCCGGCCTGCAACCGTCAGATCTGATTATCGTCGCCGGGCGACCTTCGATGGGCAAAACCAGTTTTGCGATGAATATAGCAGAGCAGGCGGCAATTCGAAATAAAGTGCCTGTCGGCTTTTTTAGTTTGGAAATGTCCGGAGAACAGCTGGCACTGCGGATGCTGTCCTCCCTAGGCCGTATTGATCAGACCAGAGTACGCACCGGTCAACTGCAGGAACAAGATTGGCCACGCCTCACTTCTGCAGTGAGTATTCTTTCTGAAGCGCCGATTTTTATCGATGATACCCCCGCAATCACACCCACAGAGTTGCGAGCAAAGTGTCGCAGGCTCTCCCGTGAACACGGATTGGGATTGATTGTGATTGATTATCTGCAATTGATGCGTAGTGCAGGATTTGCGGAAAATCGAACAGGAGAAATCTCAGAAATTTCTCGATCCTTAAAAGCGCTTGCAAAAGAATTGTCGGTACCGGTGATTGCCTTATCCCAGTTGAATCGTAGTTTGGAGCAACGGCCAGATAAACGACCAAAAATGTCCGATTTGCGAGAGTCGGGTGCCATTGAGCAGGATGCTGATCTGATCACCTTTATTTACCGGGATGAAGTCTATAACGAAAATAGCGTGGATAAAGGCATTGCGGAAATTATCATCGGCAAGCAGCGAAATGGTCCCACTGGAACAGTGAAGTTGGCTTTTCTGGGACAATATACAAAATTTGAAAACTACACCGCCGCTGAGTATGGTGAGCCCCATTGATAGAAGAAGGTACTACGGCGCTGATTCGCCGTGCGGCATTCTCTCATAACCTGCAACTCGCCAAGCGACAGGCACCCCAATCAAAAATCATGGCAGTTATCAAAGCCAATGGTTATGGCCATGGGTTGATTCGTGCAGCGACTGCATTGTCAGCGGCAGATGCCTTTGGTGTGGCGCGATTAAAAGAGGCCGAAGCTTTAAGAGCTCGGCACTTCACCCAACCCGTCGTGTTGTTGGAGGGAGTGCAAGATGGTGATCAATTAAGAAAAGCAGTGGCGCTAGATTGTGAATTAGTGCTTCACACCACCGAACAGATCCGTCTGTTACAACAGAACCCTTTAGAACGATCCCTATCCGTCTGGCTTAAGATAGAAACAGGCATGCACAGGCTCGGCATATCACCTGTCGAGTTAGATACGATTGTGGCCGCGTTAAAGAAAATGACTTGGGTATCGCCTGAAATTAAACTGATGAGCCACTTTTCCTCAGCAGATGATGCGGATGGCACCGTGACGCAACAGCAGTTAGAGGGCTTTTTGTCCGCCACCGACGCCATTGGCGGTGAAAAAAGTATGGCCAATTCTGCTGCTTTGTTGAACCATCCCTGTAGTCATCTAGATTGGGTGCGACCGGGGATTATGCTCTACGGGGTTTCCCCATTTGGCGATAGAACGGGTTCTGAGCTGGGGTTAGAACCCGTGATGGATTTGGTCAGTTCCGTGATTGCTGTCAATTTAGTTCAGCCAGGCGAACGTGTGGGCTATAACGGTACTTGGACTGCCGTTAGAGAGTCACAGATTGCTGTGGTCTCTGCCGGCTATGGGGATGGCTATCCACACCAAGTTGCTGTGGGCACGCCGGTGGTGATTCATGGAAGACGTTACCCATTGGTGGGTAAGGTGTCGATGGATATGATCTGTGTCGATGTCACCGACGCTAAAGAGAGCATTCGTGTGGGTGATCGAGTACTGCTGTGGGGCAGGGATCTACCCGTGGAAGAGATTGCCCAGGCCGCAAATACGATTGCTTATGAATTAATTTGCCGTGTCGCAGCACGGGTTGCGCACAAAGAGAGCGACGGTTAATGGCGAAAGCAAAACCCATATATGTCTGTCGTCAATGTGGTGCGCAACAACAGAAGTGGGCAGGTCAATGTGTAGACTGCGGTGAATGGAACACGCTAGAGCAATCCACAGTGATGAGTCATGTACGCACGTCTAATCATCAGGGGTATGCAGGCAGTGACGCCAACAGAGTGGTTCGCTTAAATGAGGTTGAAACGACGCAAATTCCCCGCTATCGAAGCGGGCTAAAGGAATTCGATCGAGTAGTCGGTGGCGGCTTTGTAGCGGGTGCGGCGGTTTTGATCGGCGGCAGTCCCGGCATCGGAAAATCAACCATACTGTTGCAACTGTTAGCGAGTCTCAGCAGCCAAAAAAATACCTTCTATGTGACTGGAGAAGAGTCACTTCAACAGGTGGGATTGCGGGCAGAACGTTTGGGTTTGCGCCAGTCACCAATTCAGATGATGGCCGAAACCCAACTAGAGTCTATCCTGCAACAGGCAGAGGCATTGAAACCTGCGGTGATGGTGATCGATTCTATTCAGACTATGTTTTCTGAGGGGATCACTTCGGCGCCGGGTTCTGTTTCTCAAGTGCGAGAATGTACAGCGGCATTGGTGCGCTTTGCAAAACAGACGCATACCACACTATTTTTAGTCGGTCATGTGACCAAAGAAGGTGCGTTGGCCGGTCCTCGTGTATTAGAACATATGGTGGATACGGTGCTCTATTTTGAAGGCGAAAGTGATAGTCGTTATCGATTGGTGCGGGCGCTGAAGAATCGATACGGCGCCGCCAATGAATTGGGTGTGTTTGCGATGACAGAGCACGGCTTGAAAGAGGTGAGTAATCCCTCGGCGATTTTTCTTTCCCGTCATGAAACAGAGGTGTCCGGCAGCGCCATCATGGTCACTCGTGAAGGCAGTCAGCCGATGCTCATTGAAGTACAGGCCTTAGTGAGTGATGCAGGGGTAGGGCACGCACGGCGACTGGCTGTGGGTTTAGAACACAATCGTCTGGCCATGTTATTGGCCGTATTAAGTCGACATGGTGGCACCCTATTAATGGATCAGGATGTATTCGTGAATGTGGTGGGAGGGGTGCGCATTCATGAAACCGCCGCAGATCTCGCAATTATGCTCGCTGTGCTGTCTAGCTACAGAGATAGGCCCTTGCCAGAAAAAAGAATTATCTTTGGGGAAGTTGGACTTTCTGGAGAGATCCGTCCCGTACCAAATGGACAGGAACGCTTGCGAGAAGCACTAAAACATGGATTTAATACCGCAGTGATTCCGAAAGCCAATATGCCACCACAGAAAATAGATGGCATGAGTCTTTACCCGGTGGGTCATTTAAGAGAAGCGATTGAACTTGTGTAATGAATGGTTCTAAGTATCCATAAAAAGTTTAGGTAGATACATTTTGTAAAAACTATAGCACGGAACATGGTTCAATTGAGCGGCCGCCAAACGTTGCTCTAAACTGTTAGCATCTAACATCAATACTTCGCTTTTATCTTTTTTCGCATTCTCAACAATCGCAAACAAATAACCGTGCTCGTCACGGCTTGCATGACTCTGTGAACCCAACTGAATCAGCACGCTACTGAATTTTTTTATTATCGGTGGCTCGTCGGGTCGTCGTCACTAGCCCCAAACGTTGCTTTTGGGTTTTGGTAAGAAAATCTCCCCAGGCAGGAATGTCTGTCTGAACAACTTGTGCACCACTTGCCGTTGAGCCAGGTAGTGTCGCTTCCCAAGGTAAATGACGGTAGCCGGTGTGTCCATCGAAATCCACTAATGGATATTTAACGATTTCGAAATAGGGGGAGTAGTCGAAGTCTCTCGGTGTAAAAAGACGGGGATTGCCTTTTCTAAGGCGCAATCGATTATTTTCACATCGATTAATCATTGGCAAAATGGGGTAGTTGACGTGCATGAATGCTTCCGCAATGAGGCTGGAGCAGACATCTCTAGTGGGACGCCCAGCATGATGTTCGAATAATGTAGAGCGCCAGCGTCTGGGCAGTATCCACAGAGGAAACATGAAGCGAGCCAAATCTAAGATTTGGCGAACGTCATATTCATTGCCCACCCGATCTAGAACATAAGAGATTACCGCTTCACTATCTGTTTCCGAGAGACCTGTTGGTCTGCATATCCGGATGTTGTCCTGCTGGTAGCGATTCAGGCGAGAAATATGAGTTCCTTCTCCTAATTGCGCTTCTAAGATCCAGTGTTCGTTGGGGTCGCCACCGGAAAGTTCAGTGATGCGCGCCAATAATTCAGGATCTTTAATGTCTTCTAATCTACCTATATAGAGAGCCGCGTGAGACCAGGCGCTTTGAGTGATTAACTTTATTACTTGGCTTACTCGGTTCGTGCCCTCTATCAATACCACGTCACAGGGCTTGATTTCCGCGCATACGCGATCGAAATCGCAAATGACAGGCCATTCGGCTTCAGTTTCGCAGGTGAGCCATTCGATAGCGCGGTTCCAAAAGGGCCGTAAGAGCAGTGAGAGTAAACGCGTCATCCAAGTATATTCCGGTGCTGATACTTTGAAATCGGCGATCTGACGCCCAAGTTTAGTATCTTAAATCGATGTAATTATTATTTAACAATAAGATATCAAATAAATTAAATGACACAGTTAATTCACAATAGGTAAATGAGTACTGTTGAAGCACCGCGCTCGGTTGGCCAAACCTTCCAACAGGCTGTGAAATTTATCTGTAGTCTCGAATAAACGCCAGTGCCTCGTGCGTCTTATCTTTCGGCGTATAGAAATGAGGGGAAAGCCGCACGCCGCCACTGCGTTCAGCTAGATAGATGCCGCGGCCTTTTGCATCGCGATAGAGGGCGCTATTATCCACTCCTACTTTTTTTACAGTTAATATGCCCAGCCTTCTATTTTCCGCCCGCGGAGTGATCAGCTGTAGATTCGGTTGCAAATCGATCCAGTCAATGAGTTCGCTGACTTGTTTTACCAGATTTTCTTCAATGACTTGAATGCCCACCTCTTCAATCAAGGACAAGCTGGCATCGAGCGCATGTACACCGGTCATGTTGCTACTACCACATTCGAAACGGGTGGCGTCTTCAGCGATTTCCCACGCGCCGTGGGGGAATCGCCAACGCTCTTTGATCATGTGCCAGCCGAATTCATTTAGTTTCATGGCATCTCTTAGTTCCGGGCGAACATAAAGTAGCGCAGTGCCTTCTGGCCCTAACATCCATTTGTGCCCATCTGCGACCACAAAATCTGCTGGTGTCTGCTGTAAATTGAACTGTCCTGCCCCCAAACTTTGAATGGCGTCCACACATAAGAGGATCTTCTTGTGTTGACAAAATTCAGTGATCCGCTGCAGATCCATACGCAAACCACAGCCGTATTGCACTGAGGAGATGGCAATGAGCCGAGTGGAGGAGTCCGTCGCCTGAAACAACGCGTCTTCCGGGCACTCAGTGGAATAGAGGTCGATGCAGCGGGTTTCTACGCCCAAAGGTTTGAGTGATTGCCAGACGATTCTATTCGAGGGAAATTCTTGTTGACTGGTGACAATGGAATCTCCAGGTTTCCATTGGATACCGTAGGCAATGGTAGACAATGCCTCTGAGGTGTTTTTCTGCAATGCAATATGCGATGGCTCCGCGCCGATTAATCGAGCGAGCTTCTCTCTTAGCGCCTTTTCTGTTGTCAGCCAACGGTCATATCTTGCGCCCCCATAGAGCGCGTTTTCTGTGGCGAAATCGATTACTGCTTGTTTGGTACGTGTGGGCCAGGGTGCGACCGCCGCATGGTTCAGATAGACGATATTAGGATCGAGCTCAAATTCTTGCTCATACATTGCTAGAGATTCCAGGTCAGTTTTGATTCGAATATTAGCAGCTTTTAGTTTTCGCTTTTTACAGGTAAAGTTTCGTCCTAAGCTACAGACAGCTTGTCCATAGCTACCCTTTCATTTTACGATGATAACTAGGAAGTCAAAAGAGGGATCAGGATGAACATACAAGAGTACCAATCTACCTACCACTTGCTGATGGATACGGTGAATCGCATTCCTGATAAACCGGCTTATCGCTGGTTCGACTCTCAATTGAATCCCCACCAAGTGACCTGGAGTCAGTTCGCCAGGGAGGTAGATCAACTGGCTCGAGCGTTACTTGCCTTTGGGCTTAAAAAAGACGAGAAAGTGACTATCCTGAGTCACACCAACTACCCGTGGGTGTTAACCGACGTTGCCACTGCCAGTGCGGGAGGTGTGACAGTGGGCATATATCAAACCCTGTTGGCACCTGATTGTCAGTACATCATTGACCATTCCGATTCGGTAATTATATTCGCGGAAGATTTAGCCCAGGTGAAAAAAATCTCCGAAGTGAGATCTGAATTGCCCAAAGTCAGACAAGTTGTGTTGTTCCATGGGCAAAGTGAGGAGCCTTGGGTACAGACCTTTGACGAGTTCTTGTCTTTGGCGAATGAGTGTTCCGAGGAGTCGCTTAAGTCAGTACGTGATCAACTCACTACAGAAGATTCGGCTACCATCGTGTATACATCCGGCACCACTGGAGTGCCAAAGGGTGCAGAGTTAACCCATAAAAATATGACTTTCAGTACACAATCGGTGGTTCATTGTGTCCAGACTGAGGCGGATGACGAGACGTTGCTTTTTTTGCCCTTGGCCCATGTATTCGCGCGTATCCTGGTGTATTCCGCGTTGCACTATGGCGCCACTACCAATTTCGCTCGCAGCGTGGATACGCTGGTAGAAGATCTAGGATTGGTCAAACCCCATTGGTTTGCCAGCGTGCCACGGGTGTATGAAAAGGTCTATTCCAAAATAAATAGCGGTGCTGAAGCTAAAGGTGGGGTGGCGTTAAAGCTATTTCGGTGGGCCGTTGGCGTGGGCGCACAAGCCAGTCAGCTTAAAGCCCAACATAAGCCTATATCTGGACTTCTAGCGTTAAAGTACCAAATCGCAAATAAACTGGTATTTAGCAAAATTCACGCAGCATTAGGTGGTCGAGTTCGTTGGGCCATTAGTGGCGCAGCACCTTTAAATGCAGAGATTGCAAAATTTTTTGATGGTGCCGGTGTGCCGATTCTGGAAGGTATCGGCATGACTGAAAACACCTCTTTTTCTAATGTGAATCGATTTGATAATTATAAGTTTGGTACAGTGGGTCAAGCTGGTCCTGGCATCGAAATTAAAATTGGGGAAAGTGGTGAGTTAATGGTGCGCGGTGATAATGTGATGAAAGGCTACTACAAGATGCCTGAGATTACGGCAGAAACCATTACACCCGAAGGGTGGTTACTCACCGGGGATTTGGCCACCATTGATGAAGAGGGATTCGTGACCATCACCGGACGTAAAAAAGATCTGATCATTACCTCCGGTGGAAAAAATGTGGCGCCATCGAAATTGGAAGGCACTATTGCCTTAAGCCCCTATATCAACCAGGTCTGCGTCGTAGGGGATCGACATAATTATCTTTGCGCACTAGTGACCCTCGATTTAGACACTGTTAAAGAGTATGCACGTGAAAAGGGGATCGGCGCAGAAAATGAAGCGGATCTAATTAAAAATGAGGAGATAAAAAACCTCATCATGGCGGAAGTAGAGAAATTTAATGAGCAATTCGCCTCATTTGAGACCATTAAAAAAATTACCTTGGTAGCAGAATTTACATTGGAGAATGAGATGTTGACGCCCACCATGAAAGTGAAGCGAAATGTGGTGATGCAACGCTATGCGGATGCCATTGAAGCTATGTATGTCTAAGATCTGGTCGCACGTAATATTTCTGACTTCCGCCGATCCGTCGAATTCTGAGTCATCCTGTATAGAACAGCCTGTGGATTGATAGGAGGTTCTCGTTGGTCTTATTGAAGAGTTTACTATAATCTCGAATTAAACGATAATTTGCGCATTGCATTCTCAATAAAGTATAAAAAATGAGAGTTTAGTTCGAGAATGCTAGGAACCTATTAAGCGTCTCTGAACATCCGAATGTCAAATAAAAAAAACACGCTCTTTCCAGCGATAGGTGAGGAACAATCCAAATTTGACAGTTTGTTTGCTAAAAGGAGAGATCTCTTATGCGCTCATCCAGACCCTCCTCTGGCGCACGTTTCATTCTCTACCTGGCGACGCTATCTTGGAATTTTCTTGATGCTCCTACTGTTGATTTGTCTAGTGGGACTACCCTTATCGAATACAATTTGGTCAATCAGACCAGCATATCATGATGATCTCCAGTTAAACTTATCGCAGCAGCATCAATCCGATGCAGCAATCGGCTATGAATTATCTGATTTCGATGATCTCGCCCCGGTACAGATGAGTCACATTGAGCAGGTAGACACTGCATCTCAAAATCCTTCCATACCCGTGCCAATTAAGTTAGAGCCCGTTGCGCGCACAAAAGTGGTTAGCACGACACCACAGAAACTACCGAGTCACTCACCTATTGAAAAGTATTCGTATAAGTCGCTTCGAATTGATTCCGCTCGCATAAAGGGATATACACAACTGAAAGTCAAGGATCCTCTTTCTTGGTTGTTGCACTGTACGGCAGAAGGAAGCCACTCAGTTGAACACCACTCGAAGTGTCCCACAACTGTGCAAGGTCGAGCGACGGAATTAAAAGTTTACAAACGAGATATAGATTCCGACGGTATCGACGATCGGTTGGTGTTAGATCGATGTTGTAGTAACGGAGGTATGCAGTTAGTTTATAGTTTCTTAAACAATGGCGATCACTATTACTATTTAGGCGTCAAGCCATTCTTAGGTATGGGAGCAAATTCTGCCTATTTACCACAACAGCTATGGTTCTCCACTCTCGAGTTAGCAACCACCTTGAATGCATTACCCCCTCGGTTTCTGGATAAGGATATCATTGAGGATAAAATGTTGGTTGCACCTCTGATCTATTTACCACCCCTTGAGTGGTTAAAAAAATGTGCTACCCCGAACGCTGAAGAGAGGTGTCCTGACTCTGTCCAAAATAGACCCACTGAGTTGTTAGTGAGACGTGTTGAAATCAATGATGATGAGGCTATGGATTGGATCGTTGTGGATCGCTGTTGCGGCAATCATGGTGCACAACTGACATACACCTTCGTGCAGGGAACATTAGGTGTGCGTTATTTAGGCGCTAGCCCTTACGTTGGTGCGACCGCTGCATCTGTCTACCGAGAGACAACGGAGTTTTGATGCCATCAGCGGCATTCTGTGAGAAAATAAATCACACTACGATAAATACGAAGGGGCGTTTTTTACACTGATGGCGCTCCTCAAAACTTAATGGGAGAACTCTATGAAGAAGGCTGTTCGGGTTACCGTTACTGGAGCTGCGGGCAACATATCCTATGCGTTGGCGTTTCGCATCGCAGCGGGTGAAATGTTGGGTAAGGATCAACCTGTTATTCTTCAACTTTTGGAAATTCCCCCCGCTCTCGACGCGTTAAAAGGGGTGGCGATGGAATTAGACGATTGCGCTTTCCCCTTATTACAAGAGGTTATTTGTACGGATGATGCCAATGTGGCGTTTCGGGATTCTGACTATGCATTGTTAGTAGGCGCCCGTCCACGTGGACCGGGAATGGAAAGAAAAGATCTGTTGGAAGCGAATGCGCAAATTTTCTCTGTACAAGGCAAAGCGATAGAAGCAGTAGCGAACCGAGATATTAGGGTGTTAGTTGTAGGCAATCCGGCCAATACCAATGCGCTGATCTTGCAAAGAAATGCACCTAGCATCACACCGCGAAATATTACTGCTATGACACGCCTGGATCACAACCGAGCCTGTTCGATGCTGGCTGCAAAGGCCGGTGTGCAAGTGATGGATATCGATAAGATGATTATCTGGGGCAACCACTCTTCTACACAATATCCAGATTTGCACCATTGTCTTATTCAAAATGAACCAGCACTCTCAAAAATCGATACCAATTGGTATCAGAATGAATTTATTACCGCTGTGCAACAACGGGGTGCGGCAGTGATCAAAGCCAGAGGTGCTTCCAGTGCGGCTTCTGCGGCCAACGCGGCCTTAATGCATATGCGTGACTGGGTACTGGGTAGCGACGGTAGTTGGGTGAGTATGGCGGTCTACAGTGACGGTAGCTATGGTATCGCCGAGGGATTGATTTATTCTTTCCCAGTCACTTGTGAGGATGGACAGTGGAAAATAGTTAAGGATCTGCAGATTGCGGATTTCAGCCTCGAACAGATGAAAAACACGGAAGCCGAGTTAATAGAAGAGATGCAAGCAATTCAATCTCTGTTGCCTGCTTAATGTAAAATTGAACCCCTGCCGGATACTGTCACCAGTACCGGCAGGTTAGGGCCCTGGTATTTATCTAATAAAAATAAATAATTATAATAACAACTTAAAGAAATATATTATCTATAATACCGCTTTCCCCTGTTTGAGTTCAGAAAACCTTGTTGTTGTCTTCAGCGGAAATGAATCCATGCGTCTAGGTTGCACTGGATCGGTGCTCATATAAACTTAAGCACTGAATGGGATGATTAGTACGCTAAATTCGAATCTCTGTGTTCGATTGCTTTATCTAATGTCGGAAACAGAATCGAATGCGCCAGTGAATTAATCCCAATCGTGATTTTTATGAGGCCGTTATGCGAATATTACTTGTTGAAGATGATCTGTTAATTGGCGATGGCGTTAGGGCCGGGCTAGAGCAGGAGGGATATACAGTAGAGTGGTTAGAAAATGGTCTGGATGCCACCGCCGCCCTGGAGGCGGAACCGTTCGATGCAATGGTATTGGACTTAGGCCTACCAGGGTTGAATGGTAAGGAGATCCTGCGAGGCTTGCGTGAACGTCAAAGTGAGATGCCGGTACTCATTCTCACTGCTCGCGATACCAGAGAAGAGAAGGTAGAAGGATTAGATCTTGGCGCAGATGACTATCTGGTGAAACCTTTCGATATCTCAGAGCTTTTTGCTCGTTTGCGCGCCATTATCCGACGGTCGGCTGGCCGCAGTTGGCCAGTCATTTCCCGGGAAGATTTAACACTGGATCCAGCGTCCCATCGTGTGATGGTGAAGGACGATGAGATCAAAGTTTCCCGTCGGGAATTTAACCTGCTGAGGCTATTGTTAGAAAACCAAGGCCGAGTGATGACCCGAGACAGTTTAGAGCGTCGCTTATACGGTTGGAGCGGCGACATCGAGAGCAACGTGCTAGAGGTGCATGTTCATAACCTTAGGAAGAAAGTAGGCAATGAAGTCATTCAAACTGTTCGTGGTGTGGGGTATATGATAGACAAGGTCTCATGATTCGCTCGGTCACCCGTTATTTGTTGATCACGCAAATATCTTTTCTGTTTCTAGTATTGGTCGTACTGGTATGCTGGAACTATCTAGATAGCTATAAAGAAATTGAAGGTATTTTCGATGCGCAACTATCCCGCTCCGCCCATACTTTAAACAGTTTACTCTCCTTTGCAGATGAAGAGGGATATCTTGAGTCCATCAAGCTATCCATGTCTTCTTTCGAAGAGCATTTAGTGCAGCAAGATTTTTCCCACTCCTTCGATAGACGCATCATTTTTCAAATATGGCGAGAGCAAGGAGGCTTGCTGCTTAAATCCAGCCTGTCTCCGGATATTCCGTTGACAAGTGCGAGTCAAGGCTTTGTGGAAGAAATTTTAAATGAGCAAGTCTGGCGAGTGTATGTGTTCTCCCATCCGCTGATGAAATATCGATTTTATGTGGCTGAACGCAGTGATTTGAGAAGAGAGGTGGCCACAAAGTTGGCGCTGCGCAGCACGTTGCCCTTGTTTATTTTATTTCCAATCTTAGCCTTTATTATTTGGCGCAGCATTGTTCGCGCATTGACCTTCATTGATTCATCAGCCAAGAGAATTGAAGAAGAGGTTCCGGAAAATTTAGAACCCATCAGTCTGGAAGAGGTGCCCACGGAGGTACATCCTCTTATTCGCGCGCTGAATGGATTGTTCGTCAAGATCACAGAAAGCTATGAACGCGAGAAAAGGTTCTCCGCGGATGCCGCTCATGAGTTACGCACCCCGTTAACAGCCATTAAAACTCAAGCTCAGGTGGCGATGCGGGAAGCAGACCCATTCAAACGACATAAAGCACTGGAAAACGTAGTCAAAGGTGTCGATGCCGCAGCCCATTTAGCAGAGCAGCTACTGAGTCTCAGTCGTCTAGAAGATGATAAAATTATTAAGAGGGATTTGAATCTGGTGGATCTCATCAATGACTGTGTGCAAGACATCCGCCCCTTGGCACGAGAAAAATCACTCAAGTTGAAGACGACTTTTTCGGGTAAAGCTATTTTAATGAATGCAAATGATTCTGCATTGTGTGCGTTGGTTCGTAACTTACTCGATAATGCCATTAAGTACTCCGACCAGGGAGGTGAAGTGCAAATTTTGTGTCAGAGCTATGCTGATGAGATCCGTCTGTGTGTACTGGATACCGGTCAAGGGATCCCGGATCTGGAAAAAGAGAGAGTACTGGAACGATTCCATAGAGGTTTGGGGCACAAAGAGCAGGGCAGTGGCTTGGGACTGTCTATCGTTCAACGTTCTGTCGAAATGCATGGGGGCAGGATTAAACTGACGAATCGTAAAGATGGTCGAGCAGGATTGCGCGTTGAAGTGGTCTTTCCAAATCAAGTGAAAGAGACGCAAATGAATCACGCCTCTGGTCAACAGATGTCTCAGGAAGTAGACAACAGCTCGTTGGCAGCTAGCCACTAAAGGCGTGGAAATAGCACACGCAAACGGTATTGAGTTGTGTTATCAACACTCCGGGAGTGGTGAACCTATAGTATTGATTCAGGGAGTTGCCAGACAACTCATAGAATGGCCTAGAGAGTTACTTTGCGCGCTTAATCAAAATGGATATCAAACCTTAGTGTTTGATCATCGAGACTCTGGACTCTCCACACACTATGACAGAGTTCAGTCAACGGCAACAGAAGTATTGAAACTGATTAAAAAGGGTCATGTAGCGCACTTACCTTACCAATTGTCTGATCTGGCTTCAGATACGCGAAAGTTATGTGATGCACTCGAAGTTCAAGAATTTCACTGTGTGGCCTATTCAATGGGCGGCATGGTGGCGCAGCTGTTGGCGCTTAGCTCTCCTGAGCGACTCAAGTCGCTTACCTTGATCAACACCCACAGTGGTCATCGTCCCACTAGCATACCACCTGATCCAAAGGCTGAATTGTCGTTATTCAGTGCGCCTATCAAGAAAGAATCCTCATTGCTAAACTATCTGATACGTTTGCGATCACGGTTGGCTGGAAACCACAGCACGCTCAACAAAGGGCAGTGGTCCTCTTTGTGTGCACCGCTGTTGGCGCGGGGATATTCAGCACAAGGGCAACTCAATCAAATGTATGCGATCAGCGCAGCGCAGGATAGAAGTCGTGCACTTGTTGATATGCAGATCCCTACATTGTTGATTCAAGGAGAACAAGATCCGCTCATTCCATTGTCCGCCGCCGAGCAACTCAAGAAGTTGCTTCCCCACGCCAACTTGCATCTGATCCCCTCTATGGGACATGAACTCGAGCACGCTTATGTCGATCTCTTGACTCAATTGATATTGGCCCACTTAGAGCAAAGTGGATGATGCGGTTTACTTTAAAAGAGCACTGCGGCTTTTGCCAGGCACTCCTGATATTCGTTTTCCGCGTTGGAGTCTGCCACTATTCCACCCCCTGAACAGTAATAGAGCTGATTTTGATGAAAGAGGGCCGTGCGTATACAGATATTGCTATCCATCTGGCCATTGAAACTGAAGTAAGCAATGGTGCCACAATAGATCCCTCGTCTATGGAACTCCAATTCGTCAATAATTTCCATCACGCGGATCTTAGGCGCACCCGTGATTGAACCGCCCGGTAGACAAGCGCAGAGCAGATCCACCCTATCATGAGAAGTATTTAGGTGTCCGGTGATCTGACTAACCAAATGGTGCACCTTAGAAAAGGTTTTTAATTCACAGAGAGGGTAGGCTTTCACCGAACCGATCTCACACACCCGACCTAAATCGTTTCTGAGCAGATCTACTATCATGATGTTTTCGGCCCGATCTTTAGACGAAGAAGACAGCTCTGTTTTTAGAATTTGGTCGGCTATATCCGTTAAGCCTCTTGGTCTGGTGCCCTTAATGGGTTCTGATAATACTAGATCCTGATCCACCTTTAAAAAACGCTCCGGTGAGAAACTCATGATTGCATAGTCATTGAAACGCAAGAATGCGCTAAAGGGCTCAGGTGTTATTTCCCGTAATTGAAGATAGATATCCCATGGATCGCCCACCGCAGGCTTCTGGAACTGCTGTGATAGATTCACCTGGTAGCAATCACCGGCTTGGATGTATTGCAGGATCTTATCCACAGCACTAAGATAGGTTGCACGGTTGGTGTTGCGACTCACTTCACCGAGGCGCACCGGTTGTGCCCGGTATCTGTTGCCTTTAAGAAGACGCGCTATCAGTGTATTGCTATCAAACTCATTTTGAATTAGATCCGGTTGGATGATAAGCGCTGCTCGTTTTTCCTGATGGTCTATCACTATTGCCCAGGCATAAAAGGCCAAATTCAATTGTGACGGTACGTACTCGGTAGCTGTTTTCAGCGGGATACCTTGCAATTGGGCGCCGAAGTCGTAGCTAAAATAGCCAATTGCGCCCCCGGTAAAGGGCCATTCTTGATTCGGATCTAGGTGAGATAGCGAAGATCTGAGGGTTTCCAGAGGATCGCATACCTGCGTCAGATCCCCCTGGGCAGTTTTTATAAAATAGCGACCTTCTTTTTCGAATAACAGTTGGTAGGGATCAGCACAGAGGATATCATACCGGCCCTGGCCAAATTGGCGGGTGCCGCTGTCGAGCAGCATCGGATATTTGAAAGTTTGTAACTGACCAAACCACTCCAGTGAATTGGATTGATAGGGTAGAGGCGTGATCTGGCAATGGCTCATATCGCTGACAGGTTTGGTTAAAAATACATTCTACACCAGCAACTGCGCTTTGGTTCGATAAGCTGATTGACATGGCACTGAATCTTTCCTACACGTAAAATGGATCACAGAATTTTCCTTAGGAGTCCTCATGACGATCATCAAGCAAGCCGATCTAATCGAGAGCATTAGAGAGGCGCTACAATTCATCTCTTATTATCATCCTGTAGATTTCGTCCAGGCCGTGGCGAAGGCCTACGAAATGGAACGCTCAGCTGCTGCCAAGGACGCCATGGCGCAGATATTAACAAACTCTCGAATGTGTGCAGAGGGGCACCGGCCCGTCTGTCAAGATACAGGTATAGTGGTTGTGTTTGCCCGTATCGGCATGGAGTTGCAATGGGATGCACAACTCCCTTTCGAGGAGATGATTCAAGAAGGAGTGCGTCGGGCTTATCTGGATAAAGACAATCCTCTGCGCGCATCCATGGTGGCAGATCCCGCTGGCGCACGTAAAAACACCAAAGATAATACACCCGCGGTCATTCACACACAGTTGGTTCCTGGTGATAAGCTGGAAATACAAATCGCTGCAAAAGGAGGGGGCTCCGAGAATAAAGCTAAATTTATCATGCTTAACCCTACTGACAGTATCGTCGATTGGGTTTTAGACACGGTGCCCACTATGGGTGCGGGATGGTGTCCTCCAGGTATGTTAGGAATAGGCATCGGTGGCAGCGCAGAAAAAGCGATGCTGTTGGCTAAGGAGTCCCTGATGGATCCTGTCGATATGCCAGAATTATTGCAGCGCGGCCCGAGTAATCGAGCAGAAGAATTAAGAATCGAGCTGTATGAAAAAGTGAATGAGTTGGGAATTGGCGCTCAGGGGTTAGGCGGATTAACTACCGTTGTGGACATTAAAGTCAAAGAGTACCCCACCCATGCGGCCTCACTGCCGGTGGCAATGATCCCGAATTGTGCGGCTACAAGACACACCCATTTTGTTTTAGATGGCAACGGCCCGGCCACCTTCACACCGCCGAAGCTAAGTGATTGGCCGGATATTTCCTGGCAACCCGATAGCGCATCCAAACCGGTGGATCTGAATCAGGTCACGGCCGAGGAAGTAGCCAGCTGGAAACCTGGAGATAGATTGCTGCTGTCCGGAAAGTTGCTGACAGGGCGAGACGCGGCACATAAGAAAATTCGTGATCTGATTAATGCCGGTGAATCTCTACCGGCATCGGTGGACTTGAAGGGTAAATTTATCTACTACGTGGGTCCTGTGGATCCTGTTCGTGATGAGGTTGTCGGACCAGCCGGACCCACTACTGCTACGAGAATGGATAAATTTACCGAACTGATGTTGGAGGAAACAGGTTTACTGGGCATGATAGGCAAGGCAGAAAGAGGGCCGGTGGCGATAGAGGCGATTAAAAAGCACCAAGCCGTTTATCTGATGGCCGTTGGCGGTGCTGCCTACTTAGTATCTAAGGCCATTCAGTCTGCAAAAGTGGTGGCTTTCGAAGAGTTGGGCATGGAAGCGATTTATGAATTTGAAGTAAAAGAGATGCCAGTGACTGTGGCGGTGGATTCCCTTGGCAATTCAGTCCATCAGACCGGTCCAAAAGCATGGAAACTAGAAATAGAGCAATATAAGAAAAAAAGCTGATACAGTAATAATTGGGTGTTCATAATATTACCTATAGCGGTGTAGAAGGTAATCAAAGTCCAGAGATTGAGGCAGTATGACTGAGCATTTGCCCAGTATCACGGGGTTGAATCTAGCATTGGCTTTTGTACCGGTGGTATTGGTGTTAATCATACTGTTTCGCTGGTCAATGGAAGCCGGAACAGCAATATATGCGCTGATCAGGATGTTAGCTCAGCTGCTTATTGTCGGATTTTTCTTAAACTATCTGTTTGCAGCGAACGAACTCTATCTGTTGCTAATAGTTTTTTCGGTCATGATTTCTGCGGCCGCATGGATTGGGTTACGCACGGTGCCTTTGGCTCGCGCCAACTTATGGTTTTTTTCCACTATATCCATTTTACTGGCAGGTGGCAGCATTCTTTGGCTGGTGACAGCTTTGGTTTTAGGACTTTCCCCTTGGTATCAACCTCGGTTTAGCATTCCTCTTGCGGGGATGATATTTGCGAACGGTATGACCAGCATCAGCCTTTGCGCGGAGCGCTTATTTACTGAGGGGCAACGCCAAACGGAATACAAAGTGGCTCGAAATCAGGCATTTCAAGCGGCTCTGATCCCAATCGTGAATTCTCTGTTTGCCGTTGGACTGGTGACACTACCCGGAATGATGACGGGGCAAATTTTATCCGGCGTGTCGCCATTGATAGCTGTCCGCTACCAAATTATGGTGATGTGCATGTTGTTTGCGTCAGCAGGATTGACAACCTACTTTTTCTTGATTTTTTGTGGAAAAACTTTGTACTCTCGAAACCGATAAAAAAAAGCGCATAAGCAAATGGGAACTTATGCGCTACACGGTTGCACTACAAAATTAATCTGTATCGTTATTCGGCGCGATGATGTCTGCTAATTTTTGGCGAAAGTTATCGGAGGTTTGCTCAATTTTTCCGAGAGTGGTTGCGAAAAATGACTTGATCTGTTCACGGTTGCTATGACGTCTGTCGTGGAAATTATCTAGATTGGTTCTCAGTTCATTTTTGAGTTTCTTTCTGTTTTTCTTAAAACTGTCTTGCAGCCCTTCCTGTACAGTTGCCACACTTTCTGAGATGCGTTCGGGCAAGTGAATGGATTTAACATTCGCTGGATACTCCGTGTGTTCTATCACTTGCATAGAAACTTCTGTGGCGTTGCCTGCGTGGGCGATAGGCACAGAAGCAATCACCATTAAAGCTAAAGGAATGTGAATGGGGCGGGCACGATTTCTGTTCAATAGCTTCATATTCATAATCACTACTCGGCGTTCATCCTACGGACACTTGACTCATAATCAGGCTCATATCCCTATCTGAGTTGGATTTTAAGTTCACCCGGAAACTTTTCTGCGCGCCGCCATAAGTGATGGTGGCTACCAGTTCACCTTCCCCCACTTGGCGGGCGATCATGGGTAAAACGAGGTGATTCTCACCTTTGCTGAGCGCCGTATCCCACTCTAATATGCGTTCAGACTCGACACCTTCGACCCCAAATCCTGATGGAAAAACCATTTTCAAACTTGCGGTTTGCACCTCTTCTGGCACATTGAAAACTAAGCGTACCTGCCGTGGCTGATTGACATTGAAATGAACGGCGGCAATATCGTTAGCGAAGCGATTTGGTAGCGCCGAATTAATCGTGTTAAGCCCAACCAACAACACAATTGCCACAGAAATAATCGCCGCACTGATAAATCCTGCCGCATAGGAAAGATAGAGATTAGAATCAGAGTTCCGATTCAGGCTTTTAAAGATGCGCCGTTGAAATCCCGGCAAGGGCTCCTCAAGAGGTAGATCGCGCAGCGCCTCCCTCAGTTCCTGCTCTTGCTCAAAAAGGTCAGTACAGGTTTGGCAGTGGGTCAGGTGATCTAATAAAAGATCTAAAGCAGCTTTATCTAGCAGCTGATCCAGATAGTTTTCAATCTGTCGTTGGGCAGTCAGGCATTTCATAGTCGTTCATCTAACTGTTTGATGTCTCAATCACACGAAGATCCGGGACAAAAGGTTCCCGCTTTAATATTCTTCTAATTTGTGCACGTCCGCGATGCAGTCTACTTTTTAATGTGCCGATGGGCGTATCCAGGATTTCGCTTAGCTCGGACAGGGAGTAGCCCTCGACATCGTGCAATATTATTAAAATTCTTTGGTCTTCATTGACTTGCTCGAGAGCCTCTAATAACTGTTTTTGTAGCTCTTCCCGGCTGATCTCATTCACCGGACCTTGATGATTCTCCGCGACGGTGGCGAGGTCCAATTCATCATATTGGTGCATGGGATCACGCTTATTTTGGCGAAAACGATCCACAAATTTATTGTAGAGCCCTCTTAACAGCCATGGCCGTAAGTCTTTAATTTCATCTAAGTCCACCTTTTTCTGGTAGAGCGATAAGATGAATTCCTGAACTAAGTCCTCAGCATCGCTCGAATTTTTTGTATATCGAAATGCGACGCGATACATAGGTTCAAGGTGCGGCGTGATTATTTTTTCAAATTTGGCGCGTTTTCCGCGCTTGAATAGACTGGTGACGGCACTCATATTTTTATGACACGAAATGACTCTTAGCAAGGTTCCCATTGATATTGTCCAACAATGGGCCAACTCATTATGCCTCAGACTTGAGATGTCACTCTATTGGTGAATTAAGAACTCGGTCAATATAGGCGCTATAACCAATAAAAACAGACTCTTATCTCTTTTTACTCTATAGTATTCAAGACACTGATGACATTTCTCTGGTGGGAAACTTCAGGCTCTTTTTCAGCGCTAAAAAGTTCAGACAGATTTTGATTGAGATGCTGTTTAAATGAAACTCGGGTGCGTTCAGATAAATCATGGACGGGCTGCATCCACCTAAGCTGCGACTCTTCCTTGAGAACTGTAGTCAAATCTAGAGCATCTAATGAGGTGGGGATCGTCCAAGGATAGATTCGATACAGCTCAATGAGTTTCATTTGGCCTAGATCTCGACAGAGGCCGAAGCGGTTATTTGCTGTTTCCAGGATGATAGAATTATTTTGTAGAATTTCTTTAATCTCTGCCCATTGTTCCACACTTAACATCGGCAGTTTATTCAGCAGTTCAGACTCTGAAAGAGTGCCACCGGTTAAATGTTTCTGCCAAAATTGATACAAAACCGCTAATAGTGAATACATGGGATGGGCGGCACGGTGGTGTCGATGTTCGAAGTGGGTGAGGGCGAAAACAAATTCCACACCCAGCAATACTAGGTACCAGGAGACATAGAGCCACAGCAAGAATAGGGGCACCGCAGCAAAAGCGCCATAAATGAATTCATATTTGGGGAACATAATCACCAGAGCGCCGAATATCTTTTTAAATGCGGTAAATGCTAGGGCAACCCCGGTGCCTCCTAATAAAGCATATTTAAATGGCACCGTGCAGTTCGGTACGGTGGTATACAACAGCGTTAACGCCGCAATACTGATTACCAATGGCAAAGTAGATAAGCCAACAATAGGTTTATCCAATAGCTGTGCAGCGCCGGAGAGATAAGGCAAAGTAGAGAGGTAAGTGCTGACAATTGTTGCCACAGCCAGTAGCAGCGGACCAAGACTTAAAACCGCCCAATAAGCCAGAAGACGTGTCAAACCACTGCGTCCCTTGGGGATGTGCCAGATGTGATTAAAACTTTTTTCTATGGATACCAACAATAATATAGTAGTGGCAACCAGCATTAATACTCCGGTTGCAGTGAGTTGAGAGGCTTGCTGGGAAAAACCCGATAGATACCCCATCACTTGATTAGCACTCGTCGGCACGAAATGTTGAAACAGAAAGTTTCGTAACAGATCACGCTGATTGTCTAACATGGGAAACATGGAAATGACCGCATAGACGACGGTCATCAATGGAACGACTGCAAACAGTGTGGTGAACGTGAGTGAAGCGGCCTGTGCTCGTATTCCATCTTTGTTAATGCAGTCATACAAAAAACGTATGAAACGAAAAAATTTAGAAAGTAGAGTACGCATAGTCCGCCAATAACTGTGGATGTTCTGTCTAAATTATCGACAGTTTAGGTGCAGATCAACAAATAGTTGGCTCGATAAATTATATTAAAACTCACGTTACTTTAGATTGCTCATAAAACATATTAATCGAATAAATTGCTAATAAAAACTTAACAAGTTGTTAATATAATTAGAACATTAACTCCTTTTAAACCAGTCGCTTATTTGAGTCATAACGTTAAGGATATTAGTAAGTACTAAATCACAAATTGTGAGTAGTCTCACATAAAAAATACTTTTACTAATCGCCACTTTTTTAAATTATATTTATTCGGTAGTCTGCTCCTCAATAAGACTAAAACTAAATTTTAATAATACTAAAACCAAAAGCTAAGAGGAGATGGATCTATGCCCAATGGAACTCTAAAAATATTATTCAGCCTCATGCTCTCCTTCAGCACAACTGCAGTTTATGCGAGCTTTCCACAATTGCCTGATGATCAATATCAACAGATGCTCAATGAATTTAAAGCCAATCCTGCGTTGTTAGTGGAGCAGCCTCAACTAATCGGAAAGCTATCGCCGGATCAACTGGCAGATGCCATCCACGAAATGGGGTTTACTCATTATTCTTGGTTACATCCAGTTTCCATGCGCGGTGGGCAAGTACCATCATTACTAGGTACTCCATTCAAAGAGCTTAGTTTAATGTCTGTACGTGAAGGTAAGCTGATACCAGTGCCGCTACAACTAGATGACTACGATACCGACGGATACATCTACCTTGAAGGTAAAGGTAAGGTCAATGGTGTGGTAGGCGTATTGGATGAAACCGACGAAATACTCTTCATGTATCGGGATACGGGTGATCAACCTTATACACCCGATGTGCCTGGATTAGACGGAACGATTGTTAAAGAGTTGAAGTTTGAAAGAAACGGCAAGACTCGGTATGCCTATCTTGTTAAGGGTTCCAAGCAACGCTCCAATGCAGACTATGTTCAGTACGACTTTGAGGAATCCAAAGCTGAGACTACCTTTTTTGGATTTGATACTCGGACCGATAATTTTCTTCTCTTTGAAGATTTTTATGCCAAGGTGGGTGATCGTCAAAATGAGCGAATTCTCGACGCAATTTATGCCAATATCGATACTCAGATTTTAACTAAGTATTCACCACATGTGAAAATGAATACGGTGGAACATATCAAGGCACTGCCAGTAGGTTCGGTAGGTGGACCGGTTCGCGAAGCAGTGATCATCAAACTAGGCCTAGTGATCGCGAAGGTTCCGGTGGCAACTGTCAGAGCTCAGATGAATATTTTCGACCAAGCATTAAGTTTCGTCGCTAAGGTGAATATTCCTGGAGTCGATATCCTTACCCGGTTTCTGGTAGAGCCCCATATATATGTCTCTCTAGACTTTGTCGACGAGGCTGGTGCTAAGGTAAATTCTGCCATTTCTACTGAGCCTAATGGCTACGCATTGGTAGATGGCACGATGAGTGACTTCGAAAAGCAAATGCAAGTGAGTGTCGATCAACCTTGGCTATGGCTAAGTAGCACACATGGTTGGGACGTATTTGCCAAAGTGAGTGTGCCCGACGATTTTAGGGTGGGCGTTGATATGCTCTATATTGATGATCCTAATCACTTAGTGGACTTTGAAAATTTCCCAGGAGCGAAGCCGACCGTTGGATTTGACATTAACAACATCCCCAAAGATTTTACTGAGTTAGTGGTGGATGCGCTTTTTGTCTTTCCCGACAGACTGGGTATGGGGCCTAGACAATTTCATGACACTGAATTCACTGTTTGGCCAGAACTGGAAATAAGAGATCTTCGCTTGTCCGCCAATCCGTCAGATAAGGCGTTAGCAGTCACTCGCCAACCGTAGTTTAGACTCTGTTCGACAATAATAAAGTTGTTCACTATAAAGAGTTGAAAGCACACAAAAGAACCACTTTTTAGTGGTTCTTTTTCTTTGATTAGTAGCTGACTTAACTTTTCCTCGCCAGCAAAACTTGCAAGACCAACGGTTTAGGGATACATTACCCTCGGATTTTATAGTACGGCTTGTGTATTTAGCGATTGTTAAATTTGATTTAGTATTACAAGTAGACTGGCAAATTATTCAGTCCTTATCCAGGTCGTGTCTTGTCGCTTATTTGTCAATAATAGACATCTATAAATTAAGGCCATGCGATAAATGCAACATGCATTTCGTCCCAGGCGTTCAATGTTGTATGTTCCTGGGGACAACAAACGTTATTTAGAAAAAGCACGGGAGTTGGATGCTGATAGCTTGGTATTTGACCTCGAAGATTCTGTTGCCCTGGATTTTAAAGAAAACGCCCGAAAAAACGTTTACGAAGCTTTGCAAAAGGGTGGATTCATCCATCAAGAACTGGTGGTTAGAATCAATGGCTTGCAAACGCCTTGGTGTATGGATGATTTAGCCGCATTTGCAGATCACCACAGCCTAGATGCTGTGCTTATTTCTCAGGTGAATAGTGCGGAAGAAGTTCTTGAAACTATTGAAAATCTAGATAGTTGTGGTGGTAAACATTTACCAGTGATGGTGATGATAGAAACGCCTCTGGCTATTTTAAGGGCAGAGTCTATCGCCGGCTGTTCCGATCGGCTCTGTTGTCTGGTGATGGGCACCAGCGATCTCGCTAGCGCCATTTATCGTCACGATGCGCCAGATAGAACAGCGGTGCAAATGGCCTCTATGGTCAGTCTTTTTGCCGCAAGAGCCTTTAATCTATCGATTCTTGATGGCTCTCATACAGAATTGGAAGATCCAGTCGCCTGTGAGCTGTCTTGCCGACAAGCAAGAGACATGGGATTTGACGGCAAGACTGTCGTTCATCCTCGCCAATTGCCGTATACCAATGATGCCTTTACCCCTCGTAAATACGACCTAGAAAAAGCAAAAGAAATCATAGATGTATATGAAAAAGCTCAAAGTGTCGGTAAGGGTGTGGCGATATTTAATGGGCGCATCGTAGAGCCCCACAAAGTAGATGCGGCAAGGCGTTTATTAGAGCTGAACGACGCCATCAGTGCTATCAGTAAAAAATAACCTCGTCTGATAATTTAAATAAGATTTCTGTGTCGAGGAAAGAAATTTAGGAGTATTCAATTTCTATGACTCACACGTCACCAGGCAAACTATTTAAACAAGCTGTCGTTGAAGAAAGCCCATTACAGGTAATTGGTACTATCAACGCCTATTCGGCAATGTTGGCCCAGCGGGTTGGTTTCAGAGCTATTTATCTGTCTGGCGGTGGTGTGGCCAACGCCTCTTATGGTTTACCGGACTTAGGTATGACCACCCTAAATGATGTGCTCGAGGATGTGAGGCGCATCACATCTGCTTGCCCGTTGCCCCTATTAGTGGATATCGACACCGGTTGGGGAAATGCCTTTATGATTAGCCGCACCATCAAACAGATGATCACAGCAGGTGCGGCTGCAGTACACATCGAAGATCAGATCGCTGCGAAACGCTGCGGCCATCGTCCCAATAAAGCTATTGTCAGCACCCAAGAGATGGTGGACAGAGTGAAAGCTGCGGTGGACGCAAAAACAGATTCGGATTTTGTCATTATGGCGCGCACAGATGCGTTGGCAGTCGAAGGATTAGATGCCGCAATTGAGCGAGCTTGTTTGTGTAAAGAGGCGGGGGCAGACATGATATTCCCCGAAGCCATGACCGAATTAGAGATGTATAAGCAATTTGCGGATGCAGTGGGCATTCCTATTTTGGCGAACATCACAGAATTTGGTCAAACGCCACTCTACACAGTAGAACAATTACGTGAAGTTAACGTAGGACTAGTGTTATATCCCCTATCTGCGTTTCGGGCTCAAGCCAGAGCAACTTTAAATGTATACGAAGCACTAAGACAAGAAGGTACCCAAGAGAATGTGGTGGATATCATGCAGCCGCGAATGGAACTTTATGACTGCTTGGGATATCACGAGTATGAACAAAAACTGGATGAGCTGTATGCAGAGGAGAAAACAAAATGAGCGGAAAAAAACCTGGTGGACTGGCTGGGATCGAAGCAGGTGAAACAGCTGTTTCCACTGTCGGTAAAGAAGGTGTCGGCTTAACTTATCGCGGATATTCAATTCAAGACTTAGCAGAGCATGCCACATTTGAAGAGGTCGCCCATCTGCTTATTCATAATAAGCTGCCTACCCAAAGTGAACTGGATGCGTATAAAACCAAGTTACAGGGCATGCGTGGTTTACCACAAGCTTTAAAAAATGTATTAGAGCAGATCCCTAAAGATGCACATCCCATGGATGTGATGCGTACCACCAGTTCAGTACTGGGAACCTTAGAGCCGGAAACCGACCCTCAAGCACAGCAACATCAGATTGCAGATCGATTGATTGCCTGTTTTGCCAGCGCCTTAAACTACTGGTATCACTTTAGTCAATCTGGCGCACGTATTGAGGTGGACAGTGAGGAGGAGAGCATTGCCGGGCACTATTTGCATACCTTATTGGGTGAACGGCCCGATGAGTTGCGCCATCGAGTGATGGACGTTTCTTTGATTCTTTATGCCGAGCATGAGTTTAACGCGTCCACTTTTGCCGCTCGGGTGACTACTGCCACCTTGTCTGATTTCTACTCCTCTATTACTTCTGCAATCGGCACCTTACGTGGTCCGTTACATGGCGGCGCCAATGAAGCGGCCATGGAGCTGATTGAAAAGTTCAAAACGCCAGATGAAGCTGAAGCAGGTTTGAGAGACATGTTGGCAAAGAAAGCGTTGATTATGGGATTTGGTCATCGTGTTTATAGCACTTCCGATCCGCGTTCTGATGTCATTAAAGGCTGGTCTAAAAAATTATCAGACGATTGTGGTGATACAGTGCTGTATCCGGTGTCGGAGCGCATAGAAAAATTGATGTGGGATGAGAAAAAATTATTCCCAAACCTCGATTTTTATAGTGCCTCTGCATACCACATGTGTGGCATTCCCACCCCTATGTTCACCCCAATTTTCGTGATTGCGCGTACGGCTGGTTGGTCGGCCCATGTGATTGAACAGCGCAGCAATAATCGATTGATTCGTCCCAGTGCGGGCTATATCGGTCCAGACTCTTTAGAGTATGTACCTATTGAAAAACGCTCTTAAGTTTCGAGTACCACAATACTAAAAATAGTTTGAGGAAGTCCCCATGAGTTTACATGATGTTAACGTTCGTCCCGATCCGGACAAGGAGTTAGTGGACATTGCGGCGTATGTCGCGAACTACCAGATCACCAGTGAGGAAGCTTATAACACCGCTCGCAATTGTTTAATGGATACTTTAGGTTGTGGCTTCCTGGCGTTACGGTTTCCCGAGTGCAGCAAACATCTTGGTCCCATCGTTCCAGGGACATTAGTACCAAATGGTGCCAAAGTGCCAGGAACACAGTTTCAATTAGATCCAGTCTCAGCGGCATTTAACATCGGCGCCATGATCCGTTGGTTGGATTATAACGACACCTGGCTAGCGGCAGAGTGGGGCCACCCTTCTGACAATTTAGGCGGAATATTGGCCGTTGCGGATTTCATTAGTCGGCAGCGGGTAGCTGAAGGTAAAGAGCCATTGGTGATGCGCGATGTGTTGACCGCGATGATCAAAGCTCATGAAATTCAGGGCTGTTTGGCACTGGAAAATAGCTTTAATCGAGTGGGCTTGGATCACGTTGTACTGGTGAAGGTAGCGAGCACCGCCGTGGTCACTGAAATGTTAGGCGGCACTCAAGATCAAATTATCGATGCGTTATCCTTAGCGTGGGTGGATGGTCAAAGCCTAAGAACTTATCGCCATGCGCCTAATACAGGTTCAAGAAAATCTTGGGCTGCGGGGGATGCTACCAGCCGCGCGGTACGTTTAGCGCTGATGACCATGAAAGGTGAGATGGGCTATCCCAGTGTGTTATCTGCTAAGACCTGGGGTTTTTATGATGTGGCTTTCAAAGGCAATTCCTTTGAATTCCAGCGACCATACGGCTCTTATGTCATGGAGCAAGTATTATTTAAGATTTCCTTCCCGGCGGAGTTTCATGCGCAAACTGCGGTAGAAGCGGCGGTGACATTGCATCCGCAGATTAAAGATCGGTTGGATGAGATTGATAAAGTGACCTTGACCACTCATGAGTCCGCCATTCGAATCATCAGCAAGGTGGGTGAACTGCATAATCCAGCGGATCGAGATCATTGTCTGCAATATATGGTGGCTATTGGCCTGCTTTTTGGCGATCTGACAGCGGATCACTACGAAGATTCGGTGGCCAAAGATCCTCGAATAGATGCTTTGCGCGATAAGATGGAAGTGGTGGAAAACGAACAATGGAGCCAGGACTACCATAATCCCGAGTTGCGCTCGATCTCCAATGGCATTCAAGTACATTTTAAAGATGGCTCTTCCACGGAGCAGATCGATGTGGAATTCCCCATCGGTCATCGACGTCGTCGCTCGGAAGGCATTCCACTCTTGGAAGCTAAATTTGATCGCAATCTGAAAACGCGTTTTCCGGCCAAACGGGTGGATCAGATCCTATCTTTATGTTTGGATCAAAACAGGCTCGAAGCTACCCCGGTAAACGAGTTTGTGGATCTGCTGGTCATATAGTTCGTTTGAATAAAAAGCACCCCGGCAACGTTGCTGGGGTGTTTGGTTTAGTTAAGCATTATAGTCGGCGTTTCACCTTGCTATGGTGCAATATGGTAGAGGCCAGCTCTTCCACAGAACGATCGGTGGTAGTAGTGAAGGGAATTTTTTGATCTCGGAATAGAGCCTCTGTTTGTCGCACCTCGAATTGACACTGTGACAAGGAGGCGTAGTTTGAATTGGGTCGACGCTCCTGACGGAGTTTTTGTAGCCGCTCGGCAGTGATGTGTAATCCAAAAAGCTTGTTTTTGTGTGCTTGTAAGGGGTGCGGTAAGCGAGTGGTTTCGAGATCGTCAGGAGTCAATGGATAATTTGCCGCTAGAATACCGAAGTGCATGGCGAGGTAGAGGCAAGTGGGAGTTTTACCGGTGCGCGAGGCGCCAATGAGAATGATGTCCGCCTGATCATAGTCTTGAACTGCGGAGCCATCGTCATTGCGCAGGGCGTAATTTAAAGCCTCCATTCGCGTCATATATTTCTCGTAACTTTCAGAATCGTGGCGGTGACCAACTTTATTGCTTGATTCCATTTTTAGTTCGACTTCCAATCGACCAATAAATGTTTCGACAAAATCGAGTAAAATACCTGGGCTTTGCGCAATAATGGCGCGCAGGTCGTTATCCACCAGGGTGCTAAAGAGGATCGGTGGCTGACCGTCGGTTTGAGAGGCCAATTGGATCTCTTTCACTGCGGCCTGAGCGCTGGAAATATCGGAGATAAAGGGAATAATTTTCTCTTGAATTTGGAGATCGGGAAACTGTTCCACTAAACTACGTCCCAAAGTTTCCGCCGTCAGGCCTGTACTATCGGAAAGATAAAATATCGTGCGAGTCGCGGACATAGTAAAATACTTTATTTAATTTTAATGACTAAACCTTAGCATAATCTATTTAGCCTATTAGTCATAATCAGCGAGGATCAAAAGTTGGCCAACAACATCATTGGGTTTGAATCTTTAGGTATGAATGATGTCGAACAAGTGGGCGGTAAAAATGCTTCACTCGGCGAGATGATTAGCCATTTGTCCGAGGCTGGTGTCACGGTACCAGGTGGTTTTGCCACTACCGCTGTTGCCTACCGCACCTTTATTGCTGAGTCAGGATTAAAAGAAAAAATTGATAAAGCTCTGACACAATTAGACGTGGATGATGTCAAAGCTTTGATGAAAACGGGCGCCGAGATCCGCCAATGGATTTGTGATGCACCTCTGACCGCCGAGTTGGAAGCGGATATTCGCCAGGGTTATCAGCAACTATGTGGTGATCAATCCAATATTGCGGTCGCCGTGCGTTCCTCGGCTACCGCTGAGGATTTACCCGATGCTTCTTTCGCCGGTCAGCAAGAGACCTATTTGAATATCAGCGGTGCCGATGATGTGGTGGCCCATGTGAAACTGGTTTTTGCCTCTCTGTTTAACGATCGTGCCATCGCTTATCGGGTGCATCAGGGTTTTGCCCATAGTCAGGTAGCCTTATCTGCGGGGATCCAACGCATGGTACGCAGTGATCTAGGTGCGTCCGGTGTATTGTTTACTTTGGATACGGAGACTGGTTTTGATAAAACTGTCTTTGTTACCTCGTCATATGGTCTAGGTGAGACAGTTGTGCAGGGCGCGGTGAATCCCGATGAGTTTTACCTGTATAAGCCCAATTTGGAATCGGGCAAACCCGCGATATTACGCAGAAAGCGCGGAACTAAAGCCATTAAGATGATCTACGCGCCAGAAGGTTCTGAAGAGAAAGTCAAAACCGTGGAGGTGGCAGAAGAGCAGCGTGATCTTTTCTCTATTAGTGATGAGGATCTCCAGGATTTAGGCCGCATGGCTATCACCATTGAAAAACATTATGGTCGTCCTATGGATGTGGAGTGGGGCAAAGATGGGGAAGACGGTAAGATCTATATTCTGCAAGCGCGACCGGAAACCGTAAAAAGCCAACAGAATGAGCAAATCATTCGCCGTTATCAATTACAGCAACGTGGCGATGTGCTGGCATCGGGTCGTGCCATCGGTCAAAAAATAGGTGCGGGTGAGGTATGTTTAGTCAATAGCCCTGACGAAATGGATCTGGTAAAAGAAGGCGATATTTTGGTAACGGATATGACCGATCCGGATTGGGAGCCGGTTATGAAACGCGCGTCAGCAATTGTCACCAATCGAGGCGGACGCACGTGCCATGCAGCCATTATTGCGCGTGAGTTAGGCATTCCTGCGGTGGTAGGCTGTGGCAACGTTACCAGTAAACTCGCTAGTGGTCAGGAAGTCACCGTCTCCTGTGCTGAAGGTGATACGGGTTTTGTCTATCAAGGTAATCTTGCTTTTGAAATTAATGAAATTCATCTCGGCAAAATGCCGCCTTCACCTGTGAAATTAATGATGAATGTGGGCAACCCGGATCGTGCATTCGATTTTTCGAACTTGCCAAACGAAGGAATTGGCTTGGCGCGTTTGGAGTTCATTATTAATCGCATGATCGGCGTGCATCCGCGTGCCTTGCTTGATTTTGCGCAATTGGAGCCAGGTTTAAAGGAGCAGGTGACTCAATACTGGAGCGGTTATCAGGGACCACGAGAATTTTTTGTGGAGAAGCTCACAGAGGGCATTGCCAGTTTGGCGGCATCTGCCTACCCCAAACCTACCATCGTACGTTTATCCGATTTTAAATCCAATGAATACGCCAATCTGGTGGGTGGTCGGGAATATGAGCCTAGAGAAGAAAATCCCATGCTCGGATTCCGCGGTGCTTCTCGTTATGTCTCGGAAGAGTTTCGTAGCTGTTTTGATATGGAGTGCGAAGCTTTACTCAAAGTGCGTAATGAAATGGGGTTGGACAACATTTGGGTCATGGTTCCTTTCGTTCGTACGCTAGAGGAAGCCAGTCATGTGATTTCTCTTTTGAAAGAGAACGGATTGGAGCGAGGCAAAGATGATTTAAAAATTGTGATGATGTGTGAACTGCCTGCCAACGCAATTTTAGCGGAGGAATTCCTGCAATATTTTGATGGCTTCTCTATAGGATCAAATGATCTCACTCAATTGACCCTCGGTTTAGATAGAGATTCAGGCCTGGTGGCAGATAAATTTGATGAGCGAAATCCGGCCGTGACTAAGTTTCTTTCTATGGCGATATCCGCTTGCCGTAGTCAAAATAAATATGTGGGTATTTGTGGGCAAGGACCATCTGATCACCCTGATCTCGCTCGATGGCTAATGAAGCAGGGCATTTCTAGTATTTCTCTCAATCCGGACTCAGTTGTGGATACTTGGATGTATCTTGCGGGGCAGGGCGAATAAAGATTTAAACTAGAACACTTGATAAATTAATTCATTTAGTAGCATTGACGGCTGTAACAGCTAAATTATCAATTTCTTTTCTCTGAAGTTTGGCACCACCTACTTCGGTTCTTGGAATGAGATCAATAACTACCTTTAAAGTGCGGTTGATTATTAATTAGCCGCACTGTACACTTTGGGTTATTTAAATTAACCGGCTCTGTATTTTGAGGCGCATGGGTAATCCATGTATAGATCGTCATCGGACACGAGTAGTTTGATTCAATGAATACCGATAAATCTAGAATAATTACTGAATAATGATGTTAAGACTGTTTTCGATTGTGGTACTGGGATTAAGCATAGTGAGTTGTAATCACAGTAATGGATCTAACGATTCTACGCCTTTATCTGGAAAATGGATCACTGAAGCATGCGAACAACCTGAAATTATAAATTCAATGGGCGACCCTGTATCATTTTGGGGTAAGGGGGTGTACGAGTTTTTAGATGATGGTCGAATTGCATACAGTGTTCGAATTTATAATGATTCTTCATGCACAGGAGAATATAACGAGATACAAGCCACTGCAGTTGATGGTGACTTCTTCATGTATAAAGACTTGGGAAACGAAATTTTACAAGAAGGAATTAGTGGAAGACGAGTAGAGATAACATTACCGATACCGACGATAAGATCTGCCGAGGGTTTTTGCACGACGATTCAAGGTGCACTTTGCTTTTCGGATAATTTAAATTTCAATGCATTTTCCTGGTCAACGAGTGATGCCGAGTATACCTCAATAGACTTTGAAAGCTGTTTGAGACGAGATTGGTAGTCCCATGGCATGGCATTTAAAATAATCCCACTAATTAGTATTATTTTTGGGATGATAACTAACCGTGCACATACCCAGTCCAATTTGCTCATTACTTACATAAGAGGACTCGACATCGTTGAAATGCAAGAAGTGTGATCCATAAAATGATAGATATTAATCGTGTATATTGAGCCTTCCAAATCTATTAACCTCATGCCAAAAATTACTACCTCCTCCTGGAAAAGATGTTAATCCACCGTTGCTTGCTTCTGTTGCAAACTGTGTATTCAAAAAAGCTCATTTAACCATAGCCAATAGAATTGGCATGTCATAAAGTGTTTTACAATCTGGATGAAAATTAGTAGCAATATCAATGTGCTGCTCTGCACGACCACCAAGTGATGTTACTCTGATATATCTAATTGCCCGATCTTGTCACCTTGTGCTTTTTCTAACAATAAGGATTCTGTATCTAAAGTCATCTGTGATGGCCGTAAATTATCTAGGAAAATAGGATCTGAAGTACTAAGAAGAACGATAAGTGGTTTTTGCTATCTTTGAAAGATACTGACACCGGTTGAAGCCTTTAAGAATCTATTGCACTAGATTTTAGAGAGCACCCAATCATAAAGCTCAACTAATATGAATAATGCGTATTGGACTACTATTATAAAAAAAGACAAACGGTGGAATAATATTAGAAATTAACTAGTAGTAATGAGATATCATTATTATTAATAATAACTAGAAATTAGTAACTTAACTAAACAAACAAAGTCATAGCTGATACTAGGGAGAGAAAGATGAAAACCTTGTGGCGAGCCATGTGGCCATGTCTACTTCTATTCGCGGATCTCTCTTACGCGATTACCGCAAGCTTCGCTGAAGTGGTAGTGGATGGAGACATTCACCCGTTGACATTGGAATATACCCTGCCGACTGCTAACGGAAACGCACCGATTGATGGTTACCCGGTGGTAGTCGCTTTGCATGGAGGTAGTTGGAATAGCGGTGAGCCAGAGGACATGAAGGATTACACCGATATATTATCGGACAATGGTTTTATCACTGTGAGAGCGTCCTATCGATATACGGTACAAAATGTAGGCTCCCATTCCGGCGTTCGGTTTCCCTATCCGGCGCAACTCAATGATACCAAATGCGCATTACGATGGGTGCGAAAGCAAGCGGCTTTGTATGCTTTGAATAAGGGTAGTGGTTTAAATATCAACGTAAATCAAATCGCGGTGATGGGATTTTCGGCTGGCGCGCATTTAGCCCTGTTGTCGGATCTCGTTGATGATGAGTTTTTGCCAGAGCAAAGCGCAGTTACCGCAAGACCCTATGATGTGACCTGTTTTGCCGATGAAACAAGTTCTGACGGAGAAACCATTCATCTTTACACAAGTGAGGTACAAGCGATAGTTGCACTGGCGCCACCAACCGATCTATTGACCAACTATTGCGTGACGCCAAACTTAATTCAATCGGCGTTGCGGGATCTGGCAGGCAGAGAAACAACTGGCTGGGTGTGTGATAGTGAAGCTAGAAAACAAGGTTATCCCTCGGGCGATCCCGAAGACGATATATGGGAAGAAATGAGTCCGTTTCATCTGTTGCGGCGCAGCGACACTAAGGGTGCGCCTACTCTTTTATTGGCCGGGCTTAGAGATACCTTTGTCTCTACTATGACTGCACGATTGTACGATCGTCTGTTAGATGCGAAGGGATGGGCGCATAAACTAATAGTGCATGGTCGTGGTCATAATTTTTTAACCTTAGGAATCGACTTTCCGAACTATTTGATGGAGGAGAGCATGAAGTTCTTAGAAGAGAATATGCTCTCTGGGACCGTCGCCTCATACCAATGTCAACCTTATCCCGAGTGTGTGAATGAATACACTATCGAAGACGGTATTCTTGTGGATTATGCGACAATACATCATGCTTCAGAACCTGGAGATGCTAATAATCCTCCTGGAATCAGACGATTGACAATGTCCATTGACAGGCGTAGCAGTCTATTTAGTTGGATCCGCACTCCGGCGGTGGTGTTGTTGCATGCAGGGGAAGGCAGTTGGGGGACTCACACCATTCCGTGGGCATTGAGGCTTAAACTGTTTTTCAGTGGCTACGTAGTGGCGACGCCCAATGTTCGTCGAGCAGAGCTTAAAAACCCAGATGGCTCAACCCGATATCCATGGCCAGCTTCATTGCACGACGCCAAGTGCGCAGTCAAATACATGCGAGCGCATGCAGACTCACTAGGGGTGCATCCCGATAAGATAGCGGTGGTAGGCTTAGGTCGCATGGGTGGGCATTTAGCCTTAATGACTGCCTTAACCGGTGATATGGCGGAATATGAAGGGGCGTGTGCACACGAAGCAAGTTCAGCAGTGCAGTCAGTGGTATCTATCAATGGTGCGCCCGATTTAGCTAAAGCTTATTGTCAATACCATCAATCAGGTACCGGACAAATTTGGTTCGATAGCAGATGGTCCTTATCTCAACATTTAGATACTCATTTGTCCGACTACAATCTAAATGATATAGAAGCGGGTACCAACAATGTAGGTTCCTTGTGTGTGGTTCCCACAGCATTTGAACCCTTGGAACATCAACTACAAGTCAGTCCAATAAGACTTGCCTCTCCGGCTCAGGTGCCCGTCATGCAGATATTTGGCAGCAAGAATGAAGATAATAATCTTAAAACATCTAAGGAAGAATTTTATGACTTCCATGAGTATTTAAAGGGCAAGGGTATCGCGGCAAGGGTGTTAGAACTAACCGAAGCACACTATGGTCAAAAACTTTGGCGTACACAATTGGACTTTCTCACTGAGCGCTCTGCGACCACATTAAGTGAGGATACAACTATTGCCGAATCTGAGCTGGTGGATTTCTTAAATGGAAGCTTGAAAGGGTGGCCAGAGTCAGATTATTGCGAGGTTTATCCCGATTGTTTGCAATAAAATCATAAGAGAACCATTCCACATATCATGACGTCAGCTAACTGATGGATGAGAATATTCGATCGCCAACCAATGGGCCGAGTGTTGATGGGTGGTTCATGATTGCATCTGTGCGGTTGGCAACACATAGTCCTCACTGCATCGATTAACGCATATTGTGGCCAACGGTTGGCAGATTAGAAATGTCCAAGTGAAGCCGTATGGGTAGCTGAACTGCCTAATAATGCGATATATAAAATTCACAGCCCGCATTGACGCGCCAACTAGTGCGGTGACATTCAAGAGCTGATACAGAAACCTGCACAACCTCTTCAGATAATTTAAATGGTGTAGTAAAAACAGCTTTTTTTCTAGTCTAGTGTCTATATTTCAACAGCCAAAGATACGGCTATGATGTTTTCTCTATAAGAAATATCTGTGGAGACGATCACGTATTTTGTGCATTGATTGCATTGAGATTTGATATGCTTTTGCTTTGTGCATCGGCGAGCGAGGACTGACTTATGAGTGTATCTGAAAACGTGGTATCGATTCGTCCACCTAAGTTGGAGGGCGACGATTATCTACAATCCAATCCTTATTTAACACTACTTGAAACGCAGCGAAGTGCCTTCATTGAGCAAAGTTTTCCAACCGCCGAGAAGCGTGTTGCGCATTTAGATACATTAGGTAGAGCAGTCGCGGCTTATGCGGATAGGCTGACTGAAGCCGTGAGTGCAGATTTTGGTCACCGCTCAGAGGTGGAAACCCTGGCCACTGACGTTTTAGCCGTGTTGGGAGAAATCAAGTTCACCCGTGGCAAAGTTAAAAAATGGATGAAGGCGAAGACACCTCCCTTTGCATCCGGTTTACCAGGTATCAAGTTGGTTTATCAGCCAAAAGGGGTTGTGGGTGTGATGGGTGCCTGGAACTATCCCACAATGCTGGTTCTCTCTCCTGCCATCGGCGCGATTGCAGCGGGCAACCGAGTGATGTTAAAACCACCGGATGTGACGCCTAAAACTGCCGAAGTCATTAAACAAATGGTGGCAGAGTATTTCCCTCCCGAGGTGATGACGGTGGTGACAGGAGATGTGGAGTCCTCCATTCAGTTCTCCGAGTTGCCATTTGACCATTTAATCTATACCGGAAACACAGAAATTGGCAGACGGGTGATGATGGCCGCAGCAAAAAATTTGACGCCGGTTACCTTAGAAATGGGAGGTAAATCACCCACTATTATCGCTGATAATTTTCCTTTGAGGACGGCTATAGATCGAATCATGATGGGTAAATCTTTTAATGCGGGTCAAACCTGTGTGGCCCCCGATTACCTGTTATTGAAGAAAGGGCGTGAAGAGGAATTTATTAAAGAGTTCGAAGATGCAGCGGCTAAACGATTTCCGACCTTGGCTCATAACGAGGATATTACCTGGATTGTCAATGAAAGACATTTTGCAAGAGTCAATTCCTTAATAGAGGACGCCCGGGAGAAAGGGGCCCATGTGGTTCAAGTCAATCCAGGCAAGGAAGAGATCCCTGAGGGTAAACGCATTATTCCTTTGACCGTGATGACCAACGTGAATGATGACATGAGAATCATGCAGGAAGAAATTTTTGCTCCGGTTTTACCCGTTAAAAGTGTTTCCTCTACAGATGAGGCGCTGGACTATGTCAAACGTCGTGCACGTCCATTGGCGCTGTACTACTTTGATGACGACAAAAGTCGAACAGAGAAAGTGATGAAAGAGTGTATTGCCGGTGGTGCATGCGCAAACGATGTGATGTTACATGGCGCGAATATGCATATGCCTTTCGGAGGCACCGGCGATAGTGGCGTGGGTGCATATCATGGATTTTATGGTTTCGCTGAATTTTCTCATAAAAAATCAGTGATGGTAAAAAGTGCAGAGGCTTTTTCTCCGACACCTTATTTGAGTAAACCCTATGGAAAATCAGCACCCAAGTGGATGCGGCGAATCATTAAGTTGATGACCCCTAAAGGATAGGAAGCTTTGAAAAAACATCGCGTTTTGCTAGGGTGTTTTTTGGTTTATCACTGATAGTCCGTAAAAAGGCACCGTTACCTGAGCTGTCGGAATGGGACTGAGAACCGTCCGATAGAATTAAAACTATTTCACTTTCTCCTTGAAGAAAGGTTGGCGCGGTGGATAGGATCCACTTGCAAATATATATCAGACTAATTCGCCCCAGTGGATAATTGGCACAATGGGATAAAGCTAAGTTTATTTATTATTCCTTTTTATATACATCTACTGGTCACGATTCTGCTGTTCATGAAAATTTAATAGTACTGATACCCAGTCTTCACACTAATTCCTTTCAATACTAACCTACTGTGGTGCCTCTATTCCTCTGTATGGAAGCAATTTAGGGAGTCTATTAAATGAAAATGAAAACCGTTCTACTGACCAGTGGCGTGACTCTGGCGATTTCCGCAAACGCCATTGCCGGTAAACCAGATGTGATACCCGAATACCAGAAGCACAATCCTTGGTTCAAAGATGGCAAAGCGCAAATCGCCAATAAAAAGCACCACAAAATAAGATCTGCTAAAAATGTCATCTTATTTGTCGGGGACGGTATGGGCGTGTCCACTGTGACCGCAGCGCGCATTTTAGAAGGACAGTTACAGGGATTAAATGGAGAAGAGCATAATTTAAGTTTTGATTATTTTCCCTATACCGGATTAGCGAAGACCTATAACGTGGATGCGCAAACACCAGATTCGGCGGGCACGATGACGGCGATGATATCTGGTGTGAAAACTGACGTGGGCGTGATAGGTGTGGATGAAGACATTGTTCGTGGTGACTGTTCCACGGTAGCGGGAAATGAACTGGTAACGGCTTTGGAGTTAGCGGAGTTAGCCGGTAAGTCCACAGGAGTGGTCTCAACCGCTCGGATCACTCATGCCACTCCTGCTGCAACCTTCGCTAAATCTGCAGATCGAAATTGGGAAGATATCTCTGACATGCCCGCTGTAGCGGTAAACGCGGGTTGCAAGGATATTGCCCTTCAATTGGTGGAATTCGAAAGCAACCTTGAAGAACGATTTCCTGGTGCTAATGTGGATGGTCTTGAAGTGGTGATGGGTGGAGGGCGTCGACACTTCTTACCGAAAGATGCGAATTACAATAGCCCAGATGCCGTGAGCACCGTGGAAGGGGATCGTACCGATGGACGTGACTTGACTGCTGAATGGCAGGCTGCTTATCCACAGGGTGCTTATATTTATGATCAGATTGGATTTGATACGATCAATCCAAATAGTGACGAACGGGTGTTTGCGCTTTTTAATGAGTCCCATATGCAGTATGAAGCCGATCGCCACAACGACATTGCTGGAGAGCCTTCCTTGAGTGAGATGACACAAAAAAGCATCGAAATTCTTGACAACAACAAGAAGGGTTTCTTCCTTCACGTGGAATCCGGTCGTATTGACCACGGACACCATGCAGGTAGCGCCTATAATGCGCTAACCGACACCATTGAGTTCGCAAAAGCTGTGAAGGCTGCAGTGAATTCTGTGGACATGAAGGAGACCTTGATTATTGTCACCGCAGATCACAGCCATGTATTCACCATTGCCGGATATCCTAAACGGGGTAATCCTATCCTGGGTAAGGTGGTGTCTGTCGGCCAGAATACACCTGCACTGGCTGAAGATGGTTATCCCTATACCACGCTGGGTTACACCAATGGTCGGGGTTTTCAGGATTTGGGTAACGAAACAGACGCAGACGAGTCTTATGGTCAGCCAATCCATGCGGGCGCGCGAGCGGATCTGACTGGAGTCGATACGGAATCCACCGGTTTCCATCAAGAAGCTCTGGTGCCGCTGAGTTCAGAAACCCATGCGGGCGAAGATGTAACCATCTATGGCAACGGCCCGGGTTCCCACTTGGTGAGTGGTACCAATGAGCAGAATGTGATTTTCCACATCATGAACGAAACTGCGAAACTAGAAAAAAAGGCAGCCATTCGATTGAAAAAAGCAGTCATTGGACTGAGGTAAATCAGTCTATAGAAGTCAATCTTATCCTTGTCAATGTATGAGGGGTTTCGGCCCCTCATATTTACCACTAAAAATGATGAGCTTAAACAAGTGAATATAAAATTGATGACATTTTTATTAGGGGCGTTTTTCTATATCCCTGCCGTGAACGCGTCGGCGTCATCGAATTCCACAGACGTCTGTTTGGCCAGTGAGTATGTGAAAGCAGAATATCAACTGACCATCAATTCTAACGGTCAAAAACAGCAGTTGACTGTACATTTATGGCGAACTCCGAAGCAAGTTGCCATTGACTATCCAGATAGAAAGATCACTGAGTTGTGGGAGAGAACAGCGAACGGTCAATTGCATCTGGTGCGTTATTTTGATGCGTACCAACGGGGGATCGAATATCAACCGGTGGAGATTGGCGGCAGCCATGACTGGGATTTGAAAAGGCAACTCGTATCGAGTCGTTTTTTAAAGAGGATGAACTTAGAGAAAGTAGTGGGTGAAGGTTGTCAGCAAGTGCAGCATTTATCTTTTAAAGGTGAGAAGTTTCATTCAAAATTGAAGTGGTTGGTCAAACAAGAATTGGTACGACACTACGCAATAAAGTCTGATGCAGGATCAGAGAGTTGGAAACTGTTACATGTCAGCACCGATGTAGATTTGATTGACACTAAATTTTCACGATTAAGTGACTACCAAACGACGGACTACACAGATGTGGGAGACAATGAGTCCGATCCATTTTTAGTCAAAATGATTAATTTAGGCCATCTGCAACATGGTTCCCTAGGCTTTTATGATTCTGCTGGCCATTCTATGGATCCCCATCATCATTAGAGTTGCCAAGCTAATAGTTAATCGTATTGCCTGTTAACTTTCGATTTGCATGGTGAATCCATATCAGCTCCAACCTCTCTTAATTTACCCGTCGCTGATAGTGGGCGAAGAGTAACGGGTGCTGGCCTGTTTTTTTATTCGAGCCGATGCAAGATGTCTTATAGGGGATCAGATCGAGAGTCTTGTTCATTGCGAACAGCGTCCCGTTAGAACAGGATACTCTCGAATCAGAATCGAAAGTGGCAGTGCTCTGCCAATTCGCCTCTCTATTCTTGAATAGAGCTAGTGACTATATTTTTGGGTACTATCTGCCTAAACGTTTCCCAATATTGCCCGATCGACTAGATAGAAAATCACACAAAAACAATCAGATACTAATCTGGGCCTGAAAAGGTGGCAGCGTCAAATTGAACACCAGACTTAAAAATATCGTTCAGCAGATTTAGTCGTAGCAATATAGTATTGAGAAGCGTAATGATAATTGTTATCATTACCATTTATATTATATAGTGATGCTTTTGGGTGAGAGAGATGGGGATATTTAGAAAATTTTTGTTGGCGTCTTTACCGCTGATATCAGTGCTGTTCGTCGCCTGTGACAACGATAATGACGATGATGCCGCAGTCAGCGAAGATGCCATCAAATCTAATTATGTGGCTATGGCTTTTGCGTCTTATTCAGATTCTCTATCCACGGCGCAGGAATTACAAACCGCTGTGGATGCATTGATAGCCAACCCCTCCGACACTGCCTTAGAGAATGCACGTACCGCCTATAAAGCCACCAGAATTCCCTATCAGCAATCTGAAATTATGCGTTGGGACACAGCAATCACATTGAATAACGATCTCTCCGCCGATGGCGGTCCGGCAAGTGTGGACGACTGGGAAGGGCAGGTGAATGCCTGGCCTCTGGATGAAAATCACATCGTTTCTATCATCCAGGGCAGCGATGAGATCACCCAAGATTTACTCATTGCTCAAAATGGCGAAGGCGGTGAAGCAAATGTGACCACCGGTGTGCACGCCGTTGAGTTCATGCTGTGGGGTCAGGATCTAAATGGTACCGGTCCAGGTGCCGGCATGCGTCCCTTTACCGACTTTATCAATGATGGCAGTTGTGCGGATGCCTTCTGTGAACGGCGCGCTGACTACCTAAAAGCGGCTACCGATTTGTTGGTTGCTGACTTGACCGAAATGGTCGCTGAATGGAGTCCGCAGGCCGAAACCACTCAGGGGACTTTGGCGTACAACTTCTTAAATAGCACTCTAGCATTGGATTATATTGTGGGATCTATGGTAGCGATGGCGACTG
>JBGTSY010000014.1:0-66552 GCA_041940025.1 Thiotrichaceae bacterium | reverse complement strand
AGCAGATATTCTGAGGCAATCAACTCTCGAATCGTCGCCATTGTCAACGAGCATCTCTTTAATGTTAGATGCCATCCATCCATTTCTATTGACGCTCGCGCCTCGATTCACAAGTGTACAAATCTGCGCGGGATAGTGAGATCTGAGGGCAGTACCCCCTATCTAGGATGTAACCACTTCGGTAAAAAATCGTAAGGATCAACCTGTACTTGTTGATTAAATGTGACTTGATGGGTTTTCAGTCTTTGTTGTAACTGATTAGCTTTTAGTTCATCAAAAAGTTCAGTGCATCCACCAATAAATTCAGAGCCAATAAAGATTTGCGGTAATGTGTTTATCCCCGTTTTGTTGTTTAATGCTTCGCGCAACTTTCCGCCGCGGTTGTTCTCCATATATGCCACAGAGTCGAGATCCACGGAACGATATGGGATTTCATATTGAGCTAAAATTTTTCTAACAGACCAACAAAACTCACACCACTCGAGTGCGAACATCACGACGGGATTCTCTCTGTTGGATAAGATGGATTCGATCTCTTCTGCAAAGACGGGATTGATGGTTTTTGTTGCCTCAACGTTGGTGTTCGGGCTGGGTGATTGACTGACATCGAATCGATACCCTTCGGTGGATTGGGAGATGGCTAGCTCCTCTTCGGTCATTTCCGTAGCAACATCCTCAAACAGTGGAGTTGAGAGATACCGCTCTCCTGTATCAGGTAACATGCATAGAATTTGAGAACCTTTCTGTGCTTGCTTCGCCACCTCAATGGCACCTGCCAAGGTTGCACCGGCAGAAATACCCACAAAGATACCTTCTTTTGTGGCCAACTGTTTCGAATACTTCAATGCATCGTTGCCATTAATCGGCATGAATTGGTCAATATGTTTTGCGGCTAATGCCTCTTCTGCGAGGTTGGAAATAAAGTCTGGAGACCAGCCTTGCATGAGATGAGGTCTGAAATTGGGGTGACTGTCGCTATGGTCACCATGGCCATCTCGTGCCTGTTTAATGCCGCTGGCCATGATTTGGGCGTTATCAGGTTCACACAGGATAATTTGAGTGTGCGGGCTTTTATCTTTTAATACACGTGAAACACCATTCAGTGTGCCACCGGTGCCAAATCCCGTGACCCAATAATCGAGCGGCACATCATCGAAAGTTTCGAGAATTTCTACGGCGGTTGTTCGTGCATGCATCTTTGCATTTGCAGGGTTATCAAATTGCCGAGATTGCCACCAACCATGTTTGGCAGCTAACTCGTTCGCCTTTGCAACCATGCCAGACCCTTTTTCCGATGCGGGGGTTAAGATCACCCTGGCCCCCAAAAAGCGCATCATTTTACGGCGTTCCACACTGAAATTTTCAGCCATGGTCACCACTAAGGGATAGCCCCTTTGCGCACATACCATGGCTAGTCCGATCCCGGTATTGCCGCTGGTTGCTTCTACAATGGTTTGCCCCGGTTTGAGTTCATTGCGACGTTCTGCGTCCTCAATCACGCCTAACGCCAATCGGTCTTTGACTGAACCCATGGGATTAAAAGACTCAATTTTCGCCCACAGATCCACGCCCTCCGGGCCCAGTTTATTGATGCGTACTACTGGGGTGTGACCAATAGTTTCGAGGACGTTGCTGTATCGCTTGCCCATGTTTGTTTCCTTGAATATGTCAGCAAATTTTAGAATATTCCCGCATGATTACATCGCCAATCCCGATCACTTCTTCTACCAAAGACTTTGCATGTTCCCAATTAGAACGCGCACCCACAAAACAAGGACGAATGGCGAATGTCCCCTCTACCATGGCGGTGCTTGGCATATTGCGACTATTGTGAATCAATTGGCGATGGATGCGTCGGTTGAGTGCATTCAGATCTTGGCAGTTGGGATGAGTATATCTAAAACAGCATATGGATAGTGTGGGTTCCGCCACCACTTCAAGATTGGCATGTTCGTCTGCTTGTGTGGCGATCCATTTTGCCATGCCATTGTGACGGCAGATCCTTTGCTGTATTCCTTGCCGACCAATTTCTCGAAGAAGCGCCCAAACCACCGCACCTCGGGATGGTGCGGATAACTCCACACCAAAATCGAAGTATGGGATCCCCAGGCTATCCATTGAGTGTTGAAACTCGCCGGTGGCAAATGAACCTTCCAAATAATCTGAGGGACCTTGAGTGAAGGCACGCAGTAATATGTTTCGATCACGCACGAATGTGGCACCGATACCGACGGGCGCACCCAGCCACTTGTGTGGATCCACTATCACTGAATCTGCTAACGCTAATCCATCATAAAGCGGCGCCACCTTGGGATCTAAGATCCCTGGTAAGCCATAAGCGCCATCCACGTGAAACCACAGATGGTGTGTTTGTGCCAGTTCTCCAATGGCCCGAAGAGGGTCAATCGCGCCAGTACTGGTGGTGCCTGCATTGGCTACTACGGCTACCGGTACTGCATCTATTTCTGCATCGGCTTGCAACTGTGTGGCCAATGCCGCCACATCCATACGCCCTAATCGGTCGGAGGCAATGGTTACCACGGCTTGACGACCAATGCCTAATACAGCGGCGGAACGGTGTATTGTGTGGTGACTGGCTTCAGTAGCGTAGATGATGCAGGGACGCGTGAGACCATCTCGTGCCGGATCCATGCCCCTGCGTTCTAACGCCCATTGGCGCGCGGCACCAAGAGCTATCAGATTGGCCACTGAGCCACCGCTGCTGTAGAGTCCCTTCATCTCCGGTGCCAAACCAAACAACGCCACAAGCCACTCTAGTGATAACTCCTCTAGATAGTTGAATGCAGTGAGGCCACCCCTTTGTGGGGCAGCTACGGCTCCCGCCATGGTCGCCAGGGCGCCTGCGGAGGTGGCGCCCGTTGTAATAAAAGAAGTGCAGCCTGGGTTGGGAATTTGGGAGCCATTGGGGACTAAATGGGCACCCATTTCGCGCATCACCTCATTGATACCCACGCCCTTCTCTGGAAGTGGGCCGCCTAAGGCCTGTTGCCAATCCGCGGCGTTTTCTAGGGCATCAGGATGTTCAAAACGCAGGTAGGTGTCCAGATCCGTACCCAATTGTTGCATCAGTTGAGACAGATGGCCGCATTCTGCTTTTTCTTCATTCATGCAATTTTCTCTACCTGGATTGAATGTGTGATAGGTTGTCAGTTTTACATAGGTAATATTAAGTTGGCAGTCTGTTCTCTTTGATGAACCTGATTATATACTTGGCCAAATAGATATGTTGAAAAGACTGTACAGCAAGTGGGGCATTATTGTGATAGGGTTTACCGTGTCTCCGTCGATGAAGAGAAATAAATCAACCACTGTGTTGTGGATCCAAGTATATTGATATGTGATTCTCCTGGCTTTCGACTTTATCAAGCCAGTTGCGAATACAGCTGTATTTATCTAAATCGTATCCGCCTTCACTTGCAACATGAGTATAAGCATATAGCGCGATATCGGCGATACTATACTGTTCGCCCACAAAGTAGGTGTGACGTGACAGGTGTTTTTCCATCACATCCAGTGCGGCATAGCCCATTTTCATTTTCTCTTTAATTAGGGCTTTGTATGTTTCAGGTTGTTTTAAGATAGACACCCAATAACGCACTGTCGCAATGTGGGGTTCGTGGCTATATTGTTCGAAAAACATCCATTGTAAAATTTGTGCTTGCTCCCATTCATCGCTGCTTAGAAATGCCGTATTTTGTGCCAGGTACCATAAAATGGCATTGGATTCCGCTAAGTAGTGACCCTCATGCATTAAAACAGGCGTTCGGCCATTGGCGTTGATGGCTAGAAAATCGTGAGATCGGGATTCGCCATTTAATAGATTGATCTCTTCAGTTTCGTATGCATATTCCAGTTGATTGAGTAGCAGCCTGACCTTATAACAATTGCCGGAAGGCTGGTAGTTGTAGAGTCGATACATATTTAAATAAATAGTGTTAGTTAGGGATTAGATTATAAATTAAAATCAGCGTTTCGATAGTTTTTAATAGAATGGCTATGTGAAGCATACTGGCCCGTGCAAGTTAACCGAGGTCCGCTGGCGTTTTTAAATGCCCATTCTGCTTCACAGCCATTTAGAATGAGTCTGGAATCAGAATGTGTGTCTTCAGTAGAATCAGAAAAGTTAGAATCCTATTAATGAATATTAGGGCATAAATTAGCGTGTTAATTAAAATTGAGTCACCATCCAGATTGGATTTAGAAATAAAGCGTATCCTCATCGCTTGTTTAGACGATGCGATACTGCAATTACAGGAGGACTCAACGAGTATCCATAAAAGGATCCACGACGTTCGAAAACGATTTAAAGAGTGTCGGGCCATATTGGAGTTGCTGGGGCCAAAATATCAATCGCAGCAGAAATGGTATAAAAAGAGGGCGAGATCACTCGCGGAACTACGTGACGCTAAAGCGATGTTGGAAAGTTGCGATAAGTTAGCACGATATTTTACTTCAAAGTTGAGCTTTGATCCCTTTAGCACACTCAAACAACAACTGGAAAACAGGTTGCAACAGGTATTGGCGTCACATCCCTTACTTACAGATGAGTTAAGGCAACTAAGTAAAGAATTAGTTCAGGCAAAAGATGAGGTACACAATTGGCAGATCAAGGATAGTGGATTTGAACTCTTGAAAACTGGATTGCAAAAGAGCTACCGGGCAGGAAGACAAGCTTATGGTGAATGTCAATTAGAAACGGCAAATCAAGAGTATCATGTCTGGAGAAAGCAAGTTAAAGCACATTGGTACCACACTACACTCCTCAATGACTCCTGGACTTTCGAATTAACCGGGCGAGCGCGCGCACTAAAATGTCTGGCAAATTTGTTAGGTGACGATCATGATTTATTTGTGCTAGAGCAATTGTTAGTTGAGGAAGCACAGCATTTAGCAAAACCTAAGCAGATCAAAGCACTATTATCTTTAGTTGGCCAAAGACGCTTAGAACTACAAAAACATTCATTGTCGTTGGGTTCACGTTTATATGCTGAAAAGCCTTCAACCCATATAGCGCGTCTAGAACATTACTGGAAATCTTGGCAACTAGAAGTCGAACAGAATCGTTAGTTCGATGGAAGACTACTCAAATGACGCATGTACATACATCGCGTGTCCGCCGTTTTCAAATTCCCTGATTTGAATGCCGGTGTTCTTCGCTAGATGCTGGGCAAATTCTTGAGCAGTGGTGACTTCATTGAGTTGATACTGGTGCGGAGTGAATAGATCGGCAATGTTTTCTCGATCGATACCAAAAACAAATGGTTCTTCATTGGGGTCAATCACTGTATTCATCGCTGGGTTACGTTGCGATTGCCACGCAAGCAACCCTTTTTTGGAAATCACATCCAACAGGAGATGGCCATTCGGGCATAGTTGTTTTAATGCATCCAAGGTGTGGTGGATCGCTTTCTCCGGTAGATACATAGAGACACCTTCCCAGATGAACACGGTGGGGATAGGTTGAATGGTTTGTTGTGCCTGGATCTCTTGCAACCAGTTCTCTTGAAAATCAGTGCTCAGGTATTGAACCGAGTAGCTGGGTAAATTAGGGATGCGATTGAGGCGTTTTAATTTTTCAGCCTGAGTAGCGGGATGGTCTATCTCAATGAAGTTAACACCTGGTTGACACAGTCTAATGGCTCTTGAGTCATATCCTGCCCCCAAGAGTACGACTTGTTTTATTCCCGACTCAAGTAGTGAGAGCAACTGATTATCTATGAATCGATGTCTCAACGACACAGAGATGGCGCCATTTTTCCTTTTGAGTACCTGATTGGTATAAAAGGTGACGAGTCGATAGGCGAGGCCTGATGCAAGAGAACTGTCTGCAAATTTGGCCAGTCGCTCGAAACGTCCGGTGACAAAATATGCAGCGTATTGGTCGGTGATGATTCTTTGCTTCAATGGTGCTATGGATTCCAATGCACGTGCCCCGGCTACGAGTCCTGCCGATCGACTGGCTTGATCAATCAAAATGGCTCTCCTAAAAATTTAGTGTCTTACAATCCAACTTTATTTCGATAAACAAAGTTCTGCAAACACATATTTCTATATTAAGCTCTGTTTTAATCTTACTCAAAAGGAGAGTTAAAAGAAAGGCGAAGCACCAGCAGTTTGCCGACGGCGGAAACAATATTGATGGTGGTGCAAAGTGTGTTTATTAATTGGATTGTCAGCATATCTCTATTGGAATTGGCACTAACAGTGATGAGCTGCTTTTTTAAGGTAGGGAGTGTACACCCAGATTACAAGCTTCTGATATTTCAGTTATTAATTTTTAGGCCCTAATCACAGTGGATAAAATGATCCAATCGGCTGATACAAATCTACACAAGAAAAAAGTGTGTTCATGTGTTGCAAACAGATAGCCTGAGCGTCTTTTTGCGGTACTATCCAAATCCACTGTTTAAAGCTGAACTTCACCCGATCAAACGGAGACGCCTGAAGCGGCGTGTTCTTCAAAATGCATAGGAGTTTGCTGAGTCAATTTGTTGGACCTTATGGGTCGGTTACAGCGACTATCATCAATCTTTGCAGTGAATCAGAAATTCCTATAGATAAAATTTTTCTGCTTTGTTACGGATAAGCACAGTGAGTCATTGAGTCAGGCTGACTGGAACTATCACTCCGCTTTTATCAGTGAGAATATATTTAATCTCTAGTAGATTTGTTGAACCGGCTTCAATGGTACCAGCTGGAAAATTACCCATAAGAGCGACAGATAATTGATACAGGATGCAAGAGCCTAAGTAGCATGAAACTGTGGTGACTCGGTTTGGATGATTCTGTCTGTGTTCCGCGAAGGCGCTGTAACAGCACATTCAAAATGGTTTCGAACGAAAACATCACAGAATAAAATCGTCCGATCCCCTCTCTTGCAAATAGATTGAATCGATGCCCGTGAGGAGGCTTGGTTACCACTTTTGCCTGAAATAAGTACCACACAATAATTTGCTAATTTTGAACACCGTTCAGCCGTTTATTTGATTATCTAACTAGCTCCAGAGTGGGGAAGGATGAGTGCAACACTCAGTACCACATTTCTTAACTGAGGCTGTGGATCTAGAGCAAGCTATAACAGGCGTTTACGATCCACTCCTAGTGGCGTTTTCCATTCTAGCTGCCATCGTCGCTTCCTATACTGCATTGCAGATTTCGCGAATGTTAAGACGCGAAGAACTCTCGATACTAAATAAGTTACAGTGGTTAATCACAGGCTCCCTAACGATGGGTGTCGGCATTTGGTCGATGCACTTCATCGGCATGCTCGCTTTTTCCTTACCAGTTCCGGTTCACTATGATCCTTTTTTGACCCTGCTTTCAGTCGTCCCCGGCATTTTTGCTAGTGCCGTGGTGATGCATCTCTTAGCCAGACGCGAGAGAAGTTTATCACGGATTTTCTTTTCCGGTTTGATTCAAGCGCTGGGGATAGGCGCCATGCATTATACAGGTATGGCAGCAATGATAGCGGATGTTGACATGCAATATCATGGTGGTCTCTTTGTTCTATCTATTGTTATTGCCTATATGTTGGCATCCGGTTCGCTCTACATTCAACACCGTGTTCTTAATTTTTCTCAGATCCATAAGATTATATATGGAGAAACCTTCATTGCAGCGGTGATAATGGGGTTAGCGATTTCCGGAATGCACTATACCGGGATGGCGGCAGCATACTATTTTCCTTTGGCGGAAGCCGCTGTTAGCCACCCAGACATAATTTCTCTGCAAGCATTGGTTGGGTTGATCTTATTGGGTACTGGTGCGGTATTTATTGTGACCTTGGTGGTCGTGTTTTCAAAACAAAGTACCACTAAGATTCAAAATAGGTATAAAGCCATTTTCGAATCCACGGGTGACGCCATTGTTTTGATTGACGAGTCTGGGTTCATTCAGGCGTTCAATCCAGCTGCCGCAGAAATATTTGGTTATCTACCGGAGGCCGTGATCGGAAAGAGCGTGACACTACTGATGCCTGTGAACGTGGCATCGCATCATGCCGAGTATCTTAGCAATTATTCTGGTTCTGGTAAGAGTCATGTAGTGGGTAAAGGTCGTGAGATACAAGCTCAACGCAGTGACGGCTCACGGTTTAGCGTAGAAATTAAAGTTCGTGAAGTCACTGATCCGGATGGAAAGAGGTATTTCACCGGTGTCATCAGAGATCTCACCGAAGAACGTGCGTTGCAGACGAAGTTGTTGTCTGCTCAAAAGATGGAATCTATTGGCCAATTAGCAGCGGGTGTGGCGCACGAATTAAATACGCCTGCTCAATATGTGGGTGATAATTTAAAATTTTTAAATGAGTCTTTCGCGGATCTGGATATATTGATTGATAGGTTCCATCAGTTACACAAGGCTGCGGAATCTGGATCTATTTCCATTGATCTGATTAGGGAGATCAGACAGAAAGCGGAAACGGTGGATCTTAATTTTCTGCGAGAGGAGATTCCACAGGCTTTATCACAATCGCTTGAAGGTATAGAAAGCGTCAGTCAAATCGTGCGCTCAATGAAAGAGTTTTCACATCAGGGTAGTAAAGAAAAGGAGTACATCGATATTAATCAAATGGTACAGAGTGCGGTCAATGTATCACGTAACGAGTGGAAATATATAGCAGATTTAGAATTGAATTTAGATCGAGAGTTACCACCTGTTCCCTGTTATGTGGGTGAATTTAATCAAGCGCTTTTGAATCTTTTATTGAATGCCGCTCATGCCGTAGGCGATGTCACAACGCAGCAAAGCAACCAAAAGGGAAAAATAAGTATTCGTACCGGTCTTGAGAATCAAAAGTGGTGTTTTATAGAAGTTTCGGATACCGGCTGCGGTATGACCAAGGAAATCAGCTCTAGAGTCTTTGATCCATTTTTTACAACAAAAGAGGTGGGAAAAGGCACGGGACAAGGGCTCGCGATCGCTTATTCCGTGATTGTGGAAAAGCATGCGGGTACTATTGAGGTGGAAAGCGAAGTGGATATGGGATCAACATTCACCATTCGCATTCCGATGGTAGAACAGTCATGGAGTAGTGAAGAGGTCAGCTAACATGGTTTTCATTTGGATACGAGTGAATTGTCTACACCATTTAATTGCACTATCTGTGCTTCATCAATCTCGATTCTGTCGTCTAGATATGCGAGATTGAATGCGTATTCATCGGGTGTACTTCTTCGTGGGTGGTGGGTATAGATCCCGCAGATTTGACAGAAATAGGGTGTCGCGGTATGAGTATTCCATTGGTAAAGTGATAATGTGTCCTCTACTCTTATTAATTTTAGGTGATTCAAGGGCACGCTTGCCATCACTACTCCTTGTTTTGCGGCACAGAGATCAATGACACCATCTAATTTATCCGATCCCTTCGATAAGGGTCACTTGAAATTCGACTGCCCTACAGTGGCAACTGGCGGATTTTATTTGCATCAGACACCTCATTTACTACCCTAATCAAATTGAACGAAAATTGTAGACCACAAATAATTGTGACAAACAGGATAAATCTGAATAATAAATATTGAATAGAAAAATGTGCGAGCAGGGGAAAGTGACTCATCTAAGCTGTTGAGTCTCAAACTTGAATGTGGAGTTATATCTGTGAAAAAAAGCCCCGCCTAAGACAGCAGGCAGGGCATTATGGTGTTCGATGAGTATCAGACAGAAGCAGTCTGAGCCTCTTCGCTGGATAGGAAATCACCAGAGTCATACTGCTCTCGAAATTCTTTGATCATATCGTAGTCGTCCACTTCCCAAGGATGAAAGTCGCGTTTGTAATACTGGAGATAATGTTTGAGCGGACGACGAAGAAGGCCGTTTTTACCTACCAAGAAGGGCATGCCGTTTCTCCATGTACTCCAATTCCATAATAGACCGTCTTTTCTTAATAATGGAAATAGACGCACGAACATAATCAACAAGATGCCGATGGTGGTGAGTACCATGGCGGTAATGCGTTTACCATAATGACCATCCACGGCCTGGTACACATCATAGGCCACGGCTTTATGTTCGATTTCTTCCGCAGCATGCCATTTGAACATAGGTTTAAAATCTCCGTGAGCCGGTTCAATAAACAGCTCCGGGGCAGCATAAACCTGGTGCGCCAGTATGGCAGTGAAATGTTCAATGGCTATGGTAATGGCTAACGAAAACTTAGGCATCCAACGATTCAGTTGATGCAGCCCCCAATCCAGAAATCGATTGTCCCTGGCGATGCTAGTATAGCCTTGCAAACCCAGTATATCCGCATGGAGATCATGTGCATGAGCATGATTCCCCTCTTGACTACAAAAATCGTTGACTTGTTGTTGCAGGGTGTCATCCGTTATTAGGTGACGAAAGTCCTGTACACTACGAACAAAAAAGGTTTCGCCTGGAGGAAAGGTAGTTAAAAAGGCGTTAAAAAAATGCGTGCGGAAGGGATCCTCATCAAACCAATATCGAGGACTTTTTTCGGTGATATTAAAAGTCGCTGGCCTGGGTTGGATACGATGATCTTTAGGTGCCAAGTGCGTGCCCATGGGTTCCTCCTTTAAGGCAATTATTATTTGTGATCAAGCTTACTGAAGAAATCAGTTTTAGTAAAATCAAGTTCTATGTGGGCATAAAGGGGGGCACTTCCTTAGTTAACGAACGTTTATAAGTGAAAGTGTCCGGGCGGATACGCCCTTTCTACCCCGTTCAATTGCTCAATTATTGAACCTCAACTAATGTGTCAAGGGTGGCCTTTGTCCGCGCTTCCGACATCAGGGATTGGACTATTAGCTTGTGAAAGACAAGATACTTTTTGTTGTTCTCAGGCGTTCGTTACCCACATTTGGAGTCACCACAATTTAAACAGGTCATACAGCCATCTAATAATACGACTGCTTTGGTGAAACATAGCTGACATAACTCTGAGTTAGGTGGAAAGCTGGTGTCTGATTTGGTTTTCGGTGTGTTCTTAGACCGGGATTCAGCTTCTTCGCGTTTTCGATCTACCAGTGCCTGGTGTTCCGGGCTTAAAGATTCTTCTTTTAATAATCCAATCATTTTCATGTGGGACTCGATGGCATAGCCGATTTCCGCCACTAAAGAGGGCATAAATTGGCCCCCTTTTTTGAAGTAGCCTCCTTGGGGATCAAAAACGCCTTTTAACTCGTCCACCAGAAAGGTGACATCGCCGCCTTTTCTAAACACTGCTGAGATAACCCGAGTGAGCGCCACCACCCACTGAAAGTGGGTCATGTTTTTTGAATTAATAAACACTTCGAAGGGGCGCCTAATCTCATGTTCGGTACCTTCATTGAGCACAATGTCATTAATGGTGACATAGAGGGCATGGTCTGACAGAGGTGTTTTAATTTTGTAGGTAGAGCCGAGCAGCATTTCCGGTCTGGCGACACTCTCATGCATGTGAATCACGTTGCTTTCAACGCGCTCTTCTTCAATCAGTGTTCGTGGTTCATTCGCTGGTGCGTTACTTTGATGCACATTGAAGTCCACAATTCTTTTTTCAATTTTTTTAGTCATAATCGTTCGCCTATTAAAACTTACCGTAGTAGCCTTCTTTTAAGGCATCGTAAAGATTGGCCGCAGTGTGAATTTCACCGTCGTATTCAATATCTTCATTGCCTTTGGCTTCGATGATCGTGCCATCCTCCAACACAAAGCGATAAGTCGTGTTTTCCAGATCTTGTTCTTTAACCAACACACCTTGAAACGCTTCAGGATTAAAACGGAATGTGGTACATCCTTTTAATCCTTTTTCGTAAGCATAGAGATAGATGTTTTTAAAATCCTCAAATGGATAGTCCGAAGGTACATTGGCAGTTTTAGAGATAGATGAATCAATCCATTTTTGAGCCGCTGCCTGAATGTCTACATGTTCAGTGGGGGTGATGTCTTCTGACGTGACAAAGTATTCGGGCAGTTGATTGTTCGCCTCTTCCGCATAGGGCATCGCATGACTGTTGATAAGTTCTCTATAGGCCAGTAATTCAAAGGAGTAGACATCTACTTTCTCTTTGGATTTTTTACCTTCACGAATAATATTACGTGAATAGTGGTGGGCGAAGCTGGGCTCGATACCATTGCTGGCGTTGTTGGCTAGAGACAAAGAGATAGTCCCTGTAGGTGCGATGGAGCTATGGTGTGTGAAGCGGGCACCTACCTCTGCCAGCTGTGCGACGAGTTCAGCATCCTCCTCTGCCACTTGTTGCATATAACGGCTGTATTTCGCATGTAGCACTTTACCGGTGATGCGATCCCCCAAACGCCACCCGTCTTGTTTGAGCTCCGGGCGTGCTGCGAGCATATCATTTGTAATGGTAAAGTGTTCTTCCATAATGGGGGCGGGGCCTTTTTCCCGTGCCAGCTCTAAGGCTGTACGCCAGCCAGTCATGGCGAGTTCCTTGCTCACCTGTTCAGTGAATTCTATGGACTCCGGGCTGCCATAGGGTAGGCGCAACATAGTCAGCGCAGAGCCAAGACCAAGAAATCCCATACCATGACGTCGTTTGCGGAAGATCTCCTGTTGCTGTTGTGGCAGAGGTAGACCATTAATCTCCACCACGTTGTCTAACATTCTGGTAAAGACAGCCACGGTATCGCGATAGTTGTCCCAGTCGAATCGTGCCTCGGAGGTAAACGGATCCAATACAAATTTAGTGAGATTGACCGAACCCAACAAGCAACTGCCATAGGGAGGCAATGGCTGTTCACCGCATGGGTTGGTGGCGCGGATATCCTCACAGAACCAGTTATTGTTCATTTCATTCACCTTATCGATGAGGATAAAGCCTGGTTCAGCAAAGTCATAGGTGGCGTGCATGATGGTGTCCCATAACAGGCGTGCGGGAACCGTTTGATGTATTTCACAGGCCACCAAACCTTCATCATTTTTAAAATAACGTTTTGCGTTGGCTACGTGACGCCATATCACTTTTTCTGGGTTGTCTAGCTGGAGTTGTTCTTTGCGAATACGCTCTTCTGTGAGCGGAAAGGAGAGATGCCAAGGTTTATCGTCTTTCACCGCATGTATGAATTCTTCTGTAATCAATAGGGACAGATTAAATTGTCTTAATCGTCCATCTTCCCTTTTTGCGCGTATAAAATCGAACACGTCAGGATGAGAAACGTCGAAGGTGGCCATCTGCGCGCCTCGTCGGCCCCCTGCGGAGGAGACGGTAAAGCACATCTTGTCATAGATATCCATGAATGAGAGGGGCCCCGAAGTGTGGGCACCGGCACCAGATACATAGGTTCCCTTGGGTCTTAAAGTAGAATATTCGTACCCGATGCCGCATCCCGCCTTGAGGGTTAATCCTGCTTCATGCACCTTACCTAATATGTCGTCCATTGAATCGCCGATGGTGCCGGATACGGTGCAATTAATCGTAGAGGTGGCCGGTTTATGCGCTTGCGCGCCGGCATTGGAAATAATACGCCCGGCGGGCAGGACACCATTGTGCAGTGCTTTTAAGAAGCATTCGTACCAATACTCTTTTGATTCTGGATTCTGTTCCACATCAGCAAGCGCCAAAGCCACACGTTTATAGGTGTCCTCTATGGACGCGTCGACCGCCTCACCTGACTTACTTTTTAAACGATATTTTGTATCCCAGATGTCCAGAGAAGCGGGTTGAAACTCTATTTCTCTGGTGGATAGGGTGACGGCTTTGAGTGGGCTACTCATTGGACAATCGATTCCTTTTGTCAGTTGGATATTTTGTTCGTTGGTCAGTTGTGCTAGATGTTGAGAGAAAGCACAACATATAGTATGCATGAAAAGATAGTACGCCAACCGAAGTGTGACGGCAAGTATTTTTTGTTTCTTTCTATTTAGGAAAAACCATATTAAAAACAGCTAGATATTGATTCAAAAGTTAAATGCCATCAAAACCAAACGCTTATCGCTCATTTTGCCAAACTACTATATATAGTGTTTGTAACAAATTGCTGATTGGGTCAGAAACTGGTTTACATAGTGACTCATTCACACTCTCTTGTGGTCAAAAAAAAAGATATACTATCCTTCCTGCTACTTAGGCCGTTTTGGTCATTAATTACTGTGTGATTTTTTATTCGTTTTTTTGGACAGACTCATTGATTAGGGGCTCATAGGATATGGCGCATCGTGTTTTCGTTTCGTTAATTTTAGTGTTGATGCTACTGACCGGTTGCGATTTTTTTAACAAGGGCGCCGAAGAATATTTGCAGCAAGCAAGGCAGCTGCACGCCGAGGGTGACCTTCAGGCCAGCATCATAGAGTATAAGAATGCGCTTCAGGCTGAACCTGAGCATGCCCAAGCGAGATGGGAATTAGGATTAATATATCTACAGACTGGTGATGGCGCATCAGCAGAAAAAGAGATAACACGTGCCAAGTCCTTAAATTCACGTAACGCGAATGCAGATTCATTTCCTGTGGAGGTGCCCCTGGCGGAAGCGCTGATGTTGCAAGGTGATTATCGTCGCTTGGTGGACGAAGTAAAAATTGAACCTTATCTGGGGCCGGGCGAAAAATACGCTTTGCATGCAATGCGCGCAAAGGCTTATTTAATGCTGAACAAAGCAGAAAAAGCGCGTGAAATTGAAACCGCGTTAACCGAAATGGCGCCTGAAGCGAACGAAACATTATTGGTGCGGGCTTATATAAAGGGCATCGACCAGCAGCCTGAAGCTGCCACAAAGTTGCTACAAAAGGTAGTGGCGCGGGATGACAGCAATAGTGATGCTTGGTTACATTTAGGTGAAATGGAGTTGGCCCAGGGCAATTTTGAGTCGGCTACCCAAGCTTTTCGCAAAGTCGTGGCACTTTCTCCCTTTAATACCTACGCCTATTATCAGTTGGGATTGACGGCCATCTCAACTGATGACATCGATCTAGCGAATCAATCTGTGCAAGAGATTATTAAGCGTGCACCTAAAAATCCTTTAGCGCGACAACTTCAAGGATTGATATATATGGAGAAGGGTGAATACGAAAGCGCGCAAACTGCGTTTGAGGAAGTTGTCAAAGCAGACAATCGTTTCGCACCAGCGCTCTATTTCGCTGGAATCAGCCATCTGATGCAGGACCATTACGAACAGAGTGCCAGTTATTTTGAGAGTTTCTTAAGTTTAAACTCTAATCACACACGGGCCAGACAACTGTTTGCCACCACGCTGTTTCAACTGCAAAGATTCGATGACATTCCGAGGCTGCTCGAACCGCTGGTGAAGTCAAAAGTTGCAGATGCGCGTACGCTCCAGTTACTAGGCGCTAGCTACTTGCGCATGGGTGAACTTGATAAAGGATTGACGTTGGTGCAACGGGCTGCGGATTTGGCGCCAGAAACAGCCGCTGCGCAATATCATCTCGCCGGTGGTCTACTGATGGCCGGGGAGAGTGAAAAAGCCATGCAGCAACTGCAGAAAACCTTAGAGTTGGCGCCAGAGTTTTCCCAGGCGCGAAACATTTTAGTCATTGGTCATCTCTCCAAGGGGGAGGGCGATAAAGCTTTAAAAATTGCTGACGAGGCCATCAGCGAAACGCCGGACTCAGTGGATGCGTACCTGCTCAAGCTCATGGTTCTGCAACACAACAAGGACTATTCTCAGGCTGAGCAGTTGTTGGAAATAATGCAGAAAAAATTTCCTGATGCGTTAGTATTTCACTTGGCGCAAGGCAGTTTTCTCGCCGATCGAGGGCAAATTGATGACGCTCGTGCTGCCTTTAAACGGGTATTGAGCCAGGATAACACGCATGTGGGGGCACTGATGCGCTTGGCAAGACTCGAACGCGCAGCGGGAAATTCCGCAGCGATGGGGAAATGGTTGGCGGACGCAAATAATGTTGATCCTGCCGCCTTAATGCCAGCGTTGGCCTATGCGGAGTATCTGTTTAAAACCGGGCAAGCGGAGCCTGCGTTGAGGGTGCTAGGTCAAGTCACAGATGCAGATCGGGACAACCAATATTATTTGAGTCTACTAGGACAGATCCAACTTTCAACTGGAGAGATCCAACAAGCAGTGACCTCCTACAAAAAATTAACTCAAGTGGCACCAAATTCGGTTCCTGCCCGGTTGTCTTTAGCTCGCGTGAGAATGGTGGATAATGATAAGGAAGGCGCATTTGCAGATCTGGAAGTAGCCTTGAAATTAGATCCTAAACATCTGCAGGCGAAGGTACAAAAAACGCAACTTCAATTTGATTTGGGAGATAAGCGAGGCGCCAACTTTTCACTCAATGAACTGCTTCAGGATTATCCGGATTCTTCCGCCGTGCTGACCTTGCAGGGATGGATGGCTCTGCGAGAAAGAGATTTCGTACTTGCAGAGAAGGCGTATGAAAAGGTTTGGCAAACCTTACCTAGCCCTGGTGTTGCCACTGAGTATTCACGGGCACTGATTGGGTTGGGTAAACGAGAGCAGGCCGTGGAGTTATTGGAAACGACGTTAAATGGAAACAAGGAGAATATCGATCTCTTATTTGCGTTGGCGACCGTTTATGATGCCGAAAAAGAGGGTGAAAAATCGATACCTTTGTATGAAAAGGTCATCAAGGTACGACCTAAAAACTACGTGGCTCTGAACAATTTGGCTTGGTTGCTTAAAGAAAGCAAGCCAAGGCGAGCATTAGAACTGGCAAACCGTGCCCATGAAGCAGCGCCGAAAATGCCAGCCGTATTGGATACCTATGGACTCATTCTGTTGGAGCAAGGTCAGTCAGAGAAAGCTGAGCGCATTTTAGAAGAGGCTTCTTCATTATCCGACTTTGATCCGAGCATGAGTTACCACTATGCGCAGTCCTTAATTGAGAATGGTAAATCAGTGAAGGCGAAACGGGTGTTGCAAAATGCTCTCGCCCAATCTACAACCTTCCCAGAGGCCAAAGAAGCGCAAAAGTTATTAAATAGTTTGTAATCGAAAGATGTTCTGTGAACACAGAGCTGTGATTGGCCGGCAGAGAGAACATCTCAACAGCTAAGGTAGCGCGAGCGAAAATCTTGTACTAGGTTTTCGCAGTTGCCTGTTAACATGCATTCAATGAGCCGCACAGGCAACCTGATAATATTTATTAGAAATAGAAGTAGTTGCTAATGGCTCAGTTGTTTTTCAAAGACCAATAAACGATTATTTGCTGGCATGTCGTTATCTTCATTCAAGTGCAACCCTGCTGATTCAGCTATCTCTACTACCTTTTCAATCTCACGGATGGCGCTGGCGGGATCGCGCTTTTTTAGCCAGATATCAAATTGAGCATTACTGTCACTGGTGTAATGGCCCTCGTAATTAAAGGGACCATAAATAATCAATTGTCCACCCGGAGAGAGTGTCTTACCACATTCGTTGATCATCAGTTTACCTAGAGACCAGGCGACAATATGTAGCGTGTTGGCGGTAAAAAAAGCGTCACACTGAGGAATTGCCCAAGGTGGATTGGACATATCCAGAGCGATTGGTGCGAGTAGATTGGATTGGGGGCAATGTCTCCGCCAACTGTCTATTCCGGCCAGATGTGGTTTCAGTTCGGTTGGTTGCCAGGTTAAATGGGGTAGATGCTCGGCAAAATGGACAGCATGTTGACCGGTTCCGCTGCCGATCTCGACCACGCATGAACTGTGCCTGAGTACTCTTGCCAACTCTTTTAAGATCGGGGCCTTGTTACGTTCACACGCAGGAGAAAATGGCAGATCCGGTGGCACTCTGTGTGTCATGATAGCTGAGCAATTTGCTGTTTCTGTAGGTTGAGTTTTTTTAAAGCGTCTTCTGATTCCTGCAGACGAAGGCGTTCTTTTTCGACTACTTCAGGAGGTGCCTTTTGTACATAGTTTGGATTGTTGAGTTTGTTTGTGGCTTTCTCGTGCTCTTTTTTAAGTTTCATTAACTCTTTATCGAGACGTGCAAGCTCTGCATCCTTGTCGATTAGCCCCGCCATAGGAATCAACACCTCCAGATGTCCCACCAAGGCGGTGGCCGCAGCAGGTTTTGCTTCATCTTTTTTCAGCCAACGAATACTGTGCAGGCGACCCACCGTTTTTAGGTTGGCTTCTAATCTAGAAACACGTTCAATATCTTTTTCATCTCCTTCGGCTAGTAAGACATCTAACAGTTTACCGGGGGCAATATTCATTTCACCACGAATGTTGCGAACACCGACGATGAATTGGATCATCCAGGCAATATCCTCACTAGATCCTTCATCGATTTTCTGTTGCGCAGGCTGCGGATAAGGTTGCCGCATGATGGTGTCTCCCGAGATGCCTGCTATTGGCGCGACTTTCTGCCATATCTCTTCGGTAATAAAGGGCATCATGGGATGGATCAATCTCAATAGCGCTTCCAGGGTTCTCACCAAGGTACGTCGTGTGCCTCTCAGCGCTGCGTCAGATGCGGCAGGATCAGTGAGCACGACTTTGCTGAGTTCTAAATACCAGTCGCAATATTGATTCCAGGTGAATTCATAAATGGCTTGCGCGGCCAGATCGAAACGGTACGCTTCAATATCTTTAATGACTAATGCTTCAACCTTTTGTAGTTCGCTCATGATCCATTTATCTGGGGAAGACAGTTGCACAGGCGCGTTATCATCTACAATATTTTGGTTTTCCGTATGCATCAACACAAATCGTGAGGCGTTCCACAATTTGTTACAAAAATTTCGGTAACCTTCGGTACGAGCCAAATCGAAACGAATATCCCGGCCTGTACTGGCCAGAGCGCAGAAAGTGAATCGCAAGGCATCTGTCCCATAGGCTGCAATGCCGTCTGGGAATTGTTGTCTTGTTTGCTTGGCAATTTTTTCGGCCATCTGTGGTTGCATCAAGCCGGCAGTGCGTTTCTCTAGCAATGCTTCCAGGGAGATGCCGTCGATGAGATCGATTGGGTCGAGTACATTGCCTTTTGATTTGGACATTTTTTGTCCCTCGGCATCTCTGACTAAGCCGTGAATATAGACTTCTTTAAAGGGAACTTCTCCGGTAAATTTCAGGCCCATCATCACCATGCGCGCCACCCAGAAGAAGATGATGTCAAATCCTGTTACCAGGACACTGGTGGGATAAAAGGTTTTTAAGGCTGCTTCTTCCGCAGGCCAACCCAGAGTAGAAAATGGCCAAAGCGCCGAAGAAAACCAGGTATCCAGCACATCCTCGTCTTGAGTCAGTTTGACTGAATCGGCAAGTTGATGCGTGTCGCGTATAGTTTGTTCACTGCGTCCCACATAGATTTGACCTGCGTCATCGTACCACGCAGGGATGCGGTGACCCCACCAAATCTGACGGCTGATGCACCAATCTTCGATATTGTTTAACCATTCAAAATAGGTCTTTGACCAGTTTTCAGGAACAAAGCGAATGTCCCCTTTTTCAACTGCTGCAATTGCGGGTTCGGCTAAAGGTTTGGCTTTGACGAACCATTGATCCGTCAACAACGGCTCGACGATTGCGTGGGTGCGATCGCCACGGGGCACTTTCAACTGATGGTCTTCTACTTTTTCTAAGAGATCCATCATTTTTAAATCTGAGACTATTCGCTTACGGGCTTCGAAACGATCCAAACCTTGATAAGGCGCAGGCGCCTGATCATTGACTTTCGCATCGATAGTGAAGATGTTGATCATGGGTAATTGATGGCGTTGTCCCATTTGGTAGTCATTGAAGTCGTGCGCTGGGGTAATTTTCACACAGCCAGTGCCGAATTCAGGATCCACATAGTCATCTGCAATGATGGGAATGGTGCGATCCGTCAGTGGCAGTTGCACCTCCTGGCCGATCCAGTGTTGATAGCGTTCATCTTCGGGGTGCACGGCTACTGCTGTGTCGCCGAGCATGGTCTCCGGTCTGGTGGTGGCGACGATGAGGTGGTCCTCAGTACCGACTACCGGGTAACGCATGTGCCACAAATGGCCCTGTTCTTCTTCCGAAACCACTTCCAGATCTGATAGGGCAGTATGTAGCACGGGATCCCAATTGACTAGCCGTTTACCGCGATAGATAAGCCCTTCTTCATAGAGGCTGACAAACACTTCCGTGACCGCTTCAGATAAGCCTTCATCCATGGTAAAGCGTTCGCGGGACCAGTCTAAAGAGCTGCCCATACGCCTTAACTGGCGGGTAATGGTGTGGCCTGATTGCTGTTTCCATTGCCAGATTTTGTCAATAAACTTCTCCCGACCTAAATCGTGTCGCGAGCTTCCTTCGGTAGCCAGTTGGCGTTCAACCACCATTTGTGTGGCGATGCCGGCATGATCAGAGCCAGCCTGCCACAGCGTATTGTGACCTCGCATTCTGTGGTAACGGATTAAGGCATCCATAATCGTGTCTTGAAAGGCATGTCCCATATGTAAGCTACCGGTCACATTGGGTGGCGGGATCATGATGCAATAGGGCGGTCCTTCCCCGCTTGGGGCAAAATAGTTGGCGTCTTCCCAAGTTTGATACCACTTGCTCTCAATACTGCTGGGATTGTAAGTCTTGTCCATAGAAGTCGGTCTGTGTGCTGGTTGAACTATATAGGAACGATTGTGCTGTTCTGATCCTATTTTTACTAGCGAAATGGGTTCTTTTTTATTTCATGGGTTTTCACCGGATAGCCTCGTTCTTTGTAGAATCGATAATGTTCTCGCACCAAACGACGGTGTTCGTCCTCTGTCGGTACAATTTCCATAACGCGGTCAAATTGGCTGAAAAACAGGGGGACTTGAAGATCCAGATTAATCAATATCGGTGCGTCTGAGTTCGTATCCTGATGGTGGCCGATTAAGATCGGCGCCTCTGGTTCTTCGCCTATCAGGCCGTGGGGTAGAAATGTCTCTTCAGTTTCTGTCCACAGCAACTCGTTCATCAACTCCGCGTGCACAGGCGTCTGTGTGTGTACATAGATGTGTTGTTGGTGTTGATAGGCTTTATCACACAGACGGCACGCCATGCGAAATCGCGCGCGGGGAACATCGAAATTGAGTATGTAAAAATCAACTCTGGTCACGATCTACTTGGCTTCAGCGAGTTTTTCGTGCCATCGATCAATGATGTATTGGGTGAGCAATGGCACCGGACGTCCTGTGGCGCCTTTCTCTTTGCCGCTATGCCAAGCCACACCGGCGATATCCAGGTGTGCCCATTGATAACGTTTGGCAAAATGTTGCAAGAAACAGCCGGCAGTGATGGTACCGGCTCCCCGTCCACCGATATTGGAGAGATCGGCAAAATTACTCTGTAGCTGCTTTGCATACTCTTCTGAGAGCGGTAGCCGCCATGCGAGATCGGTACTGCTGCGACCGGCATTTCCCAAATCGTGGGCGAGAGGATTATGGTTACTCATTAAACCGCAATGTTGGTCCCCTAAGGCGACGACGCACGCACCCGTGAGAGTGGCGATATCGATCACCACGGCGGGATTAAATTTTTTCGCATAAGTGATGGCATCACACAATATCAATCGTCCTTCGGCATCGGTATTGAGTATTTCGATGGTGGTGCCGGACATGCTTGTCACAATATCGCCTGGCCGACTGGCATTGCCGTCAGGCATATTCTCCACGGCGGCAACGATACCGACTACATTGAGTTGCGGTTTTAGTCTGGTCACTGTGGAGAGAGTACCAAACACCGATGCGGCACCGCACATGTCGTATTTCATTTCATCCATGTTTGCGCCCGGCTTAATGGAGATGCCCCCACTATCGAAGGTGACGCCTTTGCCGATCAGCACAATTGGCTTTTCAGGTTTAGCGCCTCCCTGGTACTCCATGATGATCAGTTTCGGCGGCTGGCTGCTACCTCGCGCCACAGACAGTAAGGCTCCCATGCGCAGTTTTTCCATCTCTGCTTGTTCCAGGATGGTGACCTTGAGATTGTCACTGCGTCCTGCCAATGCCAGAGCCTCTTCTGCCAAGTAGGTGGGGTGACAAACATTAGGCGGCATATTAGCCAGATCTTTACAGAAGTTGATACCGCTACTGATAGCTAATCCTTCTTGTACTGCTTGTTCACCGCCTGGTAGATCGCGACGGGTCGGTACGCTGTAGACTAATTTACGTACTGGTCGTCTAGCGGAGTCTTTTTTGGATTTAAATTTGTCGAAACGGTATAGAGCCTCAGTGCTGGCTTCCACTCCGTGTCGCACTTTCCAGCCGATGTCTCGTCCCTTGACGTTTAGCTCTGTGAGGAAACAGACCGCCTCCATAGAGCCCGTGTCATTTAGTGTGTGGATAGCCTTGCCAATAATTTTCCTATATTGTTGATCTCCGAGTTCACGTTCTCGGCCGCAACCCACAAGTAACACGCGATCACACAGGGTATTGGGAACATTGTGCAGCAATAAAACCTGCCCAAACTTGCCTTCCATATCGCCGCGGCGCAACAAATTACTTAGAAATCCGCCCGAGACGTTATCCAGTTGTTCGGCTATAGGAGACAGACGACGAGGTTCGAAGACACCCACCACGACGCAAGCTGTACGCTGTTTTTCTGGACTACCGCTTTTTACACTGAATTCCATAATTATTCTCTAACTAGAAAATCCTAATAAATAAGATTGAATTTTGGTAAATTACTGGAATCACCCTATAAGGAGAGAATGTGCGAGATGAATACGTTCACATTCAAAGCTCTAAGTGTACTCTATATTGCAGAAAATGGTGCAATAATTTGTTCAGATGAGAGGGATAATTGATACTTTCAAGATATTTATCCAAGGAGATTTGGATAGCTTTTTTGGCAATTAGTCTACTGTTGCTGATGATTGTGATTAGCGGCCGTTTGGTCAACTATTTGGCGGATGCCACTGCTGGGGACATTCCCACAGAAGCGCTGTTGACCCTGGTGCTCATTAAGATCCCCAGATATTTGGGTGAGATGTTGCCTTTGTCTCTGTTTCTCGCGGTGTTGTTCGCATTGGGCAGATTTTATCGGGATTCAGAAATGACCGCGTTACAAGCATCGGGTATATCGTTTCTGCAACTGGGCTGGCATGTGTTGATAGCCGTCACTCCCGTTGCGCTGCTGGTATTTGCTCTCACGGCATATCTTTCGCCTTGGGCGGCTGCTGAGGAATCTAAGCTACTGGCGAGAATCAAAGATCAATCTCAGTTGCAAACTCTGGCGCCTGGCAGATTCCAACTCTCTAGCGACGGTAATCGACTGCTTTTTGTTGAGGAGCTAAGCAAAGATCGCGCGCAGTTGCAGGGCGTGTTTGTGGCGCGCGGAATCAATGCACCGGATCCTCACGGTCGAGTGGAAGTGTGGGCAGCGATGACGGGCGAACAGCGTCAAGATGTCGAGAATGGACATCAATATTTAGTTTTGCAGGAGGGCCATCTTTACCAGGGGATACCCGGTAGAGCGGATTACCGTGTCGTCTCTTTCGAAGAGTATGGCTTCGAACTAAGACCAAAATCGACCGCAGAGACGAGGATTCGATCCAACGCTTTACCCTTTAAGCAGTTGCTTGAGGATAAGCACCCCTACATGCAGTCGGAGTTGCAGTGGCGCCTATCTTTACCCATTGCCATCTGGTTGTTGGCCCTGTTGGCTGTGCCTCTTAGCCGCACTGCGCCTAGATCGGGTCGATTTTCACGCATTGTACCGGGGGTATTAATCTACATTCTATATGTGAACCTATTGACCATTTCACGTGCTTCGATAGTGAAAGGCGAATTACCCGTGTCTGTAGGTTTATGGGTGGTGCACCTCGCTTTGTTTGTCATGACCGTAATTTATTGGCTCTACTTTACGGGTACATTTAGCCGCGCCTGGTTGAGGGTAAGATACTAATGGTGATTCTCGGAAATTACATAGTGAGATCTGTTTCACTAGCAGGCATGGCGACGCTATTTGTGATATTGGGATTGGATCTGTTTTTATCCATGGTGGATGAAATGGGGGATGTGGGTAAAGGAGACTATACAAGCTGGCTTGCAATTCAATATGTGTTGACCTCTGTGCCTCGCCGAACTTACGAAATGTTTCCCATGATAGCGTTAATTGGCACTACCTTGGGATTAGGCATGTTGGGGAGTAGTCAAGAGTTGATCGTCATGCAAGCTGCGGGTGCCTCTATTATGCAGATTTTTCGTACAGTGATGCGTTTCGGCATATTAGTCTTGGTGGCAGTAGTGGTACTGGGCGAATTCGTTGCACCGGCGGCAGAGCAGTACGGGAATCGGGTTCGTACTGCGGCCATCTCAGGGGACAGTCTGATGCGTGCCGAAAGGGGGTACTGGGCAAGGGATGGCCAGCGATTTATTCATATCGATAAAGTATTTCCAGGAGGACTGTTTTCCGGTATTACGATTTACGAATTTAACAAGGAGTGGAAACTTCAGTCCACGGTATTTGCAGAACGCGCCCATTATCGCCAAAGAACTTGGACTCTAAACCAGATTGTGCGCAGTGAATTTCTCCCCGATCGCATTATCACCGAAGAGTTGAGCGAAGCCTCTTGGGATTCCTCCCTAAATCCCGGTGTGATCAATTCAGTGATGATCGATCCCGATAAGCTGTCCGCCCGAGGGCTCTACGACACCATGCAGTTTCTGCATCAAAATGAGTTGGAGGCGGGTCGATATGAATTGGCCTTTTGGAATAAATTGCTACTACCTGTGTCATCAATGGTAATGATATTTTTAGCTATTCCTTTTGTCTTTGGGCCAATGCGGTCCATTGGTATGGGGCAGCGAATAGTGACTGGTGCGCTAGCCGGATTTGGATTCTATATTATCAATAAGACGACTGGGCAAATGAGTCTGGTATACGCGTATCCCACTTGGTTAGGCGCGACAATCCCGAGTGTATTATTTCTAGCCGTGGGAATGTGGATGATGGCGCGTATTCGCTAATTAAATCGGTAGCAGTTCTACACTGATATTTGAATATTAACAAGCCCTAGGATCCGATGCAGGCAATCTAAGAAGAAGGGAAAAGTGATCCCGTTAACAAATCACTATACAGTGGTGCAGGGTATTAGGTGTGATACCTTGGTTCGACCACTAGTTGCATGATCAAGTTTCTGACCGTATCAGGTAAGAATGGTTTGTCGCAATATGCGGTCATATGATGTTGTTCAATGCTGGTGATCATTTGCTGATCCATTTTTGAACTTATCATAATTACCGGGGTAGCGGTTTTTTCACTAAAATTGCGAATGAAAGTGAGGAATCCATGGCCATTCAAGCGAGGCATATGGTAGTCCGTGACAATTAAATCGAAATGGTCTCGTTGTAAGAATTCGATGCCTTGCTCGCCATTTTCAGCTTCACAGAAATTTTGAAACCCTAAACTGGAGAGTACTTTCTTAATATGTTTCCTCGCAGTAGGGCTATCGTCCACTATTAATACATGTGTATTAGAAAGCTCTTTGTCCGGTAGCTCAATCAGTTCCGGATCGAAAATATCTAAAGTGGCATTGAGCGCGTGACGTAGATCAGATGGTTCGAATGGCTTAGATAATATGGCTAAGGCGCCAGCTTGCTTGATCGGTTCAAGATAGCGTTCTTCTGTCTCACTGGTCATCAGTAAAAAAGGAATATTGCCCCACTGGGGGATCTCACGAATCGTCAGCAGCAAATCTTTGCCAGTGGTATCGGTCAAATGCATGGAGCTGATAAGAAGATGTGGCACACGATCCCTAATTTCAAAGGCGGCGCGTTTGCCATTGACTGCCCAACGCAGGTCAACGATGCCAAATGACTCCAATTGTCGACGGATAAACAGATGCTGGGAGGAGGAGGGCTCCACCAATAATATTGAAATATCCGAAAATTTAGTCGGTTTTCCCATCCTGCAGACCGATAAAAGAATTTACTTTATAACTTAGCGGCGGACGTGTTCCTCAGCTTAATCTACTAATCTAGTTTAAGATTTGACGTTCAGATTTTTTATAAAAGCCTTGGAATTGCGTTTGTGATTATAAAGCAGCTTTTTCTCTACCGGGAGATCCTCAATTGAACAGGCTGCATAACCCCGTTCGACAAACCAATGCGCGGTCTGTGTTGTTAGCACAACTATTTGATCTATATTATTTTTTCTCGCGATTTCTTCTGCAGTTGCGAGCAATGCCTGACCGCGTCCTTCAGTGCGATAACGTTCATCCACCGCCAGGCAGGCGAGTTCCGCGACTCGGGTATTGGCGAATTTATGTAGGGCCACTGAGCCGACTATCATGCCATCTCGGGTTTCTACATAATAGTCGGCCAGTTGTGCTTCTATTTGCGCTTGAGTTCTGGGTACGATTATTCCCTGCTGTATTAGAGGTTCTAGCAGTGCTTCGAGGCCACCAAGATCTTTGGGTTCAGCGGGTCGAATCGTTTGATAGTCACCGGCGCTGATAAGTGTGCCTAGCCCATCCCGAGTAAAGAGTTCCACCAATAACGCACCATCTTGGTGGTGATCCAACAGATGACTGCGTTTGATTCCTTGGCGACAGGCTGAGATCGCCTGCTTCAGTGCCACAGATTGGTTAGTTGATAACAGAGATCCTGCTTGGGAGAGATTGAACTCACGGATCAATTCTCCAGTCTGCGTGCGAATTAAACTATCTTCGGTGAGGAATATTAATTTTGCTGCCTTGATACTCAAGGCAATGTGGGTTGCCACCTCTTTTGCATCAAGATAGAACATCTCACCGGTAAATGAGTATCCCAGCGGTGACACCAGAACGATAGAAGCATCCTTTAACTGCCGTTTGATGGCGTCCGCATCCACTTTTCTCAATTTTCCAGCGAATAGATGGTCTCGACCATCGATCACCCCTTGTGGCAATGCTGTGAGATAGTTTCCAGTGGCGACTCGGATACGGTGGCCTGCTAAAGGTGAATTACTGACACCCAGGGAGATTTGCGCTTCAATTTTGCTCTTCACATTACCAATGGATTGTTGCATCCAGGGCATCATGTTGGCGTCAATGATATCGGGCAATTGATGCTTTGTGATCAGTTTTTGTTGTTGCAACTGTTCGACGGCCTGTGGCTCCGCACCATGGACAATCACCGTTTTGATGCCAATGCTATGCAGCAGTGCGATGTCTTGAATATGTGTTTGAAACTTGTTGCTGGCGATAGCGTATCCGTCGAGCACGATGACAAAAGTCTGGTCTCGGAAAGTTTGGATGTAGGGTAAGGATTGGCGAAACCAACTGACGAACTGCGCAGATTCAGAATCGGTAAGCGGGGCGTTCATATGTCAAGCAATGCAGTAGTGGTGAATCAGTTTTTTTAATATATCAATGGTCGGCTGCAACTGTGTTGCCGGGATATATTCATCTGGTTGATGTGCCTGTCGAATACTTCCAGGACCAAGTATAACCGTCTCAATGCCCATGTCATTGAAAAAAGGTCCTTCGGTACAAAAAGCTACCGACTGAGCGCGCTGTTGGGTGAACTGTTCTGATATTTTAACAATCTCTGACTCTGGTGCGGTGTGCATTGGCGCCACGCCTGGGAATAGGGATTCCATGGTTAATTCCACTCGGTACTGATCCGCAACCGGTGCCAGGCGTTTTGTCAATTCTGCGCGTAAATCATCCAGACTCATGCCGGGAAGAGGGCGTAAGTCGAAATGTAGTTCACAGGCGCCACAAATGCGATTGGGATTATCGCCTCCTTCTATACGGCCCAGATTTAAGGTGGGCACCGGAACCTGGAAGTCACTGCTCTTATACTTTTGTTGCAAGCTGTCTCGCCAGAGCAAAATGGTTTGCAGTGCGCTACTCATGGCTTCTAAGGCGCTGCGTCCTTGGCTGGGATCGCTTGAATGACCTGATGCGCCACGGATGCGAATGGCTTCCATCATAATACCCTTATGGCGATTAATTGGGATCAGATCTGTCGGCTCACCAATGAGGGCGAACTTTGCATCTATGCCACCTTGTTGAGCCAGGTAGCGTGCACCGGACATGGTGCTTTCTTCGTCGGCGGTGGCAATTACCCACAGCGGTGCTCGCCAGGTAATATTTTCCAATTGTCGAACTGCTTCTAATATTAGTGCGAAGAAGCATTTCATATCTGCGGTTCCGAGACCGTAGAAGCGGGAATCCTTTTCAGTTAACTTCAGCGGATTCTGCTGCCAAAGGGATTCATCGAAGGGTACCGTGTCGGAATGCCCCGAAAGCAGGAGGCCGCCGCTGCCACTGCCAATTTTAGCTACCATATTGAACTTGCCCGGTTGACCGGGGATGGCTTGCTGCGCTGTGTCAAATTGGTAGTCTTGAAACCAGTTGCAGAGCAGATCGATGACGCCACGATTGGATTGATTCCATTCGGGGTGAGTGCAGCTGACCGACGGCGTGGCCACCAGTTGGTCCATTTGCTCAATTAGTTGACGCATTTCGAGTCTAAATGATTTTCAGCGGCTTAAAAGGAATCCCAGGATTGCTTGCGATTCCAGCGAATTCTCGGAATGATTAAGCCCAATACAAATCCGACAAATAAGACAGCGGCACCCACAATAAACCAGTCTCGCTTACTGCGGTCCGTGAGCCGGGCATTTTGTTGTTCGAGGATTTTAAATTCTTGCTCAAGCTGTGCCAGACGGCTTTTCAGTTGCATGCGTTCGGCGTCGATAGCAATGGCGCTGGAAGCGGTTTTCTCCAGACTTTCATACTCCTGACTCAAACGTGTATTGTCTTTTTTGACCTGATTTACCGTGCTGCTCAATTCTTTGGATTGCAAAGTGACCTGACTGAGTTCTCTTTTTAAGCGGCCGTTCTCATTTTGGTATTTTGCCAATTCGGATTCTGCTTTTGCCAGCCGATCTCGCGCCGCCGGCTGATTCATTAGGTAACGAGTGAGCACCCAAGCTTCGTCTTCATTATTTAACTTGATTTTGGTCCAACCGGTATCAGAGTTCTCGATCACGACGATCTGTTTGCCCGCATTGAGCATGCGTAGAATCTTATGCTTGGTTGAGGGTCCTGAACGCGCAGGTGCTTGCAGTTGGTCAGAAATATATTTTACGGTTTCCGCATTTAAATGCGTGTTTGCCAGCACCAAAACTAAAATACAGAGTAATTTCTTCAAAATTTTCACCTATCCATAGAGTGATACATATCTGATTGGTCGTTTCCACCGAAAAGGGTAGCGGATGTGTTTTAAAAGTGAAAGAGCAAATCCTTTCTCTAAATCAACATTATACTTGATTTTCTCTGCAATCTAGCCAACTACCCTGTTTATAATAGACCTCTATTAGACGCAGAGGCGAGGCATACTTGAAACCGTTTCCACACCAACTACTATTACGACACCTATATGGTCTATTGTTAGGTGGATTTTTAGGGGCGCTGATCGGTGAGTTTCTATTGGCATTGCTACTGACCACTCTCGCTATACTGGGCTGGCATGTCTACAATTTGGCACAATTGGCGGCGTGGACAGGCTCCCATAAACAGTTGGATATTCCTACCTCCCGGGGTATTTGGGGGCAGATTTTTGATGATCTTTATAACCGACAACAAAGGCACAATCAGCGTAAAAAAACCCTGTCAAAGACGCTGAAACGCTTTATCAAAGCGACCGCAGCTTTGCCTGATGGTACGGTAGTACTGGATGAAGACGGCTATATTGAGTGGTGCAATCCCTCCGCCCGTGAACTGCTGGGATTGCGCTGGCCAAAAGATGGCGGTCAACGTTTGGATAATCTGATTCGACACCCCGCCTTTTTAAATTTCTATGATCAGAAAAGTCACGTTGATAGCGATGGTGTTGAAATTCCCTCTCCCATCGACGCTAACCAAATCTTATTCATTCAAATTGTACCTTATGGTAATAGTCGCTTATTGGTCATCGCTCGAGACATTACGCTTCTGAAGAAGCTGGAAAATATGCGCCGAAATTTTATTTCCAATGTTTCTCATGAATTAAAAACCCCGCTGACAGTGATTACCGGTTATTTGGAAATATTAGAATCGGAGGCCGAGCCGGATAGCAAAACGAGTCAACCGGTTGTCATCATGCAGCGTCAAACTGCGCGTATGATTTCGATTGTTGAAGATCTGATCACTTTGTCCAAACTGGAGACCGGTGAACCACCGCAAAATCAGTCCTGGATCACTGTGTGTCAAATTATCAATGAGCTGGTGTCTGATGCGAGACAGTTAAGTAATGAAGAGCACCATATTGAGAGTCATTTGGATGAGTCCGTGATGCTATTGGCGAATTCCCAGGAAATTCGCAGTGCCTTTTCCAATTTAGTCTTTAATGCTGTTCGATATACGCAGGCGGGAGGAAGGATAGATGTCTATTGGGAGAAAACGGAGCAGGGTGCGCAGTTTCGAGTATCGGATAATGGTCCGGGAATTCCCAAAAACCATCTACCTAGACTCACAGAGCGCTTCTATCGGGTGGATGTGGGGCGATCCCGGCACAAAGGAGGGACCGGTTTGGGATTAGCTATCGTTAAACACATCTTGATTCGACACGATGGCAAACTGGACATTCACAGTGTGGTTGGCGAGGGAAGCCAATTTTCCTGCCGTTTTTCCGCCGAACGAGTACAAATTGTACAGCAAGAAAAAACTTCCCAATAACTTTCGTGGAGATCGTCAAAGAGTGATTAGATTTTTTCTTAATTGCACTCTTTGATCTTAATTAAATACTCTAACTATTTGTATTAAAGTAAATTGTTAATGAGTTTGTCACGATTATTTACGAAGCTTGTTTAGCTTTTGTAACAATTTCGTAACAATTGCAGCTTAGCATTGCGCGATGCGAAATACAGATACTTCCTTCTCGATCTTGCAGTCCAGTAGTGCCAAGGAAGATAGGCGCAGTCGCAGGCGCCGCTTATTTGATAGGCTAACCCGCTACGGCGTCGCACTCGGTGGCGTGGGTGTCATCACCGCAGTCGGATTAATCTTCTTTTATCTGCTCTATGTGGTTTACCCTCTTTTTTCTCCTGCCTCTATCAGTGAAGCGGGTACGATTTCCAGTCCCTTGCAGGGGGAGCCTCAGTGGCTTGCCTTTGAAGAACACGGGAATATGGGGTTTGTTGTTTATAAACAAGGGACTGTAGAGTTTTTCAATACTGAATCTGGAAAGCGTGCCGTCAGCATAGATTTGCCTATTGGGAATGATATCCAGATCACCAGTTTCGCGACTGGTGAATCCAGCTCTAATCTTTTCGCTCTCGGCCTGAGTGATGGCAGCGTATTGGTAGCAGTGGTGGAGTTTGATATTAGCTATCCTGGGGATAAACGTAGCGTTTCTCCTAATATCCTTTACCCATTAGGTGACTCACCGATGCCGTTGGATGAGCATGGGCAAGCTATCAGACAACTGGCAGTGCAACAATATGAAGGTGCATTAACTATAGTGGCACAGCGCCAGTCGGGGTTGATTAGTCTTCAATCTTACGAAATAGAAGATGACGGATTCACCCAACCTGACGAATTTGAGAGGGTGGAAGCAGACATAGTACAACTTGCGCCCAGAGCCGTTTCTCTCTTACTCAATCGAGCCCAGGACACCTTATATATTATTGAGCCGAGTGGGCAAACCTATTTCTACGATCTCTTCGATAAAGAACAGCCAGAGCTGCTTGAGACATTATCTATTGCACCGCCCAACAGAACCATTACTGCCACGCAATTTCTAGTGGGCGGGATCTCAGTATTAGCAGGAGACAGTGGTGGTGACGTGACTCAATGGTTTCCCGTTCGTGATGCACACAATCGACTGAAGTTGACCAAAATCAGAACGTTTAAAGGGCCGGGAGGCGCGATTGAGAAAATAGAAACGGAGTATGGTAGGAAAGGCTTTTTAGCGCTTGGCGAGAATGGAAAGTTTGCCTTGTATCACGCCACCTCAGAAAAGAAAGTATTTGAAAAACAGTTAGTAACCGAGCATATTAAATCTATTACTTTATCTCCGCACAATGATTTATTAGCCCTCTATACCGCAGACGGGCAAATTAAAAGTTGGCACATAGAGAATCCCCATCCGGAGGTATCGTTTAAAGCCCTATGGGGTAAGGTTTGGTACGAAAGCCGAAGTCAACCGGAATTTATTTGGCAATCTTCATCTGCATCGGATGATTTTGAACCAAAATTCAGTATCACACCACTTGCGTTTGGCACGCTAAAAGCCACGTTCTACACCCTATTGACCGCCATCCCATTGGCAATCTTCGGAGCCATTTATACTGGCTACTTTATGTCTCCAAGAATGAGGCGAAAGGTCAAGCCTGCCATTGAATTGATGGAAGCGTTACCCACCGTCATCCTTGGATTTCTCGCCGGACTCTGGCTGGCACCTTTGTTAGAACGAAACCTGATCGGCGCATTTGGTATTTTATTCTCCATGCCTCTGGTTGTGATGTTGGTTTGTTATCTTTGGTATCGGTTACCAGAGTCGATTCGGAGCACCGTCCCCGAAGGCTGGGAAAGTGGTTTGATTATCCCTGTGATTTTATTGCTTGGTTGGGTGTGTTTGTCTATTGGTCCCCATTTGGAGTTGGCTTGGTTCAGTGGAAATTTACCACAATATCTGGAAACACACTGGGGGATCAGCTACGACCAACGCAACGCCATGGTGATAGGTATCGCCATGGGATTTGCCGTGATCCCGACTATTTTTTCCATCGCTGAAGATGCAGTGAGTTCGGTACCTAAAATGTTAACGGAAGGATCACTGGCATTGGGTGCCACCCGTTGGCAGACTTTGGTGGGCGTGATAATTCTGACTGCGGCCCCAGGTATTTTCTCTGCGGTGATGATTGGTTTAGGGCGAGCTGTTGGGGAGACCATGATTGTACTCATGGCCACCGGTAACACGCCAATTATGGATTTCAATTTATTCGAAGGATTGCGTGCATTATCCGCCAACATCGCAGTAGAGGTGCCTGAGTCGGAACTGAACAGCACCCACTACCGGATTTTGTTCTTAACTGGGTTAGTGTTGTTTGCCTTTACTTTTTTCTTTAACACCGTGGGCGAATTAGTGCGACAAAATCTACGTAAAAAATACGGTAGTTTGTGATTCTAATATGAAAATGTCAGATTGGATAAAAAGCGGCGCACCTTGGATCTGGTTAACTGCTAGTGCAGTATCCACCAGCCTCATCTTGGTGTTTGGCATGCTCTTGCTGATTTTATTCAACGGCCTGGACCACTTTTGGCCAAAAGGTGTGGTGCAGTCTACTTGGCGTTCTGCTACAGGCGAGCAGTTAATTTATGGTGTCTTAAATCGTCAAGAGACCCTAAGCGCCGCGCGCTTGGCTGAAGCAGGGATTATGCTTCCGGCGGGCCAGGAGTTTGAAACAAGGTATCTCTTTAAAGTGGGTAATCGGGATGCGTTTGGCGTCGATTTTCGCTGGCTGATTGGTAATGAATTAAGTGAGTTTCAGTTCCCCGCAGAAATCGCTCTAATTGAGCGTCGGGAATGGGGGGATGCGATCGGGGTGATCAGTGGACTTCAGCAAGATGGACACTGGATAGCGCAGGGCGAGGCCAGTTACGGGTTGATTGAAGCGCGTTTAGAGGATGTGCAGAAATTGCACCATCAGCTGGTGGCGCTGCAAAAGGATGACATTGGTAGCATAAACTATCGTATAGAACGTCTGCGCCTGAAAGAACGTGGCTATGAGTTGGATGGCGCATTGACTGCAAAGCGGCAAGCAGAATTAGCCGAACGGCGCTCCGAATTGAGGCAAGATTACCTCAAACTTGAAAACAAGATGCAAGAGATCTCGCAACAAATGGAGCAGGGCGAGATTGCTCTAGTTTTATCCGACGGCAGTCAGCTTGATATCCCGCTCAAAGAGGTGGTGCGAATGTATCACCCGAATTCTATGAATTTATTAGATAAAATAAGGTTTTATATTGAGAAGTTCATTGAATTTTTAACAGATGACCCCCGTGAGGCAAATACCGAGGGGGGGATTTTTCCCGCCATTTTCGGCACCGTTTTAATGGTGATGATTATGTCAATACTGGTCACGCCCTTTGGGGTCTTGGCGGCCATCTACTTGCGGGAATACGCGAAACAGGGGATTTTTGTGCGTACTATACGCATCGCTGTAAACAATCTGGCGGGGGTGCCTTCCATCGTTTATGGTGTCTTTGGTCTGGGCTTTTTTGTCTATTTTCTAGGTGGCTCTATAGATGAATTATTCTTTCCGGAGGCGCTACCTGCTCCGACCTTTGGTACGCCCGGTTTACTCTGGTCTTCATTGACTTTGGCCCTACTCACTGTTCCTGTGGTGATTGTTTCCACTGAAGAAGCGTTGTCCCGTATTCCACAAGCCTTGCGCGAAGGCAGTTATGCTCTGGGTGCCACACAAGCCGAAACCATGCGTAAGGTAATCGTGCCCATGTCCATGCCAGGGATCATGACCGGATTGATTCTGGCGATTGCTCGGGCGGCGGGCGAAGTGGCGCCTTTGATGTTGGTGGGTGTGGTGAAGTTGGCGCCAGCGCTACCGTTTGACGGCAATTTTCCTTATCTGCATCTGGATAGAAAGTTTATGCATTTAGGATTTCACATTTATGATGTAGGCTTTCAGAGTCCAAATGTAGAGGCAGCCCGCCCCTTGGTGTATGCCACGGCTTTTCTTTTGGTTGTTATTATAGCGGTACTCAATTTAACTGCGATCATGCTACGAAATCGCCTGCGAGAAAAGTACGAAACCTAGGATTAAGGAGCCAAAAGTATGAACGCAAAGGTAGAGCAGATGCCCAATATAAGTGTCAACGTAGCTGAGTCTTCGTCTCCTAAACAGAAAAAAGTAAGTGAGCCTGAGGAGATGAGCTTCGAAGTGGAGAATTTAGACCTCTATTATGGAACAACCAAAGCGCTAAAGGATGTTTCGATGCATATCCCGGAACGCAAGGTTACCGCATTCATCGGTCCGAGTGGATGCGGTAAATCTACCCTACTGCGCTGTTTCAATCGCATGAATGACTTGGTGGACAGTTGCCGCATTGAAGGGCAAATCCGACTCAAGGGACAAGATATCTTTGCCAAGACTGTGGATGTGGCGAGGCTGAGACAACAGGTGGGCATGGTGTTTCAGAAGCCGAATCCGTTCCCAAAGTCTATCTATGAGAATGTGGCTTACGGTTTGCGTTTGCAGGGCATTCGAGATCGGCGAGTATTGGACGAGACCGTGGAGAAATCTTTAGTAAGCGCTGCGCTATGGGATGAGGTGAAGGATCGCCTCCACGACAACGCATTCGGGCTCTCTGGCGGCCAACAGCAACGACTTGTGATTGCCCGGGCGATTGCTATTCAACCTGAGGTATTATTACTGGACGAACCGGCTTCGGCATTGGATCCTATTTCCACTCTAAAAATTGAAGAACTCATCTATCACTTGAAAGAGAAGTACACCATCGTGATTGTGACCCACAACATGCAACAAGCGGCACGTGTTTCGGATTACACCGCATTTATGTACTTAGGTGAATTGGTGGAATTTGGCGCTACAAGTGATCTCTTCACCAATCCAAAAAAGAAACATACCGAAGATTATATTACTGGCAGGTATGGTTAACTCTTATAGCAAAGTGAATTGATTCATATGAAACAGAGCGACGTTGCGACACATATTTCCCAACAGTTTAATGAGGAGTTGGAAGAGATCCGACATAGCGTTCTAAGCATGGGGGGGTTGGTGGAACAACAACTTGCCGATGCGGTAACGGCATTGTTGAGCTTGAACCCTGAGATAGCGGAACTCGTGATTGAGAACGATACTCAAATAAATGAGCTAGAACTAAAAATCGATGAGGAATGCACCAAAATATTGGCATTACGACAGCCTACCGCCAGTGATTTGCGTTTAGTGATAGCGGTGTTTCGCATCATCACAGATTTAGAGCGCATGGGTGACGAGGCCGCGAAAGTGGCAAGAATGGGATTGGACTTGTCACTAATGAATGCCTCTAATAAAACGTATTTGGAGATGGAGAATATCACCAGCCATGTGATTCAAATGGTGAACAAAGCGCTGGATAGTTTTGCGCGCATGGACGCCGATACAGCGTTACAGACGGCGCGTATCGATAAGCGAGTGGATCGTGAATATGAAGCCATTACGCGCCAATTGATTACCTTAATGATGGAAGATTCACGCAATGTGCGCCATTTTATCGATGTGATATGGGCGGCGAGAGCGATCGAGCGCATTGGGGATCATGCACGCAATATTTGCGAACAAGTCATCTATATTGTACAGGGTACAGACATTCGTCATTCAGATATCATTTATCGCGATAGAAGTTTATAGGCGAGTTCTTCCTTTCTGTTTGCCTATCGTTTCTGATGGTTGCCGGGGTGATTGATGTATTGAGTGCCCGAGGTCAACTCTCTGCGCTGTCGGGCCACATGTCTCACCGCATGTGCGACTTCTCTTATAGCACCGGTGGCGGTTGCTTCCTGTATGGAGTTGTTGGCGGTCTCTGCGGGGTGGGTCACCCCTGGCCACTATCACCTCATTTTTAATGTTGTGCGTCTTTAGCCCAGAGAGTCTTGACCTCTGGCGGATTACACGGAAACAACCTCAATATCAGGGCGTACTGGCTGCTCCGAACTGGTTGCCTCTCGCGGGATTTGCCCTCACCTCTGGCTTTATGTTGATAAATCTGATGGAGTATTTGCAGGGATGATTTTTGTTTTATAGAGTCACCTTAAGGATACGATAGATAAATTAAAAGAACGCAATCAGGACAATCAACTGAAATCATTAACATAAAGGTCAGATTTGTGCATACAAAAATAGAGCAAAACCAAAGGACACTATCGTTGCTAGTTATTTTTCTGCTGGCTGTGCAGTGGGGGTGCGCCTCGAGTATGAGGACGGGTGAGCGTATGGCGAAATCAGAGGTCTGTATATCGCCTGAAGTCCCGAAGGATTTACGCCCATTTTTACAGGCGGATCCTCGCTGCCAGTTTAGTTTAAAAAACTTGCCTTATGACGAGCATGAGAAACAGCGATTAGATATTTACCTACCAAAAAAACTATTAGATGCACCGGCACTGTTTTTGGTACATGGTGGTGCTTGGCGCTTTGGTGATAAAGATCATGCTGCTTTAGTAAATAATAAACATCAACGTTGGGTAAATAGGGGCATTATTTTAATATCGAGTAACTATCGACTGATTCCGGACACGGATCCTGCTCAACAGGCTGAGGATATTATTCAGGCTCTAGCTTATGCCCAGTGGACGGTCTCTCGATTAGGCGCAAGTGATGACAATTTTATGTTAATGGGCCATTCAGCGGGCGCGCATCTGGTTAGCTTGATCAATGCCAATCCCAAGGCTGCTTATGCCAAACAGGTGAAACCTTGGTTAGGTACCGTTGCGCTCGATGGTGCGGCACTGGATGTAATGGGTATTATGACGTCTCCTCATCCTAATTTGTATGATCTTGCGTTTGGTGATGATGCACACTACTGGCAGCGGGTGTCACCAAAAGCGCAACATACTTCGCTTGCGAAACCACTATTAATGGTGTGTTCCGAATTCAGAACGATATCTTGCAGCCAAGCACGCTCTTACGCTAATCAGGCCCGTCAACTGGGTACTCGAGCTGAGGTGTTGGGTGTTCCATTCACTCATAGTCAAATTAATCGAGTGCTGGGTAAAAACAATAATTATACTTACCGAGTAGAAAGCTTTATGAAAAGTTTAAGCCCACTATGGGAGGTGACTCTGTAGATCTCATGAAGTGCGATTTTGTAAGGTGCGATGCTGACCAGACAATGTACTATCTCCATAGAGAAAAACCGTGTGTGGACGTTATGCCAATCATCTCACAGTGATGCAACAGTGGTCAGAGATATTGGCTTAATTGGCCCGCAGGTATCTCCACTCGTTACAATATCTCACCAGGACAAAGTACGCCGGTTGTGGTTGGCAATGCCACTCTGGCCATGAAATGGGGCCTCATTCCTGGCTGGGCAAAACAGGCAAATTTAAAGTATTCCACTTTTAACGCACGCGTTGAGTCCGCCGCCCAAAAGCCTGCTTTTCGTCAAGCATGGAGTCGAGGCCAGAGTTGTGTGGTTCCAGCTTTAGGGTGCTACGAGAGGCGTACTGAGAAGTCCGGCAAACAGCCCTATTTCGTGCGTGCCCATCAAGGCTTGCCACTCCTGCTTGCGGGTCTTTGGGGTTTAGGGGCAAAGCAATACTCTTTTACCATTCTAACTCAAGCGGCTAGTGGATCCCTCTCAGCCTTGCACAATCGAATGCCCGTGATACTGGATAGGGCATCGGCACAATCTTGGATAGATGGGGATCTTGATTCAGGTTGGCGCTGCGGGATCCTCAAAGCGTAAATGATCTGTACTTTTATCCTGTGCATCGAGAGGTGAACACTGCTCGCAATGAAGGTGCCCAGTTAGTCGAGCCTTTAAAGGAGTATGAATAAAATACTCTGATAAGTGTAGAAAATCATAGTTTATTCGCACAATTGTGTGAGTCAGAGTTTGGCCCCAATGCCTAAGTAATAGTTTGTTATGTAGACATCGTCGCCTTCAATATCCAAAGTTAACACCTGTCCACCACCACTCACAAAAAAATGTTCGCTGATAAAATAAGCGAGATTCAATCCACCATAGAGGTGCAGTCCATCATCATCAGAGGAATCGTTGAGTAGGCTGGTGTTGGTTAATGTGGAAATGCGTTTGACGGAAGTTTCTGAACTCCAATAGTGAATGCCAAAGCGCGTAGACAGATATGCGTGACCACCCACTTTTTGTCCCAATCGAATGCCTAAACCCGCCACAGAACTTTCTACTGAAGATTCAGACAATATGTTGTTGGCCAGTCTTTCACCTTCAGCCGAACCAAGATAGGTATAAAAAGCCTCGACACTTACTAAGTTTTCATCTTCTCTTTGAAAGGGCACACCTAACAGAATTTGCATGCCTTGCTCATTGTTATAGGAGTCCCCTGAAAATAGAAAATCATCTGGAGTGTTATATTGCACATTTCCCGTGGAAGCCTCTAAATAGATTTCAGCCAGATCGGCTTGCCAGGCTAACAGGGTGTGAGTAAAAAATAGTGAACTCATAAACAACGAACATAGAGTGATTCGTTGGCTCAGAATTGAAAATTTGTAACGAAACATATTATAAAACCCCAGCTGCAAATGGCTTCAATGTACAAAAGCCTAAGTTAGTTAGTCGACTTAATTTTAAAGCCTTTTTTCCATACTTAACTGCCAATCATATCTTTGCTTATTCTGGCAAGTCTAGCTTAGAATGTACATTTGTAACACTTTTGCTCAAATTAGTCGTAGAGCCTGTCAGGATAGAGTCTAAATCCATTTGATTTAGTTACCAAAAGTCGCTCAGGCCGGGTTAATCGTTGACTTTTAACCGTTAAAATTAGATAGTACGAAAAACTGAGCAAAAATTTAAAATTACTACAAGCAAACTATAACTAAAAGCAAAAGAAAAACGAAAATCACGATTGAGTCCGGTTCATGAAAATTAAACGTAGTATAAAGTTTTTCCTACTTAGTATGGTAGTGGTGGTAAGTGGGTGTCACCATGATAGTGATGATGACAGTGTGGGCATTGGGGAGCCGAGTCTAGATACGTCATCCATTACTGCAAGCCCAACCACCCTGTCTGCGGATGGTTTTTCTCAAACGACAGTGACGGTCTTTCTTGCAGATGTTAATCAAAACTTTGTTACCGACGGAACGGAGGTGACTCTGCACAGCACTGCGGGCACCGTTAGCGGGGTGAACCCAACTACGACCGTTTCCGGGCGAGCCAGCTTCACGCTAGTTGCGCCCACAGCGCAATCTACTGCGCAACTGACGGTATCGGAAGTATCCGGTCTCACCGGATCAGTGGTATTTAACGCGACAGATAGTACGGTCACCGGCGATCCAGCGAACATTGAGCTTTCGGTCAGTGACAGTCATTTGTTCGTGGCAGGGGTGGGCAAGAAATCAAATACGACACTAACTATCACCGTGCTGGATGCCGCCGGAAATCCAATTAGCGAGTCTTCTTATGGGGATAACAGCTTAAATAATATTCGTGTGGAATTGTTGAGCCAGCCAGACGGCGGTGAATATCTCAGTGGCCGCAATGCCGCAGGGAGCATAGTGACAACTGAGACTGAAGATTCCATCGAGATTCGTACTCAACAGGGGGTTGCCACCCTCAACATACAGTCGGGTACAGTGCCAGGGGTATTGGAAGTGCGGGTGACGACCTTACTTGATGCTGTAGGCAATGCCGTGGCAGCGAATGAACAGATTATTGCAGCAGTACCACAGGTGGTGATTGCTTCGGGACCACCGCATTCAATTGTCTTCACCCATCCCGTTGATGATGCGATCCTCGATGAGAACCAGTTTGGTGTGTATCTGTTAAAAGGCGCTGTCGTGGTCTCTGATCGTTACGGAAATGCAGTCCCGGACGGTACAGTGGTCTCTCTTGGGGTGATCGATTCTATCATTGCAATGGGCAATGACGGTGTCATAGCAGAGGGTTCAGTCACACTTTCTGGTAATGGATATAGCACTGAATTTCAATTCGACGACACCATAACGAGAAACGGCGTTGCGAGAGGTGTGGAGCCCAACGATAGAGTTCTAATCTTAAATGCGAATGCCGCAAATAAAAATAGCTTTGTCTCCAGCGTGGCCAGCAGTGTCACCCTAGATACCTTGTCCGCCTATGATGAAAATAAAACTGGTCTCGTTTATGCTGTAGGTGCGGCGACATTGGGTGCCATTATTGGTGGAGAAAATGAAGAAGGTGAGAAGTTAATAGGTCGAACGACCACTAAAGGTGGTGTTGGAAAACTCTGGTTTACCTATCCGGCAAATACAGATACGATTTTTACTGGTTGTGGCAGCTATGGCATCACTAGTCCAATAGTGGATTTAACCACCTATGACCCTTTTGATACTCGTTATCAGAAAGAAGAATCGGCACAAGTGGTATTGTTCGCTTCCGCAGCGGATGGCAGTGCGGCGACTGTTTCGGCAGATCAATTTTGTTTTGCTGCTGTCGCACCTCTTACTTTGACAGTCAATCCGATCAATATAAGCGATGATGCCACAATCTCATTTGTCGTACGGGATGACAATCAAATTTTGTTGCCTTTTTATTCGGTGGGTGTCAGTGTCAATATTACCAACAGAGGTGGAGGCAGCACCTTTGATATCTCAGTTCCCTCCACTGTGGCGACTGATAAGGATGGACTCGGTTCTACTTTGATAGATGTGGTTGGTACCACGGTATCTGGGGATAGTGCAACCGTGTCTTTTATCATTGGAGATGAGAGTGTAGATGTGAAAGTCATTATTCCCTAGTTGAATAGATATTCGTAATAATAGATTTATATACTATTCTTGATGCAAGGATGCATGTTAAATAGTTAAGCGCCGCATTTTAATCGGCAAAAACATTTGCTTGTAATAAACTTGGCAAAGGACTTTTGTATCAGCATTCTCCGTCTCATTTTGAGGCTCGGATAAAGCAATGTTTGAGCAATTACTTGCTCTGATTGAGCACCTCGATTGGCGTGCAGCAGTCATTACCCTGTTGGCGTTTGCATTCGGGCTTGCTGCTGTGTTGCATGCACTCACTTATAAGCGCGATCCGCGCGCTGCCTTAGGTTGGATTGCGGTTTCGTTACTTTACCCTTTTATTGGACCAATCCTTTATTTGCTCTTCGGCGTGAATCGCATTCGTACCAGTGCGTTGCAGGAATTCGGAAGAGCCGCTTCTCGAGAAACCGGGGTCTATCCTTATGCTGCAAGATCCCCTTCGTTTCCTGCGTGGGACGCCTACCGACCGCTGATCCAGTTGGGGGATGCGATGACCGGAAACGCCCTAGTTGCGGGCAATCAGGTCACCTTATTAAGAGGTGGCGATGAGGTTTACACAGCCATGCTGCATGCCATTGAACAGGCAGTGTCTGAGATTCGGCTTTCCACCTATATTTTTAAATATGATGATAATGGACGTGAGTTTATTCAGGCGTTATCTGCGGCCAAACACAGAGGCGTCGCGGTCTATGTGTTGATCGATGGTGTGGGTGATCTCTATTCTCTTCGCTCCGCAGCCCGATCTCTCATCAGAGCGGACATTGCGGTGGTCAGATTTTTAAAGCCCTCTTTGTTCCCACCCAAACTCCATATGAATTTACGCAATCACCGTAAAATATTGGCAGTAGATGGCAAGGTGGCTTTTGCCGGTGGCATGAATATCAGCGATGAACAGGGCAGGATCAATCAGCCGACCGGCGACATGATTCGAGACCATCACTTTAAATTTGAGGGCCCGATTGTACAGGAGTTGATGACGCTCTTTGCGGTAGATTGGAGAATGGCCACCGGACAATCTTTGCCCCTGTTGCATCAGTCCACGGTTCATCACGGTGATACACTGTGCCGCCTGTTACCTGACGGGCCCACTGAACACCTTGATACCCTTCTATCTGTGTTGATTGGCGCCATATCCATTGCTCGCGAACGAATTGATTTGGTGACCCCCTATTTTCTGCCTCCCAGGGAGCTGATAACGGCGTTGGCATCCGCTGCTCTGAGAGGGGTCCGGGTGCGTGTCATTATTCCAGAAAAGAATAATTTCCCATTTGTTGGCTGGGCAATGCACAATATGTTGTGGGAAGTATTGCAACCGGGTGTGGAGGTGTATGCGGTGCCCCCTCCATTTTTACATAGTAAACTTTATTTGATTGATGGCTGTTATGCATTAGTGGGTTCTGCCAATTTGGATGCCAGAAGCCTGCGCCTGAATTTTGAACTTTTAGTGGAAATCTATGATAAAGAGGTAGGATTGCGTTTGGCTGAAGACGTTGAAGCGCATCTGCATGGAGCCAAGCCCATTACTCTGGAGCAGGTGGATTCGAGGGGATTTGCGGCTCGGGTACGTGATGCCTTTTTTTGGCTATTTACACCCTATCTTTAACGAGTATCAGTTGAATACAAGTCAAAACAGGCGTAAATAAGAGCGATAAATCAAACGAATCGATTTCAGTACAGCAGATAGTGTGGCAAGTTCTATGTATGAATCAGTGAACGTTTTCGGGGAGCCCTTGCAGCTTTGTGGTGAGGATCCCAAAACCGGATTTTTTAGGGATGGCTGTTGTCACACTTCCGAGCAAGATGTGGGATCCCATACGGTATGTGTGCAAGTCGATCAGTCTTTCCTAGAATTTTCACGTTTTAGTGGCAATGATCTGACGACGCCAAGACCGGAATTGGGCTTTCCGGGGTTAAAGCCAGGAGACAATTGGTGTTTGTGTGCATCACGTTGGGTAGAAGCATACGAACATAATTGTGCACCAAAAGTCTATCTACGCAGTACTCATGAAAGATCATTAGAAATCGTGTCACTACTGATTTTAAAACAGTATGCGTTGGATCTAAATTAGAGGATGTCTATATGAGATTTAGGTTGCCACCTCCAGTTTATGGATTTATTTTTGGTTTCTTGATGTGGATGTTTGAAGCCGTTTCTCCATTGTTTTATTGGTTACCCTTGGAATGGCGTTGGGTAGCGTGGGTACCCGCAAGCATTGGATTCTTGGTTGTCTCAATTGCTCTAGGCCAATTTATACGAGAAAAAACCACGCCAGATCCCTTTCATCCAGAACGCGCCAAAGAGTTAGTCATTTCAGGATTGTATCGCTATTCCCGTAATCCTATGTATTTAGGCATGTTGATTCTACTGATAGCTTGGGCGATCTATTTAGGGAATTTTTCTTCACTGTTATTGGTGCCAATCTTTATGTGGATCTTGACTACTCAGCAGATCCTCTTTGAAGAGGCTGCCTTAAAAGAAAAATTTGGTGAGTCATATGAAGCTTATTTAAAACGTGTTAGGCGATGGTGTTAAAAGAGAGAACTCTTTAAGTAGCGGGAACCCCCCTATGGCAAGTGAACTAAAAGGGATCGCGATTAGAGTTCAATCTCGATCGCCGATGCAGCAGTTGGAATACGCCGATGTGTCTTTAGAAGAAGGCCTTGTCGGGGACGCTCGTGGGCGTTCTAGGAAGAGGCAAGTGACGCTCTTGTCGGAACAGGCATGGTTAGGCGTGTGTGAAGAGCTGGGGACGACTTTGCCTTGGCATCTGCGGCGGGCAAATTTATTGATTAGCGAATTTGAATTTTCGAAACAGTGGGTGGGGACGCAAATCAGTATTGGTGAGGTTGTGTTATTCATCACTCGAGAAACGAATCCGTGCAAACGTATGGACGAAGCATATCCTGGTTTGCGAAAAGCACTCAAGCCCGATTGGCGAGGGGGAGTCTGTACCAAAGTGGTGAAGCCAGGTCGATTGAAATTGGGTGATCCGGTACTGTTGATTCCTGCGGATCTGCCACCCTAAAAATCATTCTTCTAGTGGGGAGAGAATTTCCTTCAGTTTCGCTTCCAATCCAGACATCTGGTAGGGCTTTTGTATAAATCCAGTTAGTCCCTTACCGACAAAATTTTGTGTCACTTCTTGTTCATTGTATCCGCTCGACAAAATGACTTTTACTTGTGGATTGATACGTCTTAATTCACGAAAAGTTTCTTTGCCACCCATTCGCGGCATCGTTAAATCCAGTAGCACGCAGTCAATATCGGCAGCCCGTTGCTGATATATTTCTACAGCTTCGATACCATCCTTTGCGCAAATTACGTCAAATCCACATAACTGAAGCATTTCACGCCCAATGGCTAAAATGGTCTCTTCATCGTCCACGATGAGCACTGTTCCGTTACCTCGCCATTTTTCAAGTGGTTGGTCGTCATCGAGTTGAAGGGATTCCACTATTTGATTTTTGGAAACCGGGAACAGTAATTTAAACGTCGTCCCCTTATCCGGTTCGCTGTATACCTTAATATTGCCTTGGTGGCCTTTAACAATGCCCATGACCGCGGCTAAACCGAGACCGCGTCCGGTAAATTTAGTGCTGAAGAAGGGATCGAAAATACGTTCTATGGTTTCATTGTCCATTCCGACTCCGGTGTCGGCGACTTCGAGATAGAGGTAGGTTCCCGCATCGTTATTAAATTCGAGTTGATTTGTCTGGAAATAGTGTTCGTCACAATACATGGCGCCAGTGGCAATGGAGATGATGCCACTCTTTGGGCCAATAGCCTCCGATGCATTCATCACTAAATTTAGAATGATCTGACTGATTTGACTGGCATCCGCATCCATGAAGGGTAGATCGTCACTCAGTTGAAATTTTAGAATTGCATTCTTACTTGTGGAGACGGCAAGCAATTGTTCCATCTCTTGAATCACCGCATTGATGTCTATAGGCTGAACAACAAATTTTCCTTTACCTGAATAGGCTAGCATTTGCCGACATAAATCGGCCGCTATCCGAGCAGTAGATTCAATCTCTTTTAGGTTGTTGTGCGCGAGAGAGCTGGGAGGGATTTTTAAAGCGGCTAGATCGGCGTGGCCCAATATCCCCATCAATAAATTATTAAAATCGTGAGCAATGCCACCCGCTAGAATACCTAGACTTTCTAACTTCTGTGCGTGTTCAACTTGCGATCTCAGCTTTTCTCGTTCTTCTTCCGCTGCCAGGCGTTCGGTGATGTCCACACCTTCCGCTAATAGGTATTCAATCTCACCTTGAGTGTTGAGGATGGCATAAAAAACAGAGTCCACATAAATTAGCTTCCCGGATAGAGTATGCACGGTGACCGTGCCTCTGAACGTCTCTTTTTCTAAGGCGGTGTCAATCGCCTGCTGAATCAGCTTAGCATCTTCTTCTGAAAAAAAGGGGGCGTTGACAAATTGAGTACCAGACAGTTCTACATGTGGTGGTACCTCCAAAATTCTCAAGGCGGCTTGATTGGCCTGGATGATTTCGCCCTGCGGTGAAAGCAGCGCAAGAAAATGAAACGCGTTGTCAAAAATAGCACGAAATTCTGATTCTGCCCGACGGCGTTTTACCATCTCTTCGCCCTGGGCGCGAAAATCGACAATGGTGACAATTTGTAACTCTACTGTTTTATTTTCAGGGGAAATAGGGGCGAAATTAGCCATCCATACCGGTTTGTCGTCGTTTGGATTGAATTGCTCATCCAGCAGTTGAAAGCTGACAGGCTCTCCTGCAAATACTTTGTCAGTGACCTCATCGAAAAGCGTCTGGTTGGGGATCAAGGTGCGGAGATTTTCGATTCTTGATTGGCCACACTGTTGGGCGAAAATTCGTTCGGCTTTGGTATTGTTCATAACAATTCGCCAGTCCTGATCAGTCATGACGACACATGTGGTGACGGAGTTGAAACCCGCGGTGAGTAACTCAACTTGCTCTCTAAGATTCATAACAAGATTCCGAAAGTAACCATATGTATGATGCTGTCTACCATCAGGTCGCCGCAGTTAATCATACTGTATACAACAAGGTAGAGAAAATGTCGCTACTGGATTTGACGCTTTTAGCTTTAAAGTTGACCTTCCTATCCATGAATTTCCGACGCAGTTAGTGTACTATGTATAGCCTTTCAGAGCCCTAGTCGGGACTAGCATAACCCCTTGTTTTACATTATTTTTGTAGAGGTAAAGTCATCGTTATGACGCAATGGAATCGAAGAGGCGGCTTGCAGGTCGCCAGTGAACTAGATGAAATGATCCTGAATGAGGCCCTCCCGGGCACTGGCATAAAGAGTGAGGATTTTTGGGGTCAGTTTGAGGCTATTGTCAATGATCTTGCTCCTAAGAATCGTGCATTGTTGGCGAAGCGCGATGAAATACAGGCCAAAATAGATAAGTGGCATCAAACCAATGAACTGGAGCCTGTCGCCTATAAGCGGTTCCTACAGGAGATCGATTATCTTCTGCCAGAACCTGAGGATTTTGTCATCCAACCGAAAAACGTGGATGAAGAAATTGCTCAAATTGCGGGCCCTCAGCTGGTGGTGCCGGTGATGAATGCGCGCTATGCTTTAAATGCCGCCAATGCCCGATGGGGTAGTTTGTACGACGCGTTTTATGGGACTAATGTGATCCCAGAGCTTGACGGCGCTGAGAGAACCCAAGACTACAATCCCCTACGTGGCGCTAAGGTGGTCGAAGAGGGCATCAGGTTTTTAGATAAAGTTGTGCCTCTCACTGAAGGGAGTCATGGGCACGTGAAGCAATATAGCGTGCATGAGGGATCGCTTGTGATGGAAACAGCACAGGGCAGGCGAGCACTGAATAATGAAAAGCAATTTGTTGCCTATGTTGGGGAAGAAACCGATCCCACAGCCATTTTGTTGGTCAATAACGGGCTGCATATTGAGATCCAACTCGATCGATCGCACCCAATCGGTAAAGAGAGTTCTGCGGGCGTAAAAGATATCTATTTAGAATCGGCGGTTACAACCATTCAAGACTGTGAAGATTCGGTTGCCGCTGTGGACGCGGAAGATAAAACCCTGGTGTATCGTAATTGGCTGGGCTTAATGAAAGGAACATTGGAAGCCAAGTTGAACAAAGGTAATCAAACCATTGTGCGCACCTTAGAGCCGGATCGTCTGTATACCACTGTCAATGGAGAATCGCTTTCGCTTCCGGGGCGCAGCCTGTTGTTAGTGCGCAATGTGGGTCATTTAATGACTACCGATGCAGTACTAGACAGCGAGGGTAATGAGGTACCTGAGGGCATTTTGGATGCGATGGTGACGTCATTAATTGCAATGCATGATCTGAAAGGCAACAGTCCTTATCGCAATAGTCGCAAAGGTAGTGTGTATATCGTCAAACCCAAAATGCATGGACCGGAAGAGGTGGCTTTTGCAGTGGAACTATTCTCTCGTGTGGAGAGTGCTCTGGGACTGGCTGCGAATACGTTAAAAATCGGCATCATGGATGAAGAGCGTCGTACCACTGTGAATCTCAAGGCGTGTATCAAAGAGGCCAAAGATAGAATCATATTTATCAATACGGGCTTTTTAGATCGTACCGGAGACGAAATCCATACGAGTATGGAGGCAGGCCCTTTTCTTCCTAAAGATCAAACAAAGGAAGAGCCCTGGATACGCGCATATGAAGATGCCAATGTAGATATTGGCTTGGCCTGCGGTTTTAGTGGCAGCGCGCAGATAGGCAAAGGGATGTGGCCAAAGCCAGATGAGATGGCGCAGATGATGGAAAGTAAAATCGGTCATCCCACAGCGGGGGCTAATTGCGCCTGGGTTCCTTCGCCCACGGCTGCTACCCTGCATGCATTACATTATCATCAAGTGAACGTGTTACAAAAACAACAAGAGTTGAAAGCACGGCCACAGGCGTCTTTAGACGACATCATCACACCGCCATTACTGCAAAACAAGGAGCTGAGCGAACAGCAGATCCAGCAGGAGTTGGAGAATAACGCTCAAGGGATCCTCGGTTACGTGGTGAGATGGGTAGAGCAGGGTATCGGGTGCTCCAAGGTGCCGGATATCCATAATGTAGGTTTAATGGAAGATAGAGCTACCTTGCGTATCTCCAGCCAACATATCGCCAATTGGCTACGACACAATATTTGCTCATCGGAGCAGGTAATAGAGACGCTGCACAGAATGGCAAAGGTAGTGGATGAGCAGAACGACGGCGATCCTAGCTACCGAAAAATGGCCCCCAACTTTGATAGTAGCGTCGCCTTTCAAGCGGCGTGCGATCTGATATTCAAGGGTTGTGAGCAGGTAAATGGTTACACCGAGCCAGTGTTACATGCTCGTCGCCGTGAATTTAAGCAGGGCCTTCAATAGGAGGTGTCTTAGTATTGCAGTGTGTCAGAGTTTGTCTGCACCGATTTGTAATAGGTTCTAATGGTTTGCTCAAAAAGGATGTCCCAAGAACAGCTTTTTCTTGGGACGTCGATTCTCTTATTTCAAATTCGTCCATTGAAAAACGGCATTTCATTTGGTGCGCGGGCCGCTTTTTTTCCAGTTTTTTGTAGTGATGCAACTACTTAGTACAGGAGCAGAGTGGAAATATAAAGAGTTATGTATCGAACTCGAAACTTGACTGTCTTTTAATTCAAGGGGTTGTGAAGCAGACTAGGCGCGCAGTCTATCCTTTAATCAATTGATAAGTGAATAATAATATTTTATAGGCCGGTTAAAATTATCAGTCCAACCTTGCCTAGTTATTTTAATGTCTCTTTGCTACATTTTGTACGGTTGCTCAGCAGCTTCTCGTTTTATTTTGATACAAAACAAAAGTATAAATTCGGTCCATCAGTGAAGAGAGGAAATACAGCATGTCTGTTGTTTTAGATCCTAAAGATCATTTAAGCGATTCCGAACAACCCACCACCCTCATCGGTAGACTGTACCGGGCGATTATGGATAGGGTGGTGTCTTTGTTCTTTCCCATAGATGCCCGTGGCAACCCTGTCTTGCCAATTAAGGCTGCTTTATTAGTGCTCGCAGGCTTATCGGTATTTATTTTTGGTTATCGCTGGTACACACAGGTTTTCTCTTTTACCTATGGATTGGACTATTTTTCACCGGAATTTTCACTCTATTGGATGAGTCTGTTTTGGGTGCAAGTCACAGCCCTGACTTTGGCGCTTGTCATTGGTGCGCCGGCTATCTATTTTACCAAGCCTGAAGACCCCTACGTCATGACCCCTGAGCGTGAATTAGGTATCTACTATTTGATTTTCACCTTCGCCGCTATCGTTGGCATATTTGCATTCTATGTTATCTTGGGACTGTTTGTAGAAGCGGACGCAGCTTGGCACCAAGTGACGATTCGCGACACTGATTTTACGCCAACTCATATAGGTTTGTTCTATTTGGTGATTCCCGCTGGAGCGGTGGGCGCGATTTTAGGATTGATCTGGATGCATACACGTATGCCGGATTTTATTGGCCGCGTTTCCATTCCACTCTTTATCGTGATGCTGGCACCTGTTGGTATTATGCCTAATCTGGGCTTAAATGAGTGGGGACACACCTTCTTCTATGCAGAGGAGTTGTTTGCCGCACCAATCCATTGGGGGTTTGTGGTATTAGCATGGGGGCTTTTCGCATTCGCAGGTTTCATCTTACAGTCCTTGAATAGAATGAAAGTGTTGACCTCCGAAATTTATGCGACAGAAGCCACCGATAGCGCTGAAGCTCGTCGAGCCAGCTCTGAGGTTTAGTCTGCAATCGTTGCATTAGCTCTCAACTTTGAAGCCCCGTTATCGGGGCTTTGTTTTATTTGCTCAGACAGATCACCTCGATCACACATTTTATTAATCGAGGAATAGTGGAATTATAAAAATAAGACTTAGACAGCTTTCAAGAACAAATTAAATGCAATTTATCTTAGCTAACAGAGCGAAAATATAATCACCATGGTTTTCGCCCTGACGAGTGAAGACTATAAGATTTTTATTAATAGCCATTCCTGGCAAAACCGGCCACAGGTTGTTCAGTCAATACACCCTATCAAGTGTGTGAGCGATACCATACTGAAGATGATCTCTCGGCCACCACTCACATAGAGGCGGATAAGCAATGGCGCAGGCTGAGGATAGTCTATGAAAGTAGATTCACCGAGTAGAACTGCGATAGGGGTGACCTTTCTACGTGCAGTAGCAGATGCGTCACCAGATATCGATCTGTTTCCCGATCCCGTGGCGACACTATTTTTGCCCAAGCGACTTCAGAGTCTTGCGAGCAGCACGTTGATTCACCGGCTCATGAAATTCGCATCCACTCGAATACAGTACAGTGAGCGGTTACGTAAGGTGAGACCCTATTGGGCACTATTGGCAGAAATTTTAATGCGCGCGCGGTTTGCCGAGGATTTATTGCAAAAACGTATAAAGGAGGGCGTCACGCAATACATTATATTGGGTGCGGGATTAGATTCTTTTGTTTTTCGCCACCCGGAATTACTCTCTAGAATACGTGTGTTTGAATTAGATCATCCTGCCAGTCAGGCTCACAAACTGGCATTGATCAAGCGAGCAGGTTTAACACCGCCCGAAAGTGTGAGTTACTTGCCTATAGATTTTGAGCGCAATTCTGTCTCAGAAGTGTTGTCGCAGAGTGAATTTGATGCGAATCAGCTCACTTTAGTGTGTTGGAATGGAGTCTCATACTATCTCACGAAATCTGCAACTAAGGCACTTTTCTTGGACTTATCTGCATATTGTGGTGATAAGGTGGAGATGGTATTCGATTATGCTGATGGTAAATTTTTTAAGTCCAAGCCGATGACATGGCGACAAAAAATTTTGGAAGGCAGTTTGCGTTTCGGACGCGAACCGCTGTTGAGCGGTTTTTATCTGCATGAATTGCAGCAGCTGTTACAGCAATGTGGGTTTGAGCTGGTTAAAAATGTACCAGGTAAAGAGCAGGATGATCTATTTCTGGCAGAGGATAGGGGCATTTTGTTTGCGAATTGGAATACCCATTTTGCTCATATTCGAGGGATCGGTGCTAACACTCAGCGTCGACTTAGTTCATAATGAGCACGCCTTAAACGTTAGTTCACCATGATAACAAAGGAGAGAAAGAACCATGTCGGAGTTAAGATATGATGGAAAGGTCGCCATCGTTACCGGGGGAGGTAATGGCTTAGGTAAGAGTCATGCGCTATTTTTGGCGTCTCGTGGTGCAAAGGTGGTCGTCAATGATTTAGGTGGTCACACCGATGGTACCGGAGAAGGACAATCTGCGGCGCAAACCGTCGTGGACGAGATTAAAACTGCCGGTGGAGAAGCTGTGCCCAATTTTGACAGTGTGGCCACCGTGGAGGGTGCACAGAGTGTGGTGCAGACCGCTATAGATAACTATGGTCAGTTGGACATACTGGTGAACAACGCCGGTATTCTGCGGGACAAATCCTTCAAGAACATGACCACTGATAGCTATCAGTTGGTAATCGACGTGCATTTAATGGGAACCGTATGGATGTGTAAGGCTGCGTGGCCAATTATGTACGAGCAACAGCAGTATGGAAGAATAGTGAATACCACATCAGCCGCCAGCTTCGGAAATTTTGGCCAAACAAATTATAGCGCGGCCAAGGCGGGCATCACCGGATTTTCAAAATCGTTGGCGCAAGAAGGTGCCAAGAAAAACGTCAAAGTGAATGTGTTGGCACCCATGGCCAGAACTCGTATGACGGAAGATCTCATGGGTCCGATGGCGAAGAATTTGCACCCAGAATTAGTGACTCCGGTAGTGGGCTATTTTGCTCATGAAGACTGCAAGGTGAGCGGAGAGGTGTTTTCTGCCGGTGGCGGACGGGTAGGGCGCATCTATTGGGGTGTGACGCCAGGTATCTTTAAAGAGAAGATTAGCGCGGAAGATATTCAGGCACAGTTAAAAGAGATAATGAATACAGACGAGGCGGTAGTGGCCAATACCCCTGCAGATGAGATGCAGTTTTTGGCAAAAGCAAAAATTATGTAGCCTCTTTGCTATGAAAAAAGCCCCGGATCCTTCGGGGCTTTTTTTTGCATCCAGTTAACAGCCTAATAAAAATTCGAGTAACGCTTTCTGGCTGTGTAAGCGATTTTCAGCTTCCTGCCACACCACACTTTGCGGTCCGTCGATAACATCAGCGGTGACTTCCTCATCTCTATGGGCAGGCAAACAATGCATGAAGAGGGCATCTTTGCTTGCTTGTTGCATCACTTGTGGGGTCACCTGATACGGCTTAAATACTCGTTGGCGCTGCGCAGTTTCTGCTTCATCTCCCATGCTTGCCCACACATCGGTGACTACTAAATCTGCGCCGAATGCGGCCTCCAGGGCGTTTTCTGAGAGGGTGATGCTTGATTGGTTGAAATCACAGATATCCGCATCCGGGGCATATCCATCGGGGCAGGCAATATTGAGATGAAAGTCAAAAATACGCGCGGCATTCATATAGGAGTGGCACATGTTGTTCCCGTCACCAATCCAAGCGACTTTAGCACCCTGAATGGCGCCCCGCTGTTCTTGATAGGTTTGTAGATCCGCGAGTAATTGGCACGGGTGAAATCTATCTGTCAACGCATTGATCACGGGGACTTGTGAATATTGTGCAAAGGCTTCAATTTTACTGTGCTCAAAGGTACGCAGCATGATGATATCCACCATACGGGACAACACCCGTGCGGTGTCTTCGATGGGTTCACCTCTACCTAATTGAGTATTATCGGGGGCGAGAAAGATAGCGTGTCCCGCACATTGCGCCATGGCGGACTCAAAGGCGACCCGGGTTCGAGTTGAGGCTTTCTCAAATATCATTCCAAGAACTCGATTTTGCATACTATTTCTGACTTGACCAGTTGCGCGTTCTTTTTTCAATTCAATGGCGCGCGCCAAGACAAGCTTGAGTTGTTCGAGACTAAAATCATTTAATGTCAGAAAATGCTGTACGCTCATAGCACCTGCTCAGGAGTGTAGATGGTTGTGGATCAGCGGGAACAGGCGGTTAACGATCTTTTCCAGCAGCGCGTCGTCAATGATAAGAGGCGGCAACAGTCGGATCACCGACTCGCTGGTGACATTGATCAGCAGTTGTTTTTCCAATGCCTGCTGTACCAATTGTGTACAGGGTTTTTTCACATCTAATCCGATCATTAAACCTTGACCGCGAATGTCAACGTCTAAATTAGTGCGCTGGATCTGTTCGCTAAACATTTGGCTCAGTTTTTTACCTTGCTGCTCGGCACGTGCCGCTAAATTGTCGTCTTTCATCACTTCAAGTACGGTCATGGCCACCGAGCAAGCGAAAGGATTGCCCCCGAAGGTGGAGCCGTGGTTTCCAGGGTGAATGACAGTGGCGGCTTCTCCCCGAGCCAGACAGGCACCAATGGGAATACCATTGCCCAACGCCTTGGCAGAGCAGAGCACGTCAGGAACTATCTCATGATGTTGATGGGCAAACCATTGCCCCGTTCGACAAAGGCCGCTTTGAATTTCATCCAACATCAATAACCAACCTTGTTGATCGCACAATTGACGAATGCCGGTCAAATAGTCTGTTGTCGCCGAGTGAATACCGCCTTCACCTTGAATCGGTTCCAGCAGGACGGCGACCACGTTGGGATTTGTTCCCGCGATGGTGCGTACTGCCTCAAGATCTGCAAAGGGGGCACGTACGAAGCCCTTAACTAAGGGTTCAAAGCCGGCTTGAATTTTTCGATTTCCGGTCGCCGAGAGTGTGGCCAATGTACGACCATGAAAGCTTCGCTCCATGACGATGATGGTCGGTTCATCAATGCCTTTTTGATGGCCATATAGTCGCGCAAGTTTTATCGCACACTCATTCGCCTCTGCACCTGAATTGGTAAAAAATACTTTTTCCATGTTGCTCAGTTGGCATAACTTTTCTGCCAACAGTTGTTGGGCTTCTACCTGATAGATATTAGAAGTATGGATTAACGTATCTGCCTGACGTCGAATGGTGTCGGTGATTCTAGGGTGGCAATGGCCTAAGGCGCAGACGCCAATACCAGAGAGTGCGTCTAGATATCTTTTATCTTGTTTGTCCCACAACCAACAGCCTTCTCCTTGAACGAAGGTGACGGCTAATCGCTTATAGGCATCAATGAGTGCCGAATTCATTCTCTATTCCTTAAAAAACAAAGGCAGCACCAATGGGCTGCCAATGAATTTTTAGGTTAAAAACCCAAATACGTACAGTTTCTATTCTTGTTGTCGTCAGTCTCTTGAATTAAACAAGATTTTTCGCCACAAACTCCCAATTTACCAAGTTCCAAAATGCTTCCAGATATTTGGGACGCGCATTGCGATAATCGATGTAGTAGGCATGCTCCCATACGTCGCAAGTAAGCAACGGGATAGCGTCTGTGGTAAGCGGAGTGGCGGCATTGCTGGTGCTTTCCAGTCCCAGCTTGCCGTCTGGCTGCTTCACTAACCAGGCCCAGCCAGATCCAAACGTGGTCACTGCAGTTTTGGTGAATCCTTCCTTAAATTCAGCAAAAGAGCCGAAGCTGCTGTTGATGGCGTCAGCAACCGCGCCGGTGGGCTCTCCACCGCCATTTGGGCTGAGGCTGTTCCAATAAAAAGTATGGTTCCATATCTGCGCAGCATTGTTAAACACACCTGCGCTGGATTGTTTCACAATGGTTTCAAGATCGGCGTTTTCAAATTCCGTGTCTTTAATGAGGTTATTGAGATTGGTGACATAGGTTTGATGATGTTTCCCGTAGTGAAATTCTAAGGTTTCTTTAGAAATATGCGGCGCCAATGCATTCATTTCGTAGGGTAAGGCCGGTAGCTCAATCGCCATTATTTTTCCTTTCTAACTCCAAATTGTTAAGGTGCGATACGGTTTGATTACCTGTGTTTGGGATAGCACTGATGATCAGTCACTGAATCTTTAGTTAACTGCTGTCGTGTGGGCCATTTAGATTCAGTCCAAATGACACCCATTCTATAAGTGGGTATGAGAAGTTTCAACATCAACTACTTGTGGTAGAGAAAATCCCGATTAATATATGTCCATGGACGGAATTCAATTAACCCTTTTTGCCAATCAGTTAGATGCGATTTGTGACGAGATGGGCATCTTGCTAAAGAGAGCCGCATTTTCTCCCAACATTAAAGATCGTTTGGATTTTTCCTGCGCGTTGTTCGATGCTCGAGGTGAGCTTTGCGCGCAAGCCGCTCATATTCCAGTGCACTTGGGCAGTATGGCTTATGCAATGAGGTCATTGGTTTCAAGTTGTGAATGGCAGCCCGGTGATCGCTATATTGTCAACGATCCTTACGCTGGTGGTACCCATTTACCAGATATGACTGTCATTGCCCCCGTATTCAGTGGAGATCAACTAGTCGGGTTTGTCGCTAACCGCGCCCATCATGCAGATGTGGGATCAGACACCGCAGGGTCCATGCCTATTGCCACCCATATTAATCAAGAGGGGGTGCGCATTGTACCGCAGCGGCTCATCTCTAGTGGTCAAGTGCAGCAGTCTACATGGCAGCAGATTTGTCAGCAGGTGAACACGCCACACTATTTTAAAGCGGATATTCATGCGCAGCTCAGCGCCTGCGAATTTGGTCTTGATAAAATGACAGCTTTAGTAGAGTCGCTCACTGTTGCTGGATTTGAAGCGTCCGTCTGTGCGCTCAATGCCTATGCGAAGAGAATGGCAGGTCAAACGTTGAACTCGTTGCCTTTCGGGACCTACTGTTTCTCTGATTATCTGGATGACGACGGAGTAGGCAATCGTAGAATCAAGTTGAATTTGCAGTTGAAGATTGATGAGGGCGCTATTATTGCCGACTTTTCCGGCTCGGCGTCTCAGGTGGCAGGAAATCTCAATTGCCCTTTGGCGGTGACCGCAGCTGCGGTTTTTTATGTATTCAGATGTTTGATGCCATCAGAGACGCCCAGTTGTGCGGGCGCTTTTTCCAGCATTCAGCTTCAAGTACCTGGAAATTGCGTGCTCAATGCCCGTTATCCGGCCGCAGTTGCGGCAGGGAACGTGGAAACCAGTTCACGAGTAGTGGATGTGGTACTCGGTGCGTTGGCAGAGGCCATACCTGAGCGCATCCCAGCCGCCAGTCACGGCAGCATGAATAATTTGGCCTGCGGTCATCAAGGTGATACTGGTTGGGACTATTATGAAACGATGGGCGGTGGCATGGGCGCGTCACAGCACCAAGATGGATTAGACGGCGTGCAGACCCATATGACCAATACCCTGAACACGCCTATCGAATCTTTAGAGATGCACTATCCTTTAAGAGTGAATCGCTATGCGTATCGTAGCGGCTCAGGAGGCAAGGGAGTACATGCGGGGGGAGACGGTTTGATAAGAGAGATTGAATTTTTAAGTGACGCAACTGTAAGCCTAATTACAGAACGTCGGCAATCTGCGCCTTGGGGTTTGTGGGACGGGGAGCCGGGACAAACGGGAAGCAACTTACTCAATGGTGCAGAATTGCCTGCCAAGGTATCTAGAAGGGTTCAGTCTGGTGATAGGATTACCCTCTGTTCCGCTGGCGGCGGCGGTTGGGGAAAAGCGAAATAACCACTTTTAACCCTGGTAAAACTATGGGTTATAGATCTATTTAGACATAGTCTAAACTCGTGGTTACAATAGCGTTCTTGGACATACTGTCCTGAGTTAATATTCCATTCATTCGAGGTGGCTAAGTGGACGTAGTGGAGCAAATTAAAGACGCGATTGACAATCACCCGATTGTGCTATTCATGAAAGGGTCTCCGACTTTTCCTATGTGTGGGTTTTCAGCGCGCACAGTGGAAGCCCTTAAGAATGTTGACGCTGAGTTCGCTTATGTAGATGTACTCACTAGCCCAGGCGTGCGACAGGCGTTGCCGCAATATTCCAATTGGCCGACTTTTCCGCAACTATTTGTCAACAGCGAATTGGTGGGGGGCTGTGATATTGTTATCGAGCTATATGAGAGTGGTGAATTGAAAGAGATTGTTTCTAAGGCGCAAGCCTCAGAAAATAGTGAATAGTTCTATTCTGTTAACGAATCCCAAGTAATTATTTAGCCGCCATTTTGGGGCAAGATTCTTTTTTTGTTAGAGCAAGGAGAGTAGTCATGACTATGTTGGTAGGGCGTAAAGCACCTGAGTTTGATGCGCCTGCGGTTTTAGGCAATGGAGAAATTGTAGATAACTTTAGCTTAAGTAGTGCACTTAAAGGTAAATATGGCGTGCTGTTTTTCTATCCGCTGGATTTTACCTTTGTCTGTCCTTCAGAGTTACTGGCCTTCGACCACCGCATTGAGGAATTCGAAAAACGTCACGTTCAGGTGATTGGCATCTCTATAGATTCACATTTCACTCACAACGCATGGCGCAACACTCCCATTGATAAGGGCGGTATTGGTCCGGTTCGATATCCATTAGTGGCAGACATGAATCATCGCATCTGTCGCTCTTACGGTGTGGAAACGCCAGATGGTGGCGTGGCGTTTCGTGGTTCATTTTTGATCGATAAACAAGGTATGGTGCGCCACCAGGTGGTCAATGATCTTCCTTTAGGCCGTAACGTAGATGAAATGTTACGAATGGTGGATGCACTGCAATTTACAGAAGAGCATGGCGAAGTCTGTCCAGCGGGCTGGAAAGAGGGAGATAGTGGTATGAATGCCTCACCTCAAGGAGTGGCTGATTACCTCGCTGAACACAGCGAAAAACTCTGAACCTGACATTGTCGCTAGATACAAACGCACTCATACATGCACTGCGGTAGTTTCTTGTATTCGTTCTCGCTGCGTGGAGAATCTATTTGGTGCCATGAGAAGTGGTTTGCTAAGAAGACGTACCTCAAACTAAAAGCGCAAGCCCTATCAAAAGGTTTGCGCTTTTAGTCCGTATTTGTCGCTATATTTTCATGCATTTGACGCCACCTGTTCACAATATAACAAAACAGATCCGCAGTTTTCTCCGCATCATAAATGGCCGAATGTGCTTCGCTTTCCTGCCACTCTAATCCTGCTGCTGTGACGGCACGAGCCAGTACGGTTTGCTGTAATGCCAAGCCGCTTAGGGTAGCAGTGTCGAAGGTGCTGAAGGGGTGAAATGGATTGCGCTTAATCTCGCATCGTGACACTGCCGCATTTAAAAAGCCGAGATCGAAGGCCGGATTGTGTCCTACTAAAATGGCGCGATTGCAGGATTGCTCGCGTATCGCTTTGCGAATAGGTTGAAATAAAGAGTGCAGCGCGTCTTTTTCCGGTTTAGCTAGTCTAAGTGGGTGATCTGGAATAATGCCGTTAAATTCGAGTGCCTTCGGATCCAAATTCGCGCCCTGAAAGGGTTCGACATGGTGGGCATGGGTTCGTCCTCGAACCAATTCACCTGCCTCATTCATTTCCAGCAGCACTGCGGCAATTTCTAGCAGCGCATCCTTTTTTGTGTCGAATCCGCCGGTCTCCACATCGACAACCACAGGTAGGAAACCGCGAAATCTAATGTGCATCTTGTCAGTGGGAAACATACTGAATTACTGGGTGAGCCGCGCACTGACTCGCCAAGAGAGGGTTTCACCCGCACACATGGGTTTGAATGTATCCGCATCCGCACCTACCGTCACTGGCACCTGCCACTCTTGTCGCGTCAATTCCACTTGTTGGCTGTTGAGGGGGAGTTTGTAAAACTCAGCACCGAAGCGACTGGCAAAGTTTTCCAATTTGTCCAATGACTGATGGGCATCAAATACGGTGGCATAGGCTTCAAGCGCACAGGGGGCGCTAAAGATTCCCGCGCACCCGCAGGCAGACTCTTTCTGCGCAGTTGTATGGGGCGCACTATCTGTGCCAAGAAAAAATTTCGGTAGGCCACTGGTTGCGGCCTTTAATAGCGCTTGCCGGTCTTCTTCTGTTTTGAGTATGGGTAAACAGTAGTAGTGTGGTTTGATCCCACCAGCTAAGAGTGCATTGCGATTGTACAAAAGATGGTGTGCAGTTATGGTTGCGGCGACATTACCTGGAGCTTGCGAGACAAAGTCCACGGCCGTTTTTGTGGTGATATGTTCCAGTACAATTGGTAGCTGGGGAAACTGGTCGCAAATGGGTGCCAGGACCCTGTCGATAAACACCGCTTCTCTATCAAATATATCTACATGGGGATCAGTGACTTCACCATGAATTAACAGAGGCATATTATATTCTGCCATCTTCTCCAATAAAGGGTAAATAGACTCAATACGGTTGACCCCACGGGCAGAGTGGGTGGTGGCACCAGCAGGATAGAGTTTGCAACCGTAAATAGACGGGCTTGCGTCGGCTTTTGAGATCTCTTCAACAGACATGGCATCCTGGAGGTAGAGAGTCATCAGCGGTTCGAAATTCCACTCTACCGGCACCTGTTTTAAAATACGTGTGCGGTAGGACTCTGCCTCAGAGACCGTCACAATGGGATTGGCGAGATTGGGCATCACAATAGCGCGAGCAAAGACTCTGGCCGATGCGGGTACGGTTATCGCTAACTGGTCACCATCTCGCAAATGGAGATGCCAGTCATCGGGTTGATTAATGACGATAGAATGCATAAAAACTTCAACAGAACTGTTAACTTATTGACGATTGAAAATTAGTATTCATTCTAACATGAGCCGCATCAGGATATATGTGTGAATTGAATACGCTGAGTCGCCAAACCTTGGAATGGCCTAAAGATTGCTTTTCTGTTTTAGAATAGACAGTTGCACTCACTAGTTAAGGACGATCATGGATACTGAAACACGGAAGCTTCTGTTAGAGAAAATGTTGTACGCCCGCCGTTTTGAAGAGCGCTGTTTTGAAGCCTATATGGAGCGGGAGATTGGCGGATTTTTGCATCTCTATGTGGGGCAGGAAGCCTGTGTGTTTGGATTAATGGCGGCTGCCAGAGCGGGCAAAGATGCAGTGATTACCGGATATCGCGATCATGTGCACGGGTTGGCGGCGGGCATGGATGCAAAACTGATGATGGCCGAACTGTTCGGCAAAGAGAGTGGTAGTTGCCGTGGTCGCGGTGGCTCCATGCATTTGTTCGACTTGGAGAAACAGTTTTATGGGGGATACGCCATTGTGGGAGCACCCTTTGCATTAGCGATTGGGCTAGCAAAAGCGATTCAGTTGCAAAAGAGAGATCAAATTGCCATCTGTATTTTAGGAGACGCAGCCTGTAATCAAGGCACGTTCCATGAGTCTCTCAATATGGCGGCGCTGTGGAACCTTCCGGTGCTGTTTGTCTGTGAAAATAATCTCTATGGCATTGGCACCAGGATTGAGCGCTCGTCAGCTGTGACGGAGCTAGTTGCGCGAGCAAAGGGGTGCGGCGTGCCAGGTGCCGAGGCCGATGGTCAAGATATCGAAGCCGTGTTTGAGGCGTCCAAAGTGGCGGTGGAACATGTTCGATCGGGCCAGGGCCCCTATTTCCTAGAACTAAAAACTTATCGTTTTCGCGGGCACTCTATGTCTGATTCCAATGTTTATCGGGACAAATCAGAAGAACAGGAGTGGTCAAACCGAGATCCCATCCAACTGCTCAAACAACGCATGCTCAGTGAGCATGAGATAACAGAGGAAGAGTATAAAAGTTTAGACAAAGAAATTTTGGACGCGATAGAAAACGAAGTGGTGACCTTCGCTCGGCAAGCGCCTCTGCCCGATGTGATAGATTTGCAGAAATACGTACTGTGTGACAGCGATGAGGATGCAGAGCAGGGAGTAAATACCAATGGCTGAGATGATGTATTGGCAAGCCGTACAAAGGGCGCACGATGAAGAGTTGGCGCGCGATGCCAATGTGATAATACTGGGCGAGGATGTAGCCTTACTGGGTGGCACTTACAAAGCAACCTCTGGTTTGCTAGATAAATACGGCGCTGAAAGAGTCATAGATACGCCTATCTCTGAAAACAGTTTTACTGGCTTAGGGATTGGGGCCGCTTTCATGGGCGTCAGGCCGATTGTTGAAATCATGTCGGTCAATTTCGCCTGGTTGGCAATGGATCAAATCATGAATAATGCTGCGAAAGTGCACTATATGTCAGGCGGGCAGTTACGGGTGCCTGCGGTGTTTCGAATCCCGGGCGGCACGGCACATCAGTTGGGTGCGCAACATTCCGCGCGTATGGAAAAAGTATTTATGGGCGTGGCGGGTTTACGGGTGGTGACACCGTCGAGTCCAAAACAGGCTTATGGGTTATTAAAGTCCGCAGTGCGTTCAGAGGATCCGGTGGTGATCCATGAACATGAAAACATGTATCAGTTAAAAGGAGAGGTACCGGACGAAGAGTATCTACACCCCTTAGAGGGATCGGAAGTGGTGCGTGAAGGATCGGATGTCACTCTGTTTGCGTACAATCTCTCTGTGCATTGGTGTTTGCAAGCGGCTGAAATTTTATCTGAGCAGCACCGTATAGAAGCTCAGGTGGTGGACCTTTATAGCCTCAGTCCTTTGGATCGTGAAGGAATACGCAACGCTGTGGCCAGTACTCACAACGTGGTCATTGTTGAGGAAGCTGAGCCAGCGTGTGGTGTGGGGGCGGAGGTGATGGCGATGATCAATGAAGAGGCTTTTTTTGAGTTGGACTCGGCACCGGTACGTGTGTCCGCAGCCAATGTGCCCATGCCTTTTGCGCGCAATCTAGAATTGGCTGCACTGCCGGATGCAGAGAAAATCGTTGCTGCGGTGATGGCCCAGCGTGCTGCACGTTAGACATCAATAGAGTTAGGTATTCAATAAATATGAGTGAACCAATTGCTATCAAAATGCCGCAGTTATCGGACACTATGACCGAAGGTGCGTTAGTTTCTTGGGAGAAACAGATTGGCGACAAAGTGCAACGGGGAGACATTGTCGCCACAGTGGAAACCGATAAAGCGATCATGGACGTGGAGGTGTTTCGAGAAGGTTATCTTTCGGGGCCATTAGTGGCGGTAGATACCACTGTCCATGTTGGTGAAGCGATTGCTTATTTGGTCGCAAATGAAACAGAGGTACAAAATCAGGATGCGGCGGCACCTATTACTGCGGTAGAAGTAGAACAACCAGTAGAGGCCGCACCCGAGAAAACAGATCTCACTCGGTATGCGATCAAGATGCCTCAACTTTCTGACACCATGCAGGAAGGGATTCTAGTTGCTTGGTTAAAAACACCTGGCGACGAGATCAGTCGGGGCGATGTGGTGGCACAGGTGGAAACGGACAAAGCCATCATGGACGTAGAGGTGTTTCGTGAAGGGTTTCTGTCTGGGCCGATAGCCACCGAAGACAGTACAGTGGCAGTTGGGCAACCGCTGGCGTTTATTGTTTCAGATAAAGATGGTGTGGTGTTGGAAGGTGAACTACAGGAGGCCGATCACGGAGAAGATGCCACCAGTCCTTCGGCGCAGGAATTTCGACACCAGGAAGCGAAGAAACGACCGGCACCAAAACGCGCGAGGCCAAGGGTGGTGGCTCATGACACTCAGCGCCCACTGCCTCGTCCTGATAATAAACCAGCTACTCCTTATGCGCGTAAGCTGGCGGCAGAGCTGTATGTGAATCTTAACAACGTGAAGGGAAGCGGGCCCGGTGGCGCGGTCATCGCCTTGGATGTTAAACGCGCTCAACCCTTAGTGAGACCCACGGAAATCAGTCCCGCCACACCTCCCCATGTGATGCCAGAAATTCAAGTGCCCGGACGCGGTCGGGAGATGACGGCGATGGAGCGCGCGGTCAGTCACACGATGACCGCATCGCTGACTATGCCTACCTTTAGGGTGACTGTGACAGCACATCATTCGAAATTGAAGGCGGCAGCCAAGGCAAGGGGGGTTTCCTTCTCCGTGGCACTGGCAAAAGCCTCTGCTCTAGTGATGAAACTGCATCCCACCATGAACTGGGCCTATCAACCGGTAGACAGATTGGTTGAAAGAGATCAGGTGGACATTGGCATGGCAGTGACCACAGAGGGCGGCGGCCTGGTGGTGCCCGTATTGCGCCACTGTGAATCGAGAACGCCGGAAGAATTAGACGAAACTTGGCGGGATCTGGTTAACCGTGCGCGCAAACGACGGTTGGCTCCAGAGGAGTATGCCAATCCCACTTTTATGATCTCCAACATGGGAATGTTTGACGTCACTCACTTCGATGCCATTCCTATTCCAGGAACGGCAGCAGTGATGGCAGTGGCTGCTCCTAATCGCGCAGGCGTGCCTTTAACCATTACCGCGGATCATCGTGTGGTCAATGGTGTTGAGGTTGCTAAATATTTGGCGGATCTGAAAAACTTCATTGAATCTCCGCAAAGTTGGCTCGGTGGCGTGGGGGATGCGATCCCGAAAGGTGATTGGGACTATGATGTGATTGTCATTGGCGCAGGTCCTGGGGGAGAAGAGGCTGCCAGAGAGTTAGCGGCGCAAAGGTTAAAAGTGGCTTTAGTGAACGATGCGCCTCTTCCCGGTGGTGAATGCTTATGGCGTGGTTGTATTCCCTCTAAAATTTGGCGCGCAGCAGCAGATCGGGTGAGAGATCGGCACAGTGATCCCGAATTAGGGGTGCTCAATACCACTGACGCTGCAGTCGATTGGCAAAAACTCCAGCTTGCGCGCAAAGCCTTATTGGAAGAACGGGGCAACCTTGCATTTAAGACGGATAGGCAACTAAAAATTGATTATATAGTTGGTCAGGCTGCATTTGCAGATGATCACCAGCTCACCATTCGCAAGGAAGCTTTTACAGAGGTTTCCAGTAACCTGATCGAAAATAACATGAGCTTTGGTTGTTGTGTGATTGCCACCGGCTCGCAGAATGTCATGCCCCCAGTGCCTGGATTACAGGCAGCAAGCGAAACCGGATTGGTGAAGAGTTCAGATGACATTTGGCAATTGAAAAATGCGCCGAAGAAATTAGTCATTCTGGGAGCGGGTGCAATCGGTGTGGAGATGGCGCAAATTTTTGCCGATCTCGGCAGTGAGGTGGTGTTAGTTGAACTGGCGCCACAATTATTGCCGGCGATGGATAATGAGATTGGCACCGCTTTGGGTGAGCTGTTGGCGCAGCATCCCAGAATCGAATTACTGTTAGAGACTCAAGTCGCAACAGTCAACCAGACGGGCGACGAGCTTGAAGTGGACATGAAATCAAAAAGTGGCGCATCCACCCTCGTCCGTTGCGATACCCTATTGGTGGCGGCAGGAAAGAAACCTCATTTAGATGGTTTGGATCTTGAAGCGGCCGGTGTGCGGGTGGAGAGCGGCGCCATCCTGGTGGATGATCAGTGTCGCTCTAATGTGCCACACATCTTTGCGGTCGGTGATGCAATTGGTGGTTATATGTTTGCGCATACTGCAGCCATGCAGGGTCGAGTCGCTGCAAGCGCTATCACACATCAAGATCTTAAATATCATCAGACTAAAGATAGCGCTGTGGTGTTTAGTCGTCCTCAAGTCGCCTTTGCAGGTTTAACGAAAGCGCAAGCGCACGCCGCGGGTATGGATGTCATGGAGGTAAAATTACCCTTAAAACATGAAGTCAAGGCCGTCATCAATAGAGAGACGGACGGGTTGATTAAGTTTGTGATCAATCGACAAACACAACGCCTGGTGGGGGTACATATGCTGTGTGATCACGCAGAAAGTTTAATCGGTGAAGCCGTGCTCATGGTTCAGGTGGAAATGAAAATTAGTCAAGTGGCAGCGGCCATTCATCCCCACCCTACTCAAACCGAGTTGTTTGGAGAGCTGGCCCGTCGTGCGTTGCAACGATTAAATAGAGAAAAAACTAAACAGCCAAATGCGCAAGTTTCTTAAAAATTTGTGTCAGTTTAAGTGGCAGCAGTTGGCGCGAGTTTGCGATGACGATGAAATTCGTTTAATGCCTTTTCGATATTTTCTAACTGGAAGGGTTTGACAATAAAACCCTTGGCGCCGTTAGCCACTGCGATGTCCAGATTCTCTTTGGTGGCTTCAGAGGTCACCATCACCACATAAATATCCGGATACTGCTCTTTTAGCTTCGCTAAAATTTGATGACCATTCTGGCCAGGCATATTGATATCCATAAAAGTTAAATCTGGTAAATGTTTTGAGTATAAGTGGAAGCCGGTGGATCCATTGTCAGCGGTCCAAATCTGGCTGCACCCAGATTCCTGCAACATATTTTTAAGCACATTGAGTGTTAATGTGCCATCATCAATGATGAGTACCGACGGGGATGGTTTCTCAGTATTCGGCATAGACAAATTATCCCAAGTGTTGACGAATGAAATAGGTGGTGTATTCATGTATATCCGCTGGTATTCATCAAATCTTGAATTGATCCGGTCTCAATTGTGATTAAATTTTGGTAAGGAAACTAAGATGCCTTTAAAAGATTTGAAACTGGTGGTTGTGGGTGATGTACATGGCGCCTGGGACAGCAGAGACGAGGCGTATTACAGTGACATGGAGTGTGATCTGTTTATGTGGACAGGGGATCTCATTGATCATCCCAAGCATGGTCATGAGATCTTGCACTCGCTGTGTCGAGTCGAACAACAGAATAATCTTGGGATTTTGGGTAACAATGACGGGGCAACCATGCCACTGGTGATAGCAGAAGCCTTAGGTTTCAGGATGTTAGCCAGACTACTGGGGCGGGATCATGTCCGCCACGTAGGGGGCTACAAAGAGATCATGGGGGATAAGGATATTGGGTTCGGTCGGCATGATTTGCATGATTTGCATGTTTCGGTGATCGGTCTGCGTCCCTTTTCCTGTGGTGGATCGCGAGTGACCTTTAAACGTGCGCTGAGAAAACTCTATGGTGTTGAAGACAGTATTGACGCGGTTCGGGCTCAGATAGACGCTGCGCAGTATAATCATCTGATTATGCTCGGCCACAATGGTCCGTGTGGACTGGGAGATGCGCCTCATTCACCCTTCGGACGTGACCTATTCTCCCTGGGAGGCGATTTAGGCGATCCCGATTATGCAGATGCCATAGAGTATGCCCATGCTCAAGGCAAACAGGTGATGCTGGCAATTGGCGGTCATATGCACGATCGATTGTTTCGTAGTGAGCAAATTAGGCAGGCTTACGGCTTGCTGAAAAATACCCTAGTCCTAAATGCTTGCACGGTTAGCCGGCACCGTAACGCTCTGCGTTACCATATGGAAGTGATGATTAGCGGGCTGGGAGAAGTGGTGCAAATTGAGCGCGTGGGGTGGTCCGATACCGGTCAAGAAGTGCGGGAA
>JBGTSY010000013.1:0-71867 GCA_041940025.1 Thiotrichaceae bacterium | reverse complement strand
CCTTCTTCTTGGTAGCCGCACGTTTTTTCTTCGTGCCTACCTTCTTCTTGGTAGCTGCACGTTTTTTCTTTGTGCCTACCTTCTTCTTGGTAGCAACGCGTTTCTTTGTTGTCGCTCTACGTTTTTTGGTGGTAGCGCGCTTCTTCGTAGTCACTTGTTTCTTCGCAGCTACGCGCTTCTTACTGGATGCCTTTTTCTTGGCAGTGGATCGTTTTTTCACAGGTTTTGCCTCCTTAGAAGTCGAAGCACTCTTTGTACTCGACGGTTTCACAGATTTACTACTGGAGCCTTTCGTAGCCGTACTCTTTTTCTTAGTGCTGACGGCTGGTTTTTTCGAAGTAGCCTTCCCTTTAGGCGCAGCTACTTTTTTCTTGACACTTTTTTTCTCGGCGGTTTTTTCTTTAACCACCGCAGCAGCAGGGGAACTGCTATCAAATTCTATATTCACCACTTCAACACGAACCTTTGAAGTGGGCTTTTTCTGTTTATCAGCAGACTGCACTTCCTTACGCGTAATTTTCTCCCGCTTTAAACGCGTCATCTCAACAGGCGGTTTAATGACCGGACCCTTTTTACCGGGAATTCGTTCACGCGCTGGCTTAATTATCCTTCCTCTCACGGCATCCTTATCCTCTACTTGTGTCTGTTGCGCCGCTTTAGCTTGCATTCGCGCAACAGATTCTGCCTCCGCTGCCTTCTTTTCTGCGATCATTTTTGCGCGTCGCTGCGCTTCAATTAATGCAGATCCAGTTAACTTTGAATCCTTTGCTTCCAATGCTTCCGGTAACAGATTGAAAACACTAGCTATCGAATTAAATATATCGTTCGCATCTCCGACACCATTAATAATTCTTAATAGATTTCGCTCACGATAATAATCCAACACCGAAGCAACCTGCCCTTGGTATCCTTTCAACCGATTAACAATGACTGCTTCTCGCTCTTCACCTCGTCTTTTTAGTTCACCGCCACAGTATTCACACACATCACCTAGTGACGAAGGTGCGGAGAAATAATTAAAACCGGCACCACAATCATTGCAGACGATTCGTCCGGTTAACCTCTCAATTAGGGTTTCTCTATCCACGTCCAAATAGATGGCTGCTTCAATTGACTGTGTGGTTGCCGCCAAAGCTTCATCTAACAGCTGTGCTTGACCAACTGATCGTGGAAATCCATCAAAAAAGAATCGCGCATCCTGAGACAACTGACGAATATGACGAGTAATGAGATCTACATATAGATGATCGGGAACCACATGAGCTTGATCCATTAGCGCTCTTACCTCTAAGCCAACTGGATCCTTCTCATCTGCCGCCTGCTTAGCAATTTCCACCGGGGAAATTAGTGCTACAGAAAGCTTAGTTGTTAGCAACCTGGCTTGGGTGCGTTTTCCCGATCCTGGTGCACCAAGCAATATAAACCTCACCTCGTATTGGTCTCCCTTTGGTATCTATTACCAAACTAACAAGACTACAAATTCGCTCATCAAATTGAAAAAAATTAGTTCAGTCTTAGCGTACTTGCACAATCATTCGGCAAGTTTGTAAAAACCATTAAACAATTTGATGCGTAAAATTAATCTGTTACCTATATTTAAGTCAATAGATCATTAGCTATTTAAGCTAAATGAAGCACTTTTTTTTAAAAAAAGTTACATATTTGTAGATTTGATCAGTGATCACGTCAATGAATTAAGAATAAACTTAATGTAAGAGTTGTGGATTGAAACATAAATAAACTATGTTACTGACTAAACAAACCGATTTAAACGATTACTATTTCAAGAGATAAGTATGGCTTTAAAGTTTATATCGCACGTGCAAATGTTAAACGTCATCACAGAGTAGAGGCATAACCAATGAAAGAAACAGGCAATCTATTTTATGCACAATCAGGGGGAGTAACTCCTGTAATCAATGCAACTGCTGCGGGTGTCATAGACAAAGCAAACGAATATAAGTCAGTCATGCCAAAAGTCTTCATGGGACACAACGGCATTCTGGGTCTGATACACGAAAATTTGATCAATGGTTCTACTTTAACCTCCTCTCAGCGAAAACAATTGCTTCAGTCGCCTGGCGGAGCCTTCGGTTCTTGTCGATTCAAACTGCCAGAAGAGATCAAGGACGACATTTACAAGCGCTGTATACAAGTTTTTAAGGCCCACAACATTAAATATTTTCTCTATAATGGAGGTGGTGATTCACAACATACTTGCCTAAAAATCTCCCAAGCAAGCCAATATTATGGTTATCCCATGTCCTGTATCGGGTTACCCAAAACCATAGATAATGATTTACCGGTGACCGACAATTGCCCCGGTTTTGGTTCAACAGCAAAATATATTGCGGTATCCACGCAGGAAATTGCCCTAGATGTTGTGTCGATGCATGAAACTTCTACCAAAGTGTTTATATTTGAAGTGATGGGCAGACATGCAGGGTGGCTTGCAGCGGCAAGTGCGATAGGAAAAAACAATAAACAAGATGCGCCCCACCTAATCCTGTTTCCGGAACGAAGTTTTGATGCTGCGGATTTCTTGCGTCAAACAGCCTCCACTGTCAGTAGATACGGTTACTGCATCGTAGTCGCATCAGAGGGCATACGAAATGCTCAGGGAGAATTCGTCAGTGATTCCAATCAGACCGACGCCTTTGGTCATACCCAACTTGGGGGAGTCGCAGCTTCTCTTTCAAATCTAGTGGTAAATAAATTGAAAATGAAAACTCATTTCGCGATTGCCGACTATTTACAACGTAGCGCGCGGCATATTGCCTCGAAAACAGATTTAGATCAGGCATACGCAGTCGGTGCAAAAGGGGTAGAACTTGCAATCAACAAAAAATCTGAGGTCATGGTCACCATCAAGCGCCGACCTAGTGCACACTATCGATGGACACTCTCCCATACCCCCTTGTCACGAGTGGCTGCGAAAGAACGAAAATTACCTAATCAATTTATCTCTGCCAACGGATACGGCATTACCAGTTCGGCAAAATCTTATCTGCGACCCCTAATCGGCGGTGAAGCTTATCCAGAATATCGCCACGGCTTGCCTCGATACCTCTCTTTTGCACCTAAATTGACGCCGAAAAAACTGCCACATTGGAATAAACCCGCCGTTTAATTTAGAAGCCCATGTTCACCTGAGATTTTCTGCTATAATGCGCGCCCTCTCCCAGAACTAATCACAGCTGTTTTCGGGATTATTCTTACGCGGTTCTCACCGTTCTTGAAGTGACATTGGAGTGAAACAACATGCGCCTTGATCAAGTCTGTTCAGGTCAAATTGACACGAATGAAATCAACGTAATTATTGAGATCCCCGCTCATAGTGATCCGATTAAGTATGAAGTCGACAAAGACACAGGGGCAATGTTCGTGGATAGATTTATGAGTACCGCAATGCACTACCCCTGTAATTACGGCTATATTCCACACACTTTGTCTGATGATGGTGATCCCGTCGACGTATTAGTCATTACTCCGATTCCCTTGCTTCCTGGCTCAGTCATTCCCACGCGTATCATTGGTATGTTGGAGATGGAGGACGAAGCAGGATTAGACGCGAAATTACTCGGGTTACCTATTAAGAAACTCACTTCAATATACAATCGAATCGAAACTCCTCAAGATGTGCCAGAATTATTATTGCAGCAGATCACGCATTTCTTTGAACATTATAAAGATTTGGAACCTAATAAATGGGTAAAAGTCTTAGGTTGGAAAGGAAAAGAGGAAGCGATGCAGGAGATTATGCAATCCGCTGAGCGCTTTAAACAATCTGCTTAACGGCCCGGCGTATTAGACTCAATCCACCGCTGTCCCTGTTGTAAGATCTCTTTTTTCCAAAAGGGAGCGCGAGACTTTAACATCTCAATGAGAAATTCATTTGCCTGGATTGAATCGGACCGATGCGCCGACCACACAGCTATTAATACAATCGCCTCTGCGGGCTTGATCTGACCCACTCGATGCACAATCAAGACATCATTGATCTGCCACTGGCGCTGAGCCTCTGCAACCGACTCAGATAACACTCTTTCAGTCATTCCAGGATAGTGCTCTAGATATAGCTGCTTGACGATCGATCCCATATGTTGCTGACGCATACGTCCAATGAATATTGAATTGGCACCGTTTTGCGCCTGATTAAGTTGTTGTTCATGGGTGTGTAACTCAATCAATGGATCAAAGCATTCTGTGAGGATCTCAATCTTCATCTTAACCGCCAGTCACAGGTGGGAAAAAAGCGACCTCATCTCCAGCCTGTACCATAAAATCTGTCTTTACATACTCTTGATTGACAGCCACTAAGGTGTTTTGCGCAAGCTCCCGCTCCGGATGCACCCTCTCCCACACCTCAGCCACAGTACAGGGATGATGTAATTCTAGATCCTGCTGCCCACAGGCCAACTGTTCTCGAAGCTGACCGAAGTAAAGTATGGAGATTTTTTGCATAAAAAAGCGGTCCCATCTCAATATGGTGTATAATTTTCTCGATTATATGCCGAAATTTACTCTCATCTCATCCATTTTCACTCATGTCCAAGCTCACTCACTTTGATAACAACGGCCAGGCGCACATGGTAAACGTGGCGCATAAACCCATCAGCTGTCGGCGAGCCATTGCCGTGGGGAAAATCCGCATGCAAGCTGACACTCTGGCGAAAATCACCGCCGGTGATCATAAAAAAGGAGATGTACTAGGCGTAGCACGAATAGCAGGCATTATGGCCTCTAAACGCACCGCTGAATTAATCCCCCTATGCCACCCATTGCCGTTGAATAGTGTGAACGTCGATTTTAAAGTGAATCAGGCCGACTCCTGTGTGCAGGTAACCGTGACCGTGGAAACAGAAGCGAAAACTGGTGTGGAAATCGAAGCCCTGCATACCGCCCAAGTGGCCTTGTTAACCATTTACGACATGTGCAAAAGCGTGGATAGAGGGATGTGCATCGAAACAGTACAGCTTGTGGAAAAATCAGGTGGTCAAAGCGGTACCTGGCAGGCAGCTAGCAAATAAACGCCATATTCCTGAAGTCGGATACACCCTTCCCTCTGTTCACAATTGTGTTTCTCGAAAATAGAGAGAATGACTTTCCTACTGCGCACCTCTCACGCACAAGAAAGCCACATCGAGGAGCAACCTGCCTGCTAAGCTATTTTCAGAGTTCAGGTCAATTGAGATAAGGATAGCCTAGTTCGGTAACCTCAGAACGGCAACTGCAGCAAGCAGTGGACTGAATTCACATGCTTTTGCACAGGCGAAACTGGTTCTTGTTAAAATTGATTCGACAGCACTAAGCACTGACACTCATGATACAACGGTCAATATTAGTTTTTCTCCTGATCTGGCACATTGTGCATTTTTCACCGGTATTCGCAGAAAAAGTGATACAGGTGGCCGCTGCGTCTAGCTTATATGCCTTTTTGCCCGAGTTTAAAACCCAGTTCGAACAACTGCATCCCTATCAACTAAAAATGAGTTTTGCCTCTTCCGGTCAGCTCTATCGCCAAATAGAAGCAGGCGCGCCATTCGATATCTATATCAGCGCACATATGAGATATGTCACGGCACTAACCAAGAGCCAAAAAGTACGGTTTCATTTACCCCTGGCGGAGGGTCAAATAGCACTCTATGGAAGAGATCAGCCCATCGCAAACAGCTGGAATGATCTGCACGGCCCCTTACTCATCCCTCACCCAGAGATCGCCCCCTTTGGCATTGCGGCAAAAGAATTTCTGCAAAACACGGGCAATTGGCAACGGCTTCAATCTCACCTGATATTCGGCAATAGTGCCATGCATAGCACACAAATGGCGAAAGCCGGGGCTGCAACTTATGCAATTCTACCTCTACAGGGGGCAAAACATTTGGTTGAAAAACAGATTGGATTTTATAAAGTCATTCCGAATCGGCTACACTCCCCGTTATTTTATACTTGGGTCGCCTTAAAACAGTCCTCTGAGGCTAATAGGCTCGCTGTAGACACCTTAAGCCAATATGCACAGTCCGAGTCGGTACAAAACCTAATGATTCAACATTCTCTCATACCCGAGCTGAAGCAGCAGCCTTAATGGACTGGCAAGCCTTACAGATCTCTCTCAAACTGGCGTTCATTAGTACACTGATTCTGATACTGTTTGGCTTGCCCATTGCCAGACTCATCAGTCATAAACAGTTTCGAGGTCGGGCATTAGTTGAATCACTAATAGCCATGCCGTTGGTGCTACCACCTACAGTAATTGGATTTTACCTGCTACTGCTATTGAATCCGGATAGTCTTGTTGGCAAGTGGATTTTCCACCTGACGGGAGAACAGTTGGTATTTCATTTCTCAGGATTGGTGGTCGGTTCACTTGTCTACAGTCTCCCCTTTGCGATGCAACCCATGATCCGGGCCTTTGATACTATTCCAACACATCTTCGTGAAGCCGCCTGGTGTAGCGGTTTATCGCCCATACGTACCTTCTTTCAACTTGAGTTGATGATGGCACTGCCAGGGATCTCAACTGCTGCAATTCTCTCCTTTGCACACACACTCGGAGAATTCGGCGTGGTCCTGATGTTAGGGGGTAATATTCCAGGTGAAACTCGAACCCTGTCAGTCGCCATCTATGATCAAGTGCAGATGTTGAATGATGCCAATGCCCATAAAATGTCCTTACTTTTTGTATCACTGGCACTGCTCATAGCGGTTTTGATTCATTCTGTGAGCCGTCAATCTAATCGTCCCGTCAAAGCAATATGATAGACGCCGTACTAGAGTGCAGGATTCACCAAACTGATCCGTTTCCCTTATCCATTGAATTAAACTGTGCGTCCACAGAAATTCATGCAGTGGTGGGGCCTTCCGGCAGTGGCAAATCCACTCTTTTAAGATCCATCGCCGGTATCCACCGCCCCCATCAAGCTGACATCAGGTGGCGCAATGAAATTTGGCAGCAGAGTAGTCAAGAGCATTTTTTACCGCCACACAAACGGCTTGTGGGATCATTGTGGCAACAATACGGCTTGTTCCCTCATTTGACTGTGACAGAGAATGTCGCTCTGGCTAGCCCGTTGAAAAAAGAAAAACGTCGGAAACAAATTCATGAACTGTTACGGGAACTCCATTTGGCTGAACGTGCGCAGGCTTACCCCCAAGATCTCTCAGGCGGTGAACAACAACGGGTCGCCTTAGCCCGTGCCTTGGCTAGGAGAGCGCCACTACTGCTTTTGGACGAACCCTTCAATGCCCTAGACCGACCCCTGCGCAGTGAACTTTTACAGATGACCCGTTCACTCTGTCGTAGCCACCAATTGACAGTCATTTGGGTGACTCACGATATGGAAGATGCGTTTCTGATTAGCGATCGAATTTCTCTGCTACACAATGGCCAGTGGATACGTACAGATACGCCTAAAGAGTTAGTGAACAATCCACAAAAAGTTTATCTGATCAAACAGTTGGGTTGGCAAAACTGTTTTGAATGTGAGGTCGATCCTATCAATCAAGACAGTCAAAAAATATATTGGCAAGGTTGTGTATTGACGAGTCACTGCACGCTACCTAATGCAACACGATTCGCCTGGACGATACCCGCCAGTGCCATTCGGCTAGTGAATGCGAACTGCACTGAACCCAACACATTCAAAGTTTCAGTTGTCAGTAATGAGTTTCATGTAAAAGAAAAATTGCTGCGGGTTCGTTTAGGTGAAGTGGATTTGGTTGTCACCGATCCTGGAAGGGATGCGGCTCCCGGAGATAATCTATATATTCACCTGCCCCCCAATCAACTCTATATAGTCGAGCACTAATGCAGTGATGTCTCAGCAGGGAAAGCTACGTCACACTCCTGTACTTGCTTTACAAGCCAATATTAGCTGCAAGATTGGTCAGTGAGAATCAACTCGCTGGCCGAAAGACTAATTGAAAAGGTCTGAAACAGGATTCTTCCTATGGATAACAAAAAGTTATTCACTCTGAATCACTTCAAAACTATGAGTCACCTCTGCGGTCTTGCCCAACATGATAGATGCAGAACAGTACTTTTCAGCAGATAAATTGACCGCCCTTTTCACTGCCGCATCTTTTAACCCTTCCCCTTCCACTAAGAAATGAAGATGGATCTTGGTAAACACGGCGGGCACTTCATCCGCCCTCTCGGCTTCTACTTGTACCACGCAGTCACTGACGGACTGCCTTGCCTTCTGTAATATATGTACCACATCAAACGCGGCGCAGGCACCCATGCCTAAAATTAGCATTTCCATTGGTCGGGGACCAAGATTTTGCCCACCGTGCTCGGGAGGACCGTCCATCACTAATGCATGACCACTACTCGACTCACCTAAGAACAAAGCCTTCTCTAACCATCTCACTTTAGCCTGCATGATGTGACTTCCCGCACAGAAAAGAAGTTAAGAGTATCACAAAGCTTGTGAATTAGGTGCTGACGCCGATAGAGAATATGCCTTATGAATTCTACGCTTTTACAACAGGACCCACGCCGCAGCATGATGCCTACTACTCGCGATCCGGCTATCGAACGCTTTTTACAACACTGTCACCGTCGAACGTACCCTGCTAAAACCACCATCATTCACGCCGGTGATCCTTCGGATGTACTTTTTTATATTGTCTCCGGATCCGTTGCTGTGCTGCACGAAGATGATGACGGCAGAGAAATCGTGCTCGCTTACCTGAATTCAGGCGACTTTTTCGGAGAGCTGGCGCTCTTTGATCATGTGAATAGCCGCAGCGCCTGGATCCGCACCCGCGTACAGTGTGAAGTCGCAGAAATGAGCTACAGTAAGTTTCGCACAATGGCCAAACAGGACACAGAAATTCTATTCCAGTTGGCGGGGCAGATGGCAGTCAGGCTACGACACACCAGCCAAAAAGTAGGCGATTTAGCGTTTTTGGATGTATCAGGTCGAATTGCTGGTACTTTATTGGAGTTATGCAAAGAACCCGACGCCATGACACATCCTGACGGTATGCAGATCAGTGTCACACGCCAAGAGTTGGGCAGAATCGTCGGGTGTACTCGCGAGATGGCTGGGCGTGTATTAAAATCACTGGAGGAACAAGAACTGATAAGCGTCTCCGGTAAAAAAATTGTGGTCTTTGGAACCCGCTAAAAAAACAATTCTTGCAAACAACTGCCCGGATCAGATGCCCGCATAAAAGCCTCCCCGACTAAGAATGAGTTGACGCCATGGCGTTGCATCCGGGTAACGTCAGCTTTCTCGTGAATACCGCTCTCTGTAACGACAATTTTCTCTTCAGGTATATATTGCAATAATTCGATAGTCGTCTCTAAACTGGTTTCAAAGGTGTGGAGATCCCTGTTGTTAATACCAATCAATGGCAGATCCAGTTCCAGTGCCAAGTCCAACTCAACCTTATCATGTACTTCTACTAACACATCTAAAGACAGTGTCTTTGCCAATTGGGCAAATTGGGTTAATTGATTCGGTGTGAGTGCGCTGACAATTAATAAGATACAGTCCGCCCCCAAATAGCGGGATTCATAAATCTGATAAGCATCAATGATAAAATCCTTACGTAGAATCGGAAGCGAGCAGGTCGCTCGCGCTTCTTGTAAGGCTTGTGCGGATCCTTGAAAAAAATCTTTATCGGTTAACACTGATAGCGCTGTCGCCCCAGCCTGAGCATAAGAGCGCGCGATTTCCGCAGGAATAAAATTTTCACGCAATACGCCCTTACTAGGCGACGCGCGTTTCACCTCCGCAATCACCGCTGGCTTACCTGCTGAGAGTGTGGCACCCATCGCTGCGACCAAAGAGCGTGGCGGCACGGTTTGGTCTGCCAATGATTGCATGTGCGGCAGTGAGAGCTGTGTTAGCGATTCATCCACTTCCTGCCGTTTTCGCGCTAAAATTTTATTCAGAATATCTGACCGAGGCTGCTGCATAGAATCTAACTAACTCTTAAGCCGCACCACGTTCTTGTCGATTTATCAGCGCACTAAGCTCCCCTGAATTCAACAAAGCATCCACCTGATCGGCCCCACCAATTAAAGTACCCTTGACAAACACCATGGGAAAAGTAGACCAGCCAGTCCACATTTTTAATGCAAGGCGTCGGCGCCACAGAGAAAAATAGCTTCCATACTCCAAGTAGAGACAGTTGATATTCTTTTCCGCTAACAGCTTACGCACACGTTTCACATGTGGATTTTGCGCCATACCGACCACTACCACATCATTGGCAGCAATAGCCTGTTTCACTTCATTTAGCAAATCTGCATGATTACTTTCAATTTGTTGCCGAATCGCAGAATGGATCTGTTCCTCTGCCAATATTTCTCTACCCATCTTCACTCACCTTTGGAATTCTAAAATTGATTTTTTGTAAATTCTATTAACTGTTGAAACTTCGCTTTAGCCGCGCCTGAAGCCACTACTGCCCTCGCCTTGTTCACCCCTTTTTCAAGTGTATGAGCGATACCACTTGCGTACAGTGCTGCCCCCGCATTTAAACAGACTATATCCCGCGCGGGAATAGCGTCATCATCTAATACCCGGTGCGCCATGGCAAGACTCTCCTCGACACTTTGCACCTGTATACTGGCCATTGGTTGCCGCTGCATCGCAAACTCTTCCGGGGAAATCTGGTATTGCTTGATCTCACCCTGGAGCAATTCAACAACCTGAGTCGGACCACTTAGTGAGATCTCATCCATGCCGCCATCACCATGAACCAGTAACACATGTTCACTACCCAACTGTTTGAGCACCTCAGCAATTGGCATCAGTAAGGTCTCGCTAAATAGACCAATCACCTGATTGGGGGCGCCCGCCGGATTGGTCAGCGGCCCAAGCAGATTAAAGATAGTGCGCACTCCCAATTCTTTGCGCGCGCCAATCGCATGTTTCATCGCACTGTGATGCTTGACGGCAAACATAAAGCCGATACCCACTTCATCGATGCAAGTTGCCACCTGCTCTGCGGTTAAATCCAAATTGACCCCTGCAGCTTCCAGTAGATCGGCGCTACCAGATTGACTGGAAGCGGATCGATTGCCATGTTTCGCCACCCGCGCGCCTCCGGCCGCTGCCACCACGGCGCTCACAGTGGAAATATTGAAGGTATGGGATCCGTCTCCACCAGTGCCGCAAGTATCCACCAAATGAGTGGCAGATACTTGAACAGGGGCGGCTAAATCACGCATCACCTGAGCGGCTGCACTAATTTCGCTAATCGTCTCCCCCTTCATGCGCAGCGCCACCAAAAAACCACCGATTTGCGCACCCGTTGCCTCCCCGGTCATGATCTTATGCATCACTTGCGTCATCTCTTTGAAATCCAGATCATTGCCGTCGAGTAGCTGCTGGATTGCCTGTTTCATTTCCATCGCGACGCTATTCCTGTGCAGTTTTTAAAAAATTTTCCAACAACTGATGACCATGTTCAGTCAAGATTGATTCGGGATGAAACTGAACCCCCTCCACGGCTAAAGACTTATGACGAATCCCCATGATTTCTTCCCTCTCGCCCTCTTCAGTTTTGGTCCAAGCAGTGACTTCCAGACAATCAGGGAGCTGTTCTTTATCCACCACCAAAGAATGATAACGAGTGGCGGTGAAAGGATCCTCAAGATTTCGGAATACGCCCTCACCACGATGGAACACTTGCGATGTTTTTCCATGCATCACCAAGCCCGCTCGAATAATCTTGCCGCCAAATGCCTGGGCAATAGTTTGATGACCCAAGCAGACACCCAACAAAGGGATCTTGCCAATAAAATGCTGGACCACATCTAGAGAGATCCCCGCTTGATCTGGAGTACAGGGTCCAGGAGAAATCACTATCCACTTCGGTTGCAACGCCTCGATGTCGGCAATTGAGATCTGATCGTTACGATACACCTGAACCTCTACACCCAACTCTCCGAAATATTGGACTAGGTTATAGGTAAAAGAATCATAGTTATCGATCATTAACAACATAGTAGTGTCACAACTAATTTAGTCCCTTTTGTGCGAGTTGCACTGCTTTGACAATGGCCCGCCCTTTATTCATGGTCTCTTCCCATTCATTCTGTGGCACTGAGTCCGCGACAATGCCAGCACCCACCTGAAGATAGAGCTGTTGCTGCTTAATGACAACGGTGCGAATTGCTATTGCAGTATCCATATTTCCAGACCACGCAATGTAGCCAACAGCACCACCATATAATCCCCGTTTCACCGGTTCAAATTCGTCAATAATTTCCATTGCCCGCACCTTGGGCGCCCCTGTTAAGGTACCCATTGGAAAGGTAGCCCTGAGCGGATCCAGCAGTGCACAGTCATCACGTAACGTTCCTTGAACATTAGAAACTATGTGCATGACGTGAGAATAACGCTCTATGACCATTTTTTCTGTGACCTTTACTTCCCCTACTTTTGCAATCCGTCCGATGTCATTGCGGCCCAAATCGATCAGCATGAGATGCTCCGCAATCTCTTTAGGATCCGCGAGTAACTCTTTCTCTAAAGCTAAGTCTTCTGCTTCGTCCCGACCCCGTGGCCGCGTACCCGCGATGGGTCTGACTGTCACTCGCGCCGCCTCACGACGAACTAACACCTCAGGCGAAGCACCCACAACGCTGAACTCTCCCAATTCAAGATAAAACATATAGGGAGAAGGATTCAATGTTCTTAATGCGCGGTAGAGATCCAGAGGTGCTTGATTGAAAGGCAATGACAGTCTTTGTGACAATACCACTTGCATGACATCACCTGCCAAAATGTACTCTTTACAACGGGTGACCGCTTCCTCAAATGCCTGTTGCGTGAACCCGGATACAAAGTCCCGCTCATTCGCTACTTTCTGTTCTTGCTGGACACCCCCATCAATAGGCTTTTGCTGACGCAACTTATGCCGCAACTCTTCTAAACGAGTCGTTGCCCAATCGAAATCCCGACTGCCCTCACTATGCGCCAATACAATTATAAATAGCTTGCCCCTCAGGTTATCAAACACCACCAACTCCTCGGAGCGCATGAGCAAAATATCAGGAATGGACAGTTCGTCCCGTCCTGCACCATTCTTTAATCGGGGCTCAATCAGACGGACCGTATCATAACCAAAATATCCCACATAGCCGCCATAAAACATGGGTAGTTCGGCTGGCTCAACTACTTTGAATTGACTAAATCTATTCTCTATCCAAGCGAGAGGATCATCAGAGTGCTCTTTCTCTACTATCTGGCCAGAATCCTCTACAACTATGGTATCCCCATACACTTTAATCACTTCACGACAGGGTAAACCGATCACAGAAAAGCGACCCCACACCTCACCACCCTGTACCGATTCCAACAGATATGAGTAAGGGCCGCCGGATAATTTCAAAAAAGTCGACAGGGGCGTATCTAGATCCGCGAGCACTTCGAGTACCAGTGGCGCAGCGGTATAACCCTGTTCTATATACTGTTCAAATTGATTCTTATCCAACATATGCCAACTCTTACTGACTACATGAATCACGCCATTCAAGCTTCAGACGATGTCCTGATGAATTAAGTTTACAACTACCGCGATCTATGGCTATTTGGTTTTGGCCACAGTGTTTAAGGCTGAACGCATGCGATCCATCACCTGAGAATAGTTGTTTGCACCAAAGATAGCAGAACCTGCAACGAAAGTGTCTGCGCCTGCTGTGGCAATTTCTGCAATATTCTCTGCGGAAATACCGCCATCGACCTGGAGACGAATGGCTCTACCGCTTCTATTAATGTGATCTCGCACTGCACCAATTTTAGGTAGCGTCGCCGGAATGAAACTTTGTCCCCCAAATCCTGGATTGACTGACATTAGTAAGATCAAATCTAACTCATCAATCATCCAGTCTAAATAGTTAAGAGGGGTTGCTGGATTAAAAACAAGTCCAGGGTGACAACCCAGATCCCGGATCAACCTAATGCTGCGATGGACGTGCTCGCTCGCCTCAGGATGAAAACTAATATAGCGCGCACCTGCATCTGCGAATGCCCGAATTAAATCATCCACCGGTGACACCATCAGATGTACATCAATTGGCTGTTTAATGCCATATTGAATCAATGACTTACAAACAGATGGTCCAAAAGTGAGGTTGGGCACATAGTGGTTGTCCATGACATCGAAATGAATCAGATCTGCACCCGCATCCACCACCGACTGTACCTCATCGCCTAGACGCGCCAAATTTGCCGCCAATACCGATGGTGCAATCCAAAAATCTAAGCTCATTGATCTTCTACCTATGGCCCCCACTTAAAGGCGCCACTTTACAGTAAAACAGGTTTGTTTTCAGCCAGTACGCTCCTTTTGAAGATCATTCACAGCTTACCATTCGGCGCCGAAGTAATAGGTATGAAACAATTAAACCGAACTGTCGCTACCCTTGCCGGCAAACGAAATTCTAGAATTTGGCCACTCATTTTAAGTCTATTCGCAGTGGTGGTGGCCACGGATCAGATTCAAGCAGGATCCGTCGAAAGTGCCCGTTTTCTCTATCAACTGGGATCCGCTGAACGTGCAGAAGAGTTAATCAATATTGATACAGGAAAACAAAGGATCCACGCTCTATATATAGCGAACAAGGGAAAACAAGCGCTGGGCGCAGTCATTCTGCTCCATGACGCCTATGGTCAGCCAAATGATGCACCGCTTATTTCCGGATTGCGCAATTATCTGCCGAATCACGGTTGGGCATCTCTATCTCTACATACTCCATTCACCGCATACGAAACACTTCCATTCACACAAAACGAATTGGTAGCAGAGATAAAGATCAGAGTAGATAGTGCAATCAAATATCTAAAAGAACAGGGCTATAAACAGTTCGCAATCATTGGAGAAGGATTAGGAGCCACACTCGCCGCCAATGCTGCAGAGAATGTTAATCAAGGTCCTATCTTCACAGTAGTCTGTATCGACTCGGTTCGACACCCTCAACTCTCCACAGAGAACCACCCCGACAATCTACTGGCCAATCTAGAGATCCCGGCATTAGATCTGCAAATCCGCACCCGTCCCCTAGGTGCAAATTACACTGAAAATCAAAACCGTCGTACTGCGATAAAAGCAGGCAATCCCCGATATACCTGGATGCACCTACCAGCAACCCATCTACAAGGTCGAGTCACACCAATTAAACTTAGGGTTAGAGGTTGGTTACAACGACACTCTTCTCAGTTAACATTAGTACCCTGATTGCTGAAATTCCCTTGAGGATCGCAAAATGATGAATTTTTTCATGAGTGTTGCCATCATGCTGCACCTATTGGCAGCGTTAGTCTGGGTGGGTGGTATGTTTTTTAGCTATTGGATATTGCGGCCGGTGTTCGCTTCCCAAATGATTCCACCTAATGAGCTACCACCGCTGTGGCGCCAAATTTATAAACGATTTTTCACCTATGTGTGGATCTCGATCATTGTGCTTTTTATCACTGGATTTTGGATGATGCTGTATGGATTGGGAGGATTCGGCGCGGTACCCATATCTATTCACTTGATGATGACCTTAGCCATCATTATGGTTGGCATCTTTGTCTACATTCAATTTGGTCCTTTTCAGAAAATGTGCCAATCCATTGATACTGGAGACAAACAAGCTGCGGCAGCCCAGATGGTTAAATTACGTACAGTCATATCCATCAATATGTATCTGGGCATCTTCGTTGTTCTCATGGCTGCCGGTTCCCGGTATCTCGGAATTTAACTCGCTTATTAATAAATATAAATTATATTACCATTAAAGTATTCAATAACTTATACGAAGGTTTATTAATTATAGTACGTCTTCAACCTAGAATAATGACATTACTTATCATTGGAGATGGATGTGGAAAAACTAAAACCAGTATGGTTGTACGGAAGATTTTTTATAGTATCAATTCTTGTGGTGGCATTAGGTATCCCGGCGGTACTACATGGGGGTAATTGGCCACTTATATTATTACTTGTCTTCGGTATTCCCTTTCTACTGGGTGAGTTGATCGGTATTAAAGATCTACAAGATTATCAATATGCGCATCCCGAAATCTTCTACGGATTAGAATATTTTGCTCAATTTCTTGCGATAATCAACATCTCGTTATGTGCCTGGGCTGCGGGTGCCTACATGGGCAACGACTTTTTGGGAATAGGTGCCTGGATACAAAACATATTCGGTTATGATGCACTCGCGGTACACCAAAGCCATACCCTTTTTCAGTTGAATGCCATTATCGGAATAGGCGGTCTCGCGGCGATTAGCGCCACCTTAATTGTGGGCCATGAACTCACCCATAGAGTGGGGCAGCCACTTACCTATTTCATCGGGCGCTTGGGAAGTGCATTCGGCCTATTTACCTACTTCTCTATTCGACATCCTTACGGTCATCACAATTTGGTTTGCACGCCTGCGGATCCCGCAACCTCTAGACGCGGAGAAAATTTATATCCCTTTATCTGGCGATCGATCATAGGCCAGTACAAAATGACCTGGGCTCTAGAGAAAAAACGCCTTAGCGTGCAAGGGAAATCACCCTGGAGTTGGGAGAATATTGCTTTGCGTGGTTGGGCAATGGAGGCAGGCGTGATCTTGATGTTTATCTATGCGGGTGGGCTCTTAGGGCTACTCTTTATATTAATCATCGGCCTCATTCCCCATTTAGCTTTGGAGGCAGCCAATTATATCGAACACCATGGATTAGTGAGGGTGCCCACAGAACCAATGAAGATTTATCACGCGTGGAATGACAACACCATGACCACCTACTGGGCGATTGCCGGCATCAATCGACACTCTCACCATCATGCAGATGCAGATGTGGACTTTTGGGAGTTAAAAGCTGTTCCCGAGGAAGCACCAGAAACCTTTAGGGGCTATGGTCTCAGTTTTCTATTGGCTGCTATCCCACCCCTATGGCATCGGGTGATGGCCCCCAGACTATTGGAATGGGATGAAAAATTTGCCTCTCCTGCTGAAAAGAAATTAGCACAACAACAAAATCTGGAAAGCGGCATCCCTCTGCTAATGGAAGCGGCAAAAAATCAGCCTATTCGGTCTGCTGAACCTACTGCAGTGAGCCCCTCCATATAAATTCTGTTAATTTTAAAAAGCCTCATTTCAACTGAAATGGGGCTTTTTTGTTGCGTTTTTTACTTCGTCTCACTTTACTTTCATTCGAAACTCAAAAAAAATTGTGCCACATTCTCATTCATAAATTCGTCTTCACGGCCAGTGGATCCAGGTTTGGAAAAAAGCTTCGATCTTGAACTAGCTATTGTGAGCAAAATAGACCGTCAACCCTCTATCAGATCTGGTACAGATGTGGCGAATGCAGTATTGGAATTGCATAGTCCTATTACAAGAGGTAGCGCAAACTGGAGAGACAGTGACACACACTGCAGTTATTTCACTAGTAAAAAGCCCTCCGCTCTCGATATTCACGAGTCTAGATTGCTAGATAGGCACATTCTCTCCTGAATGGAAAAGTATGGGACTCTAAATTGCGCGACCTTCAGAACGAAGGAGTCTTATGCGGGTCGACTCGCTGAATGCAGTGTTGATACTCCAAATACATAAAAACACATACTCAACTTTTTCTATAAAGTTTTCGTCCCGATCTTTTAAACTCCAATGACTTTTCCTTTAATCCCAACTCGATCTGTTGCTGTTCAGTGGACTGGCTACTAAGACCACGTATTTGTTGGCTGATCTCCATAGAGCAAAACTTAGGACCACACATAGAGCAAAAGTGGGAAAATTTGTGCGCCTCTTTGGGCAAAGTGGCATCATGATATTCGCGTGCCCGTTCTGGATCCAAACTGAGATTAAATTGATCTTGCCAGCGAAATTCAAATCTCGCCTTTGACAGCGCGTTGTCTCTAATTTGGGCGCCGGGTAATCCTTTCGCCAAATCTGCCGCATGGGCAGCGATTCGATAAGCTACCATACCTTCGCGCACATCTTCTCGATCGGGTAGACCGAGATGTTCTTTCGGCGTCACATAGCAAAGCATGGCGCAACCATACCACCCTATCATGCCTGCTCCGATGGCAGAGGTGATGTGATCATAGGCAGGGGCAATATCAGTGGTAAGCGGCCCAAGAGTATAGAAAGGGGCTTCCATACAGCTGTCGAGTTGTTTGTCCATGTTGGCTTTAATTAATTGCATAGGCACATGACCCGGCCCTTCAATCATCACCTGCACATCATGTTGCCAAGCCACTTTTGTCAGTTCACCCAATGTTTCTAACTCTGCAAATTGCGCCGCATCATTGGCATCTGCAACTGAACCGGGGCGCAATCCATCTCCTAATGAGAATGAGACATCATAAGCTTTGGCGATCTCGCATATCTCTTCAAAGTGACTATATAAAAAGTTCTCTTGGTGATGTGCCAAGCACCATTTAGCCATAATGGAGCCGCCACGAGAGACCACTCCCGTCACGCGTTCAGCTGCCAAAGGCACATAACGCAACAGCACCCCTGCATGCAGCGTAAAATAATCTACGCCTTGCTCTGCCTGCTCGATTAGGGTATCTCTCATGATCTCCCAACTCAGCTCCTCCGCAATGCCTTCTACCTTCTCCAAAGCTTGGTAGATGGGCACCGTGCCTATGGGCACAGGTGAATTACGTATAATCCATTCCCGCGTCTCATGTATGTGTTTGCCCGTGGAGAGATCCATCACCGTATCAGCACCCCAGCGAATGGCCCAGACTAACTTCTCTACTTCCTCTGCAATACCCGAGCTCAGCGCCGAATTACCAATGTTGGCATTGACTTTGACCTTAAAGTTTCGGCCAATGATCATCGGTTCCAGTTCAGGATGATTGACATTGGCAGGAATAATTGCGCGACCCAATGCGAGTTCCTGACGCACAAATTCAGCCGTGATCTCTTGCCCAATTTGGGCACCAAAAGCTTCTCCCGAATGTTGCCTCAACAAACCTGCATCCAGTGCCTGTTGACGGCACTCGTTTTCCCGTATGGCCACGAATTCCATTTCAGGGGTAATAATGCCCTCGCGCGCATAATGCATTTGCGACACATTTGCTCCCGTTTTTGCCCGCCTCACCGGTGCTTGATGGGGAAACCGAACCGCTGACAGGGAGTGTTCATCTAAGCGTGAGCGACTATATTCTGATGAGTGCCCCGGTAACAGTTCAATCTCCGGGCGTCTGTCTAACCAATCTGTTCTGATGGCACCTAAACCTTGATGGATATGCAACGGAACATCAGGATCTGTGTACGGTCCGGAAGTATCGTATAGATAAATATCAGGGTTCGGCTCCTGTCCTGATTGCGTAGGCGTTTCGGACTGTTGTACTCGGCGCATCGGTACTCGAACAGTACCCTGTTCGTTACTCACATAACACTTCAGTGAACCAGGAAAAGGTAAACGGAGTGACTCATCCAAAAGAGTCTTCGGTCTGTTTGCTGATTCTGGTCTGGCGCTCATTTACGTAACCTCTTTCTTAAGGCATGGTACCGATTCTTTAATATGGTACTGACTTTTTAATATGGTTTCATTAATCAACATTCTACCGAAATTCCACATCAAAGAGTGATCCAATCCCACTACATGGCAACTTTGATGTCCCTCATCCACTTGCCCACCACGCCGATAACCTTAAAAAGCCAGGGGAAATCGATGCGGCAGATCTCACCGACAGAATTGCGACAGTGGTTGAAGCAGACTAATCCACCACAGTTGTTAGACGTTCGTCAGCCTTGGGAATATGAGCTGTGCCATATTCCCGAGTCTATCTTGATATCCCTGGAAGAGTTGGAACAGGTGGATCAATTCCTAGCTATGGATCGTGCTATTGTGACGATTTGTCATTATGGACATCGTTCCCGCCAAGCAGCAAAATATCTCGAAACCTTTCTGGGGATCCGTAATATTCATAATTTGCAAGGCGGTATAGACGCTTGGGCAAAGGAAGTGGATAGGAAAATGGAAACTTACTAACAGGTGTGCCGTTCCAATAGCTCTTGAATCACTTCGACTGTCTGCTTTAGCGCGCCGCGACTTTTATCCACCATCTCTTTTGCTGCTTGTCCCATCTCATCTCGGCGCGAGACATCCAATAATAACGACCGCCAAGCGGTTGCCAACGTGGTTGGATCCCACACCTCTTCTGCACCGTCGCAGCGGATTAACTCGCTGGAGATCTGAGCAAAATTAAATCTGTGTGGACCCATCAATATCGGGATCCCCAAACTCGCTGGTTCGAGCACATTATGACCACCGACAGAAACCAAACTCCCCCCCACAAAGGCCACATCTGCTGCCGCGTAAAACAGTATTAGTTCACCCATCGAGTCGCCAATATAGATCTGACAAGTGCTCTCTACTGCACCGCTATCACTACGTCGATGGTAATGAAAACCTCTTTTTTTTACTAATTGTGCCACCTTGTCGAACCGTTCGGGGTGACGCGGCACTAAAATGAGCAATACTTCCGGAATTGATTGTATTAACGTCGCAAAGGCATCCAAGACCTGTGTCTCTTCGCCCTCATGCGTACTCGCGGCAATCACTACCGGCCGGTGAGTCCCCAAAGAGGCGCGTAAGGCCAGACCTGCTTCTACCAAGCTGGGCGGGATAAATACATCTGATTTGATACTACCGGTGACGCTTATTCTGTCTGCTGCCATGCCCAAGCTTTTAAAACGATTAGCATCCGCCTCATCTTGAACCGTGGCTGCTGTTAACTTAGTCAACATCTCTCTCGTCAGGTTGGGGACGCGTCTGTATCCTCTGGCCGATTTTTCCGACAAGCGAGCATTCATCAACAGTGCCGGCACGCCTCGTTTCTGCAATTGATGTATTTGATTTGGCCAGATCTCCGTCTCCATAAATATGGCCAGTCTCGGTTTGGCTCGACAGATAAATCGATTCACCACTGTGGGCAGATCGTAAGGTGCATAACACTGAAAAACAGCCTCTCCCCAAGTGTGCTGCACCAAAGATGAGCCGGTGGGCGTGGTATTGGTTATCAGTATAGGTATTTCGGGATAGATCTCTTGTAGTCTGGTGACTAGAGGTTTTGCCGCCTGGGTCTCACCAAATGAAACTGCGTGGATCCAAATCCCCTGCTGAAACTTATCGGGAACCTGAATGTAACCAAACCTCTGCTGCCAATGGTCTATGTAATCAGGAGTTTTTCTCGCACGCCACAATAACCTCAACATCACCAATGGAGTCAGTAGATAGAGGATAAAACTATATAAATAGCGCTGGCCATCAGCCCCCTTCCACCCTTTGATTAGATCCGATCCTGTTTTATCCATACTTGTATCTATGATTTCAATTTTGAACTGACAACCCTGCGCACTCTCACCATCCAAGTACCAACAGGAATTCGCTAAATGGGATTTCTCATAGATCTGGTCATCAACTATATGATGGACAAGCTCTGATCATTCATCCCTAATGGAGGCTTGATTTGATAGAATGGACGCCATTTTAAACCATCTTATCCACATTTCGACTAATTTATGACCTCAAAACAGCTGTATGCTCGCTTGCTCAAATATGTATTGCCCTATTGGGTAATTTTTACATTGGCAATAGTCGCCACCTCTCTATATGCCATTTCCGAAGCCAGCTTAGCTGCGTTAATGAAGCCGCTTTTAGATGGCAATTTTGTCGAAAAGGATCCCGCCCTGATCAAACTACTGCCACTCATTTTAGTGGGGATTTTTCTGTTTCGCGGTATCACTCACTTTGTCAGCACAGTTGGCATGCAGAGTATCGCTTCCCGAGTGGTGATGGATCTACGTCAAAAGATGTTTGAAAAATACCTACAACTTCCCGCAGCCTACTATGATAATCACAGCAAAGGTGAAATGATTTCTAAAATCACTTTTGATGCCAATCAAGTTACCGACGCCGCCACTAAGACACTCACCACGCTGATCCGGGACAGTTTAACCATTATCAGTCTGTTAGCATGGATGTTGTATCTGAATTGGAAGTTGAGTCTGATCGTGTTTATTGTCATGCCCGCTATTATATTAATTGTCTGGCTGGCAGCGAAAAGATTGAGAACTTTGAGTAAACGCATGCAAAGCGCCATGGCAGATCTCACACAAATATTAGAAGAAACGGTGGCTGCCAACCGCATCGTTAAAATTTTTGGTGGTCAGCAATATGAAACAGACCGATTTGATTTTCGCTCTAATTGGGTACGACGACTGGCGGTAAAAAACGTTGTCGCCAACTCCATTAATGTCTCATTGGTGCAATTACTTGTCGCCTCTTCCTTAGCGATTATCATCTACTGGGCCTCACTAGAGTCCGCAGCCAATGAACTCACTGTGGGCACGTTTGTCTCTTTTTTTGGTGCCATGGCCATGCTGTTCTCGCCCGTGAAACGTCTAACAGGTGTGAACACCAAGTTGCAACAGGGGTTAGCAGCAGCTGAAAGTGTTTTCACCTTATTGGATGAAACGCCCGAAGCCAATGAAGGACAACATGCCTTGCCCAGTTGTCAGGGTGAAATCAGATTCGAAAATGTGTCCTTTCAATATCAAAGCATTCGAGTTTTGAAAAATATTTCCGTTACCATCCATGCCGGGGAGACCGTTGCCTTAGTTGGACCATCTGGTAGCGGCAAATCTACGTTAGTCTCTTTAATTCCGCGTTTTTATGCACCCCAGGAAGGCTCTATCTTGCTCGACGGTATTGATTTGCAAGAATATGAACTTCAGGCGCTAAGACAGCGAATAGCTTTGGTCACGCAGGAGACTCAACTCTTTAATGATTCCATCGCTGCCAATATCGCCTACGGAGATAATTCTGACGCCTCACTCACGGAGATTGAAGGTGCGGCGATCGCCGCTCATGTGATGGAGTTCGCGCAACCATTGGAACAAGGATTAAACACCGATTTGGGGCAAAATGGTGGCCGGGTTTCAGGTGGACAAAGACAACGCATTGCCCTAGCTCGAGCCTTTCTGAAAAATGCGCCCATACTTATACTCGATGAAGCAACGTCTGCATTGGACAATCAGTCGGAAGAGATTATCAGACAAGCACTAGAAGTACTAAAAGTGGATCGCACAACGATTATCATTGCCCATAGGCTGCAAACTGTAGAACAGGCGGATCGCATCCTAGTCATGGATCAGGGAGAGATTGTTCAGCAAGGCACCCATCAACAGTTAATGCACCAACCCGGTTTGTACCAAACCTTGTATGACACACTATTCAGGGCACAAGAAACCTCTTCCGACAGTGATATTCTCTTATAACCGGGCCTGTTATCCAGTCCCTGATTCACCGCCTACTGAATTCACTTCACACTTTCACTGCGCCACGCCATGTGTCGCAATTCACTTTTGATGCACTGGCTGTAAAACATAGCCTAGCGACAGTCTATCGCAGTTTGCCAATAGAAATCTGGTTTATCAATTGACTGGATCCAACCACTCCACATACTTCTTATTTTTACCGGCTACCAAATCCAAGTAAGCCGTCTGAAGTTTTTCCGTGATTGGGCCACGGCCGCCATTGCCAATTGTACGATTATCCAGTTCACGGATAGGCGTCACCTCAGCCGCAGTTCCAGTAAAAAATGCCTCATCGGCCACATAAACTTCATCCCGTGTGATACGTTTTTCTCGACACTGGTAACCAAATTCCGCTGCGAGCGTTAAGATTGTATCGCGGGTAATGCCTTCCAATGCAGAGGTCAGCTCAGGCGTGTAAATCACCCCATCACGTACGATAAAAATATTTTCACCGCTTCCCTCAGCCACATAGCCATCCACATCAAGCAATAAAGCTTCATCGAAGCCGGACTGTTGCGCTTCTTGCAGCGCCAACATGGAGTTCATGTAGTTGCCATTCGCCTTGGCCTTACACATGGTGATATTGACATGGTGCCGAGTAAAAGAAGAGGTTTTGACACGGATCCCACGAGTCAGACTCTCTTCACCCAAATAGGCACCCCAAGACCACGCAGCCACCATTACGTGAGTCTTTAAACCATGGGCATGTAATCCCATACCTTCCGAGCCATAAAAACACATGGGTCGGATATAGGCCGACTTGAGGTTGTTCTCCACTACTACCTGTCGTTGCCCCTGATTGATGATCTCCTTATCAAAAGGAATACTCATATTGAGGATCTTAGCGGATCGAAACAATCTGTCGGTGTGCTCTTTTAACCGAAAAATGGCGGTACCCTGTTGCGCTTCGTAGGCCCGTACCCCTTCGAACACCCCTAACCCATAATGTAGCGTATGAGTTAACACGTGCACCTTGGCATCGCGCCAGGGTACCAACTCACCATCTAACCAGATGACACCCTCTCTGTCATCCATCATCGTCCGACTCTCCTAAACTCTACCGAATTTATTCAACTATCTGCAAAAATGAGGAGATTATGCCAGATTTTCTCCACTCTTGATCTAGATTCTTCTAGTATTTTTCGCGCTGACACATCCTCTGCCACCCCTAACGCACGTCGATGTAGTTGAAGCCGCATCAATAGGTAGGTCTTTCGCAAAAAAGCGGCCTCTTCAGATCTCAGTAGGTGTACCCGCTGTGCGGCTTCCAAAATACGCACATTATCAGAAAAGTGAGCCAACTCAGGATGCTCAGCTGCATAAGCCAATACTAAAAATTGCACCATAAACTCTATATCAATCAACCCACCGACACCGTGCTTCATTTCTAAATTGCCCGGTGCGCGCACATTTTCACGCATTTTTTCCCGCATGGTGACTACATCAGTTGCCACCTGAGCCGGATCTCGAGAGTGACACAAGATGTCCAATCGCTGAGACTGAAACCAGTCACATAGCACGGGATCACCCACTACTGGACGGGCTCGAACCAGCGCCTGATGCTCCCAGGTCCAGGCATCTTCTCGTTGATAGAGTTTGAACGCTTCCATAGAACTGACCAAGAATCCGGAGTTCCCTTGAGGACGCAAACGCAAATCCACCTCATACAACACACCTGACAAAGTGCGGATTTGCAGAAAATGTAACATGCGTCGCGCCAATCGACTATAGAAGAGATGATTGTCGATTGGTCGTTCCCCGTCGGTGACACCTTCCTCTTCACCTGCGTGCAGAAAGACAAGATCTAAATCCGAACTATAGCTGAGTTCTAATCCACCCAACTTACCATAGGCAATCACTGCAAATCCTGACTCCCGCATGCCCTTTTGCACACTTGGTTTACCGTGACGCTGTCGTTGTTCATTCCAGGCTAAGTGAAACACTTTATCCACAATCATTTCCGCCAGTGTGGTCAAGTAATCACTCACCTTCATCAATGGCCGTTTGCCCAATATATCGGTAGCCGCCACACGCAGTGAGTGCGTCTCCTTGAACTGATGCAACACCTCGATCTGTTGCTCCACGTCATAGTCACTCACTGCTTCAAGCCGATTTTCCAAATCTTGTTTCAACGCTTCTGGATCAAGAGGATCAAATAAAAGACGCGGATCGATTAGTTCATCAAGCAAGATTGGTTGCTGTGCCAAAGTATCTGTTATCCACTGACTTGCTGAGACCAATTCAATTAATCGTTTGAGCACCTGTGGATGTTCGAACATCAATGCGAAATAGACAGATCGACCAGAAATAGCTTCAAAGAGCATTAATACTCTGAGTAAAGTCACATCTTTATTACTGAGCTGAGTCAGCTCGAAAAATACGGATGCCATCATCTCATCAACACGGGATCTGGCCGATGAAGATAAAGTTCGATACCAAAAAGAGCGGCGGCTGTGAAGCAGGGTTTCTACCGTTTCAACCGGTGAGGCAAATCCTAAATCAGAAAATTTACTGATCAGAGTGTTGTTATCTGCATCATCAATCGAGTGCCAAAGGGAAGTAAACTGATTGTGTTCACTAGGTACCGTACGGGGACCGCCAGGCATGAGCACTATGTTTTCAAATTGTTGTTGCACTCGACAACGAATCGCTTGCAACTCACTGGCAAATTTTTCCCAATCTTCGAATCCCATAGAAGATGCCAAGATGTCCCGAGCTTGGGATTCTACCGGTAATTGATGGGTTTGCTGGTCCCGCCACATTTGTAGTCGGTGCTCCGTTTGGCGTAAAAACTCATATGCTGAGATCAGCGAAGTGGCCGCCTCTACGCTCAAATAACCATCCCGTTGCAATAAACTTAAAATTGGCCTTATCTGCCGACATTGATATTCCAATGCGCGACCACCACGAATCAACTGAAACATCTGGCCTATAAATTCGATTTCTCGAATCCCGCCCGCACCCAATTTGACATTGTCCTGCATACCTTTGCGTTTTACTTCGCTGCTGATTAAGTGTTTCATCTGACGCAAGGATTCAAAGGCACTGTAATCCAAATAACGCCGGTAAATAAAAGGACGCAGTTTTGCCAACAATCGTTCACCGGTCTGCACACACCCTGCGACGACGCGGGCCTTAATGAAGGCGTACCGCTCCCAATCTCGGCCATAGGCTTCATAATAATCTTCAATCGCGGCAAAACTCACCACTAGTGCACCACTCTCTCCAAATGGACGCAGCCGTGTGTCGACACGAAAAACAAATCCTTCCTCGGTGATAGCCTCTAGTACCGATGTGAGTTGTTTGTAGACTTTTTCAAAGTAGAGATGATTGTCAATAGAAAGTTCACCATGTCGCGTCTCGCCAGCTTCTTCATAGGTATAGATCAGATCCACATCGGAAGAAAAATTTAACTCCCGAGCCCCCAATTTCCCCATCCCTAAAACGATTCCCGCTACCAATTTACCGTCATCTGTAAACGGTCGGCCCCATTTGTGTTCATTGAGACGCTGAATCACGTGCAAACTCTCAGAAATACATGCGTCCGCCAAGGAGGATAAATCATGAAGATTTTCGTCTATACATGACCACCCCAATAGATCTCGCCAAGCGATGCGCACCATCTCTCGCTGTCTCAACTGCCTTAAAGCGGACATCAGCTCGATCTTATTTTCAACAGCTGCAAGCGCCACCTTAACAATACACACATATTCATCGGAGGAATATGTTCTATGCATGTCACCACTCATTTTCAACGATAGAAATGCAATGGGCTGCTGAATGCAAAAATCCGCTACAAACTCACTGGCATACCATACCCGCAATAGACTGCGCACAAATTCTGCCTGCCAACGAAAAGTTGTATCTGTTGCGTGCAAAGATTGAGAAAATCTATCCCAATAAGTGATTAACCGCTGTTGATGCGCTTTTGGGTATTCTGCTAGTAATGAATCGAGTGAATACGCGGAAATTTGGTCCATCTTCTCCGTATGACCCTATACTTAATGCATTGAATGACGGTAGACTAAAATGCCAAAAATAGACTATAGCAAACCTATCGCGTTGTCTGTCAATTCTAAGCAAATTGGATACTTCAGAACACACGTGAGACACCCATAACAATGCTTCTACTGGCCACTCTGAACGAACTCGCAATCGGTCAAACCAAAGAGTTTGATTTTTACATAAAGGAAGACATCAAGAGTGGTTTTTTGATACGTACCCAAAATGGATATCGCGCTTATCTCAATCGATGCCCCCATCGGGGAGTGAGTTTAAACTGGCGACCCAATCAATTTCTCTCCGTTGATGGATCACAGATCCAATGTGCCACACACGGTGCGCGCTTTAACCTCAGCAACGGCACATGTGAAGGCGGTCCCTGCGGTGGCCAATCTCTAATACCGCTTCCTTTAAAAATCACTGTTCCGCATATCTATTTAGATATCTAGCGCCTTGATTCTCTACAATTCATTCGTCACTCGTTAAAACTAAGTCTTTACCACTCAAGAAGATACAAATCCTTAGGTGAAGCGCAATGAAGCCGATAATAATTATCGAGTCATTAATTACAATAGCTGCAACCTCCAGAGGATCACATGGAACTAGAACCTATGCTGCGCCACATGGTGGAGAACGACGGATCGGATCTCTATCTCACCGTCGGCGCACCACCTAGTATCAAAATTCACGGTCGCCTCACCCCTATTGGTGACAAGTCCTTAGAACCCGCAGAAGTGAAGCAGATTGCCTATCAGGTGATGGACGAGGAACAGATCCACCAATTTGAACACAAACCGGAAATGAATTTAGCGATTTCTGCCACCGGCTTAGGGCGTTTCCGTGTGAATATTTTTATTCAACGCAATCAAGTAGCCATGGTCATTCGCGCCATCAAGATGGAAATTCCAAGTCTTCAGACACTTGGCTTACCCGATATCTTGACCAAGCTGATCATGCAAAAACGTGGTCTGGTATTGTTTGTTGGTGCCACAGGTTCTGGTAAGTCCACCTCTTTGGCGTCGCTGCTAAATTATCGCAATGAAAATTCTGCTGGCCATATCATTACCATAGAAGATCCAATTGAGTATATCCATAAACATAAAAAGTCGATTGTCAATCAGCGGGAGGTGGGAGTAGACACAGATTCCTACGACGATGCCCTGGCCAATACACTGCGCCAAGCTCCGGATGTCATATTAATTGGTGAGATACGCCACCGAGAAACCATGGAACACGCTATCGCATTCGCGGAAACCGGTCATCTATGTCTCTCCACTTTGCACGCCAATAATGCAAACCAAGCACTGGATCGTATTATCAACTTTTTTCCCGAACAAAAACGAAATACCTTGCTGTTGGATCTTTCTCTCAATTTACGCGGTTTCGTTTCCCAAAGGCTTGTGCCCACCGTGAACAAAACACGCACGGCGGCATTTGAGATATTGCTGGGCACCCCACTGGTATGTGAAATGATCAAACGAGGCGAGATCGATTCGATTCGAGAGGTGATGGAAAAATCCGAGAATCTGGGTATGCAAACGTTCGACAGTGCGCTCTACCATTTGTACGAGCAGGGCCAAATCTCTCTAGAGGAAGCGCTGAAAAATGCAGAGTCGCGTAACAATCTGCGGCTGCGAATTAATCTGCTAGAAAAAGGTAAAAAGCTGCAAGATGATCCTTTGGGCGCCAAATCGTCCGATCCCTATAAGGATTTCAAAGAAGAAACCAGTGGCTTAAGCATTCTCGAGACAGAATAAACTCAAGCTTAGCCACACCTCTGCTAAGCAGTATCAGATACATCGATGGGCGTTGGCATCGCGGCCACACGATTACGTCCTTGGCGCTTTGCCGTATAGAGCGCTTCATCCGCCTTTTTTAGTAAATCGTCTGCCTCACTTGCCTGTTCTCCGTACACCGACACCCCAATGGAAGCGGTTAATCTAATGGTTTCAGAATTTGGACCCGGCACTCGCATTGCTGCGACTGCTTCTCGAATGCTTTCAGCACGTTCAACCGCAATCTTTTTTGTCGAGTCATTTAAAATAATAACGAATTCCTCACCACCGAATCGGCATACTACATCACTGTCCCGTACTGATCCTACCAATAGTTTCGCTAAAAGAACCAACACTGCATCACCTGTATCATGCCCATATGTATCGTTAACTTTTTTAAAGTGGTCGATATCTAAAGTGAGAATGGCCAATCCAGGGTTGTCTTGTCGCCGCGCTTTGGAAATTGAATTGTTTAACATTTCAGTCATAAATCGACGATTATATAAACCGGTTAAAGGATCCCGAATCGACTGTTGACGCAAAGATTCTCTGAGACGAATATTCGCCAGTGCCATAGCAATCTGTTTACTGGCCGGCATCACAATGTCTTCCGTGCCCCAATAGAGATCTGCTTTTTGTGTCTCTATATTTTCATCGTAGTGTTCATGGCTCTGAAAAAACAAAACCCCCAGAGTTTCCCCTTGAGCAATAAGCGGTAAACAGTATGAAATATAGGGTGCGGGTTGATCTAAGTGACGACATATTAAAGGTGACTCTGCATTTAAAGAGCGAAAAGGCACGCCACGTCTAATGGCAATGCAGGAAGATTGTGCAAATTGTGTCTGCTCCGGGGGATGAGCACCCCAATCGCATACCGCCTCTAAACGCTCTCCCCCTTCACCCAAAAAATAGAGCGCGCCGGACATTTCCGGAACCAACTTCGGCATAATGGTCGCCACCACCTGATAAGCTTCTTCAAGAAGCTCACAGCTGTGTAACGATTCGCTCAAGCCACTTAACAAAGTAATCTCATTGGCCCGAGTCTCCAGTTGATTGATTGTATTATTTAATTTTTGTTCATATTCTCTGGTACTTGAGATGTCTCGAATCATGACAATATATCTTTTCTCACCATGACGCATCACATGACTCACAGCAACATCCACTGGAATCATCTGCCCGTCTAGATGATGCGCAAACATTGAACGACCTGCGATAGTGAGCCCTTGTTCATCTTCGTTTGCATACTGTAACAATAAGTCTTCGTGTTCCGACGCGAGATCTGGAATCAACTGCTCAATGCTCATATTGGCCAACTCGGACTCTACTAGTCCAAATATTGCCTCAGCGGCTAAATTCGCAGAACAGACGAAACCGTTTGTGTCCACCGATATAATGCCGTCTACCGCATGGCTGACAATTGAAGTGACATACTCTTCACTCTCTTTTAAGTCTTCCAAAGACTGCAATCGATTGAGTTCGGAACGTGCTGCCAGGATCATATTCGCGCAAGTCGCTAGAAAAGGTTCTAAATAAGCAATGATCAGATCGTCGTAGCCTTCATGCCGATTTGCGATTCCAGCCACGCCGATTAACTGTTCTCCAGAGAAAATGGGCAAACCAAGAAAGGTATCCACTTTCGGCACATTCAAATGTGGCTCAGAAAAGATGTCACACTGTTCTGACTCATTGGCAATAATAGGCTTTTGAGTCACGATCACATCACCTATCAAAGGATCTAATTTTCGAAAAACGAATCCTTCAGACTGTTGTTGATTAAACAATATTTTATCTTTCTGGCTCCAACTTAGATTGATAAACGCATTCATTTGCAGAAATGGTGTTTTCTTGGCGTCGTAATTGATTTCACCAATGAAACCAAATTGACTGTCGGTAATATCGATAATGTCACTTAACAACTCAGCGAAAGTCTGTTTCGAATTTTTCTCAGAGATAAAAGCCATCTGCGCCGCGCTAATGACGCCTAGTAGTCTATTACTTGATCTGAATTCCTGATTGATACTATTGAGATCTTGTGTTTTTTGTTCCACTAGTGCTTCGATTAACGCAGTTCGCCCAGTGACAAACAGCAATAACCCAGTAAAGGCAACCGCCCCCAGAAATAGGACGAGCGCATTCAACCAAGATTGCCACGAGTTCTGTACACCCACGTATCGTAGGGAAGGCAAAATCTCTACTTCCCAGATCCGACCTGCTAGATCAATCTGTTTTTCATATCTAAGCGTGCCCGATCCGTGAGCTTCATCCAAGTGCGAGGAATAAATCAAATTAGGACTGGCCGCTTTGGTGACATCGTAAATTCGGATGCTGAATCCTATATTCTCAGCATCCTGGACCAGCGGCGTAATGAGTTTTTCAATGGTAAATGCACCTAATACAAAACCACGTAGTTCATTTAATCGCTGCTCATTGGTGACGGGAACTTGGGATGACTCAAAAACCGGGACCGCGACGATAAACCCTTTGGTGTCTGAATTGTCATGCACCAGCAACATAGTTTCAGAAGCATAGGGGGCATTAGCACTCACAGCGCCATCCAATGCTTCGCGTCTCAAAGGATGGGAGTACAGATCAAAACCAACAACCTTCTCATTTCCTGTCAGAGGCATCACATAGGCCACGGGATAATGACGTTCACGGGGCGTGACTTGCACTAAGGTGCCTGCGTCGGTCTGTTCGGTGATGAGAAAATTTCGTCCTAATATCTCACGCAACTCTTCTTCGGCTTCCACAAGATCTTCACCTCTTACTTGAGGTGCCCAAGCGAGTGCGTACACGCCAGCATGCTGGTTAAAATCCTTGATAACAAACTGCAAAAACTCGTAATACTCCACGTCCTGCGACGCCCGATATAGTCGCTCTAAGTTTTCCACCCATTGAAGATTTGAATGAATCACATTTTCAGCGTTAGTGGCTACAAAATTAGCTTTAGCATTGAAGGACTGCTGGTTTAGTTGGGTCTCCCAATGACTGGCGCGAGATAATACTATCGCGGTGAATACAGCAAATAACAGCAGGGGAACCCCTAATGGGATGCGCCTCTTACGCCATTGACGGTGAGGTTTAGCAATAAAGAGCATCGCAAGCGGCGCACCCATGACGCTACCTAAACCATCGCCAACCCACCAAATCGCCCAAAAATGAATCACCTCATGCTGGCCGACTAAGCCTTGACTATAGATAATCAAGGTCACTGTCGTGGCTGAAAACAGGGCACTTAATGGGCCGCTTATCAAAACAAAATGAAAAATCGAATCGTTATTATCCAGCACAAATGTGTTATCTAATACACGAGAAAGAATCATTTGCACCAGCAACAACTGAACAGAGACCACAGAAGCAAAGATGACGCTAGCCAATAGGATTGACCAACTTTGCTCTATATCTAGTACATACTGATAAAGAAAAAATGAAACAAATGCGGCCATCCAAAGGCCGGGCAATACCATCAGACGAAAGCGAATCAGAAATGCCAGCGCCATACCTGTGGCCAAGAAGGGAGGAACAAGCCAAACTGGATTGACTGAGATCGCCCAGGGTAGAACAAAGCCCAGTAAGTAGAGTGCAAACAAGACACTATTTGCCACCAGGATTGTATTTGGACGAAAATTCAGCATGTTTTATGTGACCGACACACCCAAGGGGATTGGAGTGAAGATAAGACCATGAATCTGTCTCGATTGAGAAAAATCCGTTCTCTTCATTTATCGGTCAATTTCCAAAATACTGATGTGCTGTCTGCTCGGCGCGCTATATTTATCCTCTTGAATTTAAAAAAAAAGCCCGACATGAGCCGGGCTTTAATGTTGGTGCTGATTGGTCAGCGGGCAACTACATCATGCCGCCCATACCGCCCATACCACCCATATCACCACCCATCGGCGGCATCGATTTATCATCTTCAGGAAGGTCCGCCACCATGGCTTCGGTGGTCACCATCAAACCAGCTACTGAAGCTGCATTTTGCAATGCAGTACGAGTCACCTTAGTGGGGTCAAGAATACCCATTTCGAGCATGTCACCATATTCGCTAGTGGCAGCGTTGTAACCGAAATTGCCGCTACCTTCTAACACTTTATTGACCACTACAGAGGGCTCACCACCGGTATTATCGACAATTTGTCTTAGTGGCTCTTGGATAGCACGAAGTAAAATCTTAATACCCACATCTTGATCTTCGTTGTCACCCTTGACTGCACCCAACGCACCTAAAGTACGAATCAGGGCTACGCCACCACCGGGCACGACACCTTCTTCCACCGCCGCGCGAGTAGCATGCAATGCATCTTCCACACGTGCTTTCTTCTCTTTCATTTCCACTTCGGTAGCAGCGCCAACTTTAATCACGGCCACACCGCCAGCTAATTTAGCCACACGCTCTTGCAATTTCTCACGATCGTAATCAGAGGTAGTCTCTTCGATGCGGTTGCGGATCTGACTCACTCGTGCTTCGATTTCGGTCGCATCACCCGCACCATCAATGATGGTGGTGTTGTCTTTGGTTACCAGCACACGTTTTGCTGAGCCCAGATCTTCGGGTTGAACTTTCTCTAGGGACAGACCCAGTTCTTCGGAAATCACATTACCTTTGGTCAAAATACCGATGTCTTGCAACATTTCCTTACGACGGTCACCGAATCCAGGTGCTTTAACTGCACACACCTTCACGATACCGCGAATGCTGTTCACCACCAAAGTGGCCAGGGCTTCACCTTCGATGTCTTCTGCAATCACCAACAAAGGACGACCTGCTTTAGCAACACCCTCTAATAAAGGTAACATTTCCCGGATATTGGAGATTTTCTTATCGTGAAGCAGGATGAGGGGATCTTCCAATTCACAAGACATGCCTTGTTGATCAGTAATGAAATATGGAGAGAGGTATCCGCGGTCAAATTGCATTCCCTCTACGACGTCCAGTTCATTCTCAAGACCAGAGCCATCTTCTACAGTGATTACTCCTTCTTTGCCCACTTTTTTCATTGCTTCTGCAATGATGTCTCCGATTGCGCTATCAGAATTAGCAGAGATAGTGCCCACTTGACTGATAGATTTGTCATCGGAACAAGGAGTCGACAGTTTTTGTAATTCATCCACAGCTGCGCGTACAGCTTTATCCAAGCCCCGTTTGAGATCCATCGGATTCATACCAGCGGCTACGGCCTTCATGCCCTCTCTGAGAATCACCTGAGCCAATACGGTCGCAGTGGTGGTGCCATCGCCGGCAATATCTGAGGTTTGAGAGGCAACCTCTTTCACCATCTGTGCACCCATATTCTCAAACTTGTCTTTAAGTTCGATTTCTTTGGCTACCGACACACCGTCTTTGGTGATCGTGGGTGCACCAAAGGATTTATCCAATACTACATTGCGACCTTTGGGTCCCAAAGTCACTTTGACTGCGTTCGCCAAAATATCGACCCCAGCGGCCATCTTTTGGCGCGCATCATCGCTGAATTTTACGTCTTTAGCTGACATCTTTTATTCCTCTTCGATTTCTAATAGGGATTCATTACTCTGAATAATAATCCATTAATTCAAACACTTAGCTCACAACTGCCATAATGTCATCTTCGCGCAGAACCAATAGTTCGTCACCGTCGACTTTCACTTCGGTGCCAGCATATTTACCAAACAGGATCTTATCTCCCACCTTGACATCTACTGGACGTGACTCACCATTTTCTAATACCTTGCCATTGCCCACGGCAACAATTTCACCTTCCACCGGCTTTTCAGTTGCAGTGTCCGGAATCACAATGCCACCAGCCGATTTTTTCTCTTCTTCCCTGCGACGTACAATCACACGGTCATGAAGCGGACGAATATTCATTCACTCTCTCCTTAGCCAATAAAGACTTTAAACTCGGTACATGTAGAATAGAACGTCAGCCAAACCACTAAATTAGCACTCTGGCGACGAGAGTGCTAATCATACTCAAGTAGCTTGAAGTGTCAATAGAAACCACAGTTTGATGAGAAATATTTTTTGTTTGAGGTGAATGGAAGCGAGCCGATTTAATGAATCGCTACAATACCAATGACGACTTGAAAAGCACATTGTAATATAAGGAAGCAACTCAAATGGCAAACCAGTTCACAGTTCAGCCCTGCATGGTGTTAACTACTTGGCCAAATCGCCAAGAAGCACTGAAATTTGCACACCATATCGTCGAAGATCAGTTAGCAGCCTGTGTCAATTTACTACCGGAAAGCACCTCTGTGTATGCATGGGAAGGCACAATTGAACAGGCAGAAGAACATCAAATGTTAATAAAAACCTGTAATCATCTGGTGCCCAAAATCGTCCAAAAATTGGAAAACAATCACCCATATTCGGTGCCGGAGTGTATCAGCTTAGACATCGCTGATGGCGCTAAAACCTACCTCGATTGGATTAAAGACCACTGCCGATGAAAAAACTGCTTCATATTTTACTGATCTTTGTCAGTCTGTGCCCACCACTTCTGGCGGAAAGCTCGTTGTGGCCCGGAAAAGACAGCTTTGGATTTAAACAGCAGGTTGAATTTCTACCCGCTGACGAAGCATTTACTCCTGAACTAGTGATCCTTAATGACAAAAATATTCAGATTGCCTGGCAAATCGCACCCGGTTATTACCTCTACAAGCACAAATTCCAATTTCAATTTGAAACCCAACAGCCAAAAATTGAGGTGGTTGCCCTACCAGCGGGAAAAGCCAAAACGGATGAGCACTTTGGTGACGTAGAGGTCTATTATCAGAACGTACAGGCACAACTTCAGCTCGGCGGGCATGATGCCAATAAAACTTACCGCCTCGAGATAGGCTATCAGGGTTGCGCCGATGCGGGATTATGTTATCCACCGATGCGCAAAACATTCGATGTCACTTTACCGGTAGATACGTCCATCTCCACCAGTCGCCTCGACAACAACTTTTCCTCAGGTACAGACAATACCAACTTATTATCAGAACAGGATAACCTCGCTACCCGGTTGGCAACCCAGTCATTATTCATCAATATGATGCAGTTTTTTGGTTTCGGATTACTGCTGGCATTGACACCATGCATATTGCCCATGATCCCAATCTTAAGTGGCTTAATTGCGGGCCAGAGTGGTCAAATGACGACTCGCAAGGCGACCGCTCTCTCCACCACCTACGTAGTGGCAATGGCAAGTGCATACGCTTTGGCAGGAGTTGTCGCGGGACTCGCCGGACAGAATATGCAAGCCACACTGCAACATCCTTATGTTTTAGTTTCCTTTGCAGCTATTTTTGTCCTGCTCTCCCTTTCCATGTTCGGTTTCTACGAGCTACAGTTACCCAGCAGTTGGCAACAACGTTTAAATGAGCTGAGTAATAAACAGCGAGGCGGTACCTATTTGGGGGTCGCGGCGATGGGATTTTTGTCTGCTTTAATCGCCAGCCCATGTATTACCCCTCCTCTAGCAGCCGCCCTCCTTTATATTAGCCAAACAGGTGATGCGATGTTGGGGGCCGGCGCACTATTTAGTCTCGCGTTTGGCATGGGCATTCCATTGATTGTCATCGGCGCGGGACAAGGCAAATTCTTACCGAAAACCGGTGCCTGGATGGTAAGAATCAAAGTAGCGTTTGGCGTCATTCTGCTGGGCGTAGCTATCTGGATATTATCCAGAGTAATTGATGGTCCGCTTACTTTAGTACTCTGGGGCGCGCTATTGCTCGGCTGCGCCGTTTTTATGCACGCCTTTGAATCCCTGCCGAATCCAGACAGCGCGGGGGAGAAATTAATCAAAGCACTCGGACTCACCACAGCATTTGCCGGAGTAGTGATGTTGGTGGGCGCGGCCACGGGTCAGCGAGATCCATTGGCTCCTCTTAGCTTTAACCCTCCTTCACCTGATCAGCACCAGAGTTTGCCCTTTGTGCAAATAAAAGGAGTAGAGGGGTTAAGCAACGCGCTAGCCTCAAGTTCAAACCCGATGATGTTGGATTTTTATGCGGATTGGTGTGTCGCTTGTCTCGAACTTGAAGAACACACCTTTACCGACGAAAAGGTACGACACGCATTACAAACTTTTAAGCTATTGCAGACCGACATCACGCAGAATGATCAGGAAGATCAGGCTCTACTCAATGAATTCGAACTTTTCGGGCCACCCGCGGTACTCTTTTTCGACTCTTCAGGAAAAGAAATCAGGCATGCTAGAATAGTGGGTTATCTGCCCCCAGATAAGTTCGTCATACATTTACAAGAAATATTAAAATATTTAGATGCGAATGCATGGACAAAACAGATCTAGTTTGCGCACCGGCCTATTGTTGCTGGTGGCACTGGCGGGCACGTTGGCGGGCGCAGCCACATTCCAGAAAATGAATTTTCCCACAGATGCGGCCAAGGTGGATGAGTCCATCTTGTTGTTTAACCTGAGTTCAAACCCGGATCAAGTAACGAACCTCTCTGCCTATTCCGGCGAAAAACTACTGCTGAATTTCTGGGCACCCTGGTGCGAACCTTGCCGGGATGAAATCCCTCTGCTGAACAATCAGCTGGCTCATTTCGAAGCTGCGAATGTGCGCTTGCTGGGCATAGCCATCGACAGTAAAGACAATGTCACCCAATTCAGTAAACAATTGCCGTTAAACTATATCAATATCAATGCCGAGCATAGGGGTATGAAGTTCGCACAACAGTTGGGCAATGAAATTGGAGCCTTGCCATTTTCAGTGCTGGTTAATGCCGCGGGTGAAATTGAACAAAAGCATCTAGGAGAACTTGACGAAAAGATTCTAGAAAGTTGGCTGAGACAATAAATTTACATTAAGAATATAAATATTTTGCGTCGATTTGACGCGATCTTGGGTTCAAATGTTTAAAACTAGACAATCTTTAAGAACTTAGGCACAATCCGCACGATAGTCATACTGATTTTGATACTGAAAGTTGAAGGCAGTCCATTCTGCGCCTGATAAGATGTCTACAGTACTTGTTCTACATGGCCCGAATTTAAATTTGCTGGGTAACCGGGAGCCAGAAATATATGGCACGGATACACTCTCCAGCATCACAAAAAAACTAAGGGATCGTGCCAGTGAAGTTGGCATTCGACTGCAGTCATTTCAAAGTAATGCAGAGCATGAATTGATTGCCCGCGTGCACAATGCACCAGAGGACCAGGTTGATTTTATTATACTCAATCCGGCGGCACTGACTCACACCAGTATCGCCTTGAGGGACGCACTCATTGCAGTGCAAATCCCTTTCATAGAGCTGCATTTATCCAACATATATAAAAGAGAAGAATTTCGACATCTGTCTTACTTCTCTGACATTGCAGAGGGCGTCATTTCTGGATTGGGCTCTCTTGCCTATTTATTAGCTTTGGAAGGCGTGATTCATCGCCTAAATAACGAGTAGTTGAGTAGAAATATGGATATTAGAAAAGTTAAAAAGTTAATCGAGCTATTAGAAGAATCCGATGTGGCTGAAATTGAAATCCACGAGGGTGAAGAGTCAGTGCGCATTAGCCGCGCAAGTAGCTTCTCACCTGTCGCATCGGCCGCCCCCGCTCAGTTTGTCGCCGCCGCGCCACCGCCACCTTTAGAGCCCAGCTCCACTGGTCCGGCTCCTGCACCAGAACAGCCGGGTCCACGGGATTCATCCGCCATCAAAGGGCATACAATCAAGTCGCCGATGGTAGGCACCTTCTATGCCGCTTCTACCCCGGAAGCAAAACCTTTTGTGTCTGTGGGGCAAAAAGTAGAACCAGGAGAGGTGCTCTGTATCATTGAAGCCATGAAAATGATGAACCAAATAGAGTCCGATGTCTCCGGTGTGGTTAAAGCTATTTTAGGTGAAAATGGACAACCAGTAGAATTTGGTCAACCACTTTTTGTCATCAGTTAGTCGACCCATTGTGATCCCCAATCACTCAATCAAGAGTTAACTATGTTAAGAAAAATTATCATAGCCAACCGTGGCGAGATTGCGTTGCGAATTCTACGTGCCTGCCGTGAACTCGGCATTAAAACAGTGGCATTACACTCAGAAGCAGATCGCGATCTCAAACACGTGTTACTGGCCGACGAAGCTGTCTGCATTGGCCCACCTTCGCCCGCCGAGAGCTATCTGAATGTACCTGCTATTATTTCAGCAGCTCAAGTCACTGATGCAGAAGGCATTCATCCTGGTTACGGATTCCTCTCTGAAAATGCAGATTTTGCAGAATGTGTAGAGAAAAGTGGTTATGTCTTTATTGGTCCTAGGCCAGAAACCATTCGCGTAATGGGAGACAAACTGTCCGCCTTGGAAGCAATGAAGAAAGCCGGGGTACCTTGTGTTCCGGGCTCTGAAGGTCCGCTAGATGAGCAAAAACCAAAGGAAATTTACCGCTGTGCAGAGGCCATTGGTTACCCGGTGATTATCAAAGCCTCCGGTGGCGGTGGTGGACGTGGGATGCGTGTAGTCAGAACCGAAGCCGCGCTACTCAATGCTATCTCTTTGACTAAGTCAGAAGCAAAATCGGCTTTTAATGATGACAAGGTTTATATGGAAAAATATTTGGAAAACCCCCGCCACGTGGAGTTCCAAGTTCTTGCCGACGAAAATGGGCATATGATCCACCTGGGTGAACGAGATTGCTCCATGCAACGACGTCATCAAAAAGTCATTGAAGAAAGCCCGGCTCCCGGTATTACTCCGGAACAACGAGAGCGTATGGGCCAACTTTGCGTGGATGCCTGTCAAGAGATCAACTACAGAGGCGCAGGCACTTTTGAGTTTTTATATGAGGATGGCGAGTTCTACTTTATTGAGATGAATACTCGAGTTCAGGTAGAGCATCCCGTCACTGAGATGGTGACAGGCGTGGATATTGTTCGTCAGCAACTACTGGTGGCTTCAGGAGAGCCCTTAGCTATCCAACAACAAGATGTAAAACTGACTGGCCATGCAATTGAGTGCCGAATCAATGCTGAAGATCCTAAAACCTTTATGCCCTCTCCTGGTCCAATTGAAGTGTTCCAACCCCCTGGTGGGCCGGGGATCCGGCTCGACTCCCATATCTATACCAGTTACCAGGTACCACCTTATTACGACTCCATGATAGGCAAACTAATAGCTCATGGAGAAACTCGGGAAATTGCCATTGCACGGATGCGCAATGCATTGGAAGAGATCATCATTGAGGGCATTAAAACCAACATCCCACTGCATAGTAACCTCCTCAACGACGCCAATTTTCAGCACGGTGGGACTAACATCCACTATTTGGAAAAGAAACTCGCTCAATCTAGTAGTTGATCACCGTGGTATGGAAGCAACTCACGATCCCCATTGACCAACAACAAGCGGATCTACTCTGTGAGCAACTGAATCACCTAGGCGCTCACGCAGTCAGTATCGAGGACAATGGACATCAACCAATCTTTGAGCCACCCATTGATTCACATCCTCTGTGGCCGCAAGTCAAACTGACGGCGCTGTTTGCACCCGATGCCAATATAGACTTGGTTGTACAGCAAACTCTGGCGACATTTCCCAAGCTTCATGTGACTGATTTTATTTGCACACCTGTAGAAGATAAACCCTGGAGTCTGTCTGGGCGAGATCAATTTTCCACTACGCGCTGTGGCCAACGACTGTGGATTTGCCCCAGTTGGGAAATTCCACCTATGGATCCTGGTGCAGTGGTCATTCGTTTAGATCCTGGCATTGCCTTTGGCACTGGCGCCCACCCAACGACGAAGATGTGTTTAGCCTGGCTTGATGAGAATATTCAAGGTGACGAAACTCTACTCGATCTCGGTTGCGGTAGCGGCATCCTTTCCATTGCAGCATTGAAACTTGGTGCGAAACAAGTCTACGCGGTGGATATCGATCACCAAGCACAACAGGCGACACGAGACAACGGTGAGTTAAACGGAGTGGGAGAGCGTCTGTGTGTGTCGACACTCGAAGATCTCCCACACCACCATTTCGATATTGTTGTCGCCAATATTCTCGCCAACACCCTCGTGGAATTAGCACCCACTATACAAACACTGCTGAAACAAAAAAGTCGACTGCTTCTGAGTGGTATTCTGCAGGACCAGCAACAACAGATCATTCACGAATATGCACCAATCATTGAGTTGCGTCCATATGCGCAACAGCAAGAATGGGGCTGTTTGGCCTCTGACATATGCTCTTAGATAATCAAAGTCAGGGCTTGCAGAAATAGGTCGAGCTGAATAAGCTTAATGCTTTTATGTTTTGGGAATGGATTGATGGAATTAAGCTGCCCGCACTGCGACACAAATTTTGTATTTGACGTGCAGCAGGTAGATCCAGAATCTGGCAGCATTCCTTGTCCCAACTGTGACATACCTATCTCCTATTCAGAGCTCCCTGAAGACACAATTGAGGCCTCTGAACCTATGGATCCGAAGCAGGGATTTTCAGCATTTGAGGATGACGTCCCGGCAGAACCTATAGATAAGTTTGCTGATTTTGATCTGACCACCGATACTGACACCCTCTCTCAAATTTCAAAAGAGGGGCAGTCGGAAGCAGCGAATACCTTCAAATGGTCATTAGGAGTCATCCTGTTATCCCTTATTTTAGTCGCACAACTACTCTGGTTTATACGCGCAGATCTAAGAGACATGCCGCAACTCAGGCCGTGGGTTAATCGAATCTGCTCTCAAATAGATTGTCGACTCCCAGCCTTAACTGACGTTACTTTAATTCATATTCTGAGCAGCGACATTAGAACAGCTCAGACAGAAAAAACTGCGCTGGAATTAAATTTGGTGATAGAGAGCAAAACCGACTTTGATCAGCCTTTCCCAGTTATCGAACTCAACTTAACTGGTTCTCGCGGACAATTAATCGCCACGCGACAATTTACACCTAAAGAATATATTTATGACGACGGACTCGGCCACATGCCAAGCAATAAGCCCGTCCACATATCTCTCACGATTCGTGAGCCCAAGCAAAGAGTTGCGGGCTACTCGTTCAGATTTTATGAGCATTTAACAGCCGCTCCTAGGTAGCGAATTAGACTACTCATAATAGTCATTATTCTAAACCATATAATTTATCTATTAGGGAAGTGATTTAAAGCTCATCCTAACAAGAGTAGAATCCGTGAGTTTTATATAGGGTAGTGCAATATGCGTTTGGGACATTTCCAACTCAAATCGAATGTACTTGCTGCCCCCATGGCGGGGATAAGCGATCTCCCCTATCGCCGCGTCTGCCGAAAACACGGCGCTGCATTTACCTATTCCGAGATGACAAGTGCACGCGTGGAACTGAGGCACTCCGCCACTTCCCAGCTGAGAAGAACAGGAACTGATGAATCATTTTGCGCGGTGCAAATTGCGGGCAGTGATGCGCATCAATTAGCGGAATATGCACAGTATCAATACACAAATGGTGCACAACTAATAGACATCAACATGGGTTGTCCAGCTAAAAAAGTGTGTCATCAGGCTGCAGGCTCAAGTTTGTTACGACATGAAAAAAAGGTAGAAAGTATTCTTAAGTCGGTGGTTGCTGCTGTGCCAGTAGCCGTGACCCTCAAAATAAGAACCGGTTGGTGTCCAAACACCCGCAACGGCATCAAGATTGCTCAAATCGCCGAACAATGCGGCATTCAAGCACTCACAGTGCACGGGCGCACCCGAGCCGACAAATTTAAGGGCGAAGCAGAATACGATACCATCGCAGCAATAAAACAGAGCGTCAAAATCCCGATAATCGCGAACGGTGACATAATTGATCCTACCAAAGCAAAATTTGTATTAGAATACACGAACGCAGATGCGGTCATGATAGGAAGAGCGGCCCAGGGGCGGCCGTGGTTGTTCAACGAAATTTCTCACTATTTAAAGACTGGTACCTGTCTCACTCCACCTAGTTTAAAAAAAATTAGAGACACAGTGCTAGAACACCTACATGACTTACATGTGCATTATGGGGAGGCACTTGGTGTACGTGTCGCGCGCAAACATTTAACCAGTTATTTACACCAGTTAAAGATAACCCGTGATCGAATAAGAATGATAAACAAAGCTAGTTCATGCCACATGCAACAACAGCTGATCACGGACCTATTTTGTCGCTTAGCAGAAGGGGAGGAGCCAATCATATGACCGCTCAGGGCTTATATGTCATAAAAAATCGATCTAACGAACAGGAAAACCAAGAACAAGCGCTCACTTTAAGAGAACAGGTGAGTCATGCGCTAGCTGGGTACTTGTCAGAATTGGGGGATATCGCACCCGAAAATCTATATCAATTGGTACTACAGGAGATTGAACTACCGCTGCTGGAAGAGGTGATGCGCTACACAAATGGCAACCAGAGCAAAGCATCCGAAATTTTAGGTTTAAATCGTGGTACGCTGCGTAAAAAGCTGAAGCGCTACAATCTAAATTAGCCAGGTACCTGACGTTAACACTCAATAATTTGATATTTGAAAGCCAGTAATTCAGCTTTTAGGGCTGAATTCTGGCACAATTGCGTTTTTCAATAAATCTCACACAAAGTGACATTATGAGTGTTATTCGCCGCGCTCTATTAAGCGTATCTGACAAAAATGGGATCGTCTCCCTAGCACAAACTCTAGAAAAAAAAGGCATCGAATTACTCTCTACCGGGGGGACTGCCGAGTTATTAAAAAAGAATCAAATACCCGTCATTGATGTCTCTGACTATACTGGTTTTCCGGAACTGATGGCTGGTAGAGTCAAAACCCTGCATCCGCTCATCCACGGCGGATTACTTGGCCGTCGCGGTATCGACGATGAAATCATGTGCCAACATCAAATCAAACCAATCGATTTAGTGGTGGTAAATCTCTATCCCTTTGAGCAAACTGTCGCTCAACCGGATGTTAATTTATCAACTGCTATTGAAAATATAGATATTGGCGGGCCGAGCATGCTCCGAGCAGGGGCAAAAAACTATCCGGATGTGACAGTGGTGGTTGATCCTGATGATTATCATTGGCTCTCGGAACAGCTTCTGGCAGATCACGGAACGACTGAGATCCAACGATATTCATTGGCAGTCAAAGCCTTTGAGCACTGCGCTCGATACGATGGTGCCATAGCCAATTATTTAGGACGCCATACAGAAGACAATCGCGCAGGAAAGTTTCCCAGAACCCTCAATCTTCAGCTACACAAAAAAGAGGAACTACGCTATGGGGAGAACCCACATCAAATGGCGGCGTTTTACGTGGAACGTCCAACTCCCAAAGGGACTATCGCCAGTGCGCAATTGATTCAAGGGAAAGCCTTGTCTTTTAACAATATCAACGACAGTGATGCGGCCATTGAGTGTGTGCAGCAATTTAACAATGAGACTGCATGTGTGATTGTGAAGCATGCGAACCCCTGTGGTGTGGCTGTACGAAAAACAGCGCTAGAGGCCTATAACAAAGCCTATGACAGCGATAAAACTTCAGCTTTTGGAGGGATCATTGCGTTTAACGGCACATTGGATGCGCACACGGCCGAAACCATTCTTGAACGTCAATTTGTGGAAGTGCTCATTGCCACAGACATCAAACCAAATGCCTTACCCATTCTCGCCAGCAAACCCAATGTACGAGTACTCACAGTAAATGATTCTGTTTCCTCAGGGGTAAGTACGTTGGACTATAAACGGGTGGGCGGTGGTTTGCTGGTGCAGCAAAAAGATGCACGTGGTCCTGAACAGGCCACGTTAAAAGTAGTCACAGAACGTCAACCAGACGATGATGAGTTAAAGGATCTTTTGTTCGCTTGGAACATAGTAAAGTATGTGAAATCCAACGCCATCGTTTTGTGCCGCAATCAACAAACCATCGGCATTGGCGCAGGACAAATGAGTCGAGTAATCAGTAGTGAAATCGCCTGTCTCAAAGCCAAGCAAGCTGAACTGGAAATTAACGGTTCGGTAATGGCGTCTGATGCATTTTTTCCATTTCGTGATGGACTGGATTATGCCGCAGAGAAAGGCGTCACAGCGGTGATTCAACCCGGCGGATCAATGAGAGATCAAGAAGTCATAGCTGCTGCAAATGAACACAATATGGCAATGGTGTTCACTGGGATTCGTCATTTTCGTCATTAGGAAATAATTATCATGAAAGTATTAATTATTGGCAATGGAGGACGGGAACATGCCATGGCTTGGAAATGTGCACAGTCCTCTCGTGTCGAGTCAGTTTGGGTGGCGCCAGGAAATGCCGGTACCGCTCTAGAACCCAAGGTCACTAATGTATCGATCGCCAGCAATGACATTTCCGGGTTAGTGAATTTTGCCGAAAAAGAATCGATAGATCTCACCATAGTAGGACCGGAAATCCCTTTGGTACTAGGCGTGGTAGACGCTTTCAGGGCCAAGGGTTTGGCCTGTTTCGGTCCGGACAAACAGGCGGCTCAATTAGAAGGTTCAAAAGCATTTTGCAAAGAGTTTTTAACCAGGCACGAAATACCGACAGCGAAGTACGCTTGTTTTAGCAACATATATGATGCGAAAGCCTACGTGACACAGCAGAGTACTCCTATTGTAATCAAGGCCGACGGACTAGCAGCAGGTAAAGGTGTCGTGGTTGCAATGACTGAACAGGAAGCGACCCAGGCCATTGAAAGCATGCTCGTGGGCAATATCTATGGTGAGGCAGGTCATCGTGTCATTATCGAAGAATTCCTACAGGGAGAAGAGGCGAGCTTTATTGTGATGACTGATGGCAAACATGTGTTGCCCCTCGCCACCTCTCAAGATCACAAGGCGAGAGATGATGGAGATCAAGGACCTAACACCGGCGGTATGGGTGCCTACTCTCCGGCACCCGTTATCACCCATGAAATATACACTCAAATTATGAATGAGGTGATTTTACCCACAGTAAAGGGGATGTCCGAAGATGGACACCCTTATATGGGATTTCTCTATTGCGGTTTGATGATTGACGCTCAGGGCCAGGCGAAGGTGTTGGAATACAACTGCCGATTTGGTGATCCAGAAACGCAGCCTATTTTAATGCGATTGCAGAGTGACTTACCGGCCCTGTGTAGTGCTGCCGTTAATAATGAGTTGCACCGTTTCACTGCCAATTGGGATCGCCGTGCTGCGTTAGGTGTGGTGATGACCAGTGGCGGTTACCCTGGAAAATACAAAAAGGGGGTACCGATTGAGGGTCTAGACGGTTCATCGGATGCGGATACAAAAATTTTTTACGCCGGCGTTCGTTCCGAGAATGATCGCCTGGTGACTGACGGTGGACGAGTATTATGTGTGACTGCCTTCGGCAAATCCGTCTCTGCGGCTCAGGAAAAAGCCTATCAAAGAGTGGAGCAGATCCACTTTGACCAAGCACATTATCGAACAGATATAGGGTATCGTGCTTGCCAGCGGGAAAAGACGTCTAAAAGCTAACTGGTATTGTGGCCACCGACACATCGCAACAACGGGAGGAGAACCATATGACTTGTATATTCTGTAAGATTGTCAACGGTGATTTAGATGCTGATATCGCTTACCAAGATGAGCAGCTGATTGCCTTTCATGACGTTAACCCTCAGGCAGATACACATCTCCTCATCATTCCTCGCTCCCATATTGCCACGACCAATGACATAGAACCCGAGAATGCGGCACTTCTAGGACAAATGGTGTTGGTTGCAAAACAATTGGCCAAAGAAGTAGGCATTGCGGATGAAGGATACCGTTTAGTCATGAACTGCAATCATAACGGCGGTCAAAGTGTCTACCACATTCATTTACACCTACTGGGGGGACGCAGATTTACTTGGCCCCCGGGTTAATTCGCAATTAGAAACAATTCTATTCAGTGAAAAAATAGGTGTCGTTGACACCTATTTTTTTTCTAAAGTATGTTTTGAACTCCTTTTGGCAGACACTCTGTGAGCACCTGATATGAAACAAAACCACTCTTCTAGGACGAAAAAACACTGCTATATAGCTAAAAACTGCCCTCATAGTAAAAAAATACTACATATATAGTAAAAAAGAGTCTAAAAATGTTGACCTTAATAAAAAAAACGCGTTCAATTGCACTATCTAGATTTGATTAAGCTTTTCCAAGGAACGTCTACATTGATTTTTTGTCATCAATTAGGAGGATACAATGGCTGTTAAACGTGCTACCAAAAAGAAACCCGTTAAACGCAAAGTTGCTGCTAAGAAAGCTGCTCCTGTTAAACGCGTAACCGCTGTCGCTGAACCTATGACTAAATCTGAGCTCTACGCCACCATTGCTGAGAACACAGATCTCACTAAAAAACAGGTCAGTGCCGTGATGGATGAGCTGGCAGTTCAAGTTGAACGTCACATGAAAAAACGCGGCGCGGGCATATTTACCTTACCTGGCCTACTAAAACTGAAAGTGGTTCGTAAGCCTGCAGTGAAGGCACGCAAAGGCATCAATCCTTTTACTGGTGAAGAGATGATGTTCAAAGCCAAACCTGCCCGTAATGTGGTGAAGGCCCTTCCACTTAAGGGCTTGAAGGATATGGTGCTCTGATTTAGGCCTACTTGTTCTCCTGCCTTGGGGTAAGACGACAGGTCTTACCCCATTTCTCATCACCATAGGTTCCGTTTTACCACTTCAAATCCTGTATATAATATGGAATATCGTGCGCTTGGTTCCACTCAAACTCAAGTGAGTGCGCTGGCTTTGGGCACCATGACTTGGGGCGAGCAAAATAGCGCATCAGAGGCATACGTGCAACTGGATTATGCTCTCTCCAGGGGTATCAATTTCATTGATACAGCAGAGATGTATCCAGTCCCCCCTAGAGAGAATACTTACGGCCAAACCGAAGAGATCATCGGCAATTGGCTTGCCAAACGCCACACAAGAGAACAAATTATTTTGGCCTCTAAAATCGCAGGACCCCGTTCTGGATTTGACTATATGGGTCGCTCTGGATCTGCTTTCAGTGCAGCCAATTTAGAGCAGGCATTGAATCAATCTCTGAAAAGGTTAAAGACAGACTATATCGACCTTTATCAGCTCCATTGGCCGGAACGGGCAACTAACTATTTTGGCAAGCTGGGCTACGACGCCAATAACGAACACCCTTTTACATTATTTACAGAAATATTAGAGACATTAGGACAGTTCGTACAGATCGGTAAGATCAGGTTTATCGGCTTATCCAATGAAACTGCTTGGGGTGTCATGACTGCCCTAGCGGCCGCAAAGGGACAGCACGAAAGACGTGTCGTCAGCATTCAAAATCCTTACAGCCTGCTTAATCGCAGCTTTGAGGTTGGGCTTGCAGAGGTGGCGCACCGAGAGCAGGTAGGTCTACTTGCCTATTCCCCTCTAGCGTTTGGTGTATTAAGTGGTAAATACTTAGGGAATCAAAAGCCAGCCGATGGCCGTTTGACTCAATACCCTTACTTTACCCGCTATACCAATGAGGCAGGTCAATCGGCAACCAAAGCATACTTTAAATTAGCGGAAAAATTTAATATACCCTTATCGCACATGGCGCTCGCCTATGTCACCAGTCGGCCTTTTACCACCTCTACCATAATAGGTGCAACAACCATAGAACAACTGAAACACAACATAGACAGTATTGAAGTCAATCTTGATGACGATCTCATTGAAGCTATTGAGTCGATACACCAGATATATCCTTACCCCTGTCCTTAATCCACAACTTCAGGTTCGGTCAGCAGCAGTAAAGGCTGGCAATTTTCCGCTATTCGATTGACCCGACGCCGGTTGGTGCCTAAATCCCAATAGCCTTCCCGTGACGCAGATCGTATCTCTATTCTCTGTTGATCTGGTTGCAGTAAAAAGTGTACATCGTCGATGAATTTTAGCCATTTAGTGGTAAAGGTCGTATGCAACAATTGGTTATCCCTTAATTCTATGTTGACGCCCTCCATCTCTATCAGACACTGCTCTAATTTGGCCAATGCCTGATCTGGATCACCTTTATAGAATAGTGATTCCACTTTTTGATCTTTCGTTTGCGCCTGAGAGGAAACACAATTTGGAGAATTGGGACAGGGAGTCAATTCAGCACTTAGTTCGGGAAGCAAAGCAAACAGCAATAGTGTCATGAAGAACAACTTGGTGGATTTATCCTGCATCCTGTATCTCTCCTATTGATAGGATCATGCTGTTAAGTATATAAAAATAATACCGATAGTGACTTAGTAATAGGATATAAAATTCCGACTATTATAAAAGGCAGTTTAGACAATACTCACCAGATAGTTTTAACATGTTCTGAATCCCCATGCTCCAACTGGTATCTTTACAACAAGGTAGCATATCAATCGGCATTCCATTGCCCTGGCATATTTATGATGCTAACGGAAACCGAATATTAAACAGAGGGGAAGTGATTGAGACTCAGGAGAAACTCAATCGGTTGTTTACCGAAGGAATTTTCGCCAGACGAGACAAAATACTTGAAAAAACAGAGCTTGCCAGTCAAACCAACATACTAAGTGCACTCGGGGATATTGAAGAAAGCCTGGATGAATTACTGCGTCATATCGTTGGTACAACGAGCCGAAACATCGAAGAAGAGATTTTCTCTCTCGCACAGAGAATCATCACCCACGCTGATCAACATCCCGATCAAATTCTGCGCTGGGTTCACATTGACAAATGTAGTCATTACGTGATTTCTCACGCCATTCATATGGCGATTGTGGTCGCATTAATCTCAAAGCGCATCGGGATGCCAGATACAAATCGTCAATCACTCACTGCGGCCGCACTCACAGCCAACGTCTCAATGATGGAAGTTCAAGAAGAGCTTAATGCGCAAACTGAACCACTTAGCGAAAGACAACATCAGCTTATCGAACAACACCCTGAAAGAAGCGCCGATCTATTACGCCAAGCCGAAGTCAGCGACGACCACTGGCTAGAAATAGTGTTATTACATCACGAAAAACTAGATGGCACCGGTTATCCGTTGGGATTGAGTGGCCATCAACTCCCGATGTCTGCACGCTTAGTCGCTCTCGCTGACGCCTATACCGCCATGCTCACCAAGAGAGGATATAGAGAAGAGCGTATGCCCCAGGCGGCGTTGAAAGAACTGTTTCTATTACGGGGAGAAAAGCTCGACAATAGTTTAGTTGAAATATTTATCAAAGAAATTGGCTTGTTTCCGCCCGGCAGTATCGTGAAACTGAAAAATGGTGAAGTCGCGGTAGTCGCCCGTAGGGGACAAAATGTTCGTCATCCCGTTGTGCAAGTGTTGTTGGATAACAAAGGCGCACCTTATCCTTATTCCGTGGAAAGAGATACATCAAGCCAACCCCAATTTGAAGTCAGTAAAATATTGCAAACAGATGCTTTGGCAAAATTACTCTCTTAGCTATCTACCCTCCCCCGAATCCAAGCTGATACCCTTCTGTGCAATTTGTTCACCAGGAAGACTGAATATTTCTATCTCCTAATGACGCGCAAAACCCGCAATTGTTAGCAATCTGAGTCTCCTGAACAACGCAATTTTCACTATCTCTCATTCAGTTGCAAAAAATGATGTCACCGACCATTCAACCTGTAACTGCTACCACATATCGAACAATTGTTTTTTTTTCTGGCATTGCATCAAGTAACTGGAATCGTTTTCGATAAGTAACGTATATACGATTAATTCGATATTTTTCTACACCACCCTAGGACTATGCGGTATGAGAACTCCCCTAATACCTCTACTTTTGTTATTAATAAGTGTGTCGCCTATTTCTACGGCGTGCGCGGATACCTTCCCACCATACTACGCTGACGCCAGTCATCGAGAAGAGAGCATTTCCGCTGCAGAAATTTTTGATTCATATCAGGAAAGTACACAATTGGAGCATCCTTTATACCAAACGGGTCGTTCCGATGTATGGTCACGAATTTCCGAATTGGAACTCATTACTCTCTTCGAGAGCCCAATATCCGGTCCGACTCACCATCAGGACATGTTTGGCAAGGCATCGTTAAGTCTGTTACCGCCAACCCATGGATTCGGCATCGAACTCAATTTTAGGCTCAATTTTCGTTAAATACCCTCTAAAATGGCATAAATCTGGCTTAATCTAAAATCAAATTAAGCTTCTGAGGCCGGGTTCATCCATGACAACTTTTACCGTAGGTTCGCGAATACGTGCCTCTCGTACTGAAAAACGAGCATTTTACCGAATGCGCGTTGATGCAGAGGTGAAATACCAGCTTGAAAATGTTGACGAAACCCATGTCGGGGAATGCCACGATCTGAGTGGAGGCGGCCTGTCATTCACCACGGGTAGCCGCATCCAACCCGGAGAACGATTAAACGTGCAAATCAACTCCACAGATCAACGTTTCCAACCCTTGCAAGCTTGCTTAGAAGTTTTAAGAGTGGAGATGCTGAATAATAGATTTTTAGTCGCTGGTAGTTTTACTTCTGTTAGTCACTAGTGAGTCTATCACCCCTCTTCATTCAATAAATGCCCGCCCCCACCGACCATTGAATTGGTATTATCTTTAGATCAAAAGCTCGTTGTCCCACATTTTTCATATCATTTGTTCCGAGCACCATGCCGCGCACTTCACCAGAAGCAGATCCCATAAAACCATGTAAACCCCCTCGGCAACGACTCACTCTTCACATACCAAAATCGGGCACCACGCTGTGCACCAGTCTGTTGAGCAGCAGTTAAAATCACCTACCAGCGTCAAATCTGAAATGGTGCGGCGAGGACCGATACTTTGGTGCCGATGAGCAAGCACATGTTGCTGTGGCCGGTGTTCATGCGGATTATTCAATTAGTTATCAGTTAAGTCTCAATGTAGTCTAATCTGCTGTTAGCGGCCGAAGCGCGACAGTAGGCTCACCATGCAAAACTAGAACGTGTCAAGAACCCGATCAGCACTTACACTACCGACCAGCCACGGTCGGCAACGATAAGGGAATGAACAGGATTACCGGCCGCATCCACCAGATACTAAGAGAGGACAATCAATTCGCAGGCAGTGAAAAGTGTGCCAATTGGCTAGGGGGATAGTTTTACGAAGTGGGGAATTCTGCAGCGTATTTTTCAACCCACTCTATGGCCGCCAATTCACCTGACATTTCACGCCCCTCTTGTTTGAGTACCGCCTTTTTGTAATGTTCGATGTGACAAATTTGCTCTACCATCCGCGCCATATACATGTCTTCTCGATTCAACAGCTCCACGCCAATATCAAATCCCGTGTCGCTGGCTCGACACCACACAACGCGCCCAGGGGTTTCGAAATCGTCGCATACAGTGGGAATGGCAATTTTCACGAAGCTGTTCTGCTTGTACTCAATTGCCGCATGAAAACTCAGTCCTGCCACACTGATATTGTTGAGCAAAGGTTTCTGCTCGGGTGACGGTCCCTCGATAATCACGTTTATGGGAATGTCTGTGGAATGCCGGATAAATCGCCTCATCTTATCGGTGCTCCTATCACATAATTAGACGAGAGTCTTTAATGATGCACCATTCGTGCCCAGACTCAGATTCGAGTCAGTGAGCCTGACACCCACCGATCCGCTTTAAGCTAAAGAGCAAACAAAAGCTGTGCCAAAGCAATTGGCAACAGCCTATGAATGGTGGTCATGCCAAGTCGGGTAGAGTGGTGTCCGAATCTTTTATATCGATTTGTGCAGGATTGACGAACTTCGAAGCATATTGCCAGTAGACTTTCTCGCGCAGAAATACTTCCAATAGCGCTGAATCAATATGACTGTCGTCACTCATCTTTTGTAAGATTTTTAACGATTCACTCAAAGTTTTTCCAGGCTTATAGGGCCTGTCCGGTGCAGTCAAAGCTTCGAACACATCGGCGATGGCGATGATTCTGGCTTGCGTAGACATCTGCTCTTTAGTTAAGCCGAGCGGATACCCTTTCCCATCCATCCTTTCATGATGGCCACCCGCAAATTCCGGCACCTGTTTCAGGTGGGGTGGCCACGGCAAGGAATTCAGCATGTTTATAGTGCTGACAATATGTTGATTGACGATCTGACGATCTTCATCGTTCAGCGTGCCACGACTCACTTGTAGATTCTTAATCTCATCTTCTGTGAGCAGTGGAATGGTTTCTCCTCGACTATTTTTGAAACACCAGCGAGCAATATGTTCAACTCTCGCCTTCTCTTCAACAGTCATAAATTCACCGCCTTGATTAATCTTCGCCAGAAACTGAGCATCATCATCTAACTCAGATAGGGTAGTGGCAAGTTCCTGCTGCAAGGCAGCTTTCTTTTGCGGCGAACGCATGATCGCCTTTAAAGTATCTAACTCAAGCTCCTTTTTGATTAATTCGAATCGAGCCTCCACCAAGTCCATTCGATCGACAATTTTCTCTAATTTTGTCGCCTTATCCACAATATGCACTGGGGTAGTAATCTTCCCGCAGTCATGCAACATACCCGCAATCCAGAGTTCATATCGATCTTTTTCGGTCATTTTAAACGAAGCCAGCTCTCCATAATTTGCCCGATCCGCCGCCTCTGCCAACATCATGGTTAATTCAGGAACTCGCTGGCAATGGCCACCGGTATAGGGAGATTTTTCATCGATTGCCGTATTGATCAACCGAATGAAGGATTCAAACAGCTCTTCCATCTGCTCCAACAAGCGCCGATTCGTCAACGCGACCGCTGCCTGAGAGGCCAGAGATTCAACTAAATTTTCATCCTCACCACTAAATGCCACTGTTTTTTTGGGGTTCATTTGCTGCGCATTTATCAACTGCAATAATCCAATAATCTCACCTTGATGGTTGCGCATGGGAACAGTCAAAAACGATTTGGGACGATAACCAAACTCTTTATGAAACTGACTGGTTCCACTGACATCAAATCCCTCCTCCGCATAGACATCTTCAATATTCACCGTGCGATTATTTAACACGGAATACGCTGCCACCGTCGTATGGTTAGGCTCGCCATTTTTTAAGTACAGGGGAATGGGCTCCAGTAGTATGGGATCACCTGCGCTGCCGCCCATATAGATTTGTAAGGTATTATTTGTAATAATCTCGAATTGAAGAAAATTTTTATCTGGGGTTACCGTATAAAGCGTACCACCATCTGCCTGCGTGATGGCGGTAGCGGTGTGAAGAATCAGCTCTAATAATCGAGTAATATCTGTTTCTGCTGACAACAGAACACCGATAGAATTTAATTTTTCTAGTCTTTCTATCAATTCTCTAGAAGAAGGTTGGGACAATAGACGCACTCACAATGGGACACTACTTAAGTATGTATCGTTAAGTCCCATCAAATTTATAATGAGATTTTTATCCTCTTAGTCCGCCATGAATTAACCGATGAAATGCCTAAAATTGCCGATAAACGTATTAGGTGGCACAGGGAGTACTGGTATATAAATAATCCATAAATATAAATATCCTACTGCGGCATCGATTTACCAGACAAAAACCACCCTAGGTACAACTTTACAAAGCATAAGATTATGATATTCAAGCAAATAAAATTATTGTGTCCCTATTTCCTATGGCTTCTTTTAAGCTTCAATAGTGTACAGGCAGTCACCACAGAGACCTCCACAGACAATCTGGACAACAACGCCAATGCGGTAGCTGATAATGATATGGGCGCAAGCAGTAATAATGCCTGCATCTTCAACAATAGCCCCATACACCCTATTGAATTCTCCATAGACGGCTCAACGCCCACCAGCACTGCCTATTTGGTGATCCAGGCCCGAGATATAGATTGGCCAGACGAACAAAATACAATCAATTTTAATGGTCAAGAATTAGGAGTGACGGTGGGTGAAAATTTTTCAGCCGTAGATGGCAAAGTACACACAACCTTGCTTGAGGTGGGCATTCAAGATGTGCAGACTGTCAACACGATTGCTATTGATGTCGACGTCGGCAATGAATTAGATCCCGTCTGGTGTGCGGATATTCAACAGGCCCAACTCATTATTGATGACGATGGAACCAATACCGGCACTGCGGACATTACCGCTCTGGCGACCAATCAAGGTACTTATTCAGCTTTAGAACAGGTTTCAGTGACTATTGATCTGCTCTCAATACAGAGCAGCGAACAAAGCGTGAATTTGGAGCTGACTGTTCGCGATTCTGATAACAATATTGTGCAATTTGAATCCCAGCAAGATATTTCCCTGGCACCTAACACCACTGAATCCAGAATCTGGAGCTTCGACGCACCCGCCAGCAACGGCGATGCCACTTGGACCATTGTTGCCGCCCTCTATGATTCAACTAGCGGTGCCTTTGAAGGTATTCGAAAAACAACATTCGACACCCTCGGCGCCACTAATGCCGTACCCACCCCAATTGTAGAAAGTGTGATCCCCGAATTTGCTATAGAAGGCCAGGACAATCGCCTCACTATCAAAGGACAAAATTTTATCTTAGATGATACCAACTGCACGATTGGAGGCGTCCAACTCTCCGATCCCCTGACCATTACTAATCAGTCCTTTAAAGGCACACTGATGGCCAATGACCTAAGCAATGGCAGTTACTCTGTGATCTGTACCACCTCATCAGGCAGCAGCAACAGCCTGGCTAACTTTATCGTTGCAGAAGCTCAAGGAGGCGGTTCAAACGGAGGAAGCGGTAGTGACAACAGCGGAGGTGGCAATAATAGCTCGGGGGACAATACCGGCTCTGGTAACACCTCAGGATCAGGCAACAGCGATGCCTCCGACGATTCATCAAACACTTCTAGCAGCAGCCGCAAAAAGAAAAGTGGCGGTTGTGCCATCGGAAAGACATCAGCAACCGATCCGACTTTATGGATCATGCTGATAGTCAGTTTTTTATATATATGGAGAAAATCGCCACTAAAAAACAATTAACATTAAATTAAAACAAATATGCAAGATAATTGGCGCATATAAATTATCATACCGTTCTCGCGTCCATCCGTATAAAAGGGATGGAAACAGCACCAATAAAGCTAAACTATTCTGCTGAATGGCCCAGTGAAAAAAAGCAAAACAGAATGTGGTCAATAAGTTTGCGCCACTGATACCACTGAATGAATCACGCGCGAATTTTAGCTTTAAAAAAATATCTGTTAAGAATCCGCGAAAAGTGATCTCCTCCAATATCGGATAAATCATACCGATGAATAACAGGTTGCGGAAACTAAAATTCAAATCAAGAGAAAAGTACGAGTTGTGACTAGCGAGTGCAGCAATGCCACAACCGAGTAGCAACCAGACCAGATATAGTGGATCGCGCCAATAGGGTGTGGTGCTTACAATGTTGTCAGGGACTATAGTACGGATTCTCGCCAAGAGAGTGATCGGTGGTATCGAGCACACCAGTGAGTTCAGGCAATTTTCCTAGAAGGGTGGTTTCTATACCTTGCTTTAAGGTGACATCTACCGCACCACACCCCTGGCAACCACCGCCAAATTGCAATACCGCTTTCTTTTCAGGAGTGATTTTAACTAAACTGACAAATCCCCCGTGCGCAGCTAATGATGGATTCACCTCAGTATCTAGTAGATACTCCACTCGCTCCTCTAGAGAAGCCTCCTCATCGGGTTCAGGTACCTTTAGGTTAGGAGTCTTTATAGTGAGCTGACCACTTAAGCCTTCATGTTCAAACCCGATGGTCGAACCCTCTAATAGATCCGCATGTTCGCTTTCTACAAACATTTTAAAACCATCAAACTCCAAACAGATATCTTCGGTCTCTTCTGATCCCGCAGGGCAAAAGGCTAATGTAGCCTTTGCTCGGACTGTATTGGCATCCTGCACCATAATACGCAGATGGACTTCAGACTCCTCCTGTTTATTGAGTAGGTCCTGCAAATACTCCAGTGCGTCAGATTTAATTTCTATCATGATTCATACCACTCTAGCTTTCGTCATTTCTCTGGACATTGGTTCATTTTATTTAGTGTGGGTAGAGTTTCTCACATTCTCCACGCTAAACTTAAGCCAGTTACCTTTGTCCCGAATTATATCACCTGTATAGGTGTGAAAAGTTCCGCTACTGAGATCACTAAAATATAATCTCAATGATTCATGCACCACTGGAAACGCCAACTCTTTCCAAGGGATCTCCCGCTCCGTGAATAGACCGACTTCTAAAGATTCACTACCCGATGCATATTCAGGTGCAACCAATTCGGCACGAAAAAACATATACACCTGATTAATATTCGGTAGATTAAACAAAGTGTATAAGCTTAGAGCCTCCACATGCGCACAGGCTTCCTCATGGGTTTCTCTCCTCGCAGCCTGTTCGGTAGTCTCGCCATTCTCCATAAACCCTGCCGGTAAAGTCCAAAGCCCTTTCCGCGGCTCAATGGCGCGGCGACAGAGTAGTACTTTGTCCTGCCAACGTGGTATACAGCCAGCCACTATCTTAGGATTCTGGTAATGAATCACACCACAATTTCCACAGACATGGCGCTCTCGATTATCACCTTCCGGGATGCGTAAACTGACACCTTCACCACAGTAGCTACAGAACCGCATCAGATCCCGCCTGTATCCTGCACAGCATCTGCGTTTAAGTGACGTGCATCCATCGATTGGATCCCTCTGTTTCTGCGGTTCGACATATTCAATTTGCTCTAGAGTTTATCGGTCACTGCTCCCTCCGATGCCGAACTCACCAGCTTGGCATATTTCGCTAATAAACCCTTTTTATATTGTGGACTTGGTGGCTGCCACGCTGCACGGCGCGCCTCTAGCACTTCATCGGAGACATTCAGGGTTAACTCACATTTCTCAGCATCGATGGTAATGGAATCACCCTCTTCAACTAAGGCTAATAAACCACCATTGTACGCTTCTGGTGTGATATGTCCGACAACAAAACCATGGCTACCGCCGGAAAAGCGTCCATCTGTTATCAAAGCAACATCATTACCCAGTCCTTTACCCATGACCGCTGAAGTGGGCGCCAACATTTCACGCATTCCTGGACCACCACGGGGCCCTTCATAACGAACCACAATCACATCACCTTTTACCACGGTGCCATCTAAAATGGCTTCGAGTGCAGATTCCTCTGAGGCGAACACTCGGGCGCTACCGGTAAAATGCAATCCCTCTTTTCCGGTGATTTTTGCCACTGCCCCCTCACTGGCCAAATTGCCATACAACACCACCAGGTGACTGTCCGGTTTGATGGGATCCTTCACATCTCGAATGATCTCTTGATCCAGAGGATAGGGGTCCACCGAAGCCAGATTTTCAGCGAGACTGTTGCCTGTCACAGTCAAACAGTCCCCGTGCAGTAGCCCGTGATCTAACAAGGTTTTCATCAGCGGCTGAATGCCGCCAATTTCGATCAGATCTGACATCAAATATCGTCCGCTTGGCTTTAAATCCGCCAATACCGGTACCTTTTTGCCAATGCGTGTGAAGTCATCCAAAGTTAAGTCCACTTCCATCGCATCCGCCATTGCCAACAGATGCAGCACGGCATTGGTAGAGCCTCCCAACGCGATCACAACTGTAATGGCGTTTTCGAACGCCTGCTTTGTCATAATGTCACTAGGCGTGATATTTTTTTGAATCAACGCCACTACTGCTTGACCGGCCCGCTGACAATCGTCTCTCTTGGCGTCAGATTCAGCATTCTGAGCCGAGCTATTAGGCAAGCTCATGCCCAATGCCTCGATAGCTGAAGCCATTGTATTGGCAGTATACATGCCGCCGCATGAGCCGGGTCCAGGTATGGCGTTTGCCTCTACCTGTTTCAATTCCAACTCTGAAATCTGTTGGTTGGAATAGGCCCCCACCGCTTCAAACACCGATATTACATCCAGATCCCGCCCTCCCGCGTGACCGGGACGGATAGTACCGCCATAAACGAATACGGCCGGACGATTCAGGCGAGCGATACCGATCAGACAACCAGGCATATTTTTGTCACAACCACCGATAGCCACCACACCATCAAAACCTTCCGCACCCACGACTGCTTCGATGGAATCTGCTATGACCTCACGAGAAACCAATGAATATTTCATTCCCTCAGTGCCCATGGAAATCCCATCTGACACCGTGATAGTACTAAAAATCAACCCCTTGCCACCGGCAGCGTCCGCACCCGCCCTAGCCTCCTCAGCGAGTTTGTCAATATGCATATTACAAGGTGTCAGCGTACTCCATGTTGAAGCAATGCCTATTTGTGATTTATTGAAGTCGGCTTCACCAAACCCCACTGCATGTAACATGGCGCGACTAGGCGCACGCTCCACACCATCCACCACTGCAGAAGAGAAACGGCGATGTGCTTGCTTGTCTTTTTTGCTCTGAGTCATAAAATCCTATTCCAACTGAGTTACAATGTATGAATAATTCATACCGTCAGGCGGAATTATTTTAAACTAAAAGCGAGTGGCAAGCAGCCCACATCATTCTTTATAAACTGACCCTATCGGCACACCAGTAATTGGGAAATTGAGCATAAAAAATGAATCACATCTACCGCGTTTTGATAATCTTTTTAATATCTTATCTTACTACCACCTCTGTTTGGGCTGATATCAGTGGGGTATGGAACATCCGTCAGGGCGGAATGAAAATGCGCATTGACTATCGCGACGATCAACATATGCGTATGGAAATGGCGCCAGGAACTTACTTGTTGATTCGCAAAGATAAAACCTATGCGGTCACTAACGGTACCGTGCTTGATCTCTCTGCTATGGGACAGCAATTTGAAGCCATGGGTTTGAACAACATGATGCAACAACAGATGCAAGGTCGAGCCGATAAACCTCTCGCTAAACCGGAAGAAGTCCTCACAAAAACAAAAAAAACTGAAACCATCGCCGGCATAAAAGGTCAAGTCTACAAACTTAGTTTCGAAGATCCAAAAACGGGCAAAGTGGTCAACGAAGAAATTGTGCTGAGCAAAGATTCTAAGTTGGTGAAATTACAACAAGCGATGGCAAAAATGGCCCAGTCGAATATGAATCGCATGGGCATGGCTCCGTCTCCTACTCTGAATGACTCCATGCAACCTTATCTAGATAAAGGTCTGGCATTGTTACGTTATGGAGACGAGATGACCTTAGTCTCCTTAACCGAGACCAAACTTGAGGACTCAAGGTTCGAGCTCCCAGAGGGTGAAACCGCACAAGATCCCTTCTCAGGAATGAATCAAATGATGCAACAGATGATGAACGGTAGAAAATAAAGCCATACCGATATCGCAATCATTTTCGAGTCTATACAGCCTATGTTTGTGCACGTCACTACCATTCCAAGATCTGCTGACGCTGGCGTGCGATGAGATCCTTGAGCGCATGGTGCCAAGCCTCCAATTCTTGTATAGACTGCTCCCGTAACCGTTCCCCTGCGGCTATTTTTTTAAATGCTAAAAGATTCGATTGATCTGAAGGTTCTGGATAGCTTTTGAAAAAAAATTCTCTATAACTGTATTCCAGTTTGGCAAGCCAACTGTTGGCATCACTTTTTAAAGCCAGAAGCTCTTTCAGTTCCGGTGAAGGGATCCGATGCGCCTGCAAATGCTGGCTTAAGGTTTCAACGCTAATACTCTCGCTCCTAAATGGAATGGCGTAATGGTCACTCAGTTCCAAAAGATAGGCCTGTACGGCCAGTTTCAAAAATACCAATGCATTCTGTTTATATAGGCGCACTTCTTCACTTGTTTCAGAAGTTTCATTCGCTTTAGCAAAGCCGATCAAAAGCATGGCACTATGAAGTTTATGCTCACTGTTCTTTATGTAATCCATGGTGTGTCACTTAGATTAAGTTATAAATCTTTTGTTTATGAGGGAAACGTAGAGGAGGAGACTTGTCTCGGTCTGTATTAATTCACATCTCAGGTCTTGCTTAATATTCCGAATCGCCCTCTTTTCTTTATGCTACTAATCATATTTCATTACTTCTCACTGTTAAAAGTAGATTCGATATTCGAAACTAAGTTGGTTTGGTAATAAGCCATATTCGCTTTTCAATTGCAATAGATTATCACTCTCTTCACCCCTTGCAATGGACAGGGTACAAATGAATTCGGATTCATCAGAAACGGAATATAGCGCTTGCAATGAAGAGATTTCAGAATGATCTACTAAGTTAAAAATGATAGATCCATCTATTGTCCATAAGGGTGTCAAATTATAACTACTGCCAATGGCCATATAATATCGTGCAAGCTGCCTCACTGAATCTTCAGCTTGAACCAATGGAACCTGATACTCCTGCGCATCGTTGGCACCGCTACCGTGATAAAACCACTCACCGCGCACATCGAGTCCCATATCAAATCTATGATCCACTGATACAGCAATTTCGTTTCGACGCCCACCCTTGTCAAAGTCCCGTACTTGAGCTTCCAGCCGGAAGCCCAACCAAGGCGGCCAGTCTGCTTGTATGGCACCGCCTAGCACTTGATCATCATGGATCTGTGCAACGAACACATTGACCTCTGCTGCGCCAATAACTTGAGTCGAGCGAACTAGTATGGAGTCCAATTGACTACTAGGATGGCTTTCAAACTCACTGCTCACCGGAGACTTTCTGTCGTATCCCAGTACGTAAATCCCTTCTACCTCGGATAAAGTTCCTGTGAACCAAGTCACTCTAACGGCATCTACGCCTGCTCGAAAAACACGGTAAAATGTCTGAGGTGCAAAAGGCGCGAAAAAGTCGTTAGGAGAAAAATAAAAGGTCGTTGCCAAACCGATGGCTTGTCGTCCCAACCTGACTCTAAACTGTTCACTCTCATAAGTTAAATCGAATTGGTCCAATACAAGTGCACCGTTCTTGTCGTCGTTGAAAACCTGATAAAATTTTCCGCTCCTATTGATATCTCCTATGCCTACCCCGGACAATCGATCTGAAGATTGTGAGACCAACACATTTATATAGCTGGAGAACTGTGCCCGCCAACCGTGTTGAAATTCAAATCGCATGACTCCGGTTGCAACGTGAAAATTATCGATAGGACTTAAGTCTGAATCTGGAAAATCTTGATAATCTGCCAACACACGAACGAGCAGGCGTGTATCCAATCGATAGTTGTTTTTCTCTATGTTTGAAAGGGCGTGTACAGGGGACACAACAAAAAGATAAAGCGTGACCGAATAAGTCAACAGTCGAATTGAACTGAATTTAATGCCTCTCATCAGATTCAATTTGACCATCCACTAAACGTATGACTCTTCTGGCTCGATCCATGACCCGCTGATCGTGAGTTGAAAAAAGAAAGGTAATATGGTGATTGACATTTAATTCTTGCATCATATCCAATAGGTCTGATGCGGTTTTAGTATCTAAATTCGCAGTCGGTTCATCGGCAAGCACAATGGCAGGATGAGAGGCAATGGCTCGCACAATCGCCACTCTTTGCTGCTGCCCACCCGAAAGTTCAGTGGGACGTCTATGCGCTAATTCGCCTAGACCAACTTCATTCAACAATGACATGATTCGCTCACGACGCTCAGACTCTTTCACACCTTGTAGGACAAGTACAAACTCTGCGTTTTCGTAGGCGCTCAGTACGGGAACCAAATTATACGATTGAAATACAAACCCAATGCGATCCCGCCGTAAATGTGAGAGCGCAGTCTTGTTGAGTTCGCTCAATGCCTGATTTTCAATTTTAATCTCACCAGATGTGGGAACGTCCAATGCCCCAATTAGATTGAGCAGCGTGGTTTTGCCCGAGCCGGAAGGACCACAGAGTGTACTAAATTCGCCCTTCTCAATGGTGAGATCCACATCGTCCAGCGCTCGAACCTCAACCTCTCCCTGTCTGTATATTTTGCTGGCTCCTTGCAGTTCGATAATACTCATAAGTTGATGCCTGCTATCGATCCTTTAAAGCCTCAAGGGGTGAGATACGTCCGGCTCGAATCGCTGGATAGAGCGCCGCCACTAAAGTAAATAAAAATACGCCCGCGAGTATAGTAAGAATGGTTTCAGGATAAAGTTGCAGATGAATGACCGGATCCATAACCACACCTGCAATTGTCGCACTCTCGCCCAAGAGTTTACTAAAGTCGATGCCTACTCTATCCATATAATAATACCAAGGGATACAGATCACACCGCCGCATAGTAAACCTAAGAGTCCTAACCAAACCGATTCCCATAGCACAAGCAGGACTAGTTTGACTGGACTCATACCGATCGCCAGCAGGACACCAAACTCTTTCGTTCGTTCAAGAACGCTCATCAGCATCGTATTCATGATGCCGGCAGCCACCAACAAACCCACTAACCCTTGCAATATCTGATTGGAACCACGGTCGACATTAATCATGCCTGCCAATTCTGATTGTGATTGTTGCCAACTTAGAATTTCTCCATCAGGCACAGTGATTCGATCATTGATTGCATCCCTTATCTGTTCAGCCTTCCTATGATCTTCTATGTACACACTAATCATAGTGGCGTGATCTTCATCGTAGTTCAATGTGCTTTGTAAAAACCTTAAAGGTAATATAACTTGTCCTTGATCCAACTCCAGCATACCTGTATTAAAAATGCCTACCACCCGTACCACGTCACTGACAATCTCGCCGTCTACATCAGTAATGGTATAAACTAGTTTCTTTCCCAATTTTAGATTTAATCTTTCCGCCATCCCAACGCCTATTATCGCTGCTCGGGTATCTCCGTGATTCAACCAACGTCCTTTAACGATAGCGGTTTGAAACAGATTGATGTCTGGTGTTTCCTGCGCCACATTGATACCCATTAACATACCACCTACCTGTTTACGGGCACTTGCCACCAAACCACCCGTCATGATTCTGCTGGCGGCCTGTTCTATTCCAGGCTGACCGACAATTTCTGTGTATAGTCTGTTGTAGTCGCTCAAATATTTGTCGGAGGTGGGACGCATATGGAAGTCCGTTGCTTGTACGGTGAGGTGGCCAAATCCTAACTTCACACTTGTATTAATCATATTCTTATATGAATCGTCACCCATGCCAGTAAAAGTCACCGCTAGAAACACAGCGAACCCAATACTCACCGCAGTAATCACTGTTCGTCGTTTACGACGCATTAAATTTCGCCAGGCCATCACCAAGAGTTCAAAATACACATCTAATCTCTCATATAGATAGCTTTAATTGGCACAATTGAAGCTGCCTTAACAGCAGGATAGATCACCGCCAATAAACTAATTAGATACAATATTAAAATAGGACTCATGAGTGCATTTTGAGTGAGCGTCGGATGCCAAACGGCACTCATAGTCACCCCACCCCAATCAAATCCTTGTGAATACCGACTCAAATCAATACCCACTTGTGCGTAATAGAGCGTGATCGGGACCGACACAGCAACGCCGATTATCGTCGCTATACTGACCTGTAGCATCGTCTCTAGAAACACCAGCTTAAGCAGCTGAAAGGGAGAGAGCCCCAACGCTTTTAAAACGCCGAACTCTCTAATGCGCTCAAAAACGCTCATTAACATAGCATTGAGAATCACCATTGCAACAGCAATATAAGCGATGATCACTAACAGATAGATGCTCCCTCTAGACGTATCAATAATATCTGCAATAAATGGTTGAATTTCGCGCCAGGTCGCAACTTCATAATCTTCGCTCACTTCTGTGACCAACTCTTTTAACTCGATCAAACTTCTATCTACATGATTGTCTCGAATGGCTATTTCATGAACACCTGTCGGGAACGAGAATAGAGAGCGAAAACTTTGTTGAGACATCAATACTGTCGTTCTATCGATTTCTCTACCGACTGACTTTAAAATTCCTCTTACAATTAATAATTCATTAGCCATTGCACCATCGAAGCTTTGACTAAGAACTATCAATTCATCACCAATGTCTAAGTCCAATATGCGGGCTAACTGTTTTCCGATCACTACTTCATTCGGCTTTGACTGCTCTAACCATTGACCCGCTAACAGATTGTTATGCAATTGAGTCACTTTCGGTTCACTAGCCAAATCCACTCCCCACAACTGAATACCACTCGAGGTCTTATCCGAGGCACCTAATCCCATCGCAAATAATCGCCCTGATACACTCAGTTGTTCTGACGACAGTACAGAGATCAGCGAATCGACTTCATTCATATATTTATACAGATCAGGATCGGCGCGATAACCAGGGGCATGTACTTGCACATGAGCCAATTCCATAGCAATCGCACGCTCTTCGGTCTGGGTCAACAGACCCTCCATTAACGAGACATAGAAAATCATCACAGCTGATGCCAAGGCCATTGTGCCAATATTAATGAGACTCCTGTGCCAAGAGCGCGTGATATAGCGGCTTGCCAGTGTAAATGTATTCATCTATTCGCCTAGTCGATCAGCGTCGGCGCAGATTCGCTAAAGAAAAAAAACTCTTTTCTATTGGCACATTAAAATCGATAGAACGATATACTATTTCAGTATATTCATCAGGCTCATCCTCAGGAACCACATGCATCCTAACCGGAAGCAATCGATCCCCCATCTGCTTCACGTCATGGAAGCTGATGACTCGGATTAACTCTGCATCTTCATCATAAAAATATTGGCGTATGGGAATATAATTGTGCGCATATACCTCGATTTCTATTTTCCCCCACACAACCGCAGACTCCTCACGAGGGATCAGGGTCAGTTTATAAATTTCTCCTAGTTCGGATTGACTCGAATGCTCATATTCAACCAAATAGTCTTCGGAGAGTTTTGACTCTTTGACTAGATCATCATTGGTAAAATGGCTGCCCATCCAGGATCCGGACATCATACCGGCAGTTAATCGAATTGTGCGATCCGTCTTCGGTAGATAAGTGTAGATATTGACATCCGACTTTAAAGTGACCGTACCTTTCTCTTTTATTGGCGACAAAATTCGAATAAAGGCGAAATCATCCCCCAAAGACCAGCTCTCCATATTGAGTTCGCGTTGATAGTTTTTTGTTTTTACGCGCATGGTCAAGTTTGAGTAAGAGGACTCCCCGCGCCAGAGATTATCCACCTTGTCTAGAATGGCTAATGCTTTCTCACTAGAGTCCTGTGCAACCAGGGCATGGCTAATCAGTACTAATGTAAAGAGCATGACCAAGCGCACGACAGAAGCCATGTTGACTACCCAAATATAAAATAGTGATGTTCGAGTATAGATCTAAATGATCACTTTTGCTATGACGGCTACCACCACCAGAACCTAACCCGGTGCGACATAGTGTTTGTCTAAAAAGACCAAGTAAAATTGCTCTACTACAGAATTAGCAACTCTTCTACGTACCGATCACACTAAGCTGTTTTGTCCACTCGATACTTCGCCGACTGAACCGCCTCACGAATAGAAAGGATTTGTTCAATTGACATGGAATGCACCAGACGATTGATTATCCACTCTGGGACCTTAAAGGGTGCTTCAAATATATTTTGCATGGTCATCTCGACGGTGCCATCGGGCTGGGGAACAATTTTATAGGTGCCCCCAAAGGTCTGCATTAATTCTCCTTCGATGGTCACGCCTTCCACCTCTGGCACCGCATGAAACTGATATAAAATGGCTTGAGTCTGCGGATCTCTTTCCACAGTCACTAGAGCTAACGCCTGCCGATCTCCTATCGGCCAGGGCAAATCGGTGATCACATGGATGTACCAACTATTCTCATCTATGGTTTTCACTTTACTAATTTTCTTAATACCTCGACGCCATTGAGATGCCGCTGGATAATCCACTATGAGTGCTAACAGAGATTCAGGCGCAGAATTGACGCGGCCGACGACCTTAATTTCTGCACCAGTGGTCATCTCGGTAGGGATAGAACGTAAATATACTGTAACATTGTCTTGTTCCCCCACTTGTTTCCATTCTTCGCCATTCGCGTACAAAGGAGAGTGCATGAGCACAATGAGAACCATGCAAGAACCATATCGCTTAAACTGATTGAATAACATCTTTTGCCTCCAAAAAACCGCTTTAGCCTACCCATTGTGGATGACCAGCCTTATGGAACTGCCTCTTAGACATGGCACACCTAAAGCCGACTACCCGCTTAGCTCACTCTTTCTATCCATTCTAATGTGACCCATCATAATTACAAACACGCTGAATTGTGAATGATGGTTGCAACACTACTGCCGGTAGCTTCAAAAAATTTATTTAGCATGCTAATCTAGATTATAATCAATATCTTATATAAACTCTTCCACCAGTCTTCCTTAAGCACAGAGAGACTGAAGGTCCTTGCAAATTGCCAAGCCTCTTGATCAGGACACTCAAGCTCATGAGGTGCAACAATACTGAATTAAATCCTTATTCAAGAGCAAAACTTAGTTTATGTTCGGTTCCAGCCTCCGTATTTTCGCTTGAATAGTGGCATAAGCCATGCATTCTCTCTGATGCGCTTGGCACAATTTGGTACACTAAGGATCTTCAATAATTTTTATAGAATGTTTTACATTTACTTATAAGGAATTCCCCCAATCGCTTTGGGCATAGCAACAGAGTTATGAATGACATTGATCCAGACCTGATCGTCTCCTTTACGGAGTTACCACTAGCATCACCCTTGATCCATAATCTTCAGCGTCTTGGATTCTCCCAATGCACGCCTATTCAAGCGAAAACTCTGCCTTTACTGTTAGAAGGTAGCGACGTAGCGGGACAGGCCCAGACTGGAACAGGGAAAACCGCAGCGTTTTTATTAGGACTGTTTCATCGACTTCTTTCTAAGGAAGAACAATCGGATCGCCGCGCGAACCAACCTCGTGCGTTAATATTGGCACCTAGTCGAGAGCTTGCCATTCAAATCCACAAAGACGCCTGTGCCATTGGCCTGGATACGCCTTTCCGTCTAGGTTTAGCTTATGGCGGCGAGGACTACAACAAACAGAAAACTCAAATTGGTGCGGGTGTCGATATTTTAATCGGCACGCCCGGACGTATTATCGATTACCACAAACAGCAGGTATTTGATCTCAAGGCCATAGAAGTATTCGTTCTCGACGAAGCGGATCGCATGTTCGATATGGGATTTATTAAGGATATTCGTTACCTCTTGCGTCGGATGCCCCCACCCACGAAACGTCAGAATCTGCTTTTTTCAGCCACTCTCTCTTTTAGAGTGATGGAGCTGGCTTACGAGCATATGAATTCGCCAGTCACAGTAGAGATCCAACCGGAACAGGTGACTTCCGATCAGGTGGAGCAGACATTATTTCACGTTGCCAGTGCGGAAAAAATGCCTCTATTGATTCAGATTTTACGTGCGGAGAATCCTGAGCGATGCATGATATTTTTAAATACCAAGCGAGAGTCTGAAAAACTGGTACAACTTTTAGAAGCCAATCAGTTTCAGTGCGGATTGATGACCGGTGACGTGGCACAAAGAAAAAGAAATAAGTTGCTGGAAAAATTTAAAGAGGGCGAATTACCGATCTTAGTCGCCACTGATGTGGCCGCAAGAGGATTACACATCACTGGGTTATCTCATGTAATTAATTTCGATTTACCACAGGATCCTGAAGATTATGTGCACCGTATTGGTCGTACTGCCAGAGCCGGTGCCAGTGGGACCGCTATCTCCTTAGCATGTGAACGATACGTCTATTCCTTAATGGAGATTGAAGAATATCTTGGACACAAAATTCCATGTCAAGATTTTGATCATACTCAATTGCCTTCCATAGAACAGCCAAGTCGACGATCGCAAAAGAAGAACACTGCTAAAACAGATAGTGGCCACTCTTCATCGCCAAATAAAAATACTAAAGCGAATCGTGGAAATAGAAAAAAAGAAGCCCCTACTCAGCAAGAGAAGAATCGCGCGAATGCTGTGAATAAACCAGAACATGCTGCAAAAGAGGAAGTCCCTGCGCTATTTGGCGGTCGCCCTTGGGAAAACAACTCCTAATAGGTATCGGATCAAAACTGACTCGAGATATACCCCTAATACTCAATAGCTAATGAACCTGTTGCGTTAACACACTGTCAATCACATGTTCCAAATCATTCAGCGTTCGACACTCTTCGAGAGTGTGACAATAGGGTTCAAATAGTGGCATTTCCGAATCCCCTGTCCCCCATCGATAACGGGGTTCGGGATTCAACCAAATGACTTTTTTTGCGCGTGTATATATCTGTTTTAAAATATCTTGACGTGGGTTCAGATGATTACTTCTACCGTCTCCCAAAATTATGACAGTGGCACGATTGTCCAACTCATGTAAGCACAGGCGTTCAAAATCCTCTAAAGATCGGCCATAGTCAGTGCAGCTTAGTGAGTATTCTTCGATTGTTTTTTCCACTGCTTCTTGCAAAGTTGTCTGCTCGAAATATTGAGACACTTCTCCAAGCTCCGATGAAAATGCAAACGCACGCACCCTCGGCAGAAGTTCATTGAGACTGTATAAAAATGTTAGAAGAAAACCGCTCACTGCACTGACAGATTTACTCACATCTACCAATACATATAATTTGGGCCTATCGATTTTTCGTCTCTTCCAATGAGGCTCAAATAAAATCCCGTCATAACGCATGTTTTTCCGTAGCGTTTTAGGGACATCCAGTTGTCCCCGGTTATAAAGCTTCTTCCGTCTCTGATGAATCGCCAATAATCGACGCACCATTTTTTGAACCAAACGATAAATATTGTCATACAAACCCAGATCAAGCGCGGTGAGATCTGTTTCTCTGGTAATGCGCTCCAAGGTACGTTCGTCATGATTACCTGTCTGCAACTCAAGTTGTTGACCCACATACTGCATCACCTGTTGTCGCGCTTCTGACTGAGCCTGATGTAACAGACCTGCAAGATTTTTTGACCGCGGATCTGGATTCTGTTGGATCTCCTTAATTTCATGTTCCAACTCGGGAAAACCCATATGCATCATCATTTGCCGAGCAAACCGCCCCTTTAGGTGGCGTTGAGTTAACTGGTGTAATTCTACCTGTTTCGCCGCTTGCGCCATTAATACGGCAAACTCCTCATGCTCTCCGGCCAATAGGATCTGACCCAATTTCGATTGCAACTCTATGTTGTCGAGATTGTGTGCCTCTTTGTTTTTTTGTTTCGCATCTCTTGAACTTGCCAATAGTTCATTTAGTGCTTCAGCCTCTTCGTTAGACGCCAATAAGTCTTGCGCTTCTTCCTCTAGCTGTTGGTTATAATCCTCTTCGTCAACGAAATATCCCGCAGGGCTTATTTTTACTTCCTCGGGCACGCGAAAATAAGTTTCAAAACAATCATTGAAGACCGACTTTTCTTCCTCACTCTTAGCAAGTAACCCTGCTAAAGCTGATTTCAACCGCTGACGATCGCCATATCCCACTAAGCTGACTGCTTGTAGCGCTTCTATTGCTTCAGTGGTGGTCACCGCCACATCATAACGGCGCAACACCTGAAAAAATTGATGTAAAGGTTTATGCAATGTCTATCATCCTCAATCTTTATTTTTGAGCAGAATTTCTTCAACTTGCGGTGTCACCAACTCCAAATCCTGACGAAATTTTAGTAACAGATGAAGCGTTCTTTTTACCAGTGCGGCATCTAAAGTGTCTGCATGTAACAACAAGAGTGCGCGTGCCCAATCGATAGTCTCACTGACAGCAGGTTGTTTCTTTAACTCCAACTGCCTCACACTCTGAACAAAATCTACCAGCTGTACGCCTAATGTATCGGATATTTCGGGTACGCGTGAGCTAATGATGGTTCGCTCGAGTTCTGCATCCGGAAATTCTATAAAGAGATGGATACAACGGCGCTTCAATGCATCCCCTAACTCACGAGTATTGTTGCTCGTTAATAAAACTACTGGTGTCGCCTTTGCACTCACGGTACCAATTTCTGGAATGGAAATGGAATAATCTGATAATAACTCCAATAGAAATGCTTCAAATTCGTAGTCAGACTTATCGATCTCATCAATCAAGAGGACAGAAGAGTGCTCGTTGGTTAGCGCTTTTAACAGGGGGCGTGGTTCTAAAAACTCTTCAGAGTAAAAAGTGTCACTAAAACCTCGAAGTCGATGTACCGCAGACTGTAGATCTTTTTCTTCTGCTAAGATGCCACTCAATTTGTCCTTCAATACCTGGGTATAGAGCAACTGCTTACCATATTTCCATTCATATATTGCCTTCGATTCATCTAATCCTTCATAACATTGGAGACGGATGAAGGGTAGATCTAATACCTTAGCTGTCGCTTTCGCTAGTTCAGTCTTTCCTACCCCTGGTGGCCCCTCTACCAATATGGGCTTATCCAATTTCTGCGCTAAAAACACCGAAGTCGTCACATGTTCATTGCAAATGTAACCCTCAGCGGCATATCCCCGCTCTAAGTCATCGATACTGAAGTCTGGTAAAGAACGACGATCAAACGCATTAATTTGTGCACTACTCATTATCTCTCTCTCATTAAATTATGACTGCACTAGGTAAGTGCTCATATTTACTTAAAATTTTTAGATGCATATTATGCCTAGCCAACAGAATTCGCGCCATTTAATGCTAGAGAAATCACGTATTCTCAATAATGCAAGATCTGATCAAGCCAAGGAGATTTCGGCGAACTATTCACACTCTCAGTTTTAAGCCTACCTAACTTGTTAATTTTACTATTTTTTCTACAGCAACAAGCAGTGTTCAAATGATCCTCTCCTATTAAATGGTCATTCAATTGCGTTTAGTAAGATACAAATTCGCCAAGACACTTTTCATAAATACTGCCTGAACATTATTCGCTAAGCCCTGGTCACGCACTTGTTGGTAACCAAACTAGTGTTGAATCACTCCAAATATCTGCTCAAGCCTTGGGCGAATCCTAGATTATTCTCAATTCGCTCCACGCGCCTATTGCGTCAGCGAATGTGCAACACGAACAC
>JBGTSY010000012.1:0-78673 GCA_041940025.1 Thiotrichaceae bacterium | reverse complement strand
TGCGATTGCACGCCTGCTGGCAGCTCAAATGTATATTTGGCTCCATTGAATGTCTGGGTCGACGGACGCGGTCGGTCCGTGGGTAACCTCAAGAAACTCGGTACACCCGCAAGCTTCTCTTTCCAATAAGTGAGCTGCGCTTCTAACACCTCGCCCTGTAACCAACCACGTTGCCACGCCGCATAATCTCCATATTGAATCGGCAAAGGTGGCAAGATGGATGCGTCCCCTCCCTGCGAGAAGGCCACATACAACATACCCAACTCTTTTAGTAATACCCTAAGTGACCAACCATCCGAGTTAATGTGATGCATGTTCGCCAATAACACTTGACTCTCATCACCCAAACGAACAATCGTCACTTTAAACAGAGGGCCTGATATTAAATCAAACTGCGTCAACGCATGCTGTAACACCAGTTGATTCAGTTGGCTCTGGCGGGACTGCTCATCTAACTCACGCAAGTCTTCATGACACACCGACCAGTCAGATGCATCTGATGCTTTTTGATACACCTCACCCTCTTCTTCATAGAAGGTGGTACGCAAAGACTCATGACGCGCCACCAAGGCGTGAAACACCTTTTCTAATACATCTAAGTCAATAGCACCCTCAATTCTCACCGCCATCGGCATGTTATAAGTCATGATGCCTGGCTGTAGACGGTCAATAATCCATAATCGTTGTTGAGAGAAAGAGACCGGGATAGGTTCGCTACGTGATACAGGCACTAAAGGCGGTGCAGTGTCACTGACACCAAACTCTGCAATGGCAAGACTCAATTGAGAGACCGTTTGATGTTCAAACAGCGCCCTGACCGGCAACTCCACTCTGAGCTGTTGCCGTATACGGGATATCACCTGGGTGGCAATTAACGAATGTCCCCCCAACTCAAAAAAGTTGTCATGAATTCCCACTCGCTCAACCGGCAGTAAACTCTGCCATATCTCACACAACACCTCTTCCGTCGCCGTGCGCGGCGCTTCATACTCAACACCTGTGTACACTAACTCAGGCTCCGGCAACGCCTTGCGGTCCACCTTGCCATTCGCCGTTAAAGGCAGCGCCTCCATGGGAACATATAACTGAGGCACCATAAACTCCGGTAACCGCTCTCCCAATGAGTGCTTGAGACCCTCTGTCGCTGAACTCGACTCCTCTACTCCATCCATCACCACATAGGCCACCAAGCGAGCATCCAATCCCAATCCCTTCGACATCACCACCGCTTCTCTAATCTCCGGCAACTCCTGCAACGCCGACTCTATCTCTCCCAACTCAATACGGAACCCTCGTACCTTCACCTGATGGTCGATACGTCCCAAATACTCAACCGTCCCATCAGTGCGATAGCGCGCTAAATCTCCCGTCTTATAAATCCGCTCACCCTCTCTAAACGGATGGCTAATAAACTTCTCAGCCGTCAAGTCATCATTGTTCACATAACCTTCCGCTAAGCCCACACCCCCGATATGCAACTCTCCCGACACACCAACGGGAACAGGGTTCAGAGAGCTGTCTAATATATATAGTGAACCATTGTCGATAGGCCGACCAATCGGCACCACGCCTCGACCACCCCGCTCACAATGCCAATAACTCGAATAAACTGTCGCTTCCGTCGGTCCATAAATATTGTCCAGCTCCGCCCAAGGCAGACGCTGATAAAATCGATGCTGTAACTCCTCTACTAACGCCTCGCCCGCTACCGCCACTCGCCGTATCGATGTACAGGACTCTATCCCCTCTTCCTCCAAAAATACCGACAACATCGAAGGCACAAATGCAACCAGGTTAATCTCCCTCGACCGTATCAATTCCACCAAATAACCCGGCTCTTTATGACCCTCAGGCTTCGCTATCTCTAACTCTCCGCCAAACAATAAAGGCCAAAAGAACTCCACCACCGACACATCAAAACTAAAGGGCGTCTTCAACAACATGCGCTCAGACGCACTAAAACCATATTCTCGGTGCATCCAATACAACAGATTCACCACACTACCCTGACGAACACTCACACCCTTGGGCTGCCCCGTAGAGCCCGAGGTGTAAATAATATAAGCCCGGTCTTCTCCACTCATTGCCGGTAAACTTTCAGGACTGGCTGCCTCTATCACCCCCCAGTCACTATCCAGCAACACCACCTCTCCATCATATGAATCAGCAATACTCGATACCGTCTGACTCTGTGCCAACACTATCCCCGCGCCACAATCCTGTAGCATGTATTGCAAGCGCTCTTGTGGATAACTCGGCTCTAAAGGCACATAAGCGCCTCCCGCCTTCAATATCCCATATATACCCACCACCATCTCTATTGAGCGCTCAACACATAAGCCCACCGCAGCGCCTCGACTGAGGCCTAATGACAATAAATAACTCGCTAACTGTGTCGAACGGCGACCCAACTCTCCATAAGTCAGGTGCGCTCCCTCATCACTCAACGCCACACGCTCAGAATCACGCTCCACCTGCTCAGCAAATAACTCCATCAATCCCCGCTCTGATGGATACTCATGCTCCGTGGCATTCCACTCATAGAGTTGTTGTTGCTTCTCTGTTTCTGACAATATAGACAAAGATCGGATATTGCTTTTTGCTGCGCCGACCATAGAAACCAGTAGGTTTTGGTAGTGGGACATCATGCGTTCAACAGTGGAAGCGAAAAATAGATCGCGACAATATTCAACTGTCCCTTCTAATTGTCCTGCTACCTCCTCAAACTCAACTGAGAGATCAAACTTCGTACAGCCGGTCGCCAGTGCTCGAACATCTGTTTTTAAGTCTGCGATATTTAATCCCGCTGCCAACGGCTCTTTTTGCAAAACGAAAAGAGTCTGGAACACAGGTGTACGACTTAAGTCACGCGGCACACCCAGGCTATCTACCATTTCTTCGAAGGGCATATCCTGATGCGCAAAGGCATTCAGAATAGATTCTTGCACCTGCGATAAATAGTCATTTAGAGCAATCTCACCGGAAAGATCGGCTCTGATGGGAACAGTATTACTGACAAATCCAACCAAGGATTCCAACTCGGTGGCTTGCCGATTCGCTGTGGTCGTGCCCACGCATATATCTTGCTGACCACTATAGCGCGACAACAAGATCTGATAGGCTGCCATCAGTACTGAAAACAGAGTGATCTGTTGTTCACGAGCTAACTGTTTTAACTGAGATGTGAGTTCTTGTGGAAGAGTAAAATGTATTACTTCGCCACGGTAGCTACGCATTGCAGGACGTGGATAATCTGTTGGTAATTCTAAGTAGGGAACGTCTGCTAAATACTGTTGCCAAAATCGTTGGAGTTGCGCTAACTTCTCAGCGGATAGGATCTGCCGCTGCCAATTAGTAAAATCTTTATATTGTATAATTGCCGGCCTCAAACTTGGCGCCTGTCCAGCATGATAATCTACATATAAAGCTGACAACTCTCTTAGAAACACCCCCACTGACCACCCGTCCATCACCAAATGGTGGAAGTTAACTATCAACACGTGATGCGTCTTATCTAGGTGTATCAATTGAAAACGAAATAGAGGCCCCTCCAATAGATCAAAAGGGGTTGCAGCTTCTTCTTTGAGTCTGGTTTGCAATTCAACTTCGGATAGGGTCTCTACTGGAATGTCAAACTGACTGTAGGGAAGCACCTCTTGGAACGCCTCTTCATCCCTTTCTAATATGCGTGTACGCAACGCTTCATGTCTGTTCACCAATGCCTGTAAAGCATTTTGCAGCGCAGACACATCGAGAGAGCCTCGAAACTCTATCTCGGCACACAGGTTGTAACTCACATCATCTTTATTAAATCGATACAAAAACCAAAGACGCCGCTGCGAGAAAGAAAGCAACTGAGGCGCGTCACTCATGCATCGCTCTATACCACTGGAGGATGCACGATTTTCAAATTCCATCGCTTCGTCAATCTGCACAGCAACCTGGTGTAAGTCAGGCGCAACAAAAAGCAGTTCAATGGGAATTAACACACCCAATCGATCACGAATCCTTGAAGACAATTGACTCACTCGCAGTGAGTCCAAACCTAAGGCGGTTAAGGACTGTCCCACATTAATTTCGCTCACCTCTGTGTGCAGTAAGCTGGCAGTTGCCCTCTGCAAATAGGCTTCGATGCGGGGCACTCGCAAGTTAGAAGAGAGCTGATGTAGTACTAGAGGCGACTCATCTTCCTCATCATCCATATCATCTACAGCTGTGAATTCGAATTTATGCCGAGCTAATATCTCCAACTCATCTTTCTGATACATCTGTACACACGCCCGGCGCTGAATTTTACCGCTGGAAGTTTTAGGAATGCGTCCAGGTTTCAGCAACACTAAATCATAGATTTGAAGCTGGTGTTCTCGATTAACCGCCTCCTGGGCGGCTTTTGCTAACTCCTCTAAGTCAAAGCTCCTTCGGAATTCTCGTTTTAATTCTTGTACCACTACCAAACGCTCTTCACCGGCGACATCCACTGAAAAAGCTGCGGTAAAATCTGGCCGAAATGCCTCGTGGCTTTGAACCACGCTTAACTCAATATCTTGCGGATAGTGATTTAAACCGCGGATGATAATCAGATCCTTATGACGACCTGTCACATAGAGCTCAGAATGGTGCAAAAACCCTAAGTCTCCGGTGCGAAGGTAAGGTCCTTCTCCAGTCGCTAAATAGGCAGCAAAAGTCTTTTTGGTTTCTTCTTCTTGATGCCAATATCCCTGCGCGACACTAGCGCCCCGAGTCCAAATCTCCCCCACCTGATCGGCAGCACATTTTTCGTTCGTTTCCGGATCGACAATCACTATTTCTTGGTCATACCATTCGTGACCGGAGCTAACCAGTGTTAACCCATTCTGGCTTTCTGCATTCACCATGCGAACTTTGTTCAGGGTTAATGAGTCTGCGTCTACATCTAATACCAGGGGTTGGCGACCCTTATTGCAGCCCGAGACGATTAGCGTGCCCTCAGCTAAGCCGAAACAAGGATAAAAAACTTGGCGTGAAAAACCACACTGAGCAAACGCTTCGGTAAACAAATCTAGAGTTTCCGCTCGAATCGGTTCCGCCGCATTCACTGCCACAGTCCAACTGCTCAAATCTAAATGCGCCTTCTCCGCTTCAGTCACTTGCTCCGCACATAAGTTGAAAGCAAAATTCGGCGCGCAAGAAGTAGTCCCTCTATACTTGGTAATCGCCTCCAGCCAACGCACAGGCTTCTGCAAAAAACTGGCAGGTGACATCAGGACGCACTGACACCCCATGTAGACTGTCTGCACTAGATTGCCAATTAAACCCATATCGTGAAACATAGGTAACCAACTCACGAACACCGTCTCTTCGGTATGCTCGGTGGCTAACCGAATCATCTCTTCGTTATGCATCAAATTGCCATGGCTGACCATGACCCCCTTCGGATGACCAGTGGATCCCGAGGTATATTGAAGAAAAGCGATATCCTCTAACGAGGCGACTTCCAGGGTGGGCGACGCGGCTAAATCTTGTGATATCTGCTCATTACACAACCATGGCAGCGAAGTCCCCATACTCTCTTCAATAATGGGTTGATCCCGCAGCGCCTGATTCTGCGTGGTCATCACCAAAGCAGGATGACAATCTTCTAAGATCGCTTCAAGACGACCAAGTTTTTGATTCTTGCGCGGTGGGTAAGCTGGCACAGCAATTGCGCCTGCGTAGAGACAGCCAAAAAAAGCTTCCACAAACTCTAAACCGGGTGGGTAAAGCATGAGTACCCGCTCTCCCGGTGAAGCGTATTTAGCGATTTCGACTGCTATAGCCTGGGCGCGCTGGTGGAGCTCAGCATAGGTGAGCACCCCTCGCTCACTGCCATCATCCTGTAGAAAAGTAAAAGCACGCTTTGCAGACTGCTCTTGAGCACGATTGTACAAAATGTCATTTATAGTATGTAATTCAGTACGTTGGTACCTAGACATTGAGCCAGAAATTCCCATTTACACGATAAGAGATATAATATTTAAAACTATCAATAATGTAACGGCCAAAGAGATCCATTTATGCATCTGCCTAAATGGGTCGGTTACGGCTTAAAACAATAATAGTTAAAAATCTCCCCCTTATAACTGTAGCCAAAATTAACCTAAAAACATGATTATTGGTTTTATATTTTTGTCAGTTATTCAGTCGGTTAACTAAATTTAATTCACCCTTTTTAATACTTCAGAAGTATTACAACCTTAAGCATAAAAGTCTAATAGAAAATATCGTTTAAGTCTTTTTAAAAATCAATTTAGCGCTAAACCTTATGAGGTTTTTAGACAACAGTTTTCAACTGAATCGAATAAAAAAATTCTTTATTTTTAACTATTTTATTCGTTAAATCAGGCATTTATACAAACAGCACTTTTGTGTTCTGATTTATAATAATTAACATAACTATATTTAATACAACTTAAATAAATAATTTCTTAATAATTGCGGACTTATCAAACTCATAACAGCCAATTCCTGACCATGAAAATTGGTAAAATTGTTCTGTTCGAGCCTTTACAGACACTTTTATTTGAAGCAGTTGGTATTTAACCGGCCACCTCTCTCCATTGAAGGTGTGTAATCGCGTGTGTAGTAGATATAATCCGTCACTCAAACCACTCGCGATGCGTCTATCACTGCCAGCCAGCAATGTGGTGTCAGCAAATTATCAGTCACATCCTCTCAATGCGTGCCTGTCGTTATTACCTTGTACGCCATGGGCTATGTCACTTTAAATTTCAACTTGGGCATAATCGTTCCAGTGGCATAACGGCCAATTTGGCCGCTTTCCTAGCGCGTTTTTTCCACAATCAGGCTCAGCCTTAATGACTTCAACAGGGTTGCCATGCCAGTCATAGCACGCTGCTCGGCTGACACCCTTAACTTTTGACACCGGATAGGCTATCGAATGCCCGGAAGAAGGCACTGGGCTTGTTAATATCTCCTTTTCCTTACGCGACCTTTTAAGCACAACGCGCACATCCACAAAGAGGGAATTACTTGCCTTCTCAGCCTCCAGTGAGTCCTTCCATCGATAACGCATATCGCTTCGCATATCTTGCAAATCGGCAGCTTTGTCGATGCTGGAATCCTATGTGTAAACCGATGAGACGGCCTCTTCCCTACATCTCCCTAGATAGGTTTTGTCAGTTCGTTTCGTTATCAGAGACACTTCAATCAGTGACAGTAGTATTGTCTCTTATTCGAGTCTGCGGAACCATTAGAACAGAACAAGTTAGGTTTTTTTCATCTATGTTGTTGCGATTCATGGCTTCTCGTTTAACAAGATGTTTTTTTTTTACCTTTAAGCTTTTTACATCCTAGTAGTGACTATCACTGCATGAACACAGATTGCCCGCAGTGAAATTAGCTCCCATAGGATTGAGGACGAAGAGACAGCCTGAGATAAATTTTTTAATACTTATCGAAGAAAACTAAACTGACAAAGTGGTGCCTAATAAAAAGCCCCAGTTACGGGGCTTTGAATGAATATTTTTCGTGCCTTTATTTATGCGGCCCCTTCTTCCATAGCTTTCATACTAAGCCTAATACGCCCTTGTTTGTCTACTTCCAGTACTTTGACCTTAACGGTTTGCCCTTCGCTTAATTTCTCACGTACGTCCTTGATCCTCTCGTTAGAGATCTGAGAAATATGTAACAATCCATCCTTACCAGGAAGAATGGTAACAAATGCGCCGAAGTCTACAATTTTAGAGACTTTACCTTCATAGATATGGTCCACTTCCACGTCTGAGGAATACTGCTCAATTAAGCGTCTCGCCTCCTTACCGGCGACGGAGTCAACAGAGGCAACGCTCACAGTACCATCATCCTGTATATCTATAGTGGCACCGGTAGTTTCAGTAATCGAACGAATGGTCGCACCACCTTTGCCAATCACATCTCTAATTCGGTCTGGATTAATGGTAAAAGTGATAATACGGGGTGCATAGTCTGAAAGATCCGTACGGGCCTGATCAATGACCTTAGACATTTCACCCAATATGTGCAAACGTCCCTCCTTTGCCTGATCCAATGCCGCTTGCATGATCTCCCGATCAATCCCCTCAATTTTTATATCCATCTGAAGCGCCGTGACCCCGTCTGCGGTACCGGCCACTTTGAAGTCCATGTCGCCTAGGTGATCTTCATCCCCTAAAATATCGGTTAATACTGCAAAGCCCTGCTCTTCCTTAATGAGACCCATGGCGATACCGGCGACAGGCGCAGTAATGGGCACACCGGCATCCATTAAAGAGAGACTGGAACCGCAAACCGATGCCATCGAGCTGGAGCCGTTTGACTCAGTGATTTCAGATACCACTCGCACCACATAGGGAAATTCTTCACTACTTGGCATCACCGCTTGGATGCCTCTTTTCGCCAGTCGACCGTGTCCAATTTCACGTCTTTTCGGCGAACCGACGAAACCCGTTTCACCCACACAATAGGGAGGAAAATTGTAATGTAACATGAGCTCATCACGACGCTCACCTTCAATGGAATCAATAAGTTGTGCGTCCCGAGCAGTCCCTAACGTGGTCACGACAATCGCTTGGGTCTCCCCTCGTGTGAACAGGGCAGAGCCGTGTGCCCGTGGCAACACACTCACATCCACACTAATGGGCCGAACCGTTTTTGTATCTCTGCCATCGATCCGCGGCAAACCTTTCAGTATATTCTCACGCACAATCTCTTTTTCCAAAGAGCTGACTGCATTTTTAATCTTATCTACTGTGCGTTGCTCGTTCTCTTCTTCAAAAAAAGTTTCTGAGACTTCAGCATGGATCTCGCTGATTCGGGTATAACGACTCTGTTTCTCCGCAATCTGGTATGCCTCACTCAGTGGAGCCAGAGCTTTTTCCCTTATCGCACTCATCAGTGCATCATCTTTTGGTGGCGGCTGCCAATCCCATTTCGCTTTACCAGCCTCATCCGCCAATGCTTGGATGGCATCTATCGCCACTTGCATCTGTTGATGTCCAAATAGAACCGCATCCAGCATCACTTGTTCGGACAACATTTCCGCTTCGGATTCCACCATCAACACCGCTTTTCGGGTACCTGCTACCACTAAATCCAACTGAGAGGTCTCTAAAGCAGCCCGATCCGGGTTCAATATAAAGTCCCCGTCGCGATACCCGACTCGCGCCGCACCCACTGGACCATTAAATGGAATACCGGAAATCGCTAATGCGGCAGAAGCGCCCAAAATAGAAGCAATATCGGGATCCACCTCAGGATCTGCTGACATGACTGTCGCAATCACCTGCACCTCATTTTTAAATCCATCTGGAAATAAGGGTCGAATAGGGCGATCGATTAAACGCGAAGTGAGTGTTTCTTTTTCTGAAGGACGTCCTTCCCGTTTAAAAAATCCACCAGGGATCCGACCGGCAGCATACACACGTTCTTGATAGTTTACCGTTAACGGAAAAAAATCTTGGCCGGGAACCGCTTCCTCTTTACCCACTACAGTGACCAAAACAACAGTGCCACCCATGGTGATCATCACCGCACCAGTTGCTTGCCGCGCTATTGCACCAGTTTCCAGTGTGACCTCGATGCCACCATATTCAAAAACTTTCTTTGTCACTGCCACTTGTTGGCTCCCTCTCAATTAGCTATCGGATTATTTACGTAAACCTAGTCTTTGAATGGTATCGCGATACCTGTCGGTATCACGACTTTTCAGATAATCCAGAAGTTTACGCCTTTGATTGACCATACGCAGCAAACCACGACGAGAATGATTATCTTTTTTATGGGATTGAAAGTGTGTGGACAACTTTTCTATATTGGCCGTTAACAATGCGATCTGTACTTCCGTTGATCCCGTGTCATTTTCGTTACGACCAAATTGTTCAATAATTGTGTTTTTTTCAACGCTAGATAACGCCATTCATTTTCTCCTAATCTCTCAATGTGCCATCAACACATTTTGTAAAATTCATCCTGAACACCTAACTCGCCAGGCTAACCAGCCTTTTAGGAGCCACCCGTCCATCATCTAAAATTTTCCCCACACCAATAAAATTTTGCGCACCTTGATAAAGACGAACCCAGCCTTCCGTAGGCGCATGAGGCACCACCACAGGCTGTCCTTGTCGCAAGAAAAATGCACTATGCTCAGACAATCGAATATCCGGCCAATCTATCAATGCACTCTCCATTGGCAACAATAGGGGATCTAAACTGTTGCCTGAATCTTTCATAGATTCTAATTCGTCTAAACTGGTTGCCTGTTTCAGACTAAAGGCACCTACTTTGTTTCGACATAAATTTAATACGTGGGCACCACAACCGAGACCCTCACCAATGTCTTCAACTAATGTACGAATATAAGTGCCCTTGGAACAACATGCCTTTAAATACAGCAATTCCGATTGAAAGGAGATTAAGGACAATTCATAAATTTGAACGGTACGAGGCTCACGTTCTACCTCAATCCCCTTATGGGCCAACTTATATAATCTCTGGCCATTCTGTTTAATTGCCGAAAACATTGAAGGAACTTGTTGGATCTCGCCACGAAATCCATTTAGCACGGCTTCAATAGCTGCTATTGAATAATTTCCAACCGCACGTTCCTCAATGACTTCCCCAGCGGCGTCACCACTATTGGTTTTGACACCCAATTTCACTGTGGTTTCGTACTCTTTATCTGCTTCTAACAAGAACCCTGAAAACTTAGTCGCCTCACCAAAACAAATGGGCAGCAAACCATTGGCAAGGGGATCTAAACTCCCGGTATGTCCTGCTTTCTGCGCATGAAACAAACGTTTAACTCGCTGCAAGGCAGCATTTGACGTCATGCCTGAGGGCTTGTCCAACAGGAATACACCTGTTAAATCTCGGCCGGATTGACGACGTTTTCTGACCACCTAATACCCTTAATTAGTTTCGTTTTCTGATTGAATATTTGTTTGATCGATTAACTCGCGGACGCGATTTCCCCGTGCTATGGACTCATCAAATACAAAGTTCATCGCCGGTATGGTTCGCATGTGTACGCGCTTCGCCAACTCGTTACGAATATAGCCGCACGCCTCATTCAGTAAAAAAACGGCCTGTTGTGTGGAATCAACACCAAAAACAGTAACATAAACAGTGGCATGGTTCAGATCCCGAGTTGTTTCTACAGCAGCGACTGTCACCATACCTAAACGCGGATCTTTAAGCTCTAGCTGAATGATTTGCGCCAGCTCTCGCTTGATCTGCTCATTCACTCTTCTGGTCCGATTAAATTCTCTTGGCATCGATGTAAATCCTCAAATTGAAGGAGCGATTTCCACCCGGTCGTACACTTCGATTTGATCTCCAGACTTCACGTCATTGTAGTTTTTCACGCCGATACCACATTCAGTGCCGGAACGAACTTCCGCCACATCTTCTTTAAAACGCCTTAATGATTCGAGCTCCCCTTCATAGATCACCACATTGTCCCGCAACACCCTAATAGGTTTATTGCGATACACCGTGCCTTCGATCACCATACACCCTGCTATCGAACCCAATACGGACGATCGGAAAACATCTCGAACCTCCGCAAGGCCAACAAGATTTTCTTGGAACTTAGGTTTCAGCATACCGGTCAGGGCTTGTTTCACCTGATCTATGGCATCGTATACAACACTGTAGTAGCGGATTTCCACATCTTCCCGCTGAGCAAGCTGTTTTGCACTGGAATCGGCCCGTACATTAAATCCGATAATAATTGCATCTGATGCTAACGCCAAATTCACCTCAGACTCATTAATACCACCGGTTCCGGATGCCACGACATTCACCGCTACTTCGTCATTAGCCAATTTTGTCAAGGCATCTTGCAATGCCTCCACTGAACCTTGTACGTCCGCTTTAATGATTAAGTTTAAAATTTGACGCTCACCAGACTCCATCTTAGAAAACATCTGATCCAATTTTGCCGCTTGTTGGCGGGCAAACTTGCGCTCCCGAGAACGGCTTTGACGTAGTTCAGCAATTTCACGGGCGGTCCGTTCATCTTCCACAACTTGGACTTCATCCCCTGCTTGCGGCGTCCCAGATAAACCCAAAACCTCAACCGCCATTGAGGGACCTACCTGTTTTACAGACTGTCCATGCTCATCAAATAGGGCTCTGACTCTGCCATACTCCTGGCCAGCCAATAACATATCTCCCTGTGCCAAGGATCCTTCTTGTACCAATACCGTCGCAACCGGGCCGCGACCTTTGTCCAGTCTAGATTCAATAATGAATCCTTTACCAGCACCTTTAGAAACCGCTTTTAATTCTAAAATTTCTGCTTGCAGCGCGATCGCTTCAAGCAACACATCCACACCTTCACCAGTCAATGCGGATACCGACACAAACTGGGTGTCCCCGCCCCAATCTTCAGGAATCACATCGTGGTTCGATAAATCCCCTTTCACCCTATCGGGATCGGCGTTTTCTTTATCTATTTTATTCACCGCCACGATTAAGGGCACGTTGGCAGCCTTGGCGTGTTGCACCGCTTCAATGGTTTGCGGCATGGCGCCATCATCAGCGGCAACCACTAGTACAACAATATCAGTTACTTGAGCACCCCGTGCACGCATCGCAGTAAAGGCCGCGTGTCCCGGTGTATCCAGGAAGGTGATGCCACCTTGATCCGTCTTCACAAAATAGGCGCCTATGTGTTGAGTGATGCCTCCTGCTTCACCCGCAGCCACGCGCGTTTTTCGAATGTAATCTAGCAGCGATGTTTTACCATGATCCACGTGTCCCATAATGGTCACAACTGGCGGTCTAATCTCTTTTTCACCTTCCAGTTCTGTGCGAACGATGGCTTCTTCCATAGCAGTATCACTAATGGGTTTAGCGATATGTCCCAACTCCTCTACCACCAACACTGCGGTATCCTGATCGAGCACTTGGTTGATAGTTGCCATGGTACCGAGATTCATCAGTACCTTGATCACCTCTGCTGCTTTAACGGACAATTTCTGCGACAACTCTCCCACCGTCACGGTTTCAGGTATGGTCACTTCACGAATGACAGGGGCAGTAGGTTTTTCAAATCCATGTTGCTCAGAGAGAGAAATAGAAGGTGTGGGAGCCGTTCTCGTTTTTTTCTTTCGTTTAGCGCCCTTGCCTTCAGGTACATGTAACTCTTTCCGATCTTCTCGTTCATATTTATCGAATCTTTGTCGATCGCCGCGTCCCCTTTTCGCAGTCTCCTTTTTCGGCGCATCTTGGCGTCGAGTCGGTTCAACTACTTTTTCTTCCGTTACGGCAGAAGTGTCAACTTGAGCGATTTCGTCCGCAGCAGCTTCTTTGGCTTCTAGCGCAACTTCCTTCGCCTCCTCAGCCGCGGGTTGAGTGATTGCCTCAGGAATGTCATCCGCCAGCGCAACGGCCTGTTGATCTTCCTTTTCGGATACGGTTTCCTCCTCGGAAGCCGCTTCTATGGTGTCTGTTAATACCTGGTCTTGTTCTTCTACCTGGGCTGCAGTTTCTGGGCTCGGAAGCTCCTCTTCTTGTTTTGCCTCTTCTTTACGTTTTTCTTCCTCAACTGCTTCGATGACACTGCGTTTCACGTAAGTGCGCTTCTTGCGCACTTCAACATTAACGGTTTTCGTCTGTCCCCGGGAGCCGGGTAATTTCAGCTCTCCCACACTTTTACGTCTTAAGGTAATTTTTCGCGGACTCTGCTCTGTCTCCTCAGGTGTACTTTCACCATTCGACGCGACTTTTGTTGCTGCGGGTTTTCCACTTCGTAAATGATCCAACAACACTTTCTTTGCATCATCACTCACCAAATCGTCTGCACCTGAGAGGACGATGCCGGCTTCTTTAAGCTGCGATAGCAAACGATCCGGCGGGACCCCTACCGTATTGGCCAGCTCTTTAACTGTGACTTCCGACATTTAGTTCCCCTATGAATCAACTCGCCGATTCAGTAGCCTGATCTTTAAACCAAGGCTCTCGCGCACGCATAATTAACTCTGCAGCAAGCTCCTCATTCATGCCCTCAATTTCCATCAGTTCATCAACTGACTGTTCGGCCAAATCTTCCATGGTTAAAATTTCATGTGCAACAAATTCCTTTGCCAACTCTTGCGTCACGCCCTCCATGTCTATCACCTCCTGTTCTAAACCCTCAGGTGCAGAAACTTGCTCGGTGATAGCCTTTGTCAGCAGCACATCCTTAGCTCGGTTGCGTAATTCTTCGACAATAGCCTCGTCGAACTCTTCGATTGACAAAAATTCTTGCGTCGGCACATAGGCGACTTCTTCCAGCGAGGTGAACCCTTCTTGTACCAGGATGGCGGCCACCTCTTCATCCACATCTAACTCTTTCATAAATAGCTGGATGAATTTTTCCGATTCAGCCTCTGTCTTCTGCGCTGCGTCATCGTCAGACATGACGTTTAATTCCCAACCCGTCAACTCGCTGGCTAAACGAACATTCTGCCCATTGCGCCCGATTGCTTGAGATAACTGATCTTCAGAAACCGCAATGTCCATCGCATGCAGATCTTCGTCCACAACCACCGAACTGACCTCGGCTGGTGCCATGGCATTAATAACAAAACGCACAGGATCATCATCCCACAAGACGATATCGATTCGCTCTCCTGCGATTTCACCCGTTACCGTTTGCACGCGGGAGCCACGCATCCCCACACAGGCACCCACCGGATCAATACGTTGATCCTTCGATAGAACTGCAATCTTCGCTCGCGAACCAGGGTCCCGTGCAGCACCCTTGAGTTCAATGACGCCGTCACCAACTTCCGGTACCTCAATCTTAAACAGTTCGATTAACATTTCTGGCACACGACGAGAGATAAATAATTGCGGTCCACGGGTATCTGAGCGCACGTCATAAAGGATCCCACGAACTCGATCCCCATTGCGAAAAGCGTCTTTGGGGATCAGATCGTCACGCAAAATCACCGCCTCGGCGTTGCGCCCTAAGTCAAGAATAATATTGCCTCGCTCCACTTTCTTGACCACACCTGACACTAACTCTCCAACACGGTCTTTGAAAGCATCCACAACCAGCGCACGTTCGGCCTCCCGAACTTTTTGCACAATAACTTGTTTTGCTATTTGCGCGGCGATGCGTCCAAACGCCACGGATTCCATCGGCTCTTCTATTACTTCACCCAATTGCACATCCGCTTTTCGTTCTTCTGCTTGATCCAGATAGAGTTGTGCATGGGGACGCTCAAGCTCTTGATCGTCACCGATCACCTCCCACACGCGAAAGGTCTCATAAGAGCCGTCCGTGCGATCGATATCCACACGCACTTCGATATCACCGCCATGTTTTTTCTTTGTGGCGGTGGCAAGCGCCAACTCTATCGCTTCAAAGATGACATCCTTAGCCACGCCTTTTTCATTTGAAACCGCGTCTACTACCAATAGTATTTCTTTGTTCATCTTAATTGCCTGCCTCGTAATATCCGTTACGCTTTGATTAGAGTTGCGGAATCAATCTGGCTTTATCTATTTCCTGTAGTGTCAATGTTAAAAGCTGCTCATCAACGGTACGAATACAAATATTTCTACCCTCTACATCCTCAATCTGACCCTTAAAATTTCGTTGACCATTTAGCGGATGTACCAACTTCAATGCCACCTCTTGACCCTGATGGGCAGAAAACTGCTCCTCGGTAAACAAGATTCGATCCAGTCCAGGTGAGGAAACCTCCAACTGATATTGACCTGGGATGGGATCTTCCACGTCAAGAAGACTGCTCAACTGACGACTCACCGACTCACAATGATCGAGGGTGACTCCTGTAGGATGATCAATGTACACTCGAAGCAACGAATGTTTGCCCGCTGGCAAATACTCCAAACCAACAAATTCGCAACCTAGATGAGTCACCACAGGTTGAATTAACTCTGCTAATTTGGCTTCCTTCGTACTAAGCATACTGCAAATAAAAAGTGGGCTCGTAGCCCACTCCAATACCTACCCATCAAACGACTCTATCAAGATTTAGGCAATCGCTAAAATATTGGCCAAATCGATAAAATTCTTTCGTTAAGTGAGAAAAAAGCCCCAATCGGAGCCCCTTTTCACACCACACGGATTGGCCTGAAGAATAGCAAAAACAACCTAAAGATTCAATGACAACTGGTTGAAGCTGCTGTCGGAAAAGGACACCATCTGAAAACAAGAAGGCAAGTAGGAAAAAACAAACATTTGCTGCAAATAAGCGGTTGGTTGCGGGGGTAGGATTTGAACCTACGACCTTCGGGTTACGAGCTACCAGACTGCTCCACCCCGCGCTTGAAACTTACCCTTTGGTAAAGGGAGACCGATTATACATATATCTATAACCATCTAAAAGAGCACAGAAAGATCTTCCTGGCTCCACTATGAATTTGTCAGCCGATAAGAGCCCACATAGCAAAGTCACAACCGGTGAGCCACTAATAGATGGTCTTTTTAGGCACGTCATTGGCAAATGCGTTGAACGCTTCATCGCACCGTCGACAAGTCACTGAATGGTGCCGATGGCCGGAGTCGAACCGGCACGGCTCGCGCCACTGCCCCCTCAAGACAGCGTGTCTACCAATTCCACCACATCGGCTAGAAATAATTAATCTAGGGGAGGCAACTCTGGGTAATCATTTTCCGGTAGTTGCTCTTCATCCATTATCGTTTCCGTATCTTCCGCTGGCGCCACGGCTGCCGGTGATTGCTGCATCACACTTGTGGACACCTCTTTCTTATTCACCGCCAATATCGCCAAGGTGACACTGGTGGTAAAAAAGAGCACCGCCAAGACAGCAGTAGAACGGGAAAGAAAATTCGCCGATCCGCGACTACCAAACAGAGACTGCGATGAGCCACCGCCGAACGCAGCGCCTGCATCGGCACCCTTCCCTTGTTGCAATAACACCAATCCAATTAAGGCCAGGCATATCAACACATGAACTATCAATAAAGCTTCTTGCACTTAATTTCACCTTGCTGCATGACAGATTTTACTGAATTCAACCGCATCCAATGACGCGCCTCCTACGAGCCCACCATCTATATCATCCATTTCGAATAGCTGTGCCGCATTATCGGATTTCACACTACCACCATACAAAATGGGTGTAGACTCCGCCTGAGTACCCACCATGGCTACCAAACGTTGGCGAATGAATTGATGGATCTCTTGAGCCTGCTCTGGAGAAGCAGTTTGGCCCGTTCCTATCGCCCAAATGGGTTCGTAGGCAATGACTGCCGGTTTCCACTCGGCGCCACATGCATCAATCACTGCTGATAGTTGCGATTCTACCAGTTGCTCAGTCTCACCTTTTTGCCGTTGCTCCAGATGTTCACCTATACACAGGATAGGAATGAGTCCAACAGACTGGGCAGCAACAAATTTTTCTGCTATTTGTTGATTTGATTCATGGTAGAGGCCGCGCCTTTCAGAGTGTCCCACCAAAACATATTGCGTATTAAAGTCCATCAACATCTTAGCTGATATCTCACCGGTATAGGCGCCTTGCTCATGCTCATTGACATTCTGAGCACCAAGTTTGATACCCCCTCCAGCCAAAGATTGCCGAGCCAACTCTAAATAGACGTAAGGTACGCAAATCGCCACTTCCACATTCTGTAAAGTAGCTGTTTTCAATTTCAAATCGCCAATTAACTGCAACGCACTCTCTTTAGATCCGTGCATTTTCCAATTAGCCACGACAAGTTTAGAGCGCATTGGGCGACTGCCTACCCTCATACTGGAGGTTTTGGGGAGCCAAGCTTACCCAAGCAGATATTGAGTTACAAGCTCTCTGTGCTAGTTGACTAAAGTTTCGCGGATTTGATCGGCCAACTGAGTGGCATATTTTTCCACTTCCGTCTCATTTTCCCCCTCTACCATCACGCGAATAACTGGCTCGGTCCCAGAGGCACGTAATAACACCCGTCCCGAACCGGCAAGGGCGTCCTCAACCGACTTAACAAATCCTCCTACCTTGCCCTCGTTCATCGCTTCGACTCCTTCAGGTAGCCGCACATTGACTAGTTTTTGCGGCAATTTCACCATACCCGCAGTCAGTTGCGACAAGGTCCGACCTGTTCTGGTCAAAACTTCCAGCACCTGCAACGCAGAAACCAAGCCATCTCCGGTTGTTGTTTTATCCAAACAAATAATATGACCGGATGACTCTCCACCCAATAATCCACCGTGGGCATGCAACTGTTCCATCACATACCTATCGCCAACCTTAGCCCGGATGAAGGGGATCCCCTGTTTTGAAAATGCTTGCTCCAAGCCAAAATTACTCATCACGGTACCCACCACGGGGGGAATCAAAACACCTTGCTCCTGCCTAGATTTCGCTAAGATAAATAGTATTTCATCACCATCGATAATTTGGCCATGTTCATCCACCATAATGACCCTATCACCATCACCATCCAGAGCCACGCCCACATCTGCACCCGATGCCATCACCTTAGCACGCAGGGTTTCCGGATGTGTGGCACCGCAATCAGAATTGATGTTTAGTCCATCCGGAGAGGCGCCAATGCTTGTCACATTTGCCCCCAATTCCTCAAATACACTCGCTGCGATGTGATAAGTAGCGCCATGGGCGCAATCCACTACCATTTTCAAGCCATTCAATCGTACCCCACTGCCAATAGTACTCTTGCAAAACTCGATATAACGGCCGGGGGCGTCTTCCAATCGGCGAGCCTTGCCTAGATCGGCTGCAGAAACCGTTTGAATAGGCTCGTCCAGTAACCGCTCAATTTCCATCTCTTGCTGATCAGTTAATTTTGAACCTTTACCGGAGAAAAATTTAATACCATTATCATAGAATGGATTATGAGAAGCACTGATCACCACCCCTGCCCTCGCCCTTAAAGTTTGCGTTAAATAAGCAATGGCTGGTGTAGGCATGGGACCCAATAAGCGCACATCAACGCCCGCGGCAGAGAGCCCTGCCTCAATGGCGGATTCCAACATATAACCCGAAATTCTCGTGTCTTTCCCGACTACCACTTCACCTTTACCGTTACCTAAAACTCTGCCTACGGCCCAGCCAAGTTTAAGTACGAACTCAGGTTGGATCTGCCCTTCGCCTACTTGGCCCCGAATCCCGTCTGTTCCAAAATATTTTCTAACGACCTGATGATTCACTTCTATATCCTCTAATCAGAGTCCATTACCGCTGTACAAATTTGTAAACACTGTTTCGTTGCTTTGACATCGTGAGTACGAAATATCCTCGCCCCTTGACCGAAAGCAATTGTCGTTAAAGCTAAACCTCCGCCAACCCTCTCCTGAGGAGGTACATTCAATAGGGCGCCAATCATAGATTTTCTCGACACGCCTATCATGATTGGCAAACCAGGAATTGTTAACTCACGCAAATGCTTCATCAAAGTATAATTATGAGCAACAGTTTTTCCGAAACCGAACCCTGGATCAATTACTATATTTTTCAAAGACACCCCGGCTGATACACAGACATCCACCCGCTTCTGCAAAAAACAACGAACTTCCTCTACCACATTTTTGTAGACAGGATTCATTTGCATCGTTTTCGGGTCTCCATTCGCATGCATCAAACAAACTGGCACCCCCAACTCAGAAACTAATTCCACTGCCCCAGTTGCCTGTAGCGCATTAACATCATTAATCATTTTTGCACCAGCCACCACGGCTGCTCGCATAAGAGCGGGTTTTTGTGTATCTACTGAAATGGGGATGGACACAGCACTATTTAGCGCTTCTATCACGGGGAGCACTCTACTGGCTTCCTCTTCCGAACCAACAGGATCTGCTCCCGGACGGGTAGACTCTCCCCCTACATCGATGATATCGGCCCCTTCTCCCTCCATCTCGATGGCTCGACACACCGCTTCATCTACAGAAAAAAAATGACCCCCGTCCGAAAAGGAATCGGGGGTCACGTTCAAAATACCCATAATTAATGGTCGTGAAAAATCCATGATGGCTCAACGACGCACATCCGCTTCACAATTCTATGTAGAACCCTTATCTAATTTAAGATGCGGGATCAGGTCCGGCCGGCCCACCGATCTTGCTATCTGATGCGCTCGAGGAGGAAGACTGCTTAGCAGCTTCTTCAGATTCAACACCGGTACCACCGCTTTCCTCAGGAGGACGCGGCGGACGACCATCCATAATATCGTTTATTTGATTAAAATCGATTGTTTCCCATTTAATCAAAGCATCTGCCATAGAATGCAATTTTTCCATATTCTCTTTTAGGATAGTCTCTGCTCGCTTATAGTTGCGATCAATAATCGATCTCACCTCTTCATCGATGGACTGCGCTGTGTCATCAGAAACAGATTTGGTCTGGGTCACGGAACGTCCCAGGAAGACTTCACCTTCCTCTTCACTATAGGCCAATGGCCCTAATTTTTCCGACAAACCCCACTTGGTCACCATATTTCTAGCGATTTCAGTGGCTCGCTCGATGTCGTTCGAAGCGCCAGTGGTTACCTTTTCCACACCAAAAATTATCTCTTCAGCTAATCGACCCCCGAACAAACTAGAAATCTGGCTTTCCAATTTCTGTTTACTGGCACTATACCGATCTTCTTCTGGAAGGAACATGGTCACACCCAGCGCTCTTCCTCTGGGAATAATAGACACTTTATAAACTGGATCGTGATCGGGTACTAAACGTCCAACAATAGCGTGACCCGCCTCATGATAAGCAGTGAGTTTCTTTTCATCTTCACTCATTACCATGGTGCGACGCTCTGCACCCATCATAATCTTATCTTTTGCTTTCTCGAACTCTTCCATATCAACAAAGCGCTTATTGGCTCGGGCCGCAAAAAGAGCCGCTTCATTGACGAGATTGGCTAAGTCCGCACCTGAAAATCCTGGCGTGCCCCGAGCGATAATGTCCGGCTTCACACTGTCTCCAAGCGGAACCTTTCTCATATGCACTTTTAGGATCTGTTCCCGGCCACGAACATCAGGTAATGGCACTACCACCTGACGATCAAAACGACCAGGACGTAACAGTGCCGGATCTAACACATCTGGACGGTTTGTGGCAGCAATCACAATCACGCCTTCATTACCTTCAAATCCATCCATCTCCACCAAGAGCTGATTCAGGGTCTGCTCTCTTTCGTCGTGGCCACCGCCCAGACCCGCACCTCGATGGCGGCCAACGGCATCGATTTCATCTATAAATATGATACAGGGCGCATGTTTTTTCGCCTGTTCAAACATGTCTCTGACTCGAGAGGCACCCACACCGACAAACATCTCCACGAAATCGGAACCCGAAATGGTGAAAAAAGGAACTTTAGCCTCGCCAGCAATGGCACGGGCTAACAAGGTTTTACCTGTTCCCGGTTGTCCTACCATTAATACGCCACGAGGGATCTTTCCACCAAGTTTTTGAAACTTGCTTGGATCACGCAGGAATTCTACTAATTCTTGTACCTCTTCTTTGGCCTCTTCCACGCCCGCCACATCACCAAATGTGACACGTACCTGATCTTCCGACAACATACGGGCTTTGCTCTTACCAAAGGACATAGCACCTCGGCCGGCACCACCAGATTGCATTTGACGAATAAAGAAAATCCATACGCCAATAAACACCATCATGGGGAACCAGGAGATGAATATCTGCATGAGCAGACTACGTTGTTCAGGCTCTTCTACTTTAATTACAACGTTGTTCTCCAGCAGATCATCGATTAGATGCGCGTCCTCTGGCGCTACAGTTTTAAACTGTTCGCCTGAGGGACGTTGACCGATAATGGTAGGCCCTTGCATGATTACCTTCGCCACTTCACCACGCTTCACGTCAGCAATAAAACGTGAATATTCAAGCGTGTTTTGCGTCGATTCTCGATGCGAACTAAAATTATTAAACACAGACATCAACACAACAGCGATGATGACCCATAAGATTAAATTTCTTGCCATATCATTCAAAATTGTTCCCCTTTTTACCCGTTAAGGTTGGGAATGTTGGACAAAATTCAAGGCGGATCCATACCCTACTACAATAAATCGGCCATCTCAATTATCCGCTTAGTCAGGTGTGGATACAACTAGTTCTGACCCTAATAGGTATATTTCCCTAGATTGAGCTCGTGACGCCTTCGGTTTTCTTGTTTTAACTTTCTGAAAATACTGAAACATTTCCGCTCTGAACGAATCAAAACCGGTACCTTGAAACACTTTTATTAAAAACTTTCCTCGAGGATCCAGTAGCTCGGTCGCCACCTCAAGAGCCAGTTCTGCCAAGTGTATGGATCGCGCTTGATCCACACTGCGCACACCGGTTAGATCGGGTGCCATATCACTTAATATCAAATCAACAGGTTGATTGTTCAAACTCTTGCGGATTTGTTCCAAAGCATCACTTTGCTGCAGATCCAACTGCAAATTGATGACACCAGGAATCGCGTCCATGACGATTCTATCCACCGCCACCACCCGGCCTTTAAGTCCGGCTTGATTGGCCACCCATTCTGACCAACTTCCAGGCGCCGCACCAAGATCTAATATATTTAATCCTGGTTTGATTAACTGATCTCGCTCATCGATCTCCATTAACTTGTAGACGGCCCGTGATCGGTATCCATCTTTCATTGAACGCTTCACATAGGCATCAGCCTGATGCTTGCGCAACCAATTTTTACTGTTTTTATTTTTCGCCACCTGAAATGTTTGCCTATTTCACTAGTTGCAGCCGATTGGCGTTATAATGTTAAGCCATTCCCAACTTTTAATTAAATGTGTTTTTATGCAGTTATCCCCAAAGCAAATTAAGTTTCTCAAAGCACGTGCGCATCAATTGAAACCCGTCGTACTGATGGGACAATCGGGCCTCACTGAACCTTTTATGGAAGAATTAAAAAATACTTTGGCAATACATGAATTAATAAAAATCAAGTTATCGGTAGCAGATAAAAGCCAACGCTCGGTCGTCGTCGACTCAATCTTAAAGGAAACAGCTGCGGAAAAAATACAACTTCTGGGTAATACCCTCACATTGTATCGACCTAGTGATGCAAAAAAAATTGACCTACCCTAGTGTGAGCGTGACTCTGATGTCACACCATTGGAGATCATAAACAAACCGGCAATACTCACCAACAGATAAATTAGCGCGCTTACCCCATGCAAGCGATTAAAATTTTCTGACTGCTGAGTGCCATTCTCTATGCCGGCGATTTTCAATGCCGCCATTTCTGGATAAACAATTAACACATTCAATAAGAGCAAGCCTAATGCGGCGGACACACACCAAAATAGCCAATGGCGAAAACAATTTGTGTTGAGTTGCCACACTAAGCGAATGAATATGGATAGCAACACCGCCACGCCAATCAAAGAAATGGTCTTAATCAATTCACCTGCTAAATAGCCCGCTAATGCAGTTTCACTCAATTTGCTAAATAGGAAAGGCGCCACCAAATAACCTATCACCCACATGCCTCCCACCCAAATAGAGAGGAGGATTTTTTCACCTATTAATATAACGGTTGATGAATTAGCTGGCATGCTAAGCTAATTTGGTTAATTGGCTGAGTTAAATATAACGAACTTCGACAATTTCATAGTCCACCATGCCACCAGGCGCATTCACAGTGGCGACGTCCCCCTCTTCCTTACCGATCAGTGCGCGTGCAATGGGAGAGGTTATTGAAATTTTATTCTCTTTTAGATCGGACTCATCTTCGCCCACAATTTTATAACAGACTTCTTCTTCAGTGCTTTCATTAAAAAGCACGACCGTGACCCCGAACACCACGCGCCCCTCTTTGGGGAGTTTTTGCACGTCAATGATTTGAGATACCGACAGTTTCGCTTCGATTTCCTTAATGCGTCCTTCGATAAAACCTTGTTGCTCTTTGGCCGCATGATACTCTGCATTTTCTTTCAAATCGCCATGGGCACGTGCCTCAGCAATCGCCGTAATCACCGCAGGTCGCTTCACCTGTTTCAACTCTTGTAACTCAACACGTAGGGCTTCTGCACCTTCGATTGTCATCGGCACGCTGTTAGTCATGTCGCTCGCTTCCGTATGCCATATTCTTGCACTTTCATGATTGCACCTGGCTCCTTGAGGCTCAAGGCCATGCAAAAAGCCTCCGCAGCGGCAATTGTAGTGGTATAGGTAATTTTACGTTGCAAAGCCGTTCGTCGAATTTCATATGAATCGGCAATCGCTTGACGTCCCTCGGTCGTGTTCACAATCAAATTAACTCGATCATTCTTAATCCAATCCACAATATGTGGCCGACCTTCTTTGACCTTGTTCACTCTTTCCACCGCTAACCCTGCTTTTTCAATTTCTTGTGCGGTGCCACGAGTCGCCACCAACTCGAATCCTAAGTCTATCAACTGCCTGGCAAGCTCAGCAACCGACCCTTTATCGGCATCCCGAACACTCAAAAACACCATTCCGTTTTGTGGTAGATCCACTCCTACGGCTTTTTGTGCTTTCAAAAAGGCTTCACCAAAAGTCATCCCAGCGCCCATCACTTCACCGGTGGATTTCATTTCTGGACCCAGTATGGGATCTACTCCAGGAAACTTATTAAAAGGAAATGCGGCCTCTTTAACGGAATAGATTTCAGGGATCCATTCATCCGTCTCGCCCAAACTACTTAACGACTTACCACCCATGCAACTGGCGGCAATTTTCGCCAGCGGTCGACCTATTGCCTTAGAGACAAATGGCACTGTACGAGAGGCTCGAGGATTCACTTCCAGCACATAAATCTCTTGCCCTTGAATGGCAAATTGAGTGTTCATCAACCCCACTACACCCAGCTCCAATGCCAGCGCCGTCACCTGCTCGCGAAGTCGATCCTGTATCGAGTCACTCAATGAGTAGGGTGGAAGGGAACAGGCAGAATCACCGGAATGGATGCCCGCCTGTTCAATGTGCTGCATGATACCACCGATGAGTACCTGTTCACCGTCACATATGGCATCCACATCCACTTCGACAGCATCATCTAAAAACCGATCAAGTAATACGGGCGATTCATTTGAGACTTCCACCGCCTCACGGATATAACGAGTGATCTCTTCTTCGTTATAGACTATTTCCATCGCCCTTCCGCCCAACACATAAGAGGGTCGAACCACGATTGGAAATCCTAATTTCGTAGCTTCCCGTATCGCTTCTTCTTCGTTACGGGCCAGTGCGTTTGGCGGTTGGCGCAATTTTAGTTTTTCCAGCAGCGCTTTAAAACGCTCTCTATCTTCAGCAAGATCGATGGCATCGGGAGACGTGCCAATAATCGGTGCGCCAGCGGCTTCTAGTGCGAGCGCCAATTTTAGCGGCGTTTGTCCACCATACTGAACCAATACACCTCTCGGTTGTTCAAGATGAATAATTTCCAATACATCTTCCAACGTGAGGGGTTCGAAATAGAGTCGATCTGAGGTGTCATAATCAGTGGAAACCGTTTCAGGATTACAGTTAACCATGATGGATTCATAACCATCGGCCTTCAGCGCCATGGATGCATGAACACAACAGTAATCAAACTCAATACCTTGGCCAATGCGGTTCGGGCCACCACCCAGTACAATTATTTTATCCTTGTCGGTAGGTTCGCTTTCACACTGCTGTTCATAGGTGGAGTACATGTAAGCGGTGGTCGCAGCAAATTCAGCAGCACAAGAATCCACTCGTTTATAGACCGGACGAATGTTGAGCTCGTGTCGCTTGGCTCTCACCTTATCTTCAGTCAGATTTAATAATGTGGCTAGTCTCGAATCTGCAAAACCTTTGCGTTTTAGTTGACGTAACAGAGGTTCCTCCAACTGCTCAAGCTGAAGCTTGGTCACTTCCTCCTCTGTGGACACAAGATCTTCAATTTGCGCTAAAAACCAAGGGTCGATTTTGCTTAAGTTGAATACCTCAGCTAGTGAAAATCCTTCGCGGAAGGCATCCGCGACATACCAAATGCGATCGGGTCCGGGGGACTGCAACTCGCTTCGCAATCGCGTGTCGATCTCCTCTTTGGAAAGTTGGCCAATCAAAGAATTTAAGCCATCCCGGGAAATTTCCAAACTTCGCAAAGCTTTCTGAAAGGATTCCTGGAAAGTGCGTCCAATTCCCATCGCCTCGCCAACAGACTTCATTTGAGTGGTTAACTTCGGATCTGCCTGTGCAAACTTTTCAAATGTAAAACGTGGGATCTTAGTGACCACATAGTCTATTGTGGGTTCAAACGACGCAGGGATGGCACCGCCAGTGATATCATTTTTTAATTCGTCTAAGGTGTATCCCACCGCTAATTTTGCAGCGATTTTCGCAATCGGAAATCCCGTCGCTTTAGAGGCCAGTGCAGAAGATCGAGAGACCCTAGGGTTCATCTCAATAATGATCATGCGACCATCTTCAGGATTGATTGCAAACTGAACATTTGAGCCGCCCGTGTCTACGCCAATCTCCCGTAATACTGCCAGAGAGGCATCACGCATGATTTGATATTCTTTATCCGTTAAGGTCAATGCAGGCGCAACGGTAATGGAATCCCCGGTGTGCACACCCATGGGATCAATATTTTCTATCGAACAGATAATGATGCAATTATCCTGACGATCCCGCACCACCTCCATCTCATACTCTTTCCATCCGAGTACAGATTCTTCAATCAACAATTCATTGGTGGGGGAAAGATCTAACCCTCTTTCACAAATCTCCTCAAACTCTTCTTTATTAAACGCAATCCCTCCGCCACTACCGCCCAGAGTAAAGGAAGGCCGAATAATACAAGGATAGCCAATTGGCGCCTGCACCTGGATCGCTTCTTCTAAACTATGGGCAATGGCGGAATGAGGCATGGATAAGCCAATTTTGTGCATCGCTTTGCGAAATTGATCGCGATCTTCTGCTTTATCAATTGCCTCTCGATTCGCACCGATCATTTCTACTGAATATTTTTCCAGTATGCCTTCCCGATCTAAATCCAGCGCACAGTTTAAAGCCGTCTGCCCGCCCATCGTAGGCAACAGCGCGTGCGGCCGTTCCCGTTCGATGATTTTTGCTACCGTCTGCCACTCGATGGGTTCAATGTAAGTGGCATCCGCCATCTCTGGATCGGTCATAATGGTGGCCGGATTAGAGTTGACTAAGATGACACGAAAGCCCTCTTCCCTTAGCGCTTTGCATGCTTGTGCACCGGAGTAATCAAATTCACACGCCTGCCCAATCACGATTGGGCCGGCACCGATGATTAAAATACTTTTTAAATCTTCTCGTTTAGGCATGATTAAACAGACACACGTACAGAGTGGGACATGGAAGCAATAAAACGATCAAATAGTGAGGCACAATCATGGGGGCCTGGACTCGCCTCAGGATGCCCTTGAAAGCCAAATGCAGGTTTTTCGCGGTGGGCTAACCCCTGTAAAGATCCATCAAACAAAGAACGATGTGTTGCCACTACCGACGCAGGTAACGTGTCTTCATCAATGGAAAAACCATGATTTTGGCTGGTGATGATAACCTCTCCAGAATCGAGATCTTGAACCGGGTGGTTGGCACCGTGGTGACCAAACTTCATCTTCTTGCTCTGTGCGCCCAGTGCTAATCCGAGTAGCTGATGCCCTAAACAGATCCCAAACAGCGGCACACCTTTCTCTAATACAGTTCGGATTGCGGCAATGGCATACTCACAGGGCGCAGGATCCCCTGGCCCGTTGGAGAGAAACACGCCATCAGGATTCAGCGCCAGTACCGCTTCAGCGGAGGTTGTCGCAGGCACAACAGTAAGACGACATCCTCTATCTACCAACAGACGCAGAATGTTGTGCTTGACACCAAAATCGTAGGCGACCACATGATAGTGCTCGGCAAGTTGCTGCGAATGTGTGGGATCTAACTGCCAACTGCCTTCCCCCCATTCATAACTTTCAGAGGTGGTCACTTCTTTGGCTAAATCAAGATTATTTAGACCCACAAACTGCCGCGCTTGATGGATTGCATCGTCCACGTCTATCTGCTCTCCAGCGACCAAACAACCGGACTGTGCCCCCCCTTCTCTCAAGCGCTTAGTGAGGGCTCGTGTATCCACATCTGCAATGGCCACGACCTGTTGCTGTTTTAGAAAAGAACTCAAGTCAGATTCTGCTCGCCAGTTACTGTAACGAAGGGGCATATCGCGCACGACCAAACCCGCGCCCCAGCACCTGGATGATTCCATATCCGCTAGATTGGTACCCACATTACCCACATGGGAAGCCGTCAGGCAAACAATCTGTTTTGCGTAAGAGGGATCCGTGAGGATCTCCTGATAACCGGTCATAGCGGTATTAAACACCACCTCACCCACCGATTTTCCTATCGCTCCAATCGCCTGTCCCCAAAATAATGAGCCATCAGCGAGCGCGAGCAAAGCATTTGATGACAAAGAAAAACCCCCTACAGATACAATAAACGGGAGGATCAGAAACTGAACTCTCCCGCCATCTAAGAATGGACACAACTGACACTTACTCTGTGTTGTTAAATTTTATCGGATCGTGCTAATGGGTGTCCATCCCAACCGAGCCATCGAACTGATTCCGGCAGGCCATTTATGTATTCAACCCCAAAACATCATCGATGCCATAAAACCCGGCTTTCTGATCCGCTATCCAGACCGCTGCACGTACCGCTCCCTTGGCGAAGGTCATACGACTGGAAGCTTTATGAGTCAATTCGATCCTCTCGCCCAAGCCAGCGAACAGTACGGTGTGATCTCCCACCACATCACCACCGCGGATAGTGGCGAAACCAATGGTATTTGAATTTCGCTCACCGGTCTGACCCTCGCGCCCATATATGGCGTCTTTTGTTAAATCGCGTCCAAGGGCACCGGCAGCGGCTTGGCCGAGCGCCAACGCCGTTCCAGAAGGCGCATCCACCTTATAGCGGTGATGGGCCTCGATTATCTCCACGTCAAAATCTTCCCCTAGTACCGCAGCGGTCTGCGCCACTAATTTTTTCAGTAGATTGACACCCACGCTCATATTGGGTGCCCACATGATTGGGATCTTTTTCGCCCACTGTGCTAACTCGCCGCTCTGTTCTGCAGTTAAACCGGTTGTACCAGCAACCAAAGCGACGCCTGCTGCCGCACAGATCTTGGCATTTTCCAGGGTTAAATCGGGGCGAGTAAAGTCGATAAGGCAATCGATCTCATCTGTGACCTGTGATAAATCACTTTTTAATTCAACCTGCAACGGTGCCAGACCGGCAAGCTGCCCCACATCCTTAGCCAACCATTCATGTTGTGGCTGCTCAACCGCAGCGGTCAACGCAACCTCAGGATGTTGCACACAAGCCTCGATAAGGGTTCGACCCATTCTGCCTGCCGCACCCACAATGCCCACTCTCACCATCGTTTGGCTACCTCTAAATAATTAAAGTTAAAGTGTACACCCGCTAAGGATTGAAAACTGATTAATTCACCTAGTGTTTGTGGTGAAGAAGACTTTAAATGCTTTCGAAAAACTTTTTCACTCCTTCAAACCAACCGGTAGATCGGGGAGAGTGCTTGTGCCCGGATAATGTTTCATCGAGCTGTCGAAGCAGATCTTTCTGCTTACGGGATAAATGTACTGGTGTCTCTACCACTACGCGGCAAAGTAAATCACCCGGTCCATGACCGCGAACTGGCGTCACACCCTTACCTCTCAAACGAAACATCTTGCCAGTTTGTGTCTCAGAGGGAATTTTTAATGTGACTTTTCCGCCAAGGGTCGGCACTTCTAACTCTCCACCCAAAGCAGCGGTAGCAAAAGAGATGGGCACTTCACAATAAAGATGACTGCCGTCGCGCTCAAATAGTTCGTGGGCTCTAACCGATACCACTACATAGAGATCGCCAGGTATGCCTCCTGGAGGAGCCGCCTCACCTTCACCGCTCAAACGAATGCGATCGCCTGAATCCACCCCGGCAGGCACCTTCACCGACAAGGTTCGCTCTTTTTTGATTCGACCTTGACCGCGACAATCGTGGCAAGGATCGGTGATCACACGACCCGTACCCCGACACACGGGACAGGTCTGTTGCACCGAGAAAAATCCTTGTTGCATGCGAACCTGGCCATGTCCCTGACACTGTTGGCAGGTCTCGGGCGTGGTCCCCTTTTTTGCACCACTACCATCGCAGGTTTGACACACAACCAACGTGGGCACCTGAATTTTAACGGAGGTGCCGGCAACCGCTTCTTCCAAACTGATCTCTAGGTTGTAACGTAAATCGGCACCCCGTTGTTGTCGCTGACGTCCACCACCGCCGCCGCCACCAAAAATATCACCGAAAATATCACCGAAAATATCACTAAAACCACCGGCGCCAAACCCACCCGCGCCAGCCGCATTTGGATCCACACCTGCGTGACCGAAACGATCATAAGCAGCTCTTTTTTTAGCATCGCTTATAATTTCATACGCTTCTTTTGCTTCTTTAAATTTCTCTGCGGCCACACCATCATTTGGATTTCGATCCGGATGAAATTTCATAGCCAAACGTCGATACGCTTTTTTTATCTCAGCATCTGACGCATCTCGGGCAACGCCCAATACTTCATAATAATCCCGTTTGGCCATAGTTCTCTTTTTCTTTTACTCAGGTTAGGCTTGAAACCAAAGGCACGGCACCTTTGGTTACTCTCATCTGTCAGACTGACCTATTATTTATTATCATCCACCTCTTCGAACTCGGCATCCACCACATCATCACCGCCGGTAGATGCGTCATCGGTACCGGTCGCCTGTTGCTCGCCTTCAGCCTGTTGTTCTGCATAGAGTCGTTGGGCCATATTGCCCGATGCTTGAGCCAGCGCCTCTGTTTTGGCATCAATTTGCGCCTTGTCGTCCCCTTTGATGGCTTCTTCCAAGTCACTAATTGCCGCTTCTATGGAACTCTTTTCCGACTCTTCTAGCTTGTCGCCTAACTCGCTCATGGATTTTTTTGTGGCATGAATCAAATTGTCCGCTTGATTCCTGGCACCCACCAACTCTTGGAAAGCTTTATCTTCATCTGCGTGTGTCTCCCCATCACGCACCATCTTCTCAATCTCTTCATCTGACAATCCGCTGGATGCTTTGATGACGATAGACTGTTCTTTACCAGTGGCCTTATCTTTTGCCGAAACATTTAAAATACCGTTAGCATCAATATCAAATGTCACTTCGATCTGCGGCACGCCACGAGGTGCGGGTGGAATGTCGGACAAGTCAAATCTACCCAAAGATTTATTAGCCGAAGCGACTTCCCGCTCACCTTGCAACACGTGCACTGTTACTGCTGTCTGATTGTCATCGGCAGTAGAGAAAACCTGTGCCGCACGAGTAGGTATGGTAGTGTTCTTTTCAATCAACTTTGTCATCACACCGCCCATCGTCTCGATGCCTAAAGAGAGAGGCGTGACATCAAGTAACAGCACATCTTTTACGTCACCACCCAATACACCCCCTTGGATGGCAGCACCTAACGCAACGGCTTCATCAGGATTCACATCTTTTTTCGGATCTTTGCCGAAAAATTCTTTTACTTTGCTTTGCACTAACGGCATACGGGTTTGACCACCCACCAATATCACCTCAGTAATATCATTGACGGACAACCCGGCGTCTTTGAGCGCCACACGACAGGGTTCGATGGTGCTTTCCACCAGTGACTCCACTAAGGATTCCAACTTGGCACGAGTCACTTTAACGTTAAGATGTTTGGGGCCGGAGGCATCTGCCGTCACGTAGGGCAGGTTGACCTCTGTCTGTTGACTGGTAGAGAGTTCCACCTTGGCTTTTTCCGCCGCCTCTTTTAAACGCTGTAGCGCTAATGGATCATTACGCAAATCCATGCCGTTGGATTTCTCAAACTCATCCGCCAGATATTCAATCAAACGCATGTCAAAATCTTCACCACCAAGGAATGTGTCCCCATTGGTAGCCAACACCTCAAACTGATGCTCACCATCCACTTCGGCAATCTCGATGATGGAAATATCAAATGTACCTCCACCCAAATCGAAAACCGCTACCGTCTGATCACCCCGCTGCTTATCCATTCCATAAGCGAGCGCCGCAGCGGTAGGCTCATTGATGATTCGCTTCACTTCAAGTCCAGCGATTTTGCCCGCATCTTTAGTCGCCTGCCGCTGGGAATCATTGAAATAGGCCGGGACCGTAATCACCGCCTCAGTCACTTCCTGACCTAAAAATTCCTCAGCAGTTTTTTTCATTTTTCTTAAAACATGGGCAGAGACTTGCGGTGGTGCCATTTTTTCCGAATCCACAGAGACCCAGGCGTCACCATTGTCCGCTTTAACGATTTGATAAGGCACCATCTTCACATCGCGTTGCACCACCTTGTCATCAAAGCGCCGTCCAATGAGTCGCTTGATGGCAAACAGCGTCTTATCAGGATTAGTCACTGCCTGCCGTTTTGCCGGTTGGCCAACCAGAATTTCGCTATCCTCGGTAAAGGCAACAATAGAAGGCGTGGTTCTGTCCCCTTCGGAATTTTCTATCACCCGTGGTGTATTACCTTCCATCACTGCCACACAAGAGTTAGTGGTGCCCAAATCAATACCGATTATTTTGCCCATTGTCATTAATCCTCTAAAACCATTACTTAAATTGTGAAACCGTATTAGTGATCTAGTTTAATTCCTCGAGACGCCTCATGGTCTCATTGTTCGCCTGCTCATAAACAGTCACAAGAATTGGGGTCATTGCCTCTTTTTCAAGTCAAAAGCAGGGAATATGCCAGACGACTCTCAGCACTGTGTCTATTCTCATTTGCTTGATGGCGCTTTTGCCACCACCACCATGGCAGCACGTAACACCCGATCGTGCAACTGATACCCTTTCTCTAGCACCTCCACTACATGACCCTCTGGTACCGCATCCGTGGTCAACATGGTCATCGCTTCATGGGCCTGGGGATCAAAAGGCTCACCCTGAGGATCCAACTGCACCACTTGAAACTTTTCAAATAGCGATTGCAACATGGAAAGCGTTAACCTGATGCCTTCTCGCATCGCCTCTATCTCTTCTGAGGCCTGATGTTCTGCGGCAGCTTCCAATCCACGCTCTAAACTATCCCTGATCGGAATTAATTCTTTCACTAATGGCTCAATACCATACTGGCGTGCATTCTCAAGATCGCGACTGCTGCGACGACGAACATTTTCCATTTCCGCCTGGGCACGCATGAATTTATCTAAATTTTCCGCCGCCTGCTGTTTTGCCTCCTGTAGCGCCTGGATTAATTCAGAGCGACTGGATGTCTCCCCTTGTGCCACCTCTTCGATTTCGCTCGATTCAGTATCATTCACCGCTGTCTGCCCTGGTGAAGCCGCTTCATTAGGCTCCGTCGTTTGGTCAGATTGATTTTCCTCCGCCATTCATTACTCCCAATATTTTACCACTGGCTGCTGTGCAACCTGCTAGCATGAACAACCCCTCTCGGGAACCATTAATTCGCCAGAATTATTGTGACTCTTGGTCGTGAGTCAAGACCAAACCCATCAATTTGGCTGTGATATCTACCGCCGAAATGACTCGATCATAGGCCATCCTGGTGGGACCGATCACGCTCAGCACACCCACAATTCGCCCATCCTTGCCATAAGGGGCGGCTACAATACTGCAATCTTCTAAAATTTCATAGCCGGTTTCCTGGCCAATAAAAATTTGAGTGGCCTCGGCGGCAATACATTGATCCAGTAAATGCAGAATTTCTTGTTTCTGGCTGATGGCTTCAAATAGCTGGCGTAATTTCTCCACACCCGCATCTTTGGCAATATCCACTATATTGGACTCACCGGATACCACATAATCACCCGAACCCTTGGGCGCGCCGAACAGGCTATTAGACATCTCGCTCGCCTTTTGTAATAACAACCTAAATTGGTCCTTCTCTTCATTGATCAGGCGGGCCAATCGCTCGGGAATCAACTCCAAAGGCGTTCCCTGAAAGGTGTCATTCAAGTAGTTTGCTATGACCTTAAGCTCGGACTCTGTGAAGTGTTTAGCAGTATGGATGACGCGATTTTGCACACTCTGCTCTTGGGTGACTAAAATGACCAACACCCTATTTTCTGCCAACTTTAGAAATTCAATATGGTGCAAACTCTCCTCTTCCACCTTCGGCAGCGTAACCACAGAGATCATGTTGGTCATTTCCGACAACAAAGAAGAGGCCCGTTTACTTAAATCTTCTTTGACTGTTGTCTCCCCGAACTTCTGTTTCAAGGATTCCAGAGTTAAATCATTAAATGGTTCAACGGTGATTAATTGGTCTACAAATAATCGGTAACCAGAAACAGTCGGGATCCGTCCAGCAGACGTGTGCGGAGAATGCACCAATCCCAACTCCTCTAAATCCGCCAGCACATTACGAACAGTGGCGGGGCTGATAGAGAGACCCGAATGGCTGACAAGCGCTCGCGAAGCCACGGGTTGGCCTTCCGCCACGTACAGCTCTACCAACGACTTCAAAAGAATCTGTGCCCGGGTATTGAGTCCTTGCTGCAAGGCCATCTCAAATTACATTTTCTGCTAATGGATATCGGCTAATTTTAGCATCCTCACTTCGAGAGTGCTAAATGAACCTGACGCAAGGGCTCTAACCCTCCTTAGCTTTGGTGGCGGCCTTGGTAGCCTTGTTAATTAATTTACCAAGACTTTTAGAGCCTGCCCTAATCGCATGTCTTTCTGCGGTAATTCCTTGAGAATCAACAGGTTCTGTATCTGCACCGTAGCGCAACAATACCTTGATTACTTCTCGGTGGCCACCAATCGCAGCCTCCATTATCGCGGTACGCTCTAAATTATTTTTAACATCTGGTGAGGCACCCAATACCAAAAGCACTTCCGAAACTTCTGTGTAACCGCTGGTGGCGGCCAGCATTAACGCAGTATTACCTAATTCATCTTGGGCATTAAGGGGCGCGCCTTCGGCGGCGAGAAAACGCACAGCTCGCAAATTTCCAAAAATTGCCGCGCGCATCAGCGCCGTTTTTCCGCCTGCGCCAGCCTGGGTCACATCTGCTCCCATCATTACCAGAGTTTCCAGTTTTTTTAGATCTCCTAACGCCGCAGCATGATAGAGCTCCCGCTGAATATCCGACGCAGAACTCTGCATCGCATATAAATATAGACAGAAACAAAATGTTTTGAGATATCCAGATGGATGCATAACTGAAATACTTATCACTTAAATTTAACCGATGTAATTTTTTATCGACTGCAAAACAGGTGCTGTTAGATAAATGCAGATTTAATTAAAATTCCCTTTAAACGAACGTTAAAATAGAGACAAACGTAGGTGAATACGCTTAAAATCCCCTCTCTGTAAACAACGGTACCCCTTACAGGTGCCTCACTTTAGTAATTTATCTAAGAATATTTACTAAATAATCAACAGGTTATGGGAAAAAAGCGTGCTGAGTTGATGCTCATCGCCCCCCTAGTCTGTTCATTAAAAAAATTTTAGGGAGAAGCGCGATGTATGGCAGCGATGTTTATCACGGCTTTAATTTCGACGAACCATTATTAAATTGGCGAAAGATTAAACAGATTGCCGTCGGGCGAGATAGGTTCTTTCGAGCGATGTTCACCGTGATACGGGTTGAACGCTCCTATGCACGACTGAACAAAAAAGTGCGCAAGGGCAAAGAAGAACAAGGGTGGACAAGAGAAATTTATCACCCGATGTATAAAGAGCTGCATAAGAAAAACGCCCATTTGATGTACAAGCTGTGTAAAAATAACGGCGCGACCTGGGTTAAATTTGCGCAATTTCTAAGCGCTCGGCCCGATATCCTACCTCGCGCTTACATTGATGCTTTAAAACCATTACAAAATGCCAACCGTTCCGTGCCCTTTAGCGCGCTGGTTCCAGTATTAGTGGAAGAGTTAGGTCCAAGCTGGCGTGATCACTTTGAATGGGTGGGAGAGGATCCCATTGCTACCGCTTCCATCGCTCAAGTACATAAAGCGCGCCTGAAAAATGGTCAAGAAGTGGCTATTAAAGTGCAATTGCCAGAAGTAGACGAACTTTTCGATCAAGATTTCACTGTCTTCCAACTCATTGGCGTCCTGCTAGACGGCAAAATTCCTAGTGTTGATGTGAAACAGATGATTCGCTTCATGCTAGAGATGACCGCTGAAGAACTGAATTTTCAGTATGAATATGCGAATACTAAGAGGTTTGGTGAACTCAACCATCAACCAAGAATCCGCGTACCCGTCCTGCAACACGATCTGTGTAAAAAGAAGGTAATGGTCACCAACTGGATTGACGGTAAGCGACTGGTAGATATTCTCGATGAATGTTACCGAAATGATGACACCGACCATATAAAAGATCTGTTGACTGTATTGCAAAATAGTTACATGCAACAGATCACCGAGTTCGGTTGTTTCCAAGCAGATCCACATCCGGGAAACTTTTTGGTAGATGCTGAAGATAATGTGTGGATCGTGGACTATGGCACCATTGGGCGCCTCACCCCCGAAGAAACGATCAATTATTCCATGCTGATTATGGCGATGATGCAAGGTAATACTAAAAACCTTGGTCCATTAATGAAGAAAGCAGGATTTAAAGGCTTATCTGATGAAATTGTGGATGAAATGTCCGTCTATGCCATCAACCCCAAGAAAGCGATGAAAGCACAAAAAGGGCGCGCCATGGATGAAATTATGAATGAATTTATGGAACGTTTCCAAGAATTCCACGTGGAAGTACCCGATAATTTCCTCGCTATTGGGCGTGTCCTGGCGACTCTAGGTGGATTCTTTCAAACGTATAAAATTAAATTCCAAGGCATGCCTGGTATGCCCCCAATGGATACTGCTAAAAAATCCTAGTCATTAGATCACCAAAGCCCGCATTAATCAGTCGATTGGCGCGGGCTTTTTTTTAACTTGCTTCAGCTTGTTGATTGTCCTTAACCAGCTCTTGCTTAGCCAAATCGCGTAACGCTTTGTAGTGGGGCTTTCCGATAAGCGTGCGCGGAAACTCTTCTGTAAAAATCACTTTTCTAGGTCTCTTGTACCCAGAGATTTTACCTTTGGTAAAATTAATCACTTCCGTTTCGGATAATTCAATTCCCTTTTCTAGCTCCACTACAGCGGTCACTAACTCACCATACTTGTCATCGGGTGTGGCGGTGATCCCAACCATTTTAATACCATCGATCAATTTCACAACGTTCTCGACTTCTTCAGGGTAGACTTTTTCTCCGCCGGTATTAATACACTCGGATCCTCTACCGACAAAATGAAAGTTACCCTGTTCATCTAACCGTGCCAAATCGCCACTCATAATCCAAGTTTCACCGTTCATTTCGCGAATCAACTTCTTGGTCTTCTCGGGATCTTTATAGTACCCATTTGGTAAGATTTGTGTTTTTCTGGCCAATTCACCCACTTCACCTGGCGCAACTGACAATCCAGTTTCTGGATTAATAATCTGCACAATATCGGTTGTGGGAAATGTGGCTTTATCAAACTGCGTATCATTTGCGGTATAGACAGTCACAGCCATGCCTGTGAGTTCAGAGCCACCAATGCAATCAACAAACACCGCATGAGGGACATGTCGCTTTAATAAACCCTCTTTCACTTCTGGGGAGGTGGGCATACCTACGGCGCCAATGGTTTTAAGATACGGGAGTTTAGCTGGATTTTGATCTAGCTCCGCCAAGATAGGCTTCAGAGTTGCGTCCCCAATAGCAGCGATAAAAGCAACATTATTTCGCTTCAACAGTTGAATCGCTTCTTTAGCGTTAAAGGACTTATCTTCCAACATGTAGACTGTACCGCCCACACGAGGTAACGCATGAGCAACACCCCAACCCACGGAATGCATCATCGGACTCACCACTAAGCCACGAGCGCTGCCTGATAATCGTTTCGGTAACAACGGTGTGTAGGAGAGCGGTACACGCTTCACGAACGCAGTTAATACTTTCGAGGTCCAATTCGATTTTAATACTCTTTGACCTAATCGTGAGGCTAAAAATGCACCGCCTGGTAACGCCTTTAATTTTTCCGCATCAGTTTCAGTGGCTGTTTTTAATATCTTGTTGATGCCCCCTAAAGCCCCCTCGCGAATGGTTTCCAACAGCGCTCTTTCGTTGTAGGAAATACCTTTCGGCATGCCAGTGGTACCACCTGTATATATGTTGTAGCCTACATCGGAGTCCGTCTGCTCTGCCCAAGCCAATATGGGCTTGCTTGTTTTCTGTTCAGAAACAAATTCATCATAGTTATAGATATGGTCACCTGGATTTGAGGGCGTCTGCCCAACTACTAAGAGGAACCGCACCTTAGGTAATCGCGTGCGAATACGCAGGAACGTATCGAGAAACTCATCTTCCAATACGATTCCCACGGAATCTGAATTATCAATGACATTGACTAATTCATCATCCATAAAACGATAATTGAGTGGCACTGTAATGGCTGCAACCTTCCAAGCACCATAAGTAGACTCCACAAATTCAAAACAATTGGTCAAGGCAATGGTAAAACGTTCTGCCCGCTTCACACCCAGCTTGAGTAATGCGCGCCCGACTTGATTCGCTCTTTCATCGAGATCACGATAGGTACAAACACGCGCCCCTTGAACCAGCGCTGCGGTTCCCGGGATTACCTTGGCATTTTGTTCCAATGCATAAACTGAAGTATATTTACCAGCCATGTTATCCTCCATAATGTTTTATCTACTGAACCATGCAACGCAAGAAAAGCACATCCAAGTTAGCACTGAATCAGCGCTGTGTGCTATCGAGTAATATTTTGGAAGCTATAAAAGTATTTTTGGTAGTAGAGAACTTATACAGAAGAAGTGTTTAACTGAAAATTCAACGACCCAGGGTGCATCCGGCTAAGGGTGACGTTCCATCCATTTATCCAATGACTCCCAGTCTTTAAGCCATTGATGAAAAACTTTTTTCGGTAGTGCTTTGGCAAAATAATAACCCTGCACAATGTCGCATCCTTGAGTGTGGAGAAGTTCTAGAGTGGTAAGATCCTCCACGCCTTCCGCCACCACCTTGTAACCTAAGCTATGGCTCAAGGCAATAATAGTACGTACAATCTCAATTTTTCCCCGATCTTCTTTCATTCCCTGAACAAATGCCCTATCTATCTTGATTTCGTCAGCCGGGATATCTTTTAGGTACGCTAAGGAAGAATATCCAGTACCAAAATCGTCAATGGAAATTCTGATCCCTTTCTCTTTTAGCTGTTCCAGCACACGAATGGTACTCGCTGGATTGCTCATCACCTCCGATTCTGTTATCTCAATAGTGCAATGTGCTAAAGGCAGATCCCATATTGCTGCTGCCGATTCTACATAGTAAATAAAATCCGAATCTTTCAATACAGATGCTGAAATATTTATCGCGACCGATAAATGATGCTGGAACCGGATCCAATTCACTGCATCTTTAAATGCAGTTTTTAGAACCCACCGACTCAAATCAATAATTTGCCCCGACTCTTCTGCAATGGAAATAAATTCATCGGGAAACACCTGTCCAAATTTAGGTGAATGCCATCGGATCAAAGCTTCCGCACCATGTATCTTTGCGTGTTGGATATCAATTTTCGGTTGATAGTGTAACTCCATCTCATGCATTTCTATCGCATGATGGAGTTGATCTTCTAGCTGCCAATAACGCGTAATTCGTTCTGAGACCACATCTGCGTATATAGCAAATCTTTCCTTAGATCCCACTGCAGTGGATAAACCTAGTTCAGCTTGACGTAGTTTTTCTGTTGCACTCGTGCCTTGGTTGCCAACTTTTGAAATGCCTATCGCAAACTTGGCTAAAATTTTGTGCTCATTCCAAACTAGCGGCTCCTCTGACAGGCGAATGAATTTCATCGCCGCCAGTTTTGCATGGCCTTCGTTCTTTAGTTGCATTAAGGGAAGGGCGAAGGTAGATTCCGCGATTCTCGCTATCCGAATTGTCGACGGGGGTACGGTCTGTTTAATTATCTCTTGCACGCAAGATAAAATATCTTGCGCCGCCTCATAACCAAGTAAATCCTGAATTCGTTCAAAATTCGTTAAGCGAATCGCCAGTATCGCACCCACTTCGGGATTAATTTTCTCTAACTGTTGAAGGAAAGGCAGTCGTCCAATTGCAACCAGAGGCGATTGAGTCTCTAATGAAACAGTCATATCTTAGAGATACAACTCGTCTGGATTGATACCGTAAGCTCCGGGCTCCAAGCTTCTAGTGATTTCCAAATGTTTCGCTGAATCGCTGAATAAATCTATTGTGTTGAATTCTTCTAGTGGCTGTTTTTGGTTATCCAGCAAGAACATCACCTGCGGCTTCAACCGGCGAGAACGGGACTGCGCAATGACCACCGCCACCTCCCCTGTATTTAGCTCCACCAACGAACCTGCCGGGTAAAGACCGATCGCCTGAATAAATTCTTCTACCAACGCTCCTTGAAAATCTTTATCTCGCCATTCGTATAATTTTCGGATAACTTCATGAGGCGACAGCGAACGCGCATAAGCCCGTTGGCTGGTAATTGCATCGTAACAATCCACTATCGCCGCCATACGTGCAAACAAAGGAATCTCAGTCCCTTTTAGACCATTGGGATAGCCTGTTCCATCGTGCCTCTCATGGTGATAAGCGGCAATTTCTATGACACGCGGTGATATCCCTTCAGTGTTTTCTAGAATCTTCACGCTCCATGAAACATGTTTCTTGACCAGTTCAAACTCTTTATCTAGTAGTTTCCTCGGTTGTTCCAGCACGCATTTAGGGATCTTCGCTTTGCCAATATCGAACAACAGACCACCAAGCGCTAAATCCTGCAAATCTTCTTTTGGCAATCCTAAATATCGTCCAAACGCTGTTATCCAAATAGACACACTGATTGCATGTTCGTAGCTATACTGATCTTCTTTGCGCATCCGTGCTAACCACATAGCGGCGTCTGGATTGCGAATCACGCTATCTATGAGCGGATTCACCGTTTCTTGCAACAACTTTACATCAACACTGCGCCCGTTCTTTAGTGAATCGATGGTGTCTTTTAAACTGTTACTGAGCCAATGGTGCAAGTATTTTGCTTTTGGTAACTCATCTTGAATCGAGTGTCTAATCTTATAATCAATTCTTGGCATTTTGCCCCAAGCGCGCCGACTCAAGCGTTTTTTGTCTTGCTCTACACCTGTGTGATTCGGTGTAATGGTTCTTAACTTTTCCCGATCTGTCTCACCAACAACGTATTCGGAGTCAATATAGACATACTCACATAAATCTTTGAGTTGGGTTATCTGATCGACGCTACAGATGCGAAAACCCTGGGTTAGAAAAGCGGTTTCTAACCAAGGACGATCCAAATCGCATACATACATGCCAACTTTAAGATCTTCAACCGAGACTGCGACTGTTGTTTGCATTCAATCAACCAAAATGACTAAGGATTATCATATTCATAGGGATACAGATCGCTTATCGACCGGAAATGGTTCTCACTGAACGACGACAATGGATTTCTGTAACAGGAAGAATGGCTTAATGGCTACCTGTGGATCGCGTCTCGTGCTAGATGATTTGCTAACCGGTTGATACTTTCCGGGTTTTAGTGAAATTTGGGGAAGTTCCCGCACCTAATGAAGAAGCCCACGAGGCACGGAGGGCCTGGCAAGTTCAGCGATATAGCCAGCACTACCTAGCAAAGATTGAGAACACTGCTAGAAGGATTTGTAAATTGTTTGTACTTCCTGACACATAGGTTACAGAATATTCCGTAGACATAGGTTACACATTTCAGCATTTGGGAGCCACCCAGATGCCTTGGAAAGAGTGTAATCGTATGGATGAAAGACTGAGATTCGTGGCCCGTCTGCTGGAGGGTGAAAAGATGGCCTCTGTGTGCCGTGAGTTCGGAATATCCCGCAAGACAGGCTATAAGATCTTTAACCGGTATAAGGAGTGCGGCCTTCAAGGTCTCGAGGATCGGGCGAGAACACCCTACCGGCATGCCAATAAATTGCCTTTCCAGGTAGAGAAAAGCATCCTGAGAATTAAGCAGGAGCATCCCACCTGGGGCGCTCCCAAGATACGGGATAAACTGGCCAAAATATTCCCATCCTTCAAGCCTCCCGCGAAGAGCACAATTCATTCGGTCCTTGATCGGCATGGGTTAGTCAAACGACGTAAGCGTCGACGACTCAAAGCACAAGGCTCTCAGCTGCAAGCAGTTCGCTCTCCTAATGCTTTGTGGTGCGCCGATTTCAAAGGGCAGTTCCAACTCGGCAATCGTCAGTATTGCTACCCCCTGACAATTACTGATCAGCAATCTCGCTACCTGTTAGCCTGCGAGGGATTGGAATCCGTCAAGGAAAATGGCGCTTTTCCAGTGTTTGAAGAGGCTTTCAAGGAATATGGCTTACCTGCTGCCATTCGCACGGATAACGGTGTGCCGTTCGCCTCGGCACACGCGCTGTATGGCCTCAGCCGGCTTTCTGTCTGGTGGCTGCGATTGGGCATTTCCATTGAGCGAATCAAGCCTGGAAATCCACAACAGAACGGTCGTCACGAACGCATGCATCTGACCTTGAAGAAAGAAGCAACCAAGCCTCCCAGCTACAATTTCCTTCAGCAACAGGGGCGTTTCGATCAGTTTATTGAGGTATACAATTACGAACGCCCCCACCAGGCGCTAAATGGCATCTATCCTGCTGAAGTGTATACACCTTCAGCCAGGCAATACTTCAAACCTGATGTGCCAGAGTATCCATTTCATGATCGCACGATCAAAGTGACACGGTGTGGCAGAATCTGTGTGGGCAGGCGTAAAATTAACCTGAGTACAGTCTTTGCCGGACAATATATCGGGATTCGAGAAGTAGAAGACAAGATATGGCTTGTCAGCTTTATGGACTATGACATAGGATTTTTTGACGAGGAACAGAACCGGGTGGAGCCAATGGGTGAAAACCCATTCGCTCCAAAAGTGTTACCCATGTCTCCGGTATGAAGTGTTACTATGTCCCCGGAATGGACCTAGCAAAAGTTGGTCGGGGCAGAGGGATTTGAACCCCCGACCACCTGCTCCCAAAGCAGGTGCGCTACCAGACTGCGCTATGCCCCGATTCACCAAACACTGCATCATATTGGCGTGGAGGACGGGATGATACGTGTCTAACCCAATGGCGTCAAACCTCTACTTTTGAATAAAATCAAAAGCATGTGGTTGGCCTGGAGACACCGTCATGAGAAAATAGTGGGAAAATCCGCTGGAACATTATACTTACCCTATGACTGCGATCCTCATCGATGGGAAAACCATCGCCAATAATCTACGACAGAATATCAAAAATAGAGTCAAGCAGCGGGTTGCTTCAGGAAAATCCTGCCCTGGTCTCGCAGTCATATTGGTAGGGAATGATCCCGCCTCAGAAATCTATGTACGCAACAAGCGCAAAGCCTGTGAACAAGTGGGATTTAATTCCGTGGCCTACGATCTTGCCGCTGAGGTCTGCGAATCCGAGCTGTTGGCATTAATTGATCAATTGAATCGGGATGCACAAATCCACGGTATTTTGGTACAACTCCCTTTGCCTGCGCAGATCAATGCTGAGCGAGTGATTGAACGCATCGATCCAAGCAAAGACGTGGATGGATTTCACCCATTTAATATCGGCAAATTAGCGCTGCGTTCTCCCGCTTTACGACCCTGCACTCCATTAGGCATCATGTCCCTATTAGAAGCTTACGACATCAATACTAAAGGCATGCACTCAGTGATTGTCGGCGCATCCAACATTGTGGGCAGGCCAATGATGCTAGAACTGTTACTCGCAGGTGCCACAGTAGTGAGCTGTCACCGTTTTACTAAAGATCTAGCCTACCAAGTCAGACAAGCAGAGCTCCTGGTAGTCGCGGTGGGCAAACCTGGCATCATTCAAGGAGAATGGATTAAGCCAGGCGCTGTGGTAGTAGATGTGGGCATCAATCGGTTAGAAAACGGTTCACTCGTCGGCGATATCGATTTCGATGTGGCAAAACAAAACGCCAGTTTTATCACACCTGTGCCTGGTGGTGTTGGTCCAATGACCATTGCAACACTTCTAGAAAATACCTTGAAGGCAGCGGAATTAAGTGATTCTACTTAGTTAACGTGCTATTGCCTTTTCATCACTACAGGCTTTTTTTCAATGGCTCTCTTCTCACAATCGCAGATAGTATTGTTTAAATTAACCAGCACAAAATGACTTGGCCCTACTCATGTTAGGGCAAATTCCGTTCTGTCAGGTGGGCGATTAGATGAATCAAATATAAAGATTTTGGATCAGCGATGTATCACATGCTGTGGCAACAAAAATTTAACTCCGACGCCAACTAGTGGCCTCACCACTGTCTTCTAATAATATGCCCGCCTGGGTTAATTGATCTCTGATCTCGTCTGCCCGTGCCCAATTTTTTTCAGATCGAGCCTGTTGACGCTCAACAATCAGCGCGTCAATCTTATCATCTGACCACTTCTCATCGTTGCGTTGACTCTGTTTTAGAAAAGTCTCCGCATCTTCTTGTAAGATCCCCAACACATCACTGAGCTGTATCAAAGTGACACAGAGCTTGGATGCCGCTTCTTCATCCAGCGCTTTTAAGCGATTTATTTCTCGTACCAGATCGAACAATACAGCCAACGCTTCTGGCGTGTTGAAATCATCCGCCATTGCCTGATAAAAACGTTCGCTATAGGCTTCCTCAATCGGCGCTTCTGTAGGCTTCACCGTACGCAGCAGACTATAAAAACGATCGAGTGCCGCCTTCGCATTATCTAACTGCTCCGTAGAATAATTTAGCGGACTGCGATAGTGGCTGGCTATCATGAGATACCGGATGACCTCAGGATGGTACTGCTTTAGCACCTCTCTGATGGTAAAAAAGTTGCCCAGTGATTTGGACATTTTTTCTTTATTGACTTGTACAAATCCCACATGCATCCAGGTATGCGCAAATGGTTTGTCGGTAGCCGCTTCTGACTGAGCAATTTCGTTTTCATGATGCGGAAACTGCAGATCTAATCCTCCTCCATGAATATCGAAACTCTCTCCTAAGCAACGTGTCGACATGGCGGAACATTCAATATGCCACCCAGGTCTCCCCGGACCCCAAGGGGATGGCCAACTCGGCTCATCTGCTTTAGCGGCCTTCCACAACACAAAATCGAGGGGATCCTTTTTCGCTTGATTTAACTCAACTCTGGCACCGGCTCGCAGATCGGATACCTGTTTATGCGAGAGTTTGCCGTAAGATTCAAACCGCCCCACCTCGTAATAGAGGTCTCCATTGTCAGCAGCATAGGCAAACCCCTTTCGTTGCAACACATCAATCATCTCAATGATGTCCGCCATAGATTCTGTGGCCCTGGGCTCCATATCGGGTGACAATACATTGAGTTTTTTTTCATCTTCATGCATCGCTTCAATGAACTCATCAGTGAGCGACTGAATGGTTCGATTGTGTTCGTTGGCCCGTTGAATGATTTTGTCATCCACATCTGTAATATTGCGCACATAGGTCACCTCATAACCACAGGCGCGCATAAACCTCACCATATAGTCAAAACTCACCAACACGCGAGCATGACCAAGATGACAATAATCATATACCGTCATGCCACACACATACATGCGAATTTTCCCCCTGCTTAGAGGGATGAGTTCTTCTTTCCTACGAGTCAGGTTATTGTAAATTTGAATCGATCTTAGCTGCTTCTCTGTCATACGCTTTCACCCAGGATCTCCATCCCAGCGACTTCATAGTGTACTCAAAACCCGATATGATGTTGTGCCAGTGAACGGATCTCAAAAAAGGGGGAATTTTAACATGCTCAGCAAGAGAAAATGGCTCTTTGCAATTTTTATCGGGTTGCAGATAGTGAGCTATGGCCTCTCAGCAGAAAACGCTGATGCACCAGTCTCCCCTCAGCAAGAAATCCGTATCAGAATGCTCACCAACCAGGGTGAAATTATCCTCGCACTCTACCCGCAACAGGCACCCATCACCGTAGAAAATTTTTTGTCTTATATTCGGCAGGACTTTTACACCGGCACGATTTTTCATCGCATTATCGATGGCTTTATGATTCAAGGAGGCGGTTTTACCCAAAGCTTCGAGCAGAAACCAACCCAAGGCGCTATTTTGAACGAAGCAAACAACCAACAGCCCAATGTGCGTGGTAGTTTAGCAATGGCGAGACGCGCCAATCCTCACTCCGCCACGTCACAGTTCTTCATCAATTTGGTCGACAATCCCGGCTTAAATTACCGCAGTTCGACGCCCCAAGGTTGGGGTTATTGTGTCTTTGGTCGTGTCATAGCGGGCATGTCGGTAGTAGATAAAATTGGCAAAATGCCTACCCGTGCCATGGGTCCTTTTCCTGCGGATTATCCCATACAACCCGTGATCATCTTGAAAACAGAAATTCTGACTAACTCATGATGAAACATCAAGGGGACGAGCTTTGCTACTTTATTTCTGACATACATTTGGCATCCGCTGATGAGGACTCATGGAAGCTGTTCATGAAATTCGCTCAGGAGGAAGCGTGCAAAGCCCAGCATCTTTATATTTTGGGCGATCTATTCGAGGTTTGGATAGGCGACGATGCGCCAATGGGTACTTTAAAACCCATTGTCACACAACTGAGACGTTTGTCCGCTATGGGGACTCAAATATATATCATGCACGGAAATCGAGATTTTCTACTTGGAGAACACTTCACCCACTCAATTGGCGCACGACTGCTATCTGAGTATACAGTCATAAATCTGTTTGGCGAGCCCACGCTGTTGCTACACGGGGACAGTCTCTGTATTGATGATACTGCCTATCAGGCATTTCGCGCTCAGGTCAGGCAGCCTCAATGGCAACAACAGTTTTTAATGCAACCCATTGCCACACGCCAAGCCTACGCACAACAGGCAAGAGAAAAAAGCAGTGAGCACAAAACACATTCGGTACTGGAAATCATGGATGTCAACTTGAATGAAGTAAAAGCGACAATGGCCCGCGACCAGGTACAACAAATGATTCACGGACATACTCACCGACCCGCAGTACATCGTTTGACGATCGATTCAAAAAAATGTGTACGTTATGTGTTGGGAGACTGGTCGGAAGAAACACGTATCATAAGAGCCACCAGTACTCAGATCTCGCTACTTCGCTATTCACATTTAGGATTTGCAGAATAAATGAGCCGTGAAACCCTTAACTCACTGCAGCAATGAGATCTGCTTGAATATCTTCAAAAGCTTCCAAACCCACCGCAATACGCACTAAGCCATCGCTAATACCTGCATCCTGTCTTTGTTGATCACTTAGTTTACCGTGAGTCGTGGTGGCAGGATGGGTGATGGTGGATTTAGTATCCCCAAGGTTAGCGGTGATGGAGAGTATTTCAGTTTGGTTGATCAGCTTCCATGCTTCAGCTTGCCCACCTTTCAGTTCAAAAGAAACGATGGCACCAAAATCTGACTGTTGTCTCTTGGCTAACTGATGCTGTGGATGCCCGGGCAATCCAGGATAAAAGACTCGAGCCACCTTTGGTTGTTGCGACAACCAAGCAGCCAATTGGGCCGCATTGTGACAATGAGCCTGCATTCTTATTTTTAAGGTTTCGAGCCCTTTTAAAAACACCCAAGCGTTAAAAGGACTCATTGCAGGGCCTGCACTACGAAGAAAACCAAATACCTCCTCCAACGTTTTGTCATCCCCACAGACAGCCCCCCCCAAACATCGCCCTTGGCCATCTATAAATTTAGTGGCGGAATGAATGACTATATCAGCCCCTAAATTGAGAGGCTGTTGCAGCGCAGGGGTACAAAAACAGTTGTCCACCACCAATCGAATGTGGTGTTCGTGCGCAATTTCCGCCAATGCTGCAATATCCACAATATCGGTCAAGGGATTGGACGGACTTTCACAAATAAAGATCTTGGTATTGGGTTGAATGGCCTGTTGCCATGAGTTGAGATCTGATAATTTGACAAAGGTAAAATCGATGCCAAATCGACTCAAATATTTATTAAACAAAGTCACGGTGGAACCAAACACTTCTCGCGCGCAGACCACATGATCCCCAGACTGCAACAACGCCATGCAGGTACACAGAATGGCTGCCATGCCAGAGCCAGTTGCCACACAACGTTCGGCGTTTTCTAAGGCAGCCAATCGCTGTTCAAATGTACGCACCGTGGGATTAGTGAATCTGCTATAGATGTTCCCGGGCGTGTCACCAGCAAACTTTGAGGCTGCTTCCTCGGCGCTACCAAAGACAAAACTTGAAGTAGGAAAAATCGCCTCAGAATGTTCTTGCTCTTGACTGCGGATCTGACCGGCACGTATCGCCTGGGTCTGCCATGAGGGGGAATCTTTTTTCATATTTTCCTAGCTGTTATTATGCACTGCTAAAACAGTATAACCTTTATCCTGTGAACGCCTCTTCTCTTTAGCCGTATCGTTACGTATCACGTCTAATCTTTCCAGATAGGCATCATCTATATCTCCCGTGACATAATCTCCGTTGAAACAAGAGCTATCGAATCGGGCAATGTGTCCATAATGACCACACACGGCATGTTCCAAATCTTCCAATGTTTGATAAATGAGCGCGTCGGCCCCAATTGCTTGACGTATCTGTTCAGGTTCTCGCCCATATCCAATCAACTCACTGGCACTGGGCATATCAATTCCATACACATTTGGAAAACGCACCGGAGGTGCAGCAGAGGCAAAATAGACTTGATTGGCACCGGCATCTCGCGCCATCTGCACTATCTGTTGCGAGGTGGTGCCACGCACAATGGAGTCGTCCACCAGCAAAACGTTTTTGCCATCAAATTCCAGATCGATGGCATTTAGTTTACGCCTCACGGATCGTTGCCGCTCTTTCTGCCCCGGCATAATAAAGGTACGGCCAATATATCGATTCTTGATAAACCCTTCGCGATAGACCACATTGAGTTCCCTGGCCAATTCCATGGCGGCAGTACGCGCGGTGTCTGGAATTGGAATCACCACGTCAATATTCTTATCGTGCCACTGTTTTTTTATTTGCTGCCCGAGCTTTTCACCCATTCTCAAACGACTTTTATAAACAGAAATACCGTCTATCATGGAGTCAGGTCGGGCGAAATAAACATATTCAAAAATACAGGGAGAACGCTGCGTTTTCTGCGCACACTGTTTGGTCCAGAGATTGCCATCTAAATCACAATAGACAGCTTCACCCGGCTGCACATCGGCAATCAACTCGAAGCCTTGAAAATCGAGTGCGACGCTTTCCGAAGCCAGCATATATTCATCACCCTTATCGGTCTCCCGTTTTCCATATACCAGGGGCCGAATACCGTTGGGATCGCGAAAACCCACCATACCGTGACCGTTTATCATCAACACCACAGCATAGGCACCACGACAGCGGCGATGGACCGCAGAAACGGCTTTAAATATATCTTCTTGATCGAGATCGGCTTTACCAAGTCGATGCAACTCGTGCGCAAATATGTTCAACAACACTTCTGAATCGGAATCTGTATTCACATGGCGCATGTCTGTGCGAAACATCTCTTGCTGAAGTGCCATGGCATTGGTGAGATTGCCATTGTGTGCCAGAGAAATACCAAAAGGCGCGTTCACATAAAATGGTTGTGCTTGGGACGAACTGGATGATCCGGCCGTAGGATACCGGCAGTGACCAATACCCACTCGACCAGTCAAACGCAGCATATGGTCTGCTTGAAACACATCTTGCACTAAGCCATTACTTTTACTTAAATTAAAGTATCCCTTATCCAGTGTGGTGATGCCTGCGGCGTCCTGGCCTCGATGCTGCAGCACCGTTAGAGATTCGTACAGTAAAAGATTCACTTCGCTTTTTAATACTGCTCCTACAACACCACACATTTAACTTGTCCACCTATTAAAGATTTAGTTTTTGTTCCAGAGAGACGGGCGCAGATGCCGCCATAGGAAAATAGGATTCCAACCAATTGACCACTAACAACACTTGAGGGATAAATACTGAACTTTGCCAAGTTTTATTTTGACTCAAAGGAGTTAAACTACCAATCATCACCATAACGATGATTAATATACCGCCTCTTAAGGTGCCAAATCCCAAACCAAAGACTCTATCTGGAACCTTTAACAGGGTTTTATGTATCAGCTTTTTCACCAATACTTTGACCAAAGATGCAAGCATCAATACGACAATGAAGATGACAAAAAACGAGAGTGCATAAGCCAGAGCAGGTTGAGGGATCCACGTGTCCAGTTGCATCGCTACCGATGCAGCAAATAGTAGCGAGCACACACTTGCGACTACCCAAGAAAGAATCGACAACACTTCGGTCACTAAACCGCGGATCCAGCCAACTAAGGCGGAAACCGCCAAAATCAGTAAAAGCAGAATATCGATCCAAACCATAGAGAAGACAATCTGGGCCCAAAAAGACAGTTAGTCTATCAAATTAGTAGAGAGAACGCGCTACTCCTTTACCTCTCTTATTAAACCCTGCGTAGAGAATTTTGCTTTTATCTGGTATTGATTCTGTATCGCTTCACTTTTGGTTTTAAATGGACCCGCAATCACGCGATACCCAGGTTTGTTTTTTACAGTTATAGATTCCAGATAAGCAGTGAATCCACCAGATTGCAGCCTGTCACGAAACTTTTCAGCATTCTGGCGTTGACTAAAGCTGGCCACCTGCACAATCCAACTTCCAGGACCGGCTTTCGATTCAGCCGCTTGATTATTAGATTGAGACTGCGGTGTAACTGAATTGACTTTTTTCTTAGGCGCTACCGACTCGTCCCGTGGTACCGGGGATGCAGTTAAACGCTCTCCCCCTTTTTCACCGGCCTCGAGAACGCTTCCTGGCACGATACCTTTTGGCTCCAACAATGCCGCTGGGACCGGTGGCACTTGATCATCAAGATAGGCTTCATAGCCCTCACCATCCAAAAACATGGGTAGAAAAATGACCGCCAGTAACACTAAGATGATAGCGCCCACTAGCCGTTGCTTGATCTGGATCTCTTCCATGGCATATTAATCTTACCTCTTATTCATCAACAGATAAATTTAGCTCAGCCATTAAGGCACCTATCAATACAAAGGAGCCAAAAGCGAGTATAGGTTTGTCACCCTGTTGTCGTTGCGCGCCCTGCCAAGCTTCGCGCACACTCTGATAACAAATGATATTCGCCTCTGGCTCTGCTGTTCTAATCAGGTACGCCAATTCTGCTGTTGAGAGCGCACGATCATCAGATAAAGGTGCGAGATGCCAAGTACAAATCTTCTCGCGTACATTCTCTATGCTACCTAAGATATCTTTGTTCTGCAGCATCGCAAATACCGCATGCACCTCAGCAGCCTGAGGATAATCTTCATGCAACTTCTTAAATAAAGCCTCTATTGCAGGCTTATTGTGCGCCACATCAATTACTTGTAGAGGATTTTCAGAAATCACTGAAAATCTTCCTGCCAATCTATTTATTGCACCAGCTTTCAATGCCGGGTTAGATACCGGCAGTATATCTGACAACAGAGTCGCTGCTTGTATCGCACAAGCAATAGCAGTTCTATTTAGTGGGCTCGAAGATAGCGGTAACTCTATTCGCTGATAGCTGGAGTTTAGCCCTCTCCATATCCACTGTGCCGTGTCTGCTTCCAGTTCGAATGCCTCACCATATCCATAGAGTGGCGCTTGTAACTGTTCCGCTCTCTGTACGATGGCTTTTTGCACGACCCCCTCTCCACAAATCACCGGCTTGTGACAGCGCATGATGCCCGCTTTTTCAGCGGCGATTGAATTGAGATCCGCCCCTAGATAGTCCATATGATCCAAACCGATACTGGTGATCACCGCCACATCTGCATCGACAATGTTGACCGCATCTAAGCGCCCGCCTAAGCCCACTTCTAAAACAATCGCATCCACATGGCTGCGATTAAAAATCCACAACGCAGCCAAGGTGGTGAACTCGAAAAAAGTTAGCGAAGTGCCTTGGCGTGCATGCGCCACCTGCTCAAATGCCTGCAAAAGCATGTCATCTGTCACTGGGTGGCCGTGAATGCGAATACGTTCGTTAAAACGGACAAGATGCGGCGAAGTGTAGCTTGCAACCCGATATCCCTGATGGCAATAGATGGCTTCCAGTGCTGCAATGCAGGTGCCTTTACCATTGGTGCCGCCGACGGTAATCACAGGAACTTGAAAGGACCGTAGTGACAAATTAGCTGCCACCAGAGCAACACGCTCAAGTCCCATATCAATCGCCTGAGGATGTTGCTTAGTTAGCCTCAGCAACCACTCTTGCAACGCTGTGGACATGTGCGTTGATTAGCTAGTTGGCTCGGGCGTTTCTGCCACCACCGGAGTAATTTTCTGCATGATTGAAAGCAAATTATACAGACGCGATCTCATTTGCGTACGCGGAATGATCATGTCGATAGCGCCGTGGGTGAGCAGAAATTCGGCACGCTGGAATCCTTCTGGTAACGTTTCCCGCACAGTTTGTTCTATCACTCGAGGGCCAGCAAAACCGATTTGTGCATTGGGTTCGGCCACATTGAGATCCCCCAACATGGCAAAACTAGCTGACACGCCCCCAGTCGTCGGATCGGTTAACACAGAGATGTAAGGCACACCCGCATTGGCCAAACGACCAAGCGCCGCACTGGTTTTCGCCATCTGCATTAAAGAGATCAACGCTTCTTGCATACGAGCACCACCGGAGGCAGAAAAACAAATCAGCGGATGACAGCGTTCTCGGGCCACATCCACGGCACGCACAAATCGTTCCCCCACCACTGCACCCATAGATCCGCCCATAAAGGAGAACTCAAATGCGGCGCATACCACGGGCAATTCGAGCAGTGTGCCACTCATTGCTACCATTGCATCAGTCTCATTCGTTTTTTTCTGCATTTGCAGGATACGATCGCGATATTTTTTACTATCTTTAAACTTGAGCACGTCTACGGGTTGCAACTTAGCGCCTATCTCTTCTCTACCTTCAGCATCCAAAAACGTATCCAAACGCCTTCTCGCATTGATGCGCAGGTGATGTTCACACTTAGGACAGACACTCAGATTACGCTCTAACTCAGCGGTATATAACATCGCGTCACAAGCTGGGCACTTCGTCCAGATCCCCTCAGGCACATCTTTCTTTTCACCGCTTGCTTCCGTACGAATTTTTGAGGGAATTAACTTTTCAAACCAACTCATCTATCACCATCCATTATTTGTTTTACCCTTGAAGCGCAGGCAGCCTATCAATGGCAACACGAATATCGCGCATCACAGCAGAAATAGCCTGTTTCATTGCATCCGGGTCCGTGGCGTATTTTTCAACACAATTGACCAATGCGCTGCCCACGACCAAGGCATCTGCATGACCACCCATTGCCGTTGCAGTGTCGCCATCTTTGATGCCAAAACCCACGCCCACAGGCAATGAAGTATGTTTGCGAATTTTTGCGACTTGATCTGCGATCTCTTGATAATCGCTCACTTGCGCGCCAGTGACACCTCGCAAAGAGACATAATAAACGAATCCCTGGGCCAATTCACAGGCACGCTGAATACGCGCATCACTGCTGGTAGGCGCCAGTAAAAATACCGGAGCTAAGTTGCAGGAATCAAAAATCCGGCTCGCCTCTTCCGCCTCTTCCGGTGGCATATCCACAATGATGAGACCATCGACGCCCGCATCACGTGCTTGGGCCGCGAAACCCTTGATTCCCATCTTTTCTAAGGGATTCAAATACCCCATTAACACAATAGGCGTACTATCGTCTTGCTGCCGAAACTGCCGTACCTGTTGTAACACCTGTTTTAAACTCATGTGATGAGACAAGGCGCGCTCGTTGGCCTTCTGTATCACCGGTCCATCAGCCATGGGATCAGAAAAAGGCACGCCTAGTTCTAACACGTCCGCACCTTCCGCTACCAAATGATGCAATAGAGAAACCGTCATGCCGGGCTCAGGATCCCCTGCGGTGATAAAGGTCACAAAGGCTCGCTTACCTTGCTGTTTTAAGGAAGCAAATCTGGCATCCAGTCGATTCATATTTGCATGCCTTCCAATGACGCCACTGTATGCACGTCCTTGTCACCACGACCAGATAAATTCACCAAAATGATCTCTTCTTTGTTGCGTTCAGCCGCAAGTTTTGTGGCATAAGCAATGGCATGACTGGATTCCAATGCCGGCAAGATCCCCTCCACTCTGGTGAGCAAATGAAAGGCTTCCAGGGCTTCCTCGTCGGTGACAGCCACATAGTGTGCGCGCTGCAAATCTTTCCAGTAAGCGTGTTCTGGCCCTACCCCCGGATAATCTAGTCCGGCGGAGATAGAATGGGTTTCAATGATCTGACCAGCTTTATCCTGCATGATATAGGTTCGATTGCCATGCAACACACCAGGAGAGCCCGCACATAAGGGCGCTGCATGATGGCCGGTTTCCACACCTTCCCCGGCTGCTTCTACACCGTACATCTCTACATCCATGTCATTGACAAAGGGATGAAACAGTCCGATTGAATTTGATCCGCCACCGACGCAAGCGACCAGTGCATCGGGAAGTCGTCCCACCTGGGTCCGCATCTGCTCCCTGGCTTCACGTCCGATGACACTTTGAAAGTCTCGCACCATGGCCGGATAAGGGTGAGGACCTGCCACGGTGCCAATAATGTAAAATGTTTCTTCTACCCGTGTGACCCAGTCTCTTAAGGCCTCGTTCAAGGCATCCTTCAGGGTTTTAGAGCCAGAGCCTACTGGCACTACCTCTGCACCTAATAGGCGCATCCTGTACACGTTAATCGCCTGTCGCCGGATATCCTCCTCACCCATGTAGACGGTGCATTGCATACCGAGACGGGCGGCCACGGTGGCGGACGCCACGCCGTGCTGTCCGGCGCCTGTTTCGGCAATGACTCTCGGCTTACCCATGCGTTTGGCCAACAGAGCCTGACCCACCGTGTTGTTGATCTTGTGAGCACCGGTATGGTTGAGATCTTCCCGTTTGAGGTAGATTTGCGCCCCGCCCACCTCGCGGGTGAGACGTTCGGCAAAATAGAGGGGTGATGGCCTACCGACATAGGATTTGAGATCTTCATCAAACTCGGCTAGAAATTCGGGATCCTGAAGATAGTGCCGATAAGCCTGCTCCAACTCACTGATGGCCCCCATCAGAGTTTCAGAGACATATTTCCCGCCATATTGACCAAAATGGCCTTTTGCATCTGGCAAGTTTGCCAAATGTTCCCAACCGCGCCTGGTGTCATTCATACTACAGATTTAGCAACCTCTATAAATCTTTTCACTTTTTTCATATCTTTGATGCCAGGGGCAGATTCTACACCACTACTGACGTCAACGGCGCTCGGTTTTAAGGTTTTGATGCCAGAGACCACATTTTCTACAGTCAACCCACCCGCCAGAATCATCGGTTGCCCTAAGGAGGGGGCCTGCGACCAGTCGAAGGTCTGCCCAGTACCGCCATGGGCATGACTGTCAAACTTGTCTAACAATATGGCGCGAGCAGAACCGTATGCGGACGCCATTGCACCTATGTCCCGACCACCAGACACGCCAACCGCCTTGATGTAGGGCAACCCGTAATGTTCACACTCAGAAACAGACTCTTTACCATGAAACTGCAGCATGTTGAGCGGAACCGCCTGGCACACCCGTTCGATTTCTTCAGGCGGTTGATTGACAAACAGTCCGACCAACAACACAAGGGGACATAATCCCTCGGTAATTTCACCGGCAAGCTGAATATCCACGTATCTTGGACTGCCAGGGTAAAACACCAGGCCGATGGCGTCAGCCCCGGCATCCACAGCGGCTTGTGCATCCTTTTTACTCGTGATACCGCAGATTTTAACTCTAACAGCCATGCTTCTCATCCTCGCTCAGGCAGGCGTGGCCAATAGTTCACCTTGTCATCGGGTAATTCAAATTTAGGCGCATAAGCCACCTTGGCCAAGTACAGACCACAGGCAGGTGCGGTTGCCGCGCATTGTCGTCGATCACGGCTGCGCAATACCTCCTGCACCCAGTGCTCGGGGCGCTTCCCACGACCCACCTCTAGCAAACATCCCATTATGTTCCTCACCATATGCAGTAAAAAAGCATTGGCCTGAATAGTGAAACAGATCCCTGCCTCTTCTCGCCTTACAGCGACGTAAGAGACATGCCGCATCACACTTTTCGATTGACACCCCGCACCACGAAAAGCACTAAAATCCTGTTCGCCGATCAGAGATTGCCCCGCTCGGTGCATTGCCGGCACATCTAGAGTATATGGAGTCCAAGCCATTCTATTACGCGTGAGTGCAGAACGCACTCTTCCCTCTTGGATCCAATACTGATAGCGCCTGCTCTGCGCACTAAAACGCGCGTGAAAATCATTTCGAACTGATTTCGCCCAATGAATCGCAATGTCATCTGGACAATTCACATTGCCCCCCAATACCCATGCATCCGCACTTCTGGGCGCATCAGAATCAAAATGTACAACTTGATTCAAAGCATGAACACCCGCATCGGTCCGACCCGCACACTGAACAACGATCTGCTGATTTGCCACTCTTGATAGTGCGCTTTCCAAGTCACCTTGCACCGAGCGCACCTGGTGTTGACGCTGCCAACCATGGAAAGCTGTGCCATCGTATTCTACGGATACTGCCCAACGCACGGAATTCAAACCTTATCGCCAAATACAAAAAATCCAGCGAGTTGCCGCTGGATCCCTTATTATTTTATATGTTCGAGGGTGGTGAGTGTGAGATCGGCTGTTAATTACCTACGCATTCGCCGCTTTTAATCGTTTCATCAAAGATTCGGCTTCCTGTTTCTCATTTTCGTCTCCCGCTTTTAACACTTCGCGAATGAGCTCTTCAGCACCCTCGAAGTCTTCCATCTCTATATAAGTATTAGCCAAATCCAATTGTGTGCTGTAATTCTCTTCTACAAAATCATCTGCGCCTTCATCCTCAAGGGCAACTTCCTTTTGAAAAGCAGATTCATCGTCCGTCAGTTCAAGTACATCTAAATCACTGTCATCATCCAGCGCAGACAACTCTGCAAATGCTTTTGCTTCTAACTCAGGGTCAACGTTTTCTTGTTTAGGCGTCGAGCTACCCATCAGAGACGGAGGGGGTTCGAGATCTTGATTCACACTCAACGGCTCTTCTTCGCTTACCAGCACTTCATCTAATCCGTCAACCGTATTATTTGTATCAGCAGCTTCTTCGTATCCGCCGTGAAGTTCTGTTGTCTGTGGACTGGTGTCCACCTCCTGTGTGTCCGCAGTTTCTGCAAATAGCCAATGTTCTGGCGCCACTTCTAATCCCAATGCTTGCACCCTATCCCAGCCACTATAGTGAATACCTGCAATGAGGGAATAAAGACGTTCTGATTCAGAAACAAACATATGAATGTTTCCTGCATCATAGTAGATTTCAATCAACCGAGTGCGGGCATCGTGATCATCGGGATGCATCTCTAAATGTTCTTTTAATAGTTTTTGCGCTACCGCTTGCTGTTCCTGCTCAACTAAATCGTCTACTTGTTCTAAGATACTTTTTACCGAAGAGGCAGGTTCCTGAATACCCGTACCGACTTCTGGATCCTCAGATTCAAATTCAACATAGTCATCGCTGTTCTCTTGACGGCCTTTGACAAATCGCAATCCGAGAGCAACCAGTACCAAAAGCAGCAACGCCCCCACCAATACCACTGTACGATTTTCAGCTATGTTATCTATTAGTCCGATCTGCTCTGGTTCTTGTGAGTCAGATTGCAGTAGTTCATCTGTTGGCTCTAGTGGCGCGTTCAACGGCTCTTGTTCGATTGGCTCGGGCTGTGCGACATTTTTAGACTCAAGCTCCGCCAGCTGCTCACTACGTAATTGAATCAAAGCCTCCATATTTTGTATCTGAGACTCCAAGTCCAAGATACGCGAACGAAGTTCGTCATTTTCCCGCTCCACGGCATCCATAGCCTCCTGAGCTAAACTAGAACCGTCCACACCAGTTTTCGTTGCCGAGTCTTCACCGGAAGAACCGGCTTGTTCCTGGCTCTCCTCCACCTCAGGAACAATGAGCTCCAGTTGAGGACCGGATACGGTGCCGGCTCTTGCGGAAGGTGCCGATGCCTCGGGTTTTGTTGTCGTCAGAGGAGCCTGAGGCGCTCGCTGGGCGCTGGTAATTCGGCTATTTTTCCATGAATCATTTTGCCGGACAAATTCTTGATAGGCCTCTCTGCCGCTCATAGACTTAAATGTATTCGCACTGGGAATTCTTAACACTTCCCCACGTTTAAGCTCGTTCACATTATTATTGTTAAACGCGTGCGGATTCGCCTCGTACAATGCCATCATTGACTGGTACACACTGACGGAGTTGTCCGGTCTCACTTCGTTGGCGATACTCCATAGAGTTTGATTTTCCAATACCGGACCATACAATTGTCCGGCTAAATCGACCTCTTGGTTTGCTGCCGCAGGTGGCCCCTCTTTGGCTGCACTCTCTTCAGCAAGCCTGGCTTCCAGTGGCGCGCCCTCCTCTGAAAATACGGGAGGATCCAACAACACTGTGAATTCACGCTGTAATCGACCAGCGGGCCAGGTGAGATCTACTAGGAAATTGAGGAATGGTTCGTTAACTGGTCCCTCAGTGGTGACTAACAATTTCGCTGCCGCACCCTGGGTTGAAACAGTAAATTGCAGGTTAAATAAATCAGCAACGCGTTGAATACCGGCACGTTGAAATGCCTCACCATCCGCCAAGCCCGCCGCCACAGTGTCAAAATCAATGCCACTTGTGGAGACAAAATCAATTTCTGCTTCTAAAGGCTCACCAAGCTTAGAATTGACCTGAATTTGTCCCAATCCAAACGCCAATAAGGTGTGGATCGGCAATAGGAAAAGGGTAAATATCAAACTCCATTTCGTTACTCTGGCCTGTACAAACACGCTCATCTCCGTTGAGTTTTCCTTGTTCTCTAAGCTGCCAATCCAGGTTCCATTTGGACATTAGGGGCAACTATGTAAAATTCTGCTATCTTTGTATACCTAAAACGATAGGCCCTATCTCCTATGATGGCGGCAGACTGAGATAATCTTTTATCAAAATTTCAGCAATTTGAACACTATTTAGAGCTGCCCCTTTACGTAAATTGTCCGCTACCACCCATAGGTTAATTCCTCTCGGATGAGAAATATCTTCGCGGATCCGGCCCACATATACTGAATCAGTATCCGCCCCCTCGGTGGCAGCGGTGGGATAACCGCCATCCTGCCGTTCGTCCATGAGATGGATCCCTGGCGAGATTCTGAGTAGTTCCTGAACCTCAGCAGCGGAAATCTTTTCGCGTGTCTCAATGTGCACGGCCTCAGAATGACCATAAAATACCGGCACACGTACGGTGGTGGGATTCACCTGGATGCTATCGTCACCGAGAATTTTTTTGGTTTCCAAAACCATTTTCATCTCTTCTTTGGTGTAACCATTGTCCATGAAAACATCTATTTGAGGCAATGCGTTAAAGGCAATCTGCTTAGGATACACCTTGCATTCAACCTCGTTTCCGTTGAGTAAGGTCGCGGTTTGCATGGCTAATTCTTCTATTGCATTTTTACCGGTGCCGGACACGGCTTGATAGGTAGCAACATTGATTCGTTCGATTCCTACCGCATCATGAATTGGTTTTAAAGCCACCACCATCTGAATGGTGGAACAATTTGGATTGGCAATGATATTTCTTTGACGATAATCCGCAATGTCTGCCGCATTGACTTCCGGTACAACTAAGGGAATATCTTCCTGCATTCGGAAGTGGGAGGTGTTGTCGATCACCACACAACCTGCATCTGCCGCCTTCGGGGCAAATTGTGCCGACACCGAACCACCGGCAGAAAACAACGCTATTTGCGTCTGCGTAAAATCGAATTCATCGAGTAAACCAACTGTGTGGTAACCGCCGTCGAATTGAACTTTACTGCCTGCGCTACGACTGCTTGCCAGCGGATAGAGCTTATGCACAGGAAACTGGCGCTGCTCCAGGATAGAAATCATTGTCTCACCCACCGCGCCAGTGGCACCCACTACAGCTACATCAAATCCTTTACTCATTTATTAATCGCCTAAAAACCTAGTTATTTAAATACTTGAATCAATTTTATAAAAAACTCAGCACTGCATCGCCCATCTGTTGAGTGCCCACCAGCCTCTCTCCAGACTGATGAATATCTGCCGTTCTGATACCTTCTGCTAGCACTCGCTTTATCGCATTTTCGATTCTATCCGCCATTGCAGTTTCATCTAGGCTATATCTTAGAAGCATGGCTAAAGAGAGTAAGGTTGCAATGGGATTCGCCTTGTCCTGTGCCGCGATATCTGGAGCAGATCCATGCACAGGTTCATACAAACCCTTATTTTCAGAATTCAATGACGCCGAGGGTAACATGCCGATAGATCCAGTCAACATGGCGGCACAATCGGACAAAATATCGCCAAACATATTGGTGGTTACCATCACATCAAACTGCTTCGGCGCACGCACCAGTTGCATCGCTGCGTTGTCCACATACATATGAGACAGTTCAATATTTGGATAGTCCGCTGACAGCTCTGTCATACATTGCCGCCACAGCTCTGTACTCTCTAGAACATTGGCCTTATCCACAGAACATAACTTAGCCTGGCGTTTCGCGGCAATATCAAAAGCGATTCGACCGATGCGCTTAATCTCAGATTCGCTATAATGCAAGGTATTATACCCTTCACGTTCCCCCGATGCATTGGTGCGTATTCCTCTAGGCTGACCAAAGTAGATGCCTCCAGTCAGTTCGCGCACAATGAGAAGATCTAATCCCGCCACCACGTCAGGCTTTAACGTCGACGCGTCGGCTAATTCTGGATATAAAATCACCGGTCTTAAATTGGCGAATAAACCTAATTCAGAGCGTAATTTTAAGAGTGCAATCTCCGGGCGTTTGCTGATCTCCAATGATTCCCATTTAGGACCGCCTACCGCGCCGAATAAGATGCCGTCTGCCTGTTTCGCCTGTTGTAATACTTCCTCGGTTAATGGCGTACCAAATTCATCGAAACTGGCACCGCCTACCGATGCCTCACTGGTCTCGATTTGCAGTCCGTGATCCGTTCTTAGTTTATCAATCAGTTTTTTTGCTTGAGAAATGATCTCAGGCCCGACTCCGTCTCCCGGCAACAACAGGACTTTTTTCATTTAATCGACCTCTGCTTAATATATTGAAAAAATTAGATGTCACTCTCTGTGGCACTAAACAACCAGGGAACCTGTTGCCGCCGTTTCGACTCATAAGATCTGATGAGATCAGCCTTCTGTAAGGTGAGGCCAATTTCATCCAGTCCTTGCAATAAAGCCTGTTTGCGAAACTCTTCTAATTGAAAATTGATCGCTGTTCCATCCGGCTGATTTATGCGCTGATTGGGCAGATCGATCTGTAGTTTGTATCCTGGACTGGAGTGCACCTCATCAAACAACTTACCCACTATTGTTTCATTTAAAACAATAGGTAATATGCCATTCTTAAAGCAGTTGTTATAAAATATCTCAGCAAAGCTGGGGGCGATTAAGACTCGAAACCCAGCATCCAACAAAGCCCACGGCGCGTGCTCACGGCTCGAACCACAACCGAAATTCTCCCGCGCTAACAAGATGCTCGCGCCTTCATAGCGAGACTGATTCATCACGAACTCCGGGTTCAAGCGCCGTTTCGAGTGATCATCACCTGGCTCCCCCGGATCCAGATATCGCCAATCATCAAATAAATTGGGGCCAAAGCCACTTCGCTTAATGGATTTGAGGTACTGTTTCGGGATAATGGCATCGGTATCCACGTTCGCTCGATCCAGAGGCATCACACTGCCTTGCCATTCAACTAGTTTTTTCATTGGTAGCTTTCCTTAATCCTAAGCTTCTCTCACATCCACAAAATGGCCCGCAATGGCAGCCGCAGCAGCCATCGCTGGGCTCACCAAATGGGTGCGTCCGCCCTGCCCTTGTCGCCCCTCAAAATTTCGATTGGAAGTGGAGGCGCAGCGTTCACCAGGCGCCAGACGATCTGCATTCATCGCCAAGCACATGGAACAACCGGGTTCGCGCCATTCAAAACCGGCATCTTTGAAAACCAGATGCAAACCTTCTTTTTCTGCCTGCGCTTTTACCAATCCGGAACCAGGCACCACCATTGCTAGTTTGATGGACTTGGCTATCTTTTTGCCCGCCACCCAATGGGCCGCTTCTCGAAGATCTTCTATTCGCGAGTTGGTGCACGAACCGATGAATATCTTATCCAGCGGTATTGAATGAATCGGAGTACCCGGCTCAAGAGACATATAATCCAGCGCGCGCTGTAGTGAATTTCGTTGCGCATCTGTCTGCATCTGATCATATGTAGGTATCGCGCCATCTATAGGGGCGACCATTTCTGGAGAGGTTCCCCAAGTCACCTGTGGGGCGATTTTACTGGCGTCAAATACAATCTCTTTATCAAAATGACAATTCTCATCGCTTACCAAGGTTCGCCAATAAGTGACCGCTTGTTGCCAATGCTCACCTTTCGGTGCATAGGGACGATCACGAAGATAGTCAATGGTGCATTCATCCACGGACACCAAACCAGCCCGGGCACCTGCCTCAATGGCCATATTGCAGAGAGTCATACGACCTTCCATAGACAACCCGTGGATCGCCTCACCGTCAAACTCAATGGCAAACCCAGTTCCCCCGGCAGTACCCAATTCACCGATTATCGCCAGAATGACATCTTTCGCTGTCACACCGGCCGCCAATTGACCCTCCACCCGGATGCGCATATTTTTCATCTTCTTTTGAACCAGGCATTGGGTCGCCAGGACGTGCTCTACCTCAGAAGTGCCTATGCCGTGGGCTAATGCACCAAATGCCCCGTGTGTAGAGGTATGGGAATCCCCGCACACGATGGTCATACCCGGTAAGGTGGCACCCTGTTCAGGGCCCATCACATGCACAATACCCTGACGAACATCATTCATAGGGATCTCAACAATTCCAAAATCTGAGCAATTTTTGTCCAAGGTTTCCACCTGTAGGCGGGATACCGGATCAGCAATACCCTTGCTGCGATCTGTGGTAGGCACGTTGTGATCGGGGACCGCCAAATTGGTCTCCAGGCGCCAGGGTGTTCGATCTGCCAAGCGCAAACCTTCAAAGGCTTGGGGCGAAGTCACTTCATGCAACAGATGTCGATCGATATAGAGCAACGCGGTACCGTCTTCCAGCTCAGCCACCAAATGTTGCTGCCAAAGCTTGTCGTAGAGGGTGTGTGCTGCCATAACTCGCTCCTAATTACCATTTTTGCTTTATTTTACGGCTCGATTTATCATTACTCAAATTCATATTTATAATATTTTACATTCCATATTGGAATATTAAATGGAAACCAATCAACTAAAAGCTTTTGTCACAGTGGCACAGTTAAACAGTTTTTCCCTCGCTGCGGACAAACTCCATCTGACTCAGTCAGCCATCAGCAAACGAGTTGCCGCACTGGAGACTCATCTTAAGCAAAAATTGTTTGATCGCATTGGTAAACGATTGTTGCTAACGGAGGCCGGCTACCTGCTACTGCCTCGCGCACAAACCCTGTTACAGGAGCTGGATGCCATTAAGCAGTCGGTAACCGATCTCTCCGCCCCCGTACAGGGCCCATTGTCCCTCTCCACCAGTCACCACATTGGATTGCATCGATTGCCCGAAGTACTACGTCAATACAGTAAGGCGTATCCTCAAGTTTCCCTAGACCTAAAATTCGTTGATTCTGAAAAAGCTTGCGAACAGGTATTGAGAGGTGAAATTGAACTTGGCGTGGTGACTTTGCCCACCACCCCTTGGCAGGGTTTGCGTTTTATTCCTATCTGGCAAGATCCGCTAAAATTCGTAGTCGCTCAGGATCATGCTCTGCTTTCTAAACCCAATATCGATTTGCTGATCCTAAGCCAGACGCCCGCTTTGTTGCCGGCAGAAGGAACCTTTACCCGTGACATTGTCACCAAAGTCTTTCAACACGCTGGCTTAAGTTTCACTACGGCATTAAATACCAACTATATGGAAACTTTAAAATCAATGTGCGCCATCGGTTTGGGATGGAGCCTGCTTCCTACCACGATGATCGACGAAACCTTATCCATACTCAAATTAGATGGCATTCAGTTACATCGTACGTTGGGTATGGTGATGCACGAGCAACGAACCTTAAGCCGTGCTGCTCTGGCGTTCACAGACCTATTAGAAGCACAATGCTCAGTCCATTAGTTGAAACAAGACCCTATTCAACAACTTCTCTCTTATGGTTGGCATGTAGTGATCAGCATAATTTTCATCCAGATGCGCCAAAATAGATTTTGTTTGACGAATCCAAATTTGTTCGTCGCAGAATAGTGGCAATGGTACACAGCCTCGCGCACTCAGATTTTCATCGATAAGCGATCCTTCATCCACCCTAATGGAAACAAACTCTATTGCCTTTCTTTCCAATGCCAGGCGCACCAACGCGGCATAAGGACAATTCGGTCTTTGATATAACACCTTAAAACCAATCATAGTCTCCCCAGCATTCGAATCTGTTGCCTTCGACGGTTGTGTCTGTTCATGAGAAACTTGACTGGTCGTTAGGTTTTCGTCATTGACGCCACTGTCTTGATCTAAGGAGTGCCACAGAGATAATAGATCTTTCTCAATGGTTTTCGAGGCGATTTGTCCTTTCTTTTTTAGAGGAGTTTTACGACTACGATTGATTTTCTCAGCCACTTCCGCTTGTGATCCATAGCGGCTAATTAGGGCATCGAGAATCTCTAGTGACGTCATGATTATCTCCTTTTTGGTGCTTAGCGGGTTTTATCCTCAACCCTCCCCATAGACGATACACGGAATTGACTCGCTAACAAAGTCTATGATTCTTTTCTTTTGACAACTAGATGAAAATCGCCTAAAAACATCCCCATGTGTTAAGCTTGTTTTTGTGATAGAAACAAGACCCCAAAGGCGAAGCTGTTGAAACCATCCCTCACTGCCTTAAAAGAAGCACCTAAACGGGCCTTCAATCTCTATAAGCTGCGTCGCGGCAAGACAGCAGACTTCCTCTTCCTTAATCTCAGTGGACCGTTGCGCGAAAAACCTTTACGCCTTCCCTGGTGGCATCGGTATCAGCCATCGCCGATGCGAGCCCCGGTGGATGGACACAGTCTGGACGACCTGAGAAAAACGCTCACGCTTGTCAGCGCAGATCCTCGTATCAAGGGGTTGATTGTGGATGTCACCCTACTGGAAAGCGGCTGGGCCAATGTGCAGAGTTTGAAAGCTGTTTTTCAACAGTTCAAAGAGTCGGACAAAAAGCTCGTGGCTTATGCAGACGACTTTAATATTCTCAACTACTACCTTGCCAGCATCGCTGACTTGATAGTGATGCCTCCGGGAAGCTATTGGAATGTTTTAGGATTGACGATGAGCTTCTCTTATTTAGCGGAGTTTCTAGAAACTGTTGGTCTGCAACCTGAAATCATTGCCATCTCCCCTTATAAAGGCGCAGGTGACACTTTCTCGCGCACCAGTATGTCCGATGAACAGCGAGAAATGATGAGTTGGATCCTGGATGAGCAATATGACACCCTAATTAAAGGCATGAGCCAGGGAAGAGAGTTACCTGTCAATGCCATCAAGGATCTAATCGACAAAACGCCCTACCGCGCAGAGCAAGCTCAGGAACACAAATTAATCGATGAGGTGGCCTATCTAGATCAACTTGCCAATATTCTCGATGAAGCATCCCCTAGTCTCGATAAACAACCACCCAAGCTGCAACCGTTGCAGCACGTATTGCCTAATCTTGTTCAACCGACAAAAAAAGACTCCCCGAATAAGATCGCCATTATTCCGGTAGAAGGTAGCATTCAGTACGGATCCAGCAGAGAGATCCCATCACCTATCCCCTTACCCTTTATTGGCAATCAACATGCCGGTTCACACACCTTTGCGCAAGCGATACGACGCGCTGAGCGAGATCCAAAAGTAGCCGCTATCGTCTGTTATATTAATAGCCCCGGAGGTTCTGCCCTTGCCTCCGATCTCATGTGGCGTGAACTTGAGCGTGTACGGCGGCATAAACCTATCGTCGCTTACATGGGAAACGTCGCCGCTTCAGGAGGCTACTACATTGCAGCAGGCTGTGATTACATAGTGGCACAACCCTTAACCTTAACTGGCTCCATCGGTGTGCTGTTCATGAAGTTCGCGAGCCAGGAATTTTATGAAAATATGTATATTCACAAAGAATCACTACAAAAAGGCGAACGCGCGCGGCTTTACGACACTGAATCCACATACAGCGAAGAAGAAAAACAGGTCATTGAAGAGACTATTCGAGAATCTTATAAACAATTCAAAGATCGAGTTTTAAATGGCAGGCCTTTGGATGATGCTCATTTAGAGCCGGTAGCTGGCGGCAGGGTATGGCTAGGCAGTCAGGCAATGACACATAATTTGGTTGATGAGTTGGGCGATTTAAAATGTGCCATCGACAAAGCAAAAGTCCTGGCAGGCATCGACAAAGATCAAGAGACAAGCCACTATTGGGTTCGACCCTCAAGAAAATGGCGCCTACCCCCTCCGATATCAGCGCGCGCCATTGGGCTACCGCTGAAGCAAATGAAGCAGTCATTGTCCCCTCTTGCCCGAGAACGTCTGTGGTTCATGATGCCGTTTCAATTTAAATTAAATTCTAAATCCTAAACTACCTCGGTTTATTCTGCTCACACACCTTGCAATCACGTCAACTCTTGATTATCGGTCACACTGCTCACTGATAATAATTTTTTGTATCGAAATTAAACTGAGCATGCCTTGCTGGCCTAGTACCGGTTAAAGATGTGGCGCACGCCGCGCCCTAACCGCTACTTCTAAAGATTTGTTCACCCAAATACGCAACTCTTTGCTATCTTCGAGCACCTCTTCAGGGATTTGATAGAAATTCATTTTTGTTGGCCGATCTCGAAAAGGAATAAACTGATTCATACCGACTGCTTCAAAGTCTTGTCGATTGGTTTCATCCACCTTAAGAAATAGGCCATCTTCTACAATCACGGCAAAAAACAGATCTTCAAAATAGAGACCAACGCCGCCAAACATATGGCGATGTCGAATCGGTCCCAACTTGGATAACTGCTCGATAATGTGGTTCTTCAGTTGTTCACTAACTGCCATGACACGCCATGACTCCCTCTATTTTTCTCTTGCCATCTTATGAATCCAATAGTCGGCACTCAAATACCGTCCCGCACCCACAAAAAATAACGTCAACAGCATAATAAAATAGGTGGCGGCAAACTCTATACCATTGTTTAAAATCACGGGTTGACCATGTTCGGTAATGGTCTCATAACGACCTGGATACGCATCCTTTAACCAACCTAGAAAACCTTTAAGATCCCGAGCCGCCTGTACCGCAGCATCACTACTTAACAAATCGGCAGAGGAAGGTGCAATCGCATACCAACCATGATCCAAATGAACAGTCACCGCTGCCACTACCATGGTTACCATTAAAGGCACGGCTATCCAACGCACAGCAAATCCTATTAATAAAAACAGCGCGCCCACCACTTCAGATAGTGTGGCTAGCCAGGCAAGTATCACAGGGAAGGGCAAACCTAATCCCCAATCCGGATTCGCAAACCAGGCGATAGTACTATCCATACTGTTTAGCTTATTAGTACCAGCCATCCAAAATATGGGTACCAAGTAGAGCCTCAACGCTAGCGGACCCAAGAAATCAATCTGTTTGCTCGCATCCAGAATATCCTGTCCCTGGTTTCCTAATCTCTTCATGAGTTCAATCATCAATTTGACCTTCCAAGTCTTAACGATAAGATTAAATTTAATGCTCGATAGGACACTTGGCAATCAGCAATATTACATTTTTACCATCATTCTCTCGATACTCTCGTATGTCATATCTGTTCATAAGAAACTTCTTATTTATCATGACTTGATAAGAATATTTTTATTGTAGCTTATTAAAAGTGTTGCATAAGTTATCCAGTGAGATAGTATTACAGGCTGACAGGAAGTTAAATATCGGAAGCGATTGTCCACCTATAGGGGAAATGAATGAAACAGAAATCATATCTAACTCCTAACGAAGTGGCCGAGCTGTTAATGGTCTCTCCAATTACGATTCGCCAATGGGCTCAGAAGGGCTTAATTCATGCAGTGACCACTGCTGGTGGCCACCGACGATTTAAGTTCAGTGACGTCAAATCCTTTGCCCGACAAAGAGGGTTGACGTTAAACACGGTAGAGTTTGAAAAGCGGATTTTGATCGTAGATTCCAGCACCAGTCAACGACAACAGTTGGCAGCTAACATTAAAAGCACGGACGCGGAAGTAGAGATAGAGCAAGCTGAGGATGGCTTTGATGCGGGGGTCAAACTCATGACCTTCAAACCCACCCAAATCTTTATCAATCTGGATGCGCCAGATCTGGTTGGATACGACATTTGTCGCTATATTAAGCAGGAGCCTGACTTAAAAGCCATTGATATTGTAGCAGTTTTGAGCGAGCAGGTAGCGGAAAAAGTCAAACTTGCAGAGTCCGCTGGCGCAAATCGCTGCTTGATCCTGCCAATTGATGAGGCACAGTTGGAAGCATGTTTAGGCATGGGAACTCCCCTATCTACCGGTCAACTGGCATAATTTAAGAATCTGATTCCTGAACGACGTTTTTCCGCATTAATAAAATTAATACGGTCGGATTTTACATAAAATTTGAAGTGCAACGGTGAATTGAACATTTACAATAGCATCAGGCTAGTGTGACGAAATGAGAAACACCGGTGAGCACAATCTTGTTAGTAGAAGACGATAACCAGATAAGGGCTCTGATTTCCGAGTTCCTGAGCTTAAATCAACACCAAATCATAGAAGCGACTAACGGCGCTTCCGGTTTAACTCAGTATCAAAAGCACTCCCGTGAAATTGATATCGTCATTACCGATATGGTGATGCCCGGCAGCGAAGGTATCGAGCTAATTTTAGAATTAAAACGCATCAATCCCAGCACACCGGTATTAGCCATATCTGGTGCTGACTTCGAATCACCCGTTAGCCACCTAAGTACAGCAAAGGCGCTTGGTGCAGATGCTACCCTGAAGAAGCCCTTTAACCTGGGCATATTAAAAAACAAGATAGAAGAACTCATTCGCCGATAAAAATTATGGGCCACGCGATCTTAGTCAGAGTTATTTTAAGCCCATCAACTAAAGGGTTGCGTGTACTCTTTTTTGAAAATTCAGTTTCTCGCGAGATTTAGGGGATTATTTGTGGATAATCTTGTCACATGATTATCCCAGTCTTTCGTGTATCTCAGAAATGACAAAATGGATTCTCAAACCGCACTGCAATTGTCTCAACTGTGAGAGAGGTACAGCAGCAAGGCAACCCAATGTATGATAAATTGCACTAACTTTTACCGTCCAGACTGCTTGGTTTGTGTAAACGTACTGTAATCCAAATTTTTTATCAGTTATTTTCAATAAAAAAACAATGATATACTGCGCTTCTTTTAGCGTGAATTCACGCTAGGCGAGTTTCTCCTGAGGGTATCTACATAGTCAATCAATATTATGCATCATCATAAATCTGCTAGTTTAAACACATTATTAAGTGAGAAAATCTTAATCATTGATGGTGCGATGGGTACCATGATTCAAGCTCATCAATTAGATGAGCAAGACTATCGCGGTACTCGGTTTAAGAATCATGGCTCTGATCTGAAAGGAAACAACGATCTCCTTTCACTTACCCAGCCAAAGATTATTCAAGATATTCATGCGGCCTATCTGCAGGCAGGGGCTCACATTATCGAGACCAACACCTTCAATGCCACCTCCATTTCTCAAGCAGATTACAAGCTGGAAGAGATAGTATTCGAGCTGAATCAACGCAGCGCTGAACTGGCGAAACAAGCTTGCCTGGAGGCGATGTCTCAAGATCCGGACACCCCGAGGTTTGTCGCTGGCGTGTTAGGGCCAACAAATCGCACCGCAAGCATCTCGCCCGACGTCAATGATCCTGGCTTCCGCAACGTCAACTTTGATCAGCTCATGCTTTCCTATCGCGAAGCCCTATCGGGCCTGATATCCGGTGGTGCTGACATAGTGCTGATTGAAACCGTATTTGACACCTTAAATTGTAAAGCCGCCATCTACGCCATAGCGGACTATTTCGCATCATCAGGCACACAGCTCCCTGTGATGATCTCCGGCACCATTACCGATGCCAGCGGTAGAACCTTATCGGGCCAAACCACCGAAGCCTTTTGGAACTCCATTGCGCACATCGAACCCATCTCTATCGGACTCAATTGTGCATTGGGGGCTCAGGAGTTACGTCCCTACATTGAAGAATTATCGAGTATTGCTAATTGCCATGTGAGCGCTCATCCAAACGCTGGGCTACCGAATGAGTTTGGTGAATATGATCAAACACCGGAACAGATGGCGGATATTCTCGATGAGTTCGCCGATAGCGGCTTTCTTAACCTTGTGGGCGGATGTTGTGGCACAACCCCCCATCATATCCGTGCACTGGCGAATCGCATGGCGAATAAAACACCTCGCGCCTTGCCAAATATTCCGCCGCAACTGCGGTTAGCGGGTTTGGAGCCTTTGAATATTGGGGAATCCACACTATTTGTCAATGTGGGTGAACGAACTAACGTCACCGGTTCGAAACGTTTTGCTAATCTGATTAAAGCAGGCGATTATGAAACCGCTTTGGACGTAGCGCGCCAACAAGTAGAAAACGGCGCACAAATTATCGATATTAATATGGACGAAGGCATGCTGGACTCGCTATCGGCCATGAAGACATTTCTTCATCTAATCGCTTCTGAGCCTGACATTAGCCGAGTACCGATCATGATTGACTCCTCTAAATGGTCAGTTATTGAGGCTGGGCTTAAATGCGTCCAAGGCAAGTGCATTGTTAACTCAATCAGTCTGAAAGAAGGCGAAGAGAAGTTTCTCGACTCTGCGCGTACCATTCGTCGCTATGGCGCCGCCATTATTGTGATGGCCTTTGATGAGCAGGGTCAGGCAGATACTCAGGCTCGCAAAGTGGAAATCTGCCAGCGTTCATATGATTTACTTGTCAATCAGGCAGGCATTCCTCCAGAAGACATTATCTTTGATCCAAATATTTTTGCTATCGCTACAGGGATTGAAGAACACAACAACTATGCGTTGGATTTTATTGAAGCAACCAAGAAGATAAAAAAGACCTTACCCCATGCAAGAGTGAGTGGTGGAGTGAGTAATGTCTCATTTTCTTTTAGAGGCAACGAACCCGTTCGAGAAGCGATACACTCAGTATTTCTCTATCATGCGGTACAAGCAGGCATGGATATGGGCATCGTCAACGCAGGCCAGCTCACGGTGTACGAAGACATTCCCACATCACTAAGGGATGCCGTGGAAGATGTAGTGCTCAACCGCCACCCGGATGCGACAGAACACTTACTGGCGATTGCCTCCGAAGTAAAAGGCGTGGGAAAAACTGATACTCAAGATCTTGCATGGCGACAGACTACAGTGACAGAACGGCTGTCGCATGCGTTAGTTAAAGGTATCACTGATTATATTGAGCAAGATACCGAAGAAGCGCGACAAAACTCCGAGCGTCCATTGGATGTCATAGAAGGCCCCTTAATGGATGGTATGAATCGTGTTGGGGATCTGTTTGGCGCTGGAAAAATGTTTCTACCTCAGGTGGTGAAAAGTGCCCGAGTGATGAAGAAATCTGTCGCTTATCTGATACCTTATATAGAGCAAGAGAAAAAGAATGCCAATGAACGACCAAAGTCAAACGGTCGAATCCTATTGGCGACTGTGAAAGGTGATGTACACGATATAGGAAAAAATATTGTGGGCGTCGTGTTGCAATGTAACAACTATGAGGTGATTGATCTTGGCGTCATGGTACCCGCCCAGGACATTCTCAAAACAGCTAAAGACAAACAGGTAGACATCATCGGCCTGAGCGGACTGATTACGCCTTCCTTAGAAGAGATGAGCCATGTGGCTAAAGAGATGCAGAGGCAACAATTTTCAATCCCGTTGCTCATTGGCGGCGCCACCACGTCCAGGGTGCACACCGCCGTGAAGATTGCGCCTAATTATGACCATACATCTGTCTATGTAAAAGATGCGTCACGAGCAGTAGGTGTGGTTAGTCACTTGTTGAGCGACACCCTGCAAACTGAATTCGCTGAGAAGATCACGAACGAATATCAACAAATAAGAGAGCGACATAAAAAGAAACAATTAGGTGCTAAATGGCGGAGTATCGATAGCGCAAGAAAAAACAGATTGCAAACAGAGTGGTCTCAGATTGATATTGCTGTACCCGAAAAGCTCGGTATTCACTTACTAGAAGACTTTCCATTAGCGCAGTTAGAAAAAACCATTGACTGGACACCTTTCTTTCAGTCCTGGGAGTTAGCAGGTCGATATCCCAAGATATTTAAGGATGACACAGTTGGCAAACAGGCACAGCAGCTATTCGAAGACGCACAGGCACTGCTGAAAAAAATTATCAATGATAACTTGCTCACCGCACATGCCATTTTTGGTCTTTTCCCAGCAAACAGTGTGGGTGACGACATAGAAATCTACGCCGATGAAAATCGAGACTCGGTGATCCAGGTGTTGCATACGCTCAGGCAGCAAGGTGAAAAACCAAATGGCAAACCCAATCTCGCTTTAGCAGACTACATTGCACCGAAGTTAAGTGGTCGAGCCGACTACGTCGGTGCTTTTTGTGTCACAGCTGGCTTTGGCGTCGACCACTTGGTTGCAGAATTTGAACAACAACATGATGACTACAGTGCCATCATGGTCAAAGCTCTGGCAGACAGATTGGCCGAATCTTTTGCAGAACAATTGCATCAATTGGTCCGTCAACAATATTGGGCATACGCAGCAGGTGAATCATTATCGAATGATGAGTTAATTAATGAAGCCTATCAAGGCATCCGGCCTGCTCCTGGTTATCCTGCCTGTCCTGACCATACAGAAAAATATGCAATTTGGTCTCTCCTAAATGTAGAGGAACGGATCGGAGTCAGCCTCACCGAGAGCTTGGCTATGTTCCCCACCGCTTCGGTGAGCGGACTGTACTTGGCACATCCAGAAGCGCGCTATTTTGGCCTAGGAAAGATTTATCGCGATCAGATCGAAGAGTATGCCTCCCGTAAAAAAACGGATATTAGCCTAGTAGAAAAATGGCTTGCTCCGAATTTAGGTTACGATCCTGGTGATGAAGATTAACTCACCTTCATTGAGTGACAGAGTGCAGAATTAATGCTATTTAAGAACAAGTAAAAAATTGAATAGTGGGTACGGATTAAAGTATTTTCTGCAACAAGCGACACTCTTATAAATGACTTAGGGGTATCCCCAGGCTCCTGTAAAAAAATTATAAAATTCCTAAAACAATTTTTTTGGAAATTATTGCCTGGAACCGTGAGCGATACATTAATTCAATATGACTTCACTTTTTCCGAAGGGTTATTTGAATATCAAGTAAAACTTGATGCAAATTCCTTTGAGATCACTGAAGACAATGAATCATACCCAGACTGGGCTTTGCTTCAGTTCCACCAATGTCCGCATTGCCCACTGACACCCGAGGAAACTAAATACTGTCCGTTAGCCAAGCATATCAGTGATGCGGTGGATTTCTTTTCTGAAATGCCCTCCTACACACAACTCCAAGTGGTTGTCTCTACGAAAGATCGACAAATCATCATGCAAACGGATGCACAGGACGGCATGCGATCTTTGTTAGGCTTAATCATGGCTTCTGCGGGATGCCCACATATGAATTGGTTCAAACCAATGGCGCGATTTCACTTACCGAAAGCGAATCTGCTAGAAACCCTTTATCGAGTGATTTCCATGTATCTTTTAGCACAACATTTTATTGCTAAAAATGGTGGAGAACCGGATTGGGAACTCAAAAAACTACCAGAGTTATATGGTAATGTCGACTTAGTCAATACTTATATCCTGAAGCGACTACGTTCTTTTATTAGTAAAGATTGTTCGCTAAATGCAGTGGTGATTCTTTCAGTATTTTCAACTCAATTGAATGAATCTGTTACCGAACCTCTTGCAGAGTTAGAACATCTATTTAGCGGTTTTCTATCTACCCCGAATCCTGACAATCCTGTATCATATTAATATACGACTCCTCTAACAGTCCTACTGCTAGCTGACTCAGAAACTTTAATTTAATGATTCCTACCCATAGGTACCTCAACGCCAACTGCTCACTCCATGTCCCTTACCACCACTCCCATTAATGAAACCTTAAATCGATATATCCAAGAGGTGGGCATTCGTGAACCCGACGTGCTCAAATCAATTCGAGCGGCCTCACAAAACCACGCGTTAGCTTCTATGCAAGTGGCACCAGAACAAGCGCAGTTTCTAGCGATACTCCTCAAACTGATGCACGCCAATCGAGTATTAGAAGTCGGTACATTTCTAGGCTACAGCGCCGCCGCGTTCGCTCTATCTTTAGGGGACAGTGGCGAGGTCGTTACCTGTGATATACGACAAGATTGGGGTGAGTTAGCTAAAGTGAATTGGCAAAAAGCAGGTGTCGACAAGCTCATTACGCAAAGAATTGGACCAGCTAAGGAGACTCTAGTTGAGTTGCAACATTCGTTAGGAGAAGAGTATTTCGACTTTGCCTTTATCGATGCAGACAAACAAAATTATCTTCACTACTATGAACTCTGCTTAACATTGGTCCGTAGAGGTGGATTAATCGCCGTCGACAATACATTGTGGCATGGAGAAGTCGCTCATGCGAACTCAACAGATAAAAACACTATTGCCATCAGACAGTTCAATTCTTTTGTGCATCAGGACAAGCGCGTTGATCTCTGTCTGACTCCTGTTGGTGACGGCTGTACCTTACTCCGTATTCAATGATCCAATCAATCCTAACGTGCCAACGCAGCTAGGTCGCTGGTGAGATCACGAATGTGCTGTTGTCTCACGGGATCCCCTGTATACATATCTAGTACAAATTGGAAGAACTTGGCACTGCTATCCGCCGAACTGGAATCCAGTAACGTACGCCCAATTTCCATGAAGATCCGATCATCTTCCTTATCCATTTTATGTATTTCTCTGTAATAGTGTTTCACTTTGTCCAGATCACCACGAATGGCTGCCACTTTCGCTAGCCCACTCCATGCGTACTTATTATTCACCTTTTCCAAAACATGGAGACAAACCTTTTCAGCATCTTCTAATCTGCCAACATTCCTGTACGCATCCCCCAGCCGAGTGAGCATCTCAATTGTTCCCTCATGCCGTGTTAATATGCGTTCCCAATAACTAATAGCTTGTTCATACCTTTGTTGCCAACGTAGACAATCCCCCATGCCGAATAAAGCATAGGCATTAAAAGGTTCTTCCTCCAAGGCGGTTGAATAATAGCTCTTTGCTTGCTCAAATTCCTTTTTATAGCGGTAAATGTTTCCAGCCATTGTCAGCACATGAACCGAACGCGGATCCAGTTCTAACACTTTCAAATAGTGGACCAGAGCCTGATCGGCACGTTCGGTTTTCTGGTACAGATCGGCAATACCAATGAGTGCGTATCGATCTTTCGCATTTATTTCCAACGCCTTATTGTAAAATTTTTCAGAATCTAGATAACTACCTACTTTCTTATAGGCATCTGCGACACGGGTAATCACGAAAATATCATTCGGACGCTCTTCAAGGTATCGCAACCACACTACTGCCGCATCTAAATACTTATGCATCCCTCGATAGGCGTCTCCCAACCCTCTAAGAGAAAACACATTTTTCGGATCAACCTTGAGTACGGAGAGATAACACTGAGTGGCGTCACTAAACTCTTTACAGCGGCGCAAAACGTCGCCAAGCCCAGTCAAAGCATATGCATTTTGAGACTCGATACCCAATGCCTTTTCAAAACTGGCACGTGCATCTTTAAGATTGTTTTGTTTAGAAAAGCGGTTGCCTTGTTTACAAAGCTCAACGACCGTGGAATGCATTTAGAAGTCCTTTATACTCCATTTATACTCATTTTTTAAAAGTGCAATTTCGATGTGATTGCGCAATTTTTCGCTTTGTTCACCCTCAGATTTGGTATCCAACAGGTATTCTCGGTATCGGCTCAGCACGCAAAAAGGTAAACCGAAATACAGGCGTGACGAATCTCTGCCATAGGTGGATCTGAAGTCGAAAAGGAACTAACTAGAGATTAATTATCTTTATAATTCAAAATTTTATATGGACAAACTAAATTTTAGTCACATTTATGGACAATCCAAAATGGGATTTGGAGAAGGCGTCAAATCGATAAACGGGTTAGTTTTTTGTTTACACGGCGGTGGGCAACAGAGCGTCACTATTCTCAATAGCGCTTTTGTATTCCGTCTCTATCCGCCTATGAAAATAGTTTCTATTTTCTTTGAGGACTTCTAGCACTTGTCGAGGCCGGCCAATATAGGGCACTCGCCTGCCTCGATGCCGGCACTCTTGGCCACACTGCTCCAGCTCAATGCCCAGCGACCGATAGACGCGCAGCAAACTTAATGGAACAATGCCTAGGATGCCTTCCACCTTAGCGTGTATAGAATGAGCAGAAGCGGCGCGTAACATACCCGCGATAATGGGCTTCTCCGGTCGAATAGTTTCCCGCTCCAATCCTGCTGCCACCAGAGCTTGAATCGCCACTTCTCTATCAATACAGAGACGTGAGAGCTCTACAATCTTTCCACGATGACACTTTTTTAAGACGTCTTGATCTAACTCAGTAATCAGGGCAGACGGAATGTGTGGAGAACAAGAAATCAAACGAAATCCTGCCACAACCTCATCTGATTCTTTTGATTTAACTATAAAATGGCTAGAAGTCTTATCGAAAAGATCCCGTTCCATTCGATCTCGACTGATGCGCTCAAACTGCTTTAATTCGCAAAATATTCGATGCCTTAATTTGAAATGAGTCTGTTTTGTTACTTCATCATCGGCCAAAATCACTTCAAAAAAATCATCAAACATTTATTACAACCTTCCCTGAATCAAACTCACATCATCTCATTAAGACAGTGTTTTTCGGCATCCCAGCACAAGTAGAATAAAAATCCAAAAGACTATTCATATAGCGACTGGAGTGTGTACAGATTGAAGACTCGATCTGCGACAGAGTGCTACTCTCGTGTCCGCATTCGGCTATAAAAATGGATTTTCCATATAAATTAATAATTTATGAGACAATCCAAATGTATAACATTACCTAACAATCCATTTCTACTGGTTTAATATATTTCAGCGATTATTAAACACTATTTATCTTAAATGTTGATGAAAAAATCAACCTTTTATGCGTGACTTGCGCGAGAGTAAGGGGGATACCAATAACACTCATCGTGAGTAATAAATTGGTAAACTTCAGGTCTCAAACGTTGAATACCCAGTAAGACCTCTTCCACGCTGTTGAAAACGGGTACTCTCTTACCATGGTATTCCACGTCCGTACCTATGCGATGAAATTCGATACCAAATCGCCGCAACAACCGCAGCAACATGGGCTCCATCACCGCAAACCAGTTATCAATACCGTGTTCCGCACTCATTTGCACAACGCAACGAAATAAACCTAAGGTGATGTATGGCAGATATCGACGTTCATTGCCCAGTGGCCCACGATCGAGTTGTTGAATCGCTTTCATTGTAATACCGTGATGGATCTTTTGCTCACCAAGTCGGCGCCGAAACTCGCGGGAGACGGCGAATCTGGATATTTCCGCAGCCGTCCTTCTTACGTGAGGGGAGACACGATAGCCGTAGTTCGCCAAACTGTTTCCACAGTGGGCCTCGATAGGAAACGGATTAGTTTGCGAGTCATTTAATGGTAGCACCAATCGAACGGTTGCCGCGTCCCAGCCAGTTCTTTTATGGCGGATAAGGCAGTGGGCCGAACGGCTATCATACATATCCCGCTCTAACCCCTGCCGGTATTGTTCAGGTTTTTCAAATGGATGTTCCATGCAATAAACTTGATAACGCAAGCGAAACACTGACTCCAGCATCTCGTCTGTTTTTGCAGGAATGACTTCAAAATAATCAAAGAATTGATCTAAATCGTTATGTGTGGCGCCCCTACCTACTTCCTCAGGAACTTTATTATTAATCATGGCTACTTTGGCCCTTATCCCCAATATTGTTATATTTACTACTATTAATTGTCGACCCGGTATCGGCTCTATTGAGTGGCTATTATTTGAACAGATGTGAACCCGGTCGCAAAAACAGACATTTTTTATTTTCAATGTGACTCGCGACTCAAATGTCTCTAGGGAGAGAGACTGGAATGTCGTACTCGATTGACTAGAACGACTAATGCTGGCAATAACAACAGATCAAATGCCAATGCAGTGACCATACCGATAGTGGTTAAGAGGCCAAAGTA
>JBGTSY010000011.1:0-82359 GCA_041940025.1 Thiotrichaceae bacterium | reverse complement strand
GGCGCGGGACTGATACTTGGCGATCCTGAAGAAGAACACGATTGCTTTAGCGATCTGAGCCATGTCGCCATTTATTACAATTTCCAGGCTGTTCGCAATGCTTTCTATGGACGTTATGCCAATATTTCAGGGAGCAGTGTTGCCGATTTGGTTCGGTCAAAAAATAGTGCAACCTTTGATACTTTGCATGCAGCCTTCAATAGTATAGAAGAAAAAATGCTGGCACTTTACGAGCTTGGGGAGCGCGAAGTCGATCCCATCAAATTTGATCAGATCATTGGGCAAGCTGCAGACGGGGCGGAGCGACAATTAGCAGAAGCTGCAAGTGCGGAGTTGGTGGCGTTGAATGCCGACTTTAATAACCTACAAGAGCTGCTATCCTTGGTTGAGCTTTCTACCGGTGGCAGTGGTGACGGCGACTAGCGTTGATTGATAATTCGTTGCTGATAACAGCAATGAGATAGATAAATCGTTTTGCTGGTGGATTGAGCGTCGCCCATGAGAAAATCCTTTATATTATTTTTTATACTCTGCTATTACCTAGTGGCGTGTGATAGTGAGGGTGACTCTGACGACGCACCACAATTGGAGCACCTAAGCGGCGGTGATGCCACTGTAGTGGACGTCACCAGCGATGCATTCTCTGCCCACTCAGCAAACATGACCCAAGTAGATCGTATACAGAAGTTCAATCTGGGTAATGATTTCTTTCAAAATCCCTGGGTTGCCGGTTCGGCCAGTACTTCTTCCCGAGATGGATTGGGGGGCTTGTTTAACAACAACGCTTGTCAGGATTGTCACATACGAGATGGACGTGGGCATGCCCCTAATGTATCGGCAACAGAACAGGGTACGGACTTTTCCACTTTGTTGATTCGAGCTTCTCGTGCCAATATTTCAGAATCCGATAAGAACATGATGTTGCAGTCCTTGATCGCTAATGTGCCAGATAGCAGCGTGGGGGGACAATTACAACATGATTCGGTGGCAGGAGTGATTAAGGAAGTCGATCTGCGGGTGAGTTACACCGATGTGGATATACAGTTCACAGACGGCCACATTGTGACACTGCGTCAGCCCACTTGGCATATTCGCAACAATTATGTCTCTCATGGCTATCCGGACTTTGATAATGATACGGTCTTTTCTGCGCGTACTGCGCCACCGATGATAGGCCTTGGGCTATTGGCATTGATTCCGGAGGCTGTGATCATGGCACGGGAAGATCCAAACGACAGCGATGGGGATGGGATCTCGGGCCGAGCAAACCGAGTGTGGAGTGTTGATCAGCAAGGGATCTCCCTTGGCCGTTTTGGCTGGAAAGCCGGGCAACCCAGTCTATTGGAACAGAGTGCCGGTGCCTTTTTGAATGACATGGGGTTAACCAGCCGCTTGCATGTATCAGAAAACTGTATGCCCCATCAGGCAGATTGTTTGGCGACGCCCAATGGTAATGGAGACAGTGTCAATAGTTACGACTATGAGGTTGCCGATACTATTCTTGATGCCATTCAATTTTACTCTTCCCATTTGGCGGTACCTCAACGTCGTGATGCTTATGGCAAGCAAGTACAACGTGGCAAACGCTTGTTTGAGGATGCGGGGTGTCATCAGTGTCATGTTGCCAGCTATGTAACGGGTAGCAACAGCGAACATCCGGAGTTATCAGAACAGACCATTTTTCCGTACACTGATATGTTGTTGCACGATATGGGTGAGCAGTTGGCTGATTTTACTCTGGACAATCAACCCGTGTCCGCTGAGGTATTGGTTGAGTTTCTAGCGAATGGGCGCGAATGGCGTACTCCCCCTCTTTGGGGAATTGGTTTGACCAAAGCGGTGGATGCGAATGCCACGTTTCTACATGACGGCAGAGCGCGAACTCTAATGGAAGCAGTATTGTGGCATGGTGGTGAAGCTGAAGCTTCGAAGCAGTTTGTGCTGCAATTGAATAGTAGCGAGCGTGAAGATTTCTTGGCTTTTCTAAATGATCTCTAGTTTCTGCGTGGGCTAAGGATCGGATATAGGCTCTTATAAGCCTAATAGTTGTTTTCCAAGAGTCTGTCTCACCCTGCGGTTGACCAAGCCGTAACGGTTGACCTGTTGGTTTTCGCTCGCCAACCAGCTACCAAACCAGTGATCCCACACGGCGAGTATTGCGCCAAAGTTTTTATCCAAGTGCTCTGAGTGTGCACTGTGGTGGATCTGGTGTTGGGCGGGACTGATAAACAGTTTTTCGAAACGACCGAAGCCCAACCAGACCCTGCTATGGCGTAAATTAGCACCAGCCAGATTGAATAGAAAGTTAAACAGACTGGCTCCCAGTATTTGGATAGAATCAATTGCGCCGGCGAAGCAGTATATAAATATGCCACTTAAGGTACCGGTAACCACAAGGCTTCGAATGCTGTTGAGTATCATCTCAACACTATGAATACGATATAGAGTCAGAGGTGTGAGGCTATCTGCACTGTGATGAATGGCATGAAATCGCCATAAGGCCGGCAACTTATGATAGAGATAATGCACATAAAATCGGCTGAAATCATCACATAGAAATAAGCAGAATGTAAAGAAAATGCTGACGCTAATGCCTTGCCAATGTATGAAATTACCTTCGCCAAATTGCAGATAGAGGATTCGATTCAAGCCTAAGGCAAAGGCGATCTGTCCCCCGAGTAAAGGAATGATTAGCAACTTGCTGAGCACGTGGTTTAAGAAAAACCATTGTATGTCTACCAGGCTCGATGGATTCAACCAAATGCGCCTACTGAATAGGTTGCTCTGTATCTGTGATAGGGAATATTTTCTCCAGTAGAGAAGGGTGATAGCGATGAGCCCATTGCTCAGCAGGTAGAGCCAATATATTCGTTTCTGCGGCTGTGTCATGTAGCCAAACGGACCCGCCAGTAGATCGCCAAAATAGGAGACTGATTCAATCATTAGGATTTAGACTGGGTAAAAATAGATTGTGTAGATGATACCTGTTTCAACTGCACATCTAACCTATTAGCTTGTTGAAGCCTTATTGTAATCATGCAAAGGTGATCAAAACAGTCGATAGATAGAGATCTTTTTTCGCTTTATCAGCTCGATTCAGGAAACCAAAAAATCGATTCCGATAGTGGAACCGTGTTGAGTCCGATAGACGTAACTGATCGGACTCGTCCGCTATGAGGGATGTGATTCCGCTGTAGTAACGAACCGCATCATCATGGTGAGTAGCCTGTTGTCTATTAATGGTGCCAGCTTTGAGTGATGAGATGTACATAGACTTTTTGCACTCCAATAAAAGTTTCAACGGGAAAATTAGTAATCACGCTCTCTCCACAAGAATAGTAAATGATAATCATTTGCAATTATAGCCGATAACGATTATTATTTTTGAAACTTGAGGATCTGTATGCCTGACGGAAGAAGATAGGTTGCGGAACCAATCCTGTCGCGTCCTACGGCATTTCACATTTGCATTATTGGGCGTGGCTGTCAGGTATGTGGGATAAGGCTCCGCCGTTAATCAACGGTGGGGCAGCCCAATCGCCCATGGCGACCATACCGGCATTAAGACAGCTACGGCGCAAGCGAGGCAATGAAGGATCTTCCATAGCGGAAAAGCCAATGATGGCACAGTAAGAAACAACTCCTACCGAGCCGATTAGCATAATGTTGCCGAATCCACCTGCACACACTGATAGCGCTAAGATAACTTGCAAGTCCAAATCGCCTGTCATCACACTGGAGCGAACATTTGTTTTGCATGAGGCGCAACAAGATGTGGACCAAGTTGTATCCAGTGCCGCGCGCGTCTTAACGACCGGACGTCCGCCTGGAAAGGAGTGCGATCTCAGCGATGCTTACTGATGTTCGCTTTAGGCAGAGATCTTGCCCGCCGCTTTATCCACGGCAAGTCTTGCGACTTTGTCAGCAAGGTAACGCGCGGATCTGGGTATTGCTCAATACCGATGGCAGCACACAAAAAGGGATCCTCACATCTTCAAGCGGATTGACCAGGCTAGATCGAGATCCTTCCGTATTGAATGCAGTCAACGATTGGAATTGTGCTACCACCGAAGTGAATGGCGAACCGATTAAGGCTTAGGAAGACATGCCTGTTACGTTCACAGGCCAATAAGCATACATGAGGATACGAAATCAAAGGTGTTTTCTAATGTGTCATTTGAAAATAGTGTTCCGGATAGATACCCAGACATTGGGTCATTCACTGTTGGTGTTCGCGTTGATACATGAGCGCTTATATAGGTATATAAAATGTCCGAGACATAAAATTAACTATGTGTTCCCGTCGTAGTAACAGCAACCATCGGTAATTCAAGTCTCACCTGGGTATGGATCGATTAGTACATTCAAATACAGTAAATAAGGGGTAAGCTATGAGTTTTATCTGTCAATACCACAGACAACGTTTTTCTCAAAACCCCTCTCAGGCGAAAAGGGAGTGGGGGCTAAGAATGAGACAGACTATGGCGTTATATGATAAGAATCACTATGCAGATGCATTACCCCACATCGGATCCTGTTATGATATTTCCACATTGCTTATTGAGATAAAAGAGCTGCCAGGCACCATGGAGATGGATAATTACCAGCGCTTATCCTTATCCATATACGGTCTATCTAAATGCCTGCGCCTACTGGGTGAGAAGCAGGTCGAACGTCACTATTTACTCAATGTACATTATTTGCTTGCTAATGAGGACAAAGAACATGGGGCCAATAGCATTGAGTTTGAAAAAGCGTATCAGACATCATTGCAGTTGTTGAAAAAACATTACCAATTTTACGGCGAAAACAATCCATTTGATAGAAGCGCTCGTTTGTACGATCAAAAATCATCCAATAGTTATTACCCTTTTTCGCCAGATCCGAAGTTGACCCAGCATTGATCAAATGATCATTCTTTAAGTTTGCTAAATTCGTTGAGTTAGACTCGCTAGCCCTTACTTGGTATGATTTCAGCCATCCCTCAGAGCAGCAGGTATCTTGCAGCGACTTGCATCATGCGCGCTCTGAGTCACTCAGCTCAAACAAACTTAATTTTAATAGGTCGAAACTAAATGAAACAGACAGATACTGAACAAGCCATCGAGATTTTAAATAAAATCATGGAAATGGAGCTAGCTGGTGTCGTTCGGTACACCCATTATTCATTAATGGTATATGGCTACAGTCGTTTGCCGATTGTGGATTGGATGAAAGGTAATGCCCAAGAAAGTTTGGATCATGCACATCGGGCCGGTGAATTGGTCACCTTGTTGGGGGGGCATCCTTCTTTGGCTATTGGTGAACTCTTGGAAACTGAGAAACATGATATTGGTGATATTCTGAGAGAAAGTCTAGAGCATGAAAAAGTGTCTCTGAAGCTCTATTATGATTTGCTCAGACTGGCTGAGAGCGGCACCTCAATTTTATTAGAGGAGTATGCTAGGGAAATGGTAGTGGCTGAAGAGATGCATCTTGATGAAGTGAATAAAATGTTGAGGCATCCAGGGGACGTGAAGGCGTTTGAGTCTTAATATTTTTTATTTTAATTGACTTGAGATTTTAATATGAGTGGCTAGCAGAGAACTATTTTTAAATTTTGGGGTAAATTTGTAGTTTTAGTAACGAAGCAATATTTTATCTGTACGAATACCATCATGAGAATAATTCGGTTTCTCAATTGAACAGTATTCGCAGTTTCATTCGGTTTGCTTCTATAATTTGAAGTTTAACCCGATACCCCAGGAAAAAAGCAAGCGAGCTATATCGAGCCCAGTAGTGAACCAGCAAACTAATTGGGGTCAAATTTCAATATATTGGGACTTCAAGCAAAAATTTGACTCAACGACAATCTTGTTCCCTGAGTAGTCTACATTTAGTTGTATTAATCATTTATATACTTAATTTTGCTGTTTATTGATTTAATATATCGATATCCCATTATTTAGATAAAGGTTGGAAACATGGTGCCGCCGATTTCACGGAAGTAACGGTTTCCTTCTTCATCAAAAAAGAATAGCATGCCCGCGAAAAAACTGTCCGGATCGTATACTAAACTTGTTAAGCGCTCTGATTCCCAAAGAGCATCTTCCGCTATCATTTTAATTGTTTTCGTTTCTCCCGCAAGAATAGAACCCCCGTCTACTCGCAGTGCATCGGGTGCCACCAAATGATGAGAGTCTTCCGCTTCCACAGCTTGAACTTGGGAGTTAATAAAGCGAATGTTCGCCGTCATAAATTCGCCGATTCGAATCGCGCTAGATGTGTTGTTGGTGATGGTCATCTCTACTTCAAAGCTTCTTCCAGGAATTCGATATGTGGATTCACCTACTTTCACTTTAATCAAATTATCGGTGGTGGGATTTTCTTTTGCTTCGATGGGTATCCAGCCGGTCTGTAGGGGGATGGTTTGCGGCACGACTTGTTGGGTTAGAAAGAATCCACCGGTGATAATCGTGAGCATTGCACCAAGCACAACCATTCCCATGAGTGTTTCGCGACGGGTAATCATCTCATCGGCTCGTTCAGGTCCTAACTGCTTTACCTTTTTAAAGCGCGGCATGATAACCGGATCTTTACGCATGTTTCGGAACCAATAAGCAATCCATGCAACACCAAAAAACACCCAGAATAAATGGAGCCCAATAGATGCATTTAAACCATATGTTTCCATGTCAATTTCGGTGCCATTGAGGGTGGTGGCTGTGTTGACAAAGTCTGCTTGATCGCCATCCACATTTACCCAGAAGGCGGGGCCAATGATTGGGCCGGCCCCTTTCACATTGATAATAGGATGTACATGGTAGCGCCCAGGTGTGCGTGCTTTTAGATTGATTTCGTATTCATACAATTTGCCCAGCTCGAAACTAGTTGAGCGAATCATGGGCGTACCATTGACATTAGAGTTCACACGAATAAAAGCAGGGCCAGGTACGCCTACGTTGAGAAATGCCGTATCTGTAATTGAGGCCATATGCCTAGGCCAGTGTTCAGAGGGCATGAACTTACCCTTAATTGTCAATTTGTCATTAACGGAGAGTTCCCTTGGGTAAATTTCTGTATCAAACCAATTGAGGGTACGCATGCGCAACCCTGCTTGTTGCGCCTTCTCACCATGGGCATAAGCATTGTTGACTAACATAAAGGTGGCCATGAGTACCAGTAGAAGTAAGAAAGTGGCAGATAAAATTCGACCTGTATCTTGTGGTGATTTTTGTGTCTGTGCTTTAACTTGCATCTGTCTCAATTTCAATTGTCTGTTGTGATTCGTTTTCATTTCATTGGTACTCCTCATTTTCTCGAAAGAAAGATTTACCAGACTTTATGCGTCCAACGACTTTCTGATAGATAGCTGCCAATTACCACCCAGAGGTAGTAATTGAGGACACAGACAAATCCTGCAAAGAACGCAGTGAGGGGCGTCACCGCTTCACCGAAGGTGCGCAAGGTTGATTCCTCAATGATGCGAACATATTCTGGTATGGCGGTTCGAATATATTGGTAACCGGCAAGGTCGGCTACAGTAAGTAAGTTGTTGTCGTATGAAACTGGCGCATGCCATAGCGCAAATACGGGCCAGTTCACCGCGTAGGGCAGCGCGCCGAAGAAGAATGCACCGATGAACCCTGTTGCAAAAAAGCTTTTTGTCCACAGTAATGTTGCGTCCAATATGATACCCAATGCAATAAAAGTAGAGGGTGCAACAAAGTTCAGTGGAAATCCGGCGAAAGAATGAAAATTAAAGTAACGGCTTTGCCACAATCCGATTACAAAGGCAAACATGGTAGCTGTTGCTCCGATGGGAAGCCGGAACTTTTTCCAGGTAAAGGTACTGATTACAGCAGGAAAGATAATGTAAACTGCTGGAGTCACCAGAGGCCACCAACGTCTATCGCGCCAGTCCATCCAATAATCCCAGTCTCCCACAGTCACCGCCGATAGAAATACAGTAATACCACCAAACAACAGAATAATGATAGGAAGACTCACCAAATCTATATTGCGAAACGCTTCTAATTGTTCCTCTTTAGTTGTGACAGCAGATATAGCGCCGCGTTCCTTCCCGTAATTTGGATCTTTGTCAGGGTTCTCATTGGGTTTTGGTGTGACTATGGCCATAATTTACCTCTGCTGATGATTCAGTTTATTGATGCGGATGCTAATTATTTTTTAAGTATTTAGCTCAAAACCAAGTCTACTAATACACTAGTGTATTTAAATCTTGTGCAAAAAAAGGCGGAAGAATAGTATTTGCTCTTCCGCCTTTACTATTGTTTGGTTATATTTGTTCCGCTTCTGTTTCAGCTTCTTCATCGCTATCTAAGCCGGTTAATTTAGCAATGCGGTTGTAGCACTGTACTAAAAAGCCACCGAAGGCAAAAAAGCCAAATCCCAAAACAAAGAAGCCATAGTGTACTGGTGATCCAAATAGCTCTTCAGCATAAAAGAATGTATGCCCCCATTCGTTAAAGCCGAGATTTGGAAAAATCAGGAAGGGGCCGGCAGCCAGTAAAGCAAAAGGGATAGAAATTCGATTCATAAAATCCGGAAGACGAGTATGAATCCAAATAAACGCCAGTAAGAGTCCGCCAAACATTAAGGGCATGGCAAAATAAAACAGTCCAATATGGGTTGGGGTGAAGTCGGTATCTCTAATGGTTACCTGGTGCCATGCTGCATCTGCCTCACCAAAAAGACCCAAAGCGACAAAGGCAGCGAATGCTGCTAATGCCAAAATAGCAAACATACTATAGTATCTTTGCAGCTCTACTCGGGGTGGTACGGCAGCAGGATCTTTTTCTCGAGTCATCCACAACCAAGGGGCGGCGACAGCAAAAATTACACCCATAATTGCTAGTTGACCCCAAAATACTCGCATCCAATAGAACTGAAATTCTTGTGAAAAATAATCCAAACCTACGGTAAACGAGTAGTGGCTCATATACATACGGTAGGCTAGGAATATTGCCACCCCTGCAGAAACACCTATGGCAGCCATTAACCAAGGTACTTTTGGCGGTTTGTCTAAATCTTTAACTTGTTTTATTTCGGCGTCACTGCTAAGTAACGAGCTTTGATTGTCTAGGGTGGTGGACATATATATTCTCCGTAAGGGTAAATTGAATTCACCGCATTAACTGAATCGATACAACCGTAAGATCTTGTTCGTCGATGTTGTTATCATTTACACTAAAAAATTAACAAACAAACTTATTTATCGCTTGTTAAAAACAAACATGGATTAAAAGTAATTGAGTGATTTCCGGTCTGATTGTTTATTTATTTACAATTACTGATTAATGTAAGTTATGGTCAAAGCAATAAACTGAAAATAATGTGTAGCACTATTTAAGTGCTCTAAACCATATTAGAGAGACAAATCGATTTTACTGTCTGAGGTTTAGATTAGTGTGCTAATTATCTACAATTGATTTATAGAATCGCATTCTGAGCTTGATCAGTCAGATCATATAAAAATTAGATTAGTATTCCTTTGGTTGTTTTCTTATTGAAATATATTTAATTAATTACTATTAATAGATTGATTTTATGCTAGGCGTGTATGACTGGTTTAGCTATAACTGATAAGTGCAGATCTATTGCGTGCTTAAAATAACATCACAGTGAGATTGATGTTGAACATCTGCGATCACGGAAAGCTCAAATGGTGGAGCTGACTAAGACGAGATATTGAGTTTGTTAGAGCCGCTCAACACAATACATTCTTTAAGAGACTCATCTAGAGGCCAAGGATCGAAGTCTATTAGTTTATTTATAAGCTAAGTATTTCGTTTCACCAATGAGCTATCAATTCGGCGATGAATGAATGCCCATTAGTGGCGCGAGTTTAATTTCTCAGTAATACGTAAATTGCGCCAGTTCCGCCGTCACATTGACGGGCGCTACAAAAGGCCAACACTGCATCCCACTGACGTAACCAGCGATCTAAGCTGTGCTTTATTTTGGGAACGTTTCCCTTTGAGCGATTCCCTTTGCCATGGATGATGCGAACGCATTTAACCCCCAGTTTTTGGCTACTGGTGATAAATTTAGCAGTTTCAAGTTGGGCTTGCTTCACCGTCAAGCCGTGGAGATCTAGTTCTGCTTCCACACTATAGAAACCACGTTTTAATTTACGTAGCCGACTCAACTGAAAGCCGGGCCTGGCGAATTGCAGCTGATCGCCATTGTCAATCGAATCGATATCTAATGATGACTGAGCTAATTCTTCCAAAACTGCCTTGTCGTCTTGTATAGAATGGTGCGCGCTTGGTTTAGGTGCAGGTTTTCGCAATACAATGCGGTCTGAAGTTAAACGCACGACATCGTCTATATTACTGCGAAATAGCGCTCTATCGGCATCTGATACCGCACGATACCGTTTCTTGCTAGAGAGGTTATTTTTACTGCGAGCACGTGCCATGACAATTCAAATTAACGACATACCTTATTGATTGTATTATACTTAAACACAGATTTTATCTTATTTCAGGACAATTTTCGCCCATGAGTACGGCTCAACTCCAATCCCCTGAGGGTTTAGTGACAATTCTAGACTATGTTCGATGGGGTGTGAGCGAAATGGGCCGGCATCCACTCTGTTACGGACAGGGTACCGACAATGTATGGGATGAGGCAGTGGCGCTCGTTCTGGGTGCGCTCAATTTACCTCCAGATTTACCGCCAGCCTATGCCACGGCCAGGCTAACTCCCAGGGAACAACATCAGATTACCGAACTGTTTCGGCGCCGCTGCGTGGACAAAGTGCCGGTACCTTATCTGGTCAATAGGGCATTTTTTGCTGGTTTGGAATTTTACGTCAATGAAGAGGTAGTGATCCCTCGCTCGCCAATGGCTGAATTGATAGAACAGCAGTTTGAGCCCTGGATCATTCCTCAGACAGTTGAGCGAATTTTAGATCTCTGTACCGGAAGCGGCTGTATTGCGGTGGCTTGTGCATCCTGGTTTCCCAACGCAATGGTGGATGCAGTGGAGTTATCTGAAGCAGCCTATAGAGTTGCACAACAAAACATCAGCAAACACGATTCTGAAGAACAAGTGGAACTATTGTTAGGAGATCTATTTGATCCTGTGTCGGGCAGGCAATACGATTTAATTGTCTCTAATCCACCTTATGTCACGGAAGATGAAATGGATGCACTGCCTGAAGAGTTTAAGTGGGAGCCTAGACTCGGGTTGGCTGCAGGTGAAGACGGGCTGCATACGGTCAGAAAAATTATAGAATTATCACCTAATTATTTGAAAGATGATGGATTATTAGTGTGCGAAGTAGGGTTCTCCCGTGATAATTTTGAGCGAGCTTTTCCCAAGTTAGCCGTTAATTGGTTGGAATTCGAGCGGGGTGGGGAAGGTGTCTTTTGTATTCAGAAACAGGAATGGATTGAGAGCATATAATCAAATTTAGTTGGGGGTATTAAAATTGACCTTGGCTCTAAGGAGATCTCATGGCGGGTAGTAGTATTGGCAAGTTATTTAAAGTCAGCACATTCGGTGAAAGCCACGGCCCCGCACTCGGCGCGGTAGTGGATGGCTGTCCGCCTGGAATGGCGCTTTCGGAGTCCGATTTACAGAAGGATTTAGATAGACGCAAACCCGGTCAATCTAAATATACGACGCAGCGGCGGGAAGCGGACGAGGTGAAAATCCTATCGGGCGTATTCGAAGGGTATACCACGGGAACGCCAATCGGGCTCTTGATAGAAAATGTGGATCAACGTTCAAAAGACTATTCCAAGATTAAGGATAGCTTTAGACCGGGTCACGCAGATTATGTTTATCAACAAAAGTATGGATTGCGTGATTATCGAGGTGGTGGACGTGCATCCGCCCGGGAAACCGCAATGCGTGTGGCGGCAGGTGCCATCGCCAAGAAGTATTTAGCTGCGTCTGCGGGCATTCATATCGCGGGTTATCTGGCGGCCATTGGCCCGCATCAGATCAAAAATTTCGACTGGGGAGAAGTTGAGCAGAATGATTTTTTCTGTCCCGATGCCGCCTTGGTACCCAAGTTAGCGGATTATATTCAGGAAATTCGCAAGTCCGGTGACTCCATCGGCGCCCGAATCAATGTGGTGGCATCCGCTATGATACCGGGCCTTGGTGAACCCGTATTCGATCGTTTAGATGCCGATATTGCCAAAGCCATGATGAGCATTAATGCAGTAAAAGGCGTTGAAATTGGGGCGGGTTTCAATTGCGTACAACAAAAGGGCACCGAACACAGAGATCTTATGACGCCGGAAGGATTTCAATCCAATCATGCCGGAGGTGTGTTAGGCGGCATCTCTAGCGGCCAGGACATACTTGTGAGCATCGCTCTTAAACCTACTTCTAGCTTAAGACTACCAGCGCAATCAATTGATATTAATGGTAAAAAGAATGAGGTCATCACAACAGGAAGGCATGATCCCTGTGTGGGAATTCGCGCAACTCCTATAGCAGAGGCGATGTTGGCCATAGTCTTGATGGACCATTTTCTACGTCATCGCGGACAAAATGCCGAAGTTCGTTCACCAACGCCCATTGTTCCCGCCACAAGCAACTAATGCCTAGTTGGCGTTTAGCAACATTCTATGCCGCCTATTTTTCCAGTTTGGGCGCATTGTTGCCATTTTGGGCGCTATACCTAAGCCACCTGGGATTTTCACCGCCACAGATTGGGCAAGTGATTGCTGCTCAGATGCTGACAAAAATTTTTGCGCCAAATTTATGGGCTTGGGCGGCAGATAAGTATCAGCGTCATGTGTATTTGGTAAGAATGGGGTCGCTGTTGGCGGCCCTCTCATTTTGTTTCGTCTTTATCGTGGAAAGCTTCCTTCCCATGTTGTTAGTGGTGATCCTGTTTAGCTTTTTTTGGAACGCGGTTTTACCCCAGTTTGAGACCATTACCATGAATCAACTCGGAGATAAGGGGCATCACTACTCGCAAATAAGATTGTGGGGTTCGGCAGGTTTTGTATTCATGGCTCTGGTGCTTGGTATATTGGTTGACCGATTCGGGATCTCTATCTTACCGCCGATCGTATTCCTATTGTTCATCGCAATCTATGTGACTAGCTTGATGGTGCCGAGTCCCAATAGAATCCCCTTGCCACAGAGTGCGGTTAAAATTGGTCCGATTCTACGTCGGCCTGAGGTCATCGCGTTTTTGCTGGTGAGTTTCCTAATTCAAATCGCTCACGGCCCTTATTACACATTCTACACCATATATTTGGAGTCAACCGGATATGGCAGCGATCTGATCGGGGTGCTGTGGTCATTGGGGGTAGTTGCCGAAATCGTTATATTTCTATTTATGCCAGGTTGGATAGTACGATGGGGCATTCGCCGCATTCTCCTATGGAGTTTATTGTTGTCCGCAGTTCGTTGGGTATTGATCGGCTTCGGCGTTGAAAATTTTCCCGCGTTGTTAGTGGCTCAGTTACTTCATTCGGTCTCTTATGGCACTTGTCATGCGGTAGCCATCAGTTTCGTTCATTACTATTTTGTTGGTGCCACCCATAGCCGAGGACAAGCCTTGTACAGTAGTATCGGGTTTGGATTAGGAGGTGTGGTCGGTGGGCTCTACAGTGGTTACGCTTGGGAGAGATTAGGGGCGTCACACACTTATTTAATGGCTGCGATAACGGTCTCTTTTGCGCTAATCATTGCTTGGAAATTCATTCATCTGTCAACCAGCGACCAGTATCTAGCGCCTCTCTATTCGCCTCGCCATTAGCACAATTTTCATCTGTCTTTTCACTATTAAACTGATTCAACAAAGAACGCCACAATCCTCTAACAACAGAGAGCCGGTTTGTGGCGTCAAGCGAGGCTGCCCTCGACCAGATAGAGAATGTAGTGCAGGGAATGGGGATCCCACGACAACTGCCAGTCTGTATTGAATGCAGAAAAAAATGCTGAATCTCGAGACCTTAACATAATAGTTGGCGTAATCACTCAGGACGTCTGCATGCCTGCAACTGAGTTTGATGCAGCAACAGAGAAAAATAAATCGATTAAATGGTGCGATGTTTGAGGGGTGTCACTAACCTAGTGACCAGTGCGGGGAAAAAACCGAACCGTCTAAATCATCTATATTATTGTCAGCGGTTTTGGGATACCGCCGCCTATGTGGTAAATATCTGCTTCTTTTTCGGACGGACACGCTCGTGTTATATCAATCCACACCAACCCTACACATTAGGTTTGTTGATGACTGTGGCAAATCGACTGGTAGGCTGTTAAGCCATGTTTCGTACGAGTCATGCAGATCCGATTTCAAGTATGAGTCGATATCAAAGATAAAAAGTACCCTGCTCAGTAGGTTTTCGTTCGCTCTCTGGTGGCCAGAACCTGGAGACTACCGCCTTTATTATGTGGGGTAGTGCGAAAGTATCATGAGTGTGACACTATTACTCGTAGGGCTCTGAGGCGGGTCAATACACTCTGTAAATGGACATACTAAATCTGTGCGCACGTCTGTGGAGGGTGTCGTGCAACTTATCTGATGATTGAGACTGGCAACAAAGCGGGGCTCGATTGTGGAGGCATTGCGCCTGAACCAAGAATCCTTACAGCATTTATACACTGATGTGGAATAGCTAGTAGCGACTTCCGAATTTAAATTTATTAATCAGATCAGACAGAAAACTTGCTTCTGGTATTGAACCTAGCTAAGCTGCTCACTACGGTGCTTGGATTGACCGTTTCATTTTGTCCAGGCAGCAAAATTTTTAATTTTGTTTTGATCGGATTTAAGTTACATCCAGAAATTCGAACCCCAGATCCATGAATGAAGCCTATTTCGGGACTGTTCTCGATAACTCTCATCACCTGTACTTAGTGGTTGATCCTGAAAGTATGCAAATCTTGCTCGCGAATCGCGGCGCTTCGAAATTTACTGGCATGAGCCAAGATGAATTGGAGCAATCGTACTTGCAGGATCTCATCATAGATTTTGGCACTTCGGGAATCGCCGAAGTTTTTCAGCAACTCGCATCTGATCCCGTTCCTGCCAATCCCTTCATTGTGAAGATTAAGCCGGCTGAAGGGGAGTGCGTATGGGGCAGAGCATTTATCCAGGCGATCGATTTCCAAGATAAACTAGCTGTGTGTCTCACTCTAGTGCCAGGAGATGCGGATTCTCAATCGATTATCCAGAGAGAGAAGAGTTTGGAGCGCGGTTTTCAGCGCATGAAAATCTTTGACTGGACAATCGATATTGCCAATGGGGAACGCATCTATCTGAGTGACGGGTTTGAGCACTTTGGTTTGGATTTTAAACTGGGAGCATTATTCCTTGAGGATGTGTTAGAGAAAGCGCACGAAGAGGATCGAGAACGAGTCAGACAAACTTTAGACAACATCAAGCAAGGTTTGGAATCCGCAAGCGTAGAATTTCGCATCTATCGTGGCGCATACGGTTGGGGTTGGGTATATACCACTCTAGAAAGAGAGACAAATGAGGCCGGGGAGCTGATTCGCATCAACGGTATCATGCAGGATATTACCGATAGGAAAATTTCGGAAGATGATCGCCGAAAAATGTCCAAAAAAATGCAGGAAGGGCAAAAATATGAAAGCCTGGGTATGCTGGCTGGCGGTATTGCTCATGAGTTCAACAATATTTTGACCGGTATTCTCGGTAATGCGACATTGGCTCGCACTCAGTTAGAGCCAGGCTCTCGATTAGAGTCCTATCTAGAGCAGATTGAGACTTCTGCAATTCGCGCCGCAGAATTGTGTAAGCAGATGTTGGCCTATTCTGGAAAAGGCAAATACTTTGTTCAACCGCAAGACATTAACAGCCTATTGCAAGAATCTAAACAGTTATTGAGGTTATCGGTGAATCGAGGAATCATTGTCGATTTTTGCCTCACCGATGGATTGCCCAATATATCTGCAGATGCCACTCAGTTGCGGCAAATCTTCTTGAATTTAGTGAGCAATGCCTCAGATGCAATCGGTCACACAAGTGGCATGGTGCGTTTAAGCACAGGATTGCAACGGTTGGCGCCTCATGATGCTTCCATGATGCTATATTCACCAGATAGTCTTTCAGGTGACTTTGTCTACCTAGAGATTGAGGATAACGGTGTCGGTTTAACGGAATCTGCGAAAGAAAAGCTGTTTGATCCTTTTTTTACCACAAAAAGTGGCGGTAGAGGTTTGGGGTTAGCAGCGGTCTTGGGCATCGTTAGGGCACACCACGGCGCGATTCAAGTCCGCAGTGAGCTAGGCGTTGGCACGAACATACGCATTTTACTACCTGTAATCGAACAAGCGGTCCACACCCACAGAGACTCGCCTGTCGATGTTGATGCCTACGGCGAGATGCTATTGGTTGTGGATGATGAAGAAACAGTGTCAACGGTGACCGTTCGCATGCTTGAATCCTTTGGGTTGACAGCTAAAATGGTCAATTGCGGGGAAAAAGCAGTTGAGGTCTATCAATCGAATCCGGATATTTCAGCTGTGATCCTCGATCTGACTATGCCGGGGATGAACGGCGTGGACACCTATCATGCTCTGAAGGAGATCAATCCCAATATTAGAGTATTGCTCATGAGCGGTTTTGCTGCACAAGAATCGATGCGGCAATTTTCTAATGAAGGTATTGCCGGTTTTTTACAAAAACCATTTAGCACGGCACAATTGAAACAGACCCTTAACGAAGTTTTGGATTTGAACTTACCCTAGCCTACGACATTCAATGTCGGAATAACGTTTGATATGACTGATGAAAGTTGCTGACAATAATTCCGGCAGTACCGCCCTGAAAGTGTTAGCTGTATTGGCCTGTTTAATCATCATTTTTGCTGGTTTACGCATGGCCCAGCCGATCGTCGTGCCTTTTATATTAGCAATATTTTTATCCGTCATTTTTGCTCCCCCTTATATGTGGTTGCTCAAAAAAGGAATACCTACTGCCTTATCCTTGGGTTTGGTATTAGTCGCTTCGATATTTCTCTTTCTTATCGTGGGTGCATTAATCGGTACCTCTTTAGCCGGATTTTCAGAAGATTTACCCCTGTACCAGATTAGATTACAGAACATATTCAACGATATTATTGAGTGGTTATCCCACTTCGGAATTCGTATTTCTAACGATTTAGTACTGGACTATTTTAACCCTGCGGTAGCGATGCAAGTGGTGGCTAGCACATTAACTGAGTTGGGAGGCGTGCTGACTAATGCTTTTTTAATTATTTTGGCGGTTGTGTTTATCCTGCTGGAAATTACCAGTTACCCAGCCAAAATAAGAGCAATTTTTGGTGATTCAGAAGATTCATTCGAACAATTCCGCAAAATATTAGTTAGCGTTCGTCACTATCTAGCCATTAAAACAATTATCAGTCTTGCCACGGGGGTTGTCATTTCTGTTTGGTTGTTGATACTTGGCGTCGACTACGCATTGCTGTGGGGATTGGTGGCCTTTTTATTAAACTATATTCCAAACTTAGGCTCGATTATCGCCGCGTTTCCAGCCGTGCTATTAGCGCTTGTGCAACTCGGTATTGGTCATGCATTAGCGACGGCGGCTGGATTTTTATTGGTTAACGTGTTGATGGGGAATATCTTCGAACCCAGAGTGATGGGCAAAGGCTTGGGTCTGTCCACATTGGTCGTGTTTCTCTCCTTGGTATTTTGGGGTTGGATACTGGGTCCGGTGGGCATGTTGCTCTCTGTTCCCTTAACAATGGTGTTGAAAGTAGGGTTAGAAGAACAAGACACCACGAAGTGGCTCGCCATCGTTCTTGGCTCAGAGATGGCGGCACGGCAAGTCTGCGAAGAGAATAATTCTGTCAATCGAGAAAAAATTTAGGTATCGTTAGGCAAACTAAAAATATAAATAGTACGTGTTCAGTTTGCCAAAGGAGCCTAAGTCATGTTGCGTAGGATTATTCTAACTATTTTTTCTTTGAGCTTAAGTCATACACTATCCGCCCAGACATGTTCACCACACACGAATCAAGCTTACCGTGATGATGCGACGATTTTGGCGAGTGGTTGGGGATTTGATCCCAACAATTCACGCTACATAGATCACAACACCGTCGCCCTTGACAAAGAGTCAGTTTCCAAGCTCACCCTGAAATGGGCATTTCGTTTCCCGCGTGCAAACAAGGCGCGCTCGCAGCCGGCGATCACCGAGGATACGGTATTTGTAGGCAGTCAAAAAGGAAAACTCTATGCGTTAGATAGAGAAACCGGATGTATTCGCTGGCAGTACAAAACCGGTGATGGATTTGGTGTCAATGCAGAAATTAGAACTGCAATTTCCGTTGGTAATGCAGGGCCGAATGGGGAGAGATTACTATTCTTTGGCGATTTTTTTGGTCACGCACATGCGGTACGGGCGTCAACGGGTGAACGGGTGTGGAAAACATCCTTAGATGATCATATCGCGGCGACCATTACCGGATCGCCCACTTTACACAACGGCGTGTTGTATGTGCCAGTCTCTTCGTTCGAGGTAGCATTACCCGCACTTCCATTTTATGCATGTTGTAAATTTCGGGGCTCTGTCGCAGCCCTAGATGCTAAATCTGGAGAAAAAATATGGCAACAGTATGTATCTGAGGCGCCTACCAAGCAGGGTAGAAACCAATTATTCGTATCGCAATATGGCCCATCCGGTGCGCCTATCTGGAATAGCCCGACCATAGATGAGAAACGCGGTCTACTGTATGTAGGTACAGGTGAAAACTATTCCGACCCTGCAACGAATACCAGTGATGCTATCTTGGCGATGGATCTTGAAACAGGAGAGATTAAATGGGTGTTTCAAGCCACACGCGACGATGCGTGGAATTTTGCGTGTGCGTTACCCGGAGCCATTAATTGTCCGGAAAATCCAGGCCTGGATTTAGATTTCGGTGCCTCGCCGCTGTTAGCAGCCATGGCAAATGGTGAAGATAGGATATTTGCAGGACAAAAAAATGGCGTGGTGTACGCTTTAGATCCTGATCGCGATGGAAAATTGATTTGGCAAAAGAGAGTTGGGCGTGGTGGTGCCTTAGGTGGTATTCATTGGGGAATGACCTACGACGGAGAACGTTTGTATGTTCCGGTGTCAGATTATCTTCAAGACATACCTGGTTTAAACGCGCCGCTGCCTGAAGATCCGAGCATGAGCAAACTGCCAGGATTGTATGCACTGTCACCCACGGACGGTTCTATCGTGTGGGAAACGCCTGCATTACCGATTTGCGATAATCGTCAGGAGTGTGATCCTGGTCTTTCCGCAGCGCCTAGTGCGATTCCTGGAGTGGTTTTTTCCGGGGCATTGGATGGACGATTACGTGCTTATGATTCTGGTAACGGGAAGATCCTCTGGGAAGTAGATACTACCATTGAGGTCGATACCACCGATGGTAAAAAGGGTAAAGGTGGCTCTTTGGATGCAGATGGACCGGTAATCGTGGGTAATCAACTGTATGTCAATTCCGGATATAAAATATTTGGTGAAAAAGCTGGTAACGTGTTGTTAGTTTATTCTGTAGAACAGAACTAGAGTCTAATTAGCAACCAGTTAGCTAAACGACCGATAATTTGTAGTGATGGCGATTTTTGCCTTAAATGCGTAGAATTTTTGCCTGTCGAATTTGTCGAGGCACAAATCGTAGAGTTAAATTCTAAAAATGTAGCAATCAATCCAAAGCGTATGAAGCTAGGGTAAATAGCTTTATTTATCGCCCAGGTGTTGTCGCTGCGGATGAGTAATCAATAACATAAAAATTAATATCGAGGACGGTCTAAATGAGAGTTAAAGCTGTTAGTTCAATTGTGTTCAATCGTTACGCATTCTTGCTGTCGCTGTCTGTTTTTCTCATCGCGCCACTGAGTCATGCAAAAGTGGAATACATGGCAGATGAACAATTTCAATCATTGTTGAGCGAGTATAAGGCAGATCCAACTTATCTCGCGAGAAACAGTGAATTGATGACTAAACTATCTCCTGAACAACTTTCAACTGCAATTGTAGATTTGGGCTTTACCCATTTCACCTATCTATATCCAGTTGAGTTACCGGGGAGTGATTTGGGTGATCTGGTAGGAGAATCGCTGGATCAGTTATCCCTTGTGACCATTCGACAAGGAAAGATAATTCCTATTCCATTTCAATTTGATGAGTACGACACCAAAGGGTGGGTCTATTTAGAAGGTGAAGGAAAAATCGACGGCACCCTAGGTGTATTGGATAACAATGATCAATTGGTGTTTATGTACCGCGATACGGGTGAACACATCTCCACTGTAGGGGAATCCGATTTAAATATTGTCAAAGAAGTGGAATTAGAGCGTGATGGGCAAAAGAGATATGTCTATGTGGTTAAAGGCTCTGCTGAACGTTCCGATGTGAGTTATGTGACTTATGACTTTGAGACCTCTGCGGCCAAAACCACCTTTTTTGGATTCGACACCGATACCGAAAACTTTCTGAATTTTGAAGATTTTTATGCTTTGATTGGACCGAAAGCTGGCGCACGCGTTTTAGATTCAGTCTACGCAGAAATTGATACTGGCGTGTTAACCAGATTCGCACCCAGAGTGAATCTTAACACCTTCGAAGATCTCAAAGCGGTTCCGGTGGGTGCAGTGAGCGGGCCGGTAAAAACTAACGTGATTATCAAACTGACCGTGATTGTGGCTAAAATCCCAGTTTTTAAGATCCGTGCCCAGATGGACATTTTTGATCAAATGCTTGGTTTTAAAGCGCGCATTAATATTCCCGGCGCAGATATTTTAACTCGCTTTCTCGTAGAGCCACACATCTATATCGCCTTAGATTTTAATGATCAAACCGGTGCGCGTTTTAATTCAGCGATCACTCCAGATGGTAATGCTTGGGCGATAGTGGACGGGGAATTAAGCGATTTTGAAAAGAATCTGGATATAGATAGAGAACGTTCTTGGTTATGGTTGTCTAGCCCCCATGGTTGGGATGTCTTTGCACGAATCAACATTCCTGAGACCTTCCCTGTCGGCGTGAAATTGCTTTATGTGGACGATCCTGAAAATGAAATGAAGTTCGAAAATTTCCCCGGTGCTTATCCCAGAGCAGGCTTTGATGTGTATGAATTACCGAAAGACTTTCAAGAAATTGATCTAGACGTGCAGTTTTTCTTCCCGGATCAATTAGGTATGGGTCCGGCAGAGTTTAAAGAAAAAGAAACTGACAATCTGCCTCTAATAAATGTACGTAGCATTTAGCCGGTAGAGTTACCTATTTAACACTCAAGTAGCCACCCAATCGGGTGGCTATTTTTTTTTTGTTACTGGACCAAGGGACTGGATGGGGTATCTAAATCAATGCCTTCAATGTCGGCTTCTGCTAACAACAGAGAAATATACTGGCTAATGGCACGTCGCTGTACTTGTGTGTACAGGTACTGATGTATGCGATCTTTCACCATCTCAAATGGTAATTGTTTGCCTTCGACTTTTCTGTCTATGCGAACAATATGGAAGCCGTAGCGAGATTCAATCGGATGGGGTGACAGCCCCTCAGGCAAGGTTTGTAGCGCTTTCTCAAATTCAAGCACAGTTTGGCCTTTACCAATTTGTCCCAAGCTACCTCCGGTCTCTTTGGAAGGACAAGAGGAATAGGATTTAGCCATTTTTGAGAATTGTTTGGGGTGTTTATTCAATTTCTCAATGAGCACATAAGCTTCCTTCTTGACTTCGTGCCGCATGGCGATTTCATCCGGCGGCACATCTAACAATATATGGCTCACTTCTAGTAGATCGTCAGTCTTGAATTTTAGAGTATTTGCTTCGTAATATCGTTGCAATTCCTCTGTGGATGGGGTGGGGATTTCAACTTCCTGATCTAATAGTGATTCGATTTTATTTTCTTTATCTAGTGCTAATTTTTCCGGGTGTTCTGCAAAGAGTTCATCTGCGCGTTGACACAGGATTTCCTGGATCACTAAGGCTCGGCTTGCTTGATGATATGCCTGCTCTTTGCTGTCCGCTGGATGATATTGCATTTCTTGAGCAATGGATGCGTCGCTAATGATTTGACCATTGACCTTCACCAGAGGCTCACTGGGTTCGGCTGGATCTTGAATATTAAGCGGATCCGCAATTTTAATCTCAATTGGATTAGACATACGCTTACCTTCTGGTTCTCACAATTTGATAACTCCTGCCCAAGTACCAAATCGGCGCACTAATAATATGTATCAAACGAGTGAACGGAAAAACCAGCACAATAATTAGCCCTAACAGGACATGAAGTTTATAGATAATGTTAACGTGCAATAACTGGTCGGCGGCATCAGGTCGGAAACTGACGATTCGTTGCGCCCATTCTGCTAGCAGGACCATTTGCGCCCCATCCATATGGAATGCAGAAACCACAATAGAAAACAGACCTAATATCAGCTGTACATAGATAAGTATGAGTATGAAAATATCACTGAACGAACTTGTCGCCCTGATTCTGGGATCATAGAGGCGCCGATGTAACAACATTGTTAGTCCAATAAAACAGACGATTCCGGCTGCGCCCCCCGCGCTCATAGCGATGAGCTGTTTGTCTGCGGTGGACAGGCCGAAGGCATGATAAATTTTCGGTGGAGTCAATAAACCCACAAAGTGGCCTAACATCAAAAATAAAATACCGAAATGAAATAGATTACTTGCCAATCGAAAGGACTTGGTACGTAACATTTGACTGGAACCACTTCTCCAACTGTATTGCTCACGGTCGAATCTAATAACGGAACCTACCAACATCACCGTGATAGCAAAATAGGGAAAAAGCCCAAAAAGAAGTTCGTGTATGAAATGATTCAACCATGCCATTGTTGGATTCCTTTAGGATACAGTTTTAAGAGTTAAGTTGTTTCCCGACTTTTGGTCAGCGGAGGCGGGTAGGCCTCCCGGTACGTTGACGCCGCCAAATCGTACCGCCTCTTCTTGCCAAACTTTATCTAACGCTTCGGGAGAATCGTCTCTGGGCTCTGCCTGAACCTTAGTCTGAATCTCTTCATCTAATTCAGAGATCCCAGACAGTTCGCACAGCACCTTGAATACGTCTGCATATGGGCTTTTACGTTCATACAGGCGGGAACAGATCAATACCAGAATATCTGAAATTTCTGTTAGCCACTGCACCGATTCCGTTGCATCACAATGTGATAAAAACTCCAAAAATACCGTTAAATGGTCCGGTAGCTCATGTGTGCTCAGCTCGAATCCACGGCTCTCATAGGTTTGCATCAGATCCACCATGGCTTGACCCCGATCTCTCGATTCTCCGTGAACATGTTCAAATAACAACATAGAAAGAGATCGCCCCTTGTCAAAGCTGGACACATATCGCTCTTGAGAATCGAGAATGTCTTCGGTTGATAAGCATTCAATAAAGCCTATTAATTTTTGTTTTTGAGCCGCAGTGAAGTTTTCCTCCGCCTCTATGTACTCGCGCATTTGGTCAAATTCGTTACTCCATCTAGGTTCTGGGTAGGAGAGTAAGATTGAAAACAGTTTTAGATTTTTCATGGTGGACCTTTTAGCGACGCGTCGAAAATAAATGACGAATTTCTAGAGGATTACCTTCGGTGGCAGATTCAGATCCAGATAAGGCTTGTACCGTAGTACTATTGGCGCGATTATTACCAAACAGACCAAGATTCGAGTTTCCTTCAGAGCAACCGTTTCCAAAACTGAAACCACAACCGGATTTTTCTGGAAAAGCATCCACTGCATATTCACGATGTCCGGTGGGAATGACGAATCTATCTTCATAGTTAGCGATTGCTAAGTATCGATACATACTTTCAACTTGAGTTGGCGTCAGCCCAACTTCCTGCAAAACCTTCAAGTTGATTTCACCATCAACTTGTTCGCTTCGCTTGTAGGCCCGCATGGCGAGAAGCCGCTTTAATGCCAAGAGTACAGGTGCCTCATCTCCAGCGGTGAGCATATTCGCCAGGTATCTCACTGGGATTCGCAAACTGTCCACATCTGGGATGATGCCGTTCATTCCGATTGCACCACTATCGGCAGCACTTTGAATGGGGCTTAAGGGTGGCACATACCACACCATGGGCAAGGTGCGATATTCTGGGTGCAAGGGTAAGGCGAGCTGCCAGTCCATCGCCATCATGTAGACGGGTGAGCGTTGTGCTGCCTCTAACCAATTATCCGGTACACCATCTTTTCTCGCTTGGGCAATAATTTCTGGATCGTTAGGATCCAGGAAGATTTCCAACTGCTTCTTGTAAAGGTCTTGTTCATTCGGCGTGGATGCAACTTCTTCTATTCGATCTGCATCATACAGCAGTACACCGAGATACCGGATACGACCCACACAGGTTTCGGAGCAGACGGTAGGCTGTCCCACTTCGATACGTGGATAACAAAAAATACATTTTTCTGACTTGCCGGATTTCCAGTTGTAGTAGATTTTCTTGTACGGACAACCACTGACACACATGCGCCAACCGCGACACTTATCTTGGTCAATGAGTACGATGCCGTCTTCTTCTCTTTTATAGATGGCACCGGAAGGGCAGGTGGCCACACAAGCGGGATTCAAACAGTGCTCACATAGTCGTGGCAGGTACATCATAAAGGTGTTTTCAAACTGACCGTAGATCTCTTTTTGTACCTGGTCGAAATTTTTATCTTTGGAGCGTTTCTTGAATTCTGTGCCTAGAATCTCCTCCCAATTCGGACCCCATTCGATTTTTTCCATACGCTCACCTGAGATCAGGGAGCGGGGGCGGGCAGTGGGTTGGTGCGCTGCTTCAGGCGCTTGGTGCAAATGTTGGTAATCGAAATCGAATGGTTCGTAATAGTCATCAATTTCCGGCAAATCTGGGTTGGCAAAGATGTTCGCCAGCACTCGGAATTTGCCGCCAATTTTAGGTTGTAACTCGCCGTTGCCTTTGAGTTTCCAACCCCCTTTCCAGCGATCTTGATTTTCCCACTCTTTGGGATACCCCACTCCTGGTTTGGTTTCCACGTTATTAAACCAAGCGTATTCTGTTCCTTCTCGAGAGGTCCATACATTTTTACATGTGATAGAGCATGTATGGCATCCAATACATTTGTCTAAATTTAAGACCATACCGATTTGTGCGCGAATCTTCATTTACACTACTGCTCCGTCTGTTTGCTTGTATGCTGCGGTCTCGCCATCGAGCCAATCTATTTGATTCATTTTTCTCACGATGACAAATTCATCACGATTGGACCCCACAGTGCCATAGTAATTAAAGCCATAGCTGAATTGTGCATAGGCGCCGATCATATGCGTGGGTTTCAAAACTACTCGAGTGACAGAGTTATGTATGCCACCTCGTGTACCGGTGCTTTCTGCGCCTGGGTTGTTAACGATGCGCTCTTGCGCGTGATACATCATGGTCATGCCTTCATTCACCCGCTGACTGACTACGGCACGGGCAGTTAAGGCACCATTGACATTAAAGACTTCCACCCAATCGTTATCTTCAATGCCTACTTTTGCCGCATCGATTTCGCTCAGCCAAATAATCGGGCCACCTCTGGATAGGGTGAGCATCAGCAGGTTTTCAGTATATGTGCTGTGGATACCCCATTTTTGATGAGGCGTGATCCAATTCAATGCTATTTCACGGTGCCCGTTAGGCTTTTTATTTAATATGGGATTAACGGTTTTTGTGTCTATGGGCGGTCGGTATTGGCAAAAGCCTTCGCCAAATGCCAGCATCCACTGATGGTCCAGATAAAACTGCTGCCGTCCTGTGAGTGTGCGCCAGGGGATCAGTTCATGAACATTGGTGTAGCCTGCGTTGTAGCTCACATGTTCGTCTTCTAATCCACTCCATATGGGAGAGGAGATAATCTTTCGCGGCTGCGCCTGTATATCTCGAAAACGAATTTTTTCGTCCTGTTTGGGTAATGCCAAATGGGTGTGTTCTCGTCCAGTGATTTTGCCCAGAGATTCCCAGGCTTTCACCGCCACTTGGCCGTTGGTTTCTGGTGCCAGAGATAAGATTACTTCGGCTGCATCTATGGCGCTTTCTATCTGTGGACGCCCCTTGGAGACACCTTCGTCTAACACAGGATGATTTAATTGCGTCAGGAAATTAACTTCTGTCTCGGTATTCCACTGGATGCCTTTGCCACCATTACCCAGAGACTCCATGAGTGGACCAAGGGAGGTGAACTTTTTGTAGGTATCGGGATAATCTCGCTCCACAACGGTGATTTGCTGCATGGTTTTTCCAGGAATCGGTGCACACTCACCTTTTTTCCAATCTTGCACATCAAATGGTTGGGCAATTTCACCCGGAGAGTCGTGCATGAGTGGCGTGAGCACCACATCTTTTTCTTTACCTAGATGCCCCACACAGACCTCGGAAAACTTCTTCGCGATGCCTTTGTAGATATCCCAGTCGGATCGAGATTCCCACACCGGATCCACGGCTGCAGAAAGAGGATGAATAAAGGGATGCATGTCAGAGGTATTTAAATCATCTTTTTCATACCAACTGGCGGTGGGTAAGACGATATCCGAATAGAGACAGGTGGTGGACATTCGAAAATCTAGCGTCACCAGAAGATCTAATTTTCCGGTGGCACCTTGTTGGTGCCATTTCACCTCTTCTGGCTTTAAGTTGGTATCCTCACCAAGTTCTTTACCCAACAGGCCATGTTTTGTACCCAGCAAGTGATGTAGAAAATATTCATGACCTTTACCACTGGAACCTAGAATATTAGAACGCCAAACAAAAAGATTACGCGGGAAATTTTGAGGATTGTCTGGATCTTCGCAAGCCATGGAGATCTGATGAGATTTTAATTCACTACAGAGGTGATCTTCTACGGATAAATTCTTCTCATCGGCTTCAGCAGCTAACTTTAACGGATTGGTATCCAGTTGCGGCGCGCTCGGTAACCAGCCCATACGCTCTGCGCGAATATTGTAGTCTAAGACGCTACCCGAATAGTGTTCCTTATCTGCAAGTGGTGAGAGGATCTCTTCGATGCCTACCTTCTCGTAACGCCATTGACTGGTATGATTGTAAAAAAATGAGGTGCCATTCATTTGCCTGGGTGGGCGATTCCAGTCGAGCGCGAAAGCCAGCGCGGTCCATCCAGTTTGTGGACGTAGTTTTTCTTGCCCCACATAGTGAGACCAGCCGCCTCCTGATTGGCCCACGCAGCCACACATCAATAACATGTTAATCAAGCCGCGATAGTTCATGTCGTTGTGGTACCAGTGATTGAGTCCGGCGCCCACGATAATCATGGAACGCCCACGGGTTTTGTGCGCGGTTTCTGCGAATTGCCGAGCGACCGTGACCACATCTTGCGGTTTCACTCCGGTGATCTTTTGCTGCCAGCCGGGTGTGCAGGGAACATCATCATCATAGCTTTTTGCGACATTGTCGCCCCCCAATCCCCGATCGACGCCATAGTGAGCCAACAGCAGATCATAGACGGTGGCAACCAATACCTCTTCACCAGAAGCAAGCGTCACCTTCTTGGTAGGGATATGACGGTAGAGCACATCCTGATGTTCTGTATGCTGGAAGTGTTCACGTTCATTGCCACCAAAATAAGGGAAAGCAACGGAAGTTACTTCGTCTCTATTATTAAGTAAGGAGAGAGTCAATGTAGTAGGTTGACCGTTACTCTCTTTTTCCTCGATGTTCCATTTGCCCTGTTCTCCCCAGCGAAATCCAATTGAGCCGGTGGGCACGCAGAATTGATCTGTCTGCTCATCAAAACCCACAGTCTTCCATTCAGGATTGTTTTGCTCGCCCAAACCGTCTACAAAGTCCGAGGCACGTAGAAACCGATCGGCTTTATGGCTTCCATCCTTGTGAGACGTCAGCTTGACCAACAAGGGCATATCCGTATATTGACGACAGTAATCGATAAAGTAGGGACTGGGATTATCAACATGATATTCTTTTAGGATCACATGACCAAAAGCCATTGCGAGGGCTGCATCGGTACCCTGCTTCGGGGCCAACCAGAGATCGGCGAACTTAGATGCCTCTGAAAAATCCGGTGTAATGACCACGCTTTTGGTGCCTTTGTAGCGTACTTCAGCATAAAAATGGGCATCCGGTGTGCGTGTTTGCGGTACATTGGAACCCCAGAGGATTAAGAAATTAGAGTTGTACCAATCGGCAGATTCGGGCACATCTGTTTGCTCTCCCCAAACCTGCGGAGAGCTGGGCGGCAAATCACAGTACCAGTCATAGAAACTTAAACAGGTGCCACCAATTAAAGACAGATACCGAGTACCGGCCGCGTAAGAGACCATAGACATGGCAGGTATAGGTGAGAAGCCACACACTCGGTCGGGACCATATTGTTTAATCGTATAGCTATTGGCTGCGGCGATGATTTCGTTTACTTCATCCCATGTGGATCGTACAAAGCCACCTAATCCTCTTTGTTGCTTATAGGCGTTGGCTTTTTCGCTGTCTTCTACAATAGATTGCCAGGCGTCGACGGCGTCTTGAGTTTGTCTGGCGTCTCGCCACAACTTCACCAGTTTTTTGCGAACCAAAGGATATTTCAATCGATTTGCGCTGTATATGTACCAAGAATAGCTGGCCCCCCGGGGACATCCCCTTGGTTCGTGATTAGGTAGATCTGGACGCGTACGTGGATAGTCGGTCTGTTGAGTCTCCCAAGTGACGAGGCCATTTTTGACGTATATCTTCCAGCTACAGGATCCGGTGCAATTGACGCCATGGGTAGAGCGCACAACCTTGTCATGCTGCCAGCGCTGACGATAGCCATCTTCCCAGGAGCGATCTTCGTTGCTGGTCTCACCATGGCCGTTTGCAAATTGTCCTTGTTTTTTCTTGAAGAACTGTAATCTATCTAGGAAATGACTCATTTAAATTGCCTAATTGTTATATCAATTCAAAGAAACGCTGCCGAGTTCCACTCGACCATTTTCTACTCTAATAGGAAAGGTTTGAAGTTGCACGGACTCGTCCTCCAAACATTTTCCGGTCTTTAAGGAGTAGTGATGTTTATATAATGGGGAGGCGACGACTAATTCCCCATTGAGATCACCCAAAATACCTCTCGATAAAACATTTGCCTCTCCGAGGGGATCATAATTTTGCACAGCATATAGCTCTTCTGACTCCTCAATACGAAAAATTGCCACTTGTTGCTGATCATGCAGTGCGCAACACCCTGTATTCGGCAAGATCTCTTCAAGGTGACATACTTGAGTCCACTTTAACGTCATAGATGGATGGCTCCTCGACTCGTTAACTTTCACTGGTCCAGTCACCCAAGCCATGACTACCAGCGGATTGCATGTAGTAGGAAGCGGGTGACACGATATTCAATCAGAAGAAGGTTTTAGTTCAATGATTGCAACTGTATCTGCTGCAGTTCTTCTGTCGAAGCAGGGCGAATTTGATCGCGTTCTTTGACAAACTGAACACCGCTATCCGGCTCTGTACTATTAATAAAATGAGTGAATCTCTTTCGCTCTTCGGCATTCTCCACAGTGTGGCGCCATTCACACACATAGCTATCTATAAGCGATTGCATGTCACTTTCTAACTCGGCGGCTATGGATAAAGAATCATCACACACTACCTGTTTCACGTAGTCGATACCACCTTCAAGATTGTCTAACCAAACGGAAGTGCGTTGTAGACGATCGGCTGTGCTGATGTAAAACATCAAAAAGCGATCGATATAGCGAATTAGAGTCTCATCATTTAGATCCGAAGCCAATAAATCCGCGTGCCTCGGTTTCATACCACCGTTACCACAGACATAAAGATTCCAGCCTTTTTCGGTCGCGATGACACCTACGTCCTTGCTCTGTGCTTCGGCGCATTCCCGGGTACAACCGGATACCGCAAGCTTTAACTTGTGGGGAGAGCGTATGCCACGATAGCGCTTTTCAACTTGGATGGCCATACCCACACTGTCTTGTACACCATATCGGCACCAGGTACTACCCACACAGGATTTCACCGTGCGCATCGCTTTCCCGTAGGCATGACCGCTTTCGAAGCCAGCAGCGATAAGCTCCTCCCATATTGAGGGCAACTGCTCTAATCTGGCGCCGAAAAGATCAATACGTTGCCCTCCGGTTATTTTGGTGTAGAGATCATATTTTTTCGCCACTTCACCGATGGCGATGAGTTTATCAGGCGTGATCTCGCCTCCTGGTACACGAGGTACCACTGAGTAGGTGCCGTTTTTTTGCATGTTCGCCAGGAAGCGATCGTTGGTATCCTGTAACTGACTGTGTTCTGGTTTAAGAATGTATTGATTCCAACAGGAAGCAAGAATGGAAGCCACCGCAGGTTTGCAAATATCACATCCTTTGCCTGTGCCGTGCTTGGCGATTAATTCAGCAAACGTCTGTATCTTGTTAACTCGTACTAGGTGATACAACTCCTGCCGCGTATAGGGGAAGTGTTCGCAGATGTCCGTATTCACTTCCACACCTAATTTAAGCAGTTCGGCGTTCAGTACCTGCCCGACCAGTGCCGTACAACCGCCGCAGGTAGTGGATGCTTTGGTGACTTCTTTTAACGCCCCCAAGGTGGTTGCACCTTCACTCACTGCATGACAAATATCTCCTTTGCTTACATTATTACAGGAGCAAATTTGCGCGGTGTCCGGTAGGGCGTCGACTCCCAAACCCTTCATTTCGCTACCATCGTATTGCGGCAAAATAAGTGAATCGGCATTTTCCGGTAACGGCATATCGTTGAGGCACATTTGCAGTAGAGAGCCATATTCTTCCGCATCACCGACAAGCACCGCACCCAGTAGACGTTGGCGATTCGCGTCCACTACAATCTTTTTATAAATACCTTTTATTTGATCGAGATAATTGAAACAGAGTGCCCCTTCAGCTCGAGCATGGGCGTCCCCGATACTGGCCACATCTACCCCTAATAGCTTGAGCTTGGTACTCATATCTGCACCAGTAAACGCAGCGGACTGACCGGAAATATGTTGTGCCGCCACCTTGGCCATTTGATAACCTGGCGCCACCAATCCGAAGATGCGGTTTTCCCACAAAGCACACTCACCGATGGCATAAATTGAGGGATCAGAGGTTTGGCAATGATCATTAATGACGATGCCCCCTCTCTCGCCAAGTGCTAAATCGCATTGGCGGGCCAAAGCATCCTGAGGTCGGATCCCGGCCGAAAACACAATCATATCGGTCTCTAAAAATTCCCCGTCCACGAAATTGATGCGATGTAGATGGTGTTCGCCGTCGACAATCTCTTTGGAATTTTTCTGTGTGTGTACCTGTACGCCCAACGCTTCAATTTTTGTGCGCAGCAACTCTCCACCCGTTTCATCCACCTGTACAGCCATCAATCTGGGCGCGAATTCTACGACATGTGTTTCAAGGTTCATGTCTTTTAGAGCCTTGGCGGCTTCTAGACCTAATAAGCCCCCACCCACGACCACGCCGATTCGACTCTGTTTGCCGCAGGCAGCGATGGACTCAAGATCTTCTATGGTGCGATACACATAGCAATGTTCTCGATCACGCCCAGGTAAGGGAGGCACGAAAGGGTAAGATCCAGTGGCGATAATTAAAACTTCGTAGGCGTAGCGATTTCCCGTCTTGGTGGAGATGACTTTTTGTTCTCTATCGATTTCTGTGACCGCTTCGGATAGATGAATGCCGATATCATGTTGTTGAAAAAATCCCTCTGGGATAAGAGACAGATCGTCCGCGCTTTTGCCAGAAAAGAAAGAACTCAATCCCACCCGATCGTAGGCAGGGCGAGGTTCCTCAGAAAAAGTCAAAATATTAAAATGTTGGTGTGCGCCAGTTTCTACTAAGTTTTCCAACAATTTTTGGCCGACCATGCCGTTGCCAATGACGATGATATTTGGTCGATGCGTGTCACGCATAGTTACCTCATTTACTCAGTTCAATTTAAAGGATGAGATCCACAAACTTTCTACGATGCAGACAGTTCGCAATCCATCAGTGCTGCTCTTGAGCGCCTATGAGCAATAGCTATGCCACTATGCTATGACGATTAACTGATTGTTTTTAATGGGATAAAAATCCATAAGCCGGAGAGTGACTGGACCGTATCGCACCAATTCAGGGCCCCGCTCACACCAGGGCTTCATGATGGTGCGTAGCAGGCCAGTTACTCACCCCACGTGCGCACTGAGTTGCCAGCAAAAATGTGTTCTATGTGACGCTAAGCTGTTGTTAATTGGTTGATAACCCATCTGGTTCTCACACCGAATATAGAATGGCATATGGATTGCTCTGAGGCGCGAAACTTTTTTATCTCTCTGTAGACAAGACGTCTATCAAGGAAAACAAATGAGTACAGAAAAATTAAATCTACTGGCAGTACGTGATCCTAAAATAAGAATGCTCCACTTCACCTGGTTTGCCTTCTTTCTCTCTTTTGTGGTTTGGTTCAATCATGCTCCGCTGTTAGTAATGATTCAGGAATCGTTGCAACTGAGTAGTGAACAGGTGAAGGGGTTGATGATCCTAAATGTGGCGCTGACCATTCCGGCGCGTATTATCGTAGGTATCATGGTGGATCTGTATGGACCGCGACGAGTCTATTCATCCCTTCTTATTCTCTCATCCGTGATCTGTGTCGGGTTTGCCAGTGCGCAAAGTTTCGATCAGATTGCCCTATTTCGTTTTTTACTCGGTGTGTCGGGCGCTGGATTTGTTATTGGTATTCGCATGGTGGGGGAGTGGTTCCCTGCCAAACAGGTAGGCATAGCAGAAGGGATCTATGGCGGTTGGGGAAATTTTGGCTCCGCTGCCGCGGCAATGACCTTGCCCACCCTTGCCTATTGGTTCGGTGGCGATGACGGATGGCGATATGCCCTCTATTGTACCGCGGCAATTATCTTTTCCTACGGCATTATCTATTTTCTTGTGGCAAGAGATACACCCAAAGGGTCAACCTATTTTAAGCCGAAGAAGCACGGTGGATTAGAAGTCTCGAGTGTTAAGGATTTTTATTTCTATATTCTGATGAATCTGCCGATGTATCTCGCACTCTCGATATTAACGTGGAAACTTTCACCATCTAATATTGGTTTGCTCTCAATCGAAATCTGTTACGCCATTTATATGGCGTTGGCAGTTTTGTTCATTTTTCAGGTGTATAACATCTATCGTGTTAATAAAGATATTTTTAAACGCCCGGTGGAAGAAATACACCGCTATCAGTTTAAGCAGGTAGCTATCCTTGATTTGGCTTATTTAGTGACTTTTGGTTCAGAGTTGGCAGTGGTTTCCATGTTGCCACTCTTCTTTTTGGAAACCTATTCAGATCTGGATCCAGTCAAAGCGGGCTTGTTGGCCTCGGGTTTTGCTTTTATGAATCTAGTAGCGCGTCCAAGTGGTGGTTGGTTTAGCGATACGTTCGGTCGACGAAAAAGTCTAACGATTTTGATATTGGGTTTGTCTATCGGCTATATGATTCTGAGCCAAATCAACAGTGGTTGGCCTATGGTTTTTGCAGTGTTAGCTACCATGCTTTGCTCTTTTTTCGTGCAAGCTGGAGAAGGCGCAGTGTTTGCGGTGGTACCGCTGGTGAAAAGGCGTATGACTGGGCAAATTGCGGGTATGGTAGGTGCGTATGGTAATGTGGGCGCAGTGATTTTTCTCACCGTACTCACCTTTGTCGAGTACAGTACTTTTTTTATGATTATTGGCGGCTCGGCGCTGTTCGTACTGATCGCTGTACAGTTCCTCGTTGAACCACGAGGTAAAATGGCTGAAGTATTACCCGATGGCAGTGTGCAACTTATCGATGTAGGATAAGTGAACTGAGCACCGCATTGGACAGTGATGATATGGGTATTGACCATCTCAGTACCAAGCTAGACGTTCATATTGGGCAATTTTCAGATCGCGGACAAAAAGCACTAAACGAAGATTGTCTGGGTTATGTGATTCCGGAGGGCGCGCTACTCACTACTAAAGGTATCGCCGTTGCCATCGCTGATGGTGTGAGTAGTGCTGAGGAGGGAAAAGAAGCGAGCGAGATTTCCGTGCGTAGTTTTTTGTCGGACTACTACTCCACACCGGATTCCTGGACAGTTAAAACCTCAGTACATAAAATATTGGCCGCGTTAAATCGTTGGCTCTATTCCCAAGGTCAACATCATATTCAAGAGGACAAAGGCTATATCACCACCTTTAGCGCCTTAGTTCTAAAATCACGCACAGTACATGTCTTCCACGTAGGTGACACCCGCATTTGTCGAGTGCGTGATGGTGAGTGGGAACAACTGACTAACGATCACGTTGCCAAAATCGGCCGTAGCAAAGCCTACTTAGCAAGAGCGATGGGTATCGGCTTATTGTTGGATGTGGACTATCGGGCTCTGGACGTGCGCTCGGGTGATATCTATTTTTGTAGCTCTGATGGTATTCACGATTGGGTGAGCGCAAAGCACATTCAACACGTAATCACTCAAACAGATGGAGCGCTATCTGCAAAGTGTGAACAAATCGTTCGTGAAGCGTATGACAACGGTAGTCACGACAATCTGAGTTGTCAGATTATTAAAGTGATTGCGCTACCAGAAGAGTCTTCAGATGATGTGGTCAAACGTCTGGCAGACTTGCCTTTTCCGCCCTTTTTAAAAAGCGGTCTGTCTCTAGATGGTTTCCGTATTCTGCGAGAAATACATGCCAGCTCCCGTAGCCAGCTATATGTCGTTGAGGATATTGACACCACCATAAAATATGTCATGAAAACACCGTCGGCGAACTATGAAGATGATCCTGCTTATATTGAACGCTTTGTAATGGAAGAGTGGATCGGCAGTCGCATACAGAGTGATTATGTGGTCAAGGTAATTGCGCCTATTAGACCAAGAAAGTTCATGTATAGTTTGACTGAACTTGTAGAAGGACAAACGCTAGAACAGTGGATATCCACTCACAATCAACCGAGCCACATTCAGCAGACTATTGACATTGTGGACCAAATTTCAAAGGGCGTACGAGCGTTTCATCGTAGAGAAGTGATACATCAAGACTTAAAACCGGGGAATATTATGATTAACGATGACAGACAGATTAAAATTATTGATTTTGGTTCCGTCTACATCGCCGGCATTGACGAAATTGACACGCCGATTGCAAGAGATAAGATTTTGGGCACTGCCGAGTACAGTGCCCCCGAGGTGATGTTAGGTGCCGACGCCACCGTTGAATCGGATCTCTTCTCAATCGCCGTGATTGCCTACGAGTTATTCACCGGGAAAAAACCTTATGAAGGCAAGCTGAGTCAGTGTCATTCAGCTAAGGATTATCGCCTGTTGAATTATCAATCCAGCACCCAATTCAATTCTCTGGTACCAGAATGGTTGGACAGAACATTGGAAAAAGCCTTAAGTATTGATAAAAATGAGAGATATCATTCCTTATCTGAATTCCTTCACGATTTGCGTCATCCGAAGCAAACATTTTTAAGCAAAAGCCGGCAGCCTTTAATTGAGCGAAATCCTGTACGTTTCTGGCAGACGGTGAGTTTATTATTGTTGCTGAGTCAATTAACGATTTTGTATTGGTTTTTTGTCAATAGCGAATGAAGAAGATTTCAAATTAGGAGAAGGCGTTTAATCCTGTTTGTCCACGCCCTAATATCAATGCGTGAATGTCGTGGGTTCCTTCATATGTGTTGACCGCTTCCAGGTTCGACATATGTCTCATGATATGGTACTCGTCAGCCACTCCGTTGGCACCGTGCATATCCCTAGCTTCTCTTGCAATGGCCAACGCTTTACCACAGGCATTTCTCTTGATCAGGGAAATCATTTCAGGTGTAAATTTATCCTCGTCCATGAGTTGTCCCACCCGGAGCGCCGCCTGTAGTCCTATTGAGATTTCAGTTTGCATGTCGGCTAATTTTTTTTGTATTAATTGTGTTTGCGCGAGCGGCTTACCAAATTGATAGCGTTGCATTGTATATTCTCGGGCAGCGTGCCAACAAAATTCCGCCGCACCCAACGCACCCCAGGCAATGCCATATCGTGCACGGTTGAGGCAGCTAAAGGGACCTTTTAAGCCGGTAACGTTACCCAACACCTGCTCGTCAGACACAAACACACTATCTAAGGTGATCTCACCCGTGCAGGATGCCCTTAGAGATAATTTGTTTTTAATCGTACGTACCTCTAAGCCTGGCGTTCCTTTGTCCACCAAAAATCCTCGAATTAAATCAGAGTCATCTTTTGCCCAGATAATAAATAGATCTGCCAATGGTGCGGAGGTGATCCACATTTTTTGACCCGTCAACAGATATCCTTGCTCCGTTTTTTTGGCCTTGGTTTGCATACTGGAAGGATCCGAGCCACTGTTAGGCTCAGTGAGTCCAAAACAACCGATGAATTCCCCTGAGGCTAATTTTGGCAGGTAATGGTTTTTTTGTGTGTCGCTTCCAAACGCATGGATCGGATACATCACTAAACTAGACTGCACACTCAGTGCTGAACGGTAACTACTGTCTACGGCTTCGATAGCTCGTGCGGCTAAACCATAGGAGACGTAGGAGGCCCCCGCACACCCGTACCCTTTAATGGTGAGGCCAAGTAGTCCCAATTCACCCATTTCTAGCATAATGGCCGGATCGAAATGTTCCTCTCTACTGGCTTCGAGAATACGCGGCATTAACTTTTCTTCAGCAAATCGTTTAGCGGTTTGGTATATCAACATCTCCTCTGAACTAATCTGTTGTGAGAGACGGAGGATGTCGTTCCAGTGAGAGTCAGTCAGTAGAGAGTGTTGTGTGCCCATTTTGAATCGTCGCTTTTTTTGTCTGTATAGAGAACTGAATTATAAGGCCATTGTGAAAAAAATTGGACGATAAAAAAGGCGTGAAATCTATCGATATCACGCCTTTTGATTGGGTTTACTTTAGCAACCGTTATCATCTAGATATGTTTTCGCTTCTAATGCATTGACCAGTCCGTAGCCTGTTTGTTTGTCTTTACCTGGAGAATCGATATCTTCCGCAGTCTCAATGAGCGCACGTCGAATGTCAGATGCACCACATGAAAGATGATGACTCCACACTAACGCCGCGACACCCGCCACATGGGGCGTGGCCATGGAGGTACCGTCAAAGTAGGCGTAGTGGCCGCCGGCCAGGGTAGTGACACTAGCGGTTTCACCTATTTCTGAAGTGAGAAGAGTGGATCCGGCGTCACCAGAAATGGAAACCGAGGGAATAGTGGTGGCGATCCCACCTAAGGTTCCCACAAAGAGTCCTTCGCTATCGTTGTAGATCACAGCAGCCACTCCACCGCCTGCGGCGCAGTGATTCACTTTGTCAGCAAAAGAGATCCCGCCCCTTTCGATTAAGCAGACTTGACCTGATCCTCCGGGGCAGGGCGCATCGCCAAGACCGCAATCCACCAAGGGTCCGGAGCCGGTTCCTGAAGTGGATCCGATTAACGCCGCCGCCTCATAGGCGCTGCTGTCCACCTGCAAACTCTCTTCAAATCCAGTACCAGGCACGACGGTAGAGCGAATGGCGACACCAGGTGCAGCCAGCTCGACACGACGATTTCGTTGCGAAAATTCAGCATGCTGTTTGGCTGAATCCACTGCTGCCACTGATATCACTGACGAGTAAGACGCAGGGTAACTTCGGGCACGAGATCCATCGTTGCCCGCAGCCGCAATAGACAAGACATTAGATCGTTCTGCCTCTCTAAATGCTCTCAATTCGGTAATTGAAAATAAGGGTCCGCCGAGGCTCATGTTGATCACATTGGCACCGTTGTCTATGCAGTCATCTAGGGCACCTACAAGATCCGAGGCGTATGCAAAATTACCCGCATCGTTAAACACTCTGACGATATGCAGATTGATGAGATCGCTGGGCAGCACGCCCAACACTCCCAGGCCATTTGATAGGGCGGCGATGGTGCCTGCCACATGGGTGCCATGAGAATTTAGCGTCGTGAAAGCATCTCCAGCGCCGCCGTCAGCAGAGGCGGTCACATTGGCTCCAGCGGGGAGATCTTCGTGATCGATGCGGTAGCCAGAGTCAATAATACAGACAGTACGAGCAGCCGCTGCCGAATCGGAAAGTGCAGGTGCATTGACCATATGGATCCCATAGGGGGTGATTTCTCCCACCGACTGGGGATAGCGCTTGGCGTCTGGTTCTATATAGTCAATCGCAGCCACTCTGTTTAATCGCGCCAGGGATCGTCTGTCTAACTTGGTGACGATAGTATCGCCAGATCTTAAGGTTTTGATCTCCCGCAACCCCTCTAATGCCAGTATGGCACGGCCTTCATTCACACGGTGTTCTTTAAATTTTACTATGTATCGATCGTTTGCATGGCCAACGCCGATGCTAAGACATGCAATGCTAATGCAAAAAACAGTTAATTTTATTTTCATTTGTTTCACAGATAGTTCCCCCAGTTTTTTGAACTGTACACTGTCAATCTGTCACTCGGCGATTTGCGCTATAGCGAATAGTGTGTCGCCGACACAGCATGCTCAATGTACTGTTAATTGATGCCACATTCAAAGCAATTTATCATTTAATTAACTAGATTAATTAAACGTATAAATTGAATTTAATTCAATTGCATATACATGGTTATTAATTTAACTTAAGAAAGCGATTCTCCCTTCTCAATACTCGATAAAAGTTTAAATAGTTCGAAACCAAGTTAGCACTGAGATAAGAACTTGTAGTCCATCCACAACCTAAATAGACTACTGGTTTAATATTAATAATAATTGACAGCAACGAAACACTTGAAGCGTTGAAACGAGCAAGCACAACACCACCCAGGGGAGCACAAGAGTATGGATTTTAACGATAGCCCGCAGGAAGCCGAAATCCGCAAAGAAGTACGAGCCTTTTTATCCAAACATGCAGAGGAGAAAGACATCACAGCAGATGAAGAAGGCTTGATGTCAATGTTCGAAGAGGAAGGCTCTGACGAGCAGTTCACGCAGATAGTGACTGCCGCCAGGGAATGGCAACAGACTAAAGCAGATGCAGGTTGGGCCTGCGTCACTTGGCCTAAGCAGTATGGTGGACGGGGAGGTAGTATTCTAGAAAACATTATTTTCTCTCAAGAAGAAGCTAAATTTAAAGTGCCGAATACCAGTGTTTTTATGTTGGGTATCGGATTGGCTGGGCCCACAATTCAAGTACATGGTACCGAGGCTCAAAGAGAAAAATTCCTGCCACGAATATTGCGAGGAGAAGATATTTGGTGTCAGCTTTTTAGTGAGCCTGCGGCCGGCTCGGACCTGGCGGGTTTGCGAACCTCGGCTGTGAAAGATGGCGATGACTGGATTGTTAATGGCCAGAAGGTTTGGAACTCGGGCGCTCACTATTCGGATTGGGGTATTTTAGTCACTCGTACAGATCCCTCCGTACCAAAACATAAGGGTATGACTTATTTCTTGGTGGATATGAATAGTCCAGGCATAGAAGTTCGACCGATTAAGCAAATCACCGGAGGAGCAAACTTTAATGAAGTCTTCATGACCGATGTGCGCATCCCAGATTCCAATCGATTAGATCAAGTGGGCAATGGCTGGGCGGTGGCGCTCACCACTCTTATGAATGAAAGAATGGGGATCGGCGGTGGATTCGGCATGTTTGGTGGAGTGGGCTTGATTAGGAATCTGGTTAAGATCTTGGAGACCTACCACGTGAACGGGCAACTGGCCTTATATGATTCAGCCAGTAGGCAGCGTATTGCAGGTTATTACAGCCGTTTGAAAGCCTTAGAGCTCACCGGAAATCGCTTGATGTCTGGGTTAGCGAAAGGCGGTGTGCCGGGGGTAGAGGGTTCCACATTGAAACTCTCAATTGGGCTGTTGATGCAAGAGATGGCTGCCTTCTGTATGGAGGTACAGGGCCCCATGGGTGCGTTAGTGGATGAAAATGCATTTGCCCATGGTACATTTCAGCAACTCTACTTAGGCATTCCTGCCATTCGAATTGCCGGTGGTACCGATGAAATTCAGCGAAATATTATTGGTGAGCGCATGCTAGGCTTGCCTTCAGAACAGCGTGTAGATAAAGGCATTCCATTTAGTGAGATCCCGACTTCTTCGAGAGTAGCCTAGTTCATCGTATCAGTTCATCAATTTAAAATAGAAAGGCCCCGAAAAGGGGCCTGTCCTATTAGAAAATCTCATTCACGCTTTCCAGGGTCGGCAGGTAGCAAAACCTTGAATCAGTAACTCTTCTTTTTGGTTGATGGCGGTGAGATCCATATCCACATGCGTGACGCCATTTTCTTCGTAGACCTTGTTCACCACACCTTTAAAAGTAACATTGTCTCCAGGCCATAATCTGGATTTAAAGCGAATGCCAAAACTCTTCACGTTTTCTGCTCCAAACCATTTGGCAGGTACTCGACTCAGCATGCCAGCGGTTAACATGCCCATGCCAAATACCGTCTCGTTACCTGACATCTTGGCAAAGGATTCGTCATGGTGAATGGGATTAAAGTCTCCACCACCACCTGCGTAACGAACAAAATCGGTACGCGTGAATCCTTTATGCACGAGTTCAAATTCATCGCCTTCTTTAATGTTGTCAAAAGCTGAAGTACTCATTTTTTTACTACCCCCGCAGTTTGAATGAGGATGTTTTTCACGCGCAATACCACTTCGTTGTTTTCATCCGTGTAATAGGACTCCATTTCGGCGAATTTCATTAATCCGCCGCGTTTACCTTCTTTTTCGTAGGTACGCATCTCACCTTGATGGGCAGTTAAGACATCACCCGCAAAAATCGGGCGTTCGAAATAAAACTCTTGACCGCCATGGAGTACAAAACGCAAATCAAGATCCAGGCCGCTTTCCAGAAGGGCGCCTGCGTCTTTTGGATCGAAAAAGAATGCTTGTACTGATGTATAGGTGGGCGGTGCTACCACTGAAGGTAAACCGGCAGCCTTGGCTGCTTCTAAATCGTGATAGAGCGGATTGTCATCGTAAATGGAGCAGGCAAATTCGTGAATTTTTCCTCTTTCTATGGGCACGCCTGGCGGGTTTATTTTGGCAACGGGTGGACTTAACATAACTTCCTCCTGGCTGGTGTTTTGTTATTTCATTCTAGTTATTCACCGCCAAGAGTATCATTGAAGCGGCTTCAGCAGGCAATAAAGCTAATAAAAGTTATTTATAAGATTGTGGTGTTAGCAAAAAAAAAGCCGGGAGAGTCCCGGCTTTTTTCATGCGCAATAGAGTGCTATCTATTAGGCGGATAGGCGACGTCGAGTCGCACCTAATCCCAACAGACCCAGACCCATCAAAAGTAGGGTTGTAGGCGCAGGTACGCCAGTTGGAGGATTCAAGCCATCTTCATAGGTAACAGACAAAATACCTTGATGATATTCGAAACTATTGTTCTCAGCTTTTAACATAGCGGTGAAAATATCGTCATTGTTACCGTTTTTCAAGAAATTCAACACATCGACCGGGCCATAAGCACTGGGAGCAAAGCCATCCACTTCTGCCCACAGGTAGGTGCCGATAGCACTGAGCTCAATACTCTCGATGACAGCGATTTCGCTACCAAATTCAATCTGATATTTACTTAACCAAATCTCAAGGGTGGCGGACACTACGTTATTCCAATCATTTCCCCACAAGCTAGAATCGTAGTCTATCTGAATCAGTTCAAACTGATCGCAAGGTAGTCCCAATCCGTTCTCACAAAGATTTGGGCTAGGGAAATTACCGTAGTCGGCCGGATTAGGCTTAGAGACGTAATCTAAGAAATCAGTGGTGACAATGGCAGCGGATGCACCGAAGCTTAACAGAGAGACTGAAACCGCGAACACAGCCTTAGTGAATATTTTCATTTTATTCCTCCAGGAAATTTTAAATTGCTTTGTTGTATTGTTTTGTTACGTAGAACATTAACTACGAAATCATAAAGCAACCAACATACCAAATAATAATTACAATAATATCAACAAGTTAACAAATTTTTGAGTAATTTAATGTATTTTAAACAAGGCAGGAAAAAGCGTAAAAATAGTTAAATTGGGCTTCGATTGCTTGTATTTTGAACTGAATAATCAAAAAGTGTCAGAAAAATAAACAATCGTACCAATGAATTCGACACAATTACGAATTCAGAGCGGCAAAAATCAATGATTTCATTATATTTGTAGAATTAGATGTATATTTGCTAGTCAGTTAAGTAAATATTTACCCGATTATGTCAAGTAAATTAACACCTGGATGCAGGTGCTCATTCCCAATCGTCACCATAATCATGGGTGAGCTCTTCCCCTGGCTGAATGTTCCTCAGCGCGATGACCGATAAATCATCCTGATATTCCACATTAGGTTCTTTTGAATGATTGATGAATCTGAGCCGACACATCACTTCTACAAAGGTCTCACCAGATTGATCCCAAAGAGAGTAGGGGCCAACTTTCTTTGCGCCATGTCTAATCATACATTTGCCCAACCATTGGCCTTCTCGAATGGGGCGCGAGGCAAATAACCCTTTACCATGTATGACGCTATTTTTTACTTTTATCAATCGAACACTCCATGTCAGTACGCTGAACGGCTATTGGCCGTCACTGGGCCAGGTTTCGTTGTCGGGCGGTATTTTAATTAAAAGTACCACCAATCCCAAAATATTATTGTCGGTCGCTTTTTTCATCCAAATGATCTTTCGCTTGTTCATCTCGATCAAACAACGCTCTTAACTCTTCAGCGGCGCTTTTTGTAGTCTGGATTAAAGCTTCTTCGTCTTGGTGTACTGCTAGCTGCATCATCAGTGTTTTTGCATCATGTTGTTTAAAAGTATCAACAATTGAATGGGCTTCATCCTGACTGAATCCTTGCTCGGTGAGTAATTTTTCTGTTAGGTAGAGGCTCGAGTGTAACGTCTCTCGCACGATATTTTGCACACCGAGACTTCTTAAAACCAATTCATGTTGCCGGTTTCGTGCGCGGGCCAAAATGACCAAGTGGGGGAAATATTCGCGGATCAGCTGTGCGATCAGTAGTGAGTCTTCCACATCGTCCACCGCTATTATAAAAATCTTCGCTTGTTCCGTATTGGCCGCTCTGAGTAAATCCAGATCGGACGCATCACCAAAATATATTTTATTGCCAAATCGTCGCACGAATTCTACTTGCGATGGATTTTTCTCGATTGCAGTAAAAGGGATGTTTTTAGATGACAGCACCCGCGCTATGATTTGCGCAAAACGGCCAAAACCGGCAATGATGATTTCAGTGTCACCTGGCAGATTTTCACTATAGTCTTGATCCCCTAGCGATTGAAAAAAATTCTCGTATAAAAAGTAAAGAATAGGCGTGGTCGCAATAGATAGGGTGATCACCAATACTAGAATAGATTGGATCTCCTGTGTGATTAGGGCTACATTGGCCGCTTCTGTTAACAGAACAAACGCCAATTCCCCCCCTTGAGAGAGACAGATCCCCAAACCGAAAGAGTCCTGTAAGGACAATTTAAAGCCACGACCAAGAAAAAATATCAAACTAGTCTTCATGCCCACTAATATGGCGACCAACATCAAGACCGTGAGAGGCTCTGTGGAGAGATAACTCAGATCTACCAGCATGCCTATAGCGATAAAAAACAGACCTAAAAGCAGTCCCTTAAAAGGCGCGATGTCCGCTTCTAATTGGTGGCGATACTCTGAATCAGCCAGTAGTACTCCCGCCAGGAATGCGCCAAACGCCATAGTCATACCGGCGTATTCCATCAATAATGCTGACCCTAAAACTAATAATAATGCACCTGCTAAGAAAGCCTCCCTGATTTGCACCTCTGCTAATAGTCTGAACACCGGGCGCAGCAGGAAATGGCCGAATAGGATGAAAGCAGCAATTAATCCAACGGAGCTTACTACTTGCAAAACGACTTCACTTATCTCTGAGGATTCCGTTGCAGGCGCCATGACGTACATGATACCCAAAAGTGGAATAATGGCGATGTCTTGAAATAGGAGCACACCAAATGCAGCGCGCCCATGGGGACGCATCAAGTGGTTGCGCTCTCTTAAAAATTGTAAGACAAACGCAGTACTGGAAAGCGCCAAGGCAAAACCGATAACGAAACCTGCGGCCCAGTCTACTCCTAGCAATCGCGCCAAAATCGCCAGAAAGGTCCCCACCACAAATACTTGAGTCGCGCCTAAATTAATTAAGTAGCGGCGAAACACCCACAATCGCGCTGGGTTTAGCTCCAATCCTATAATAAATAGAAGAAATACTACGCCCAACTCAGCAAATTCCATAATCTGTTCGGGATCACTGACAAATGCGATACCCCAGGGCCCAAGCACCACGCCAATAGCCAAATACCCCAAAACATCGCTTAACTTAAAGCGATGAAACAGTGGCACAGCAATGGTAGCGGCGGCAAGATAAACAACAACTTGCTCCAAAATGGACATAATCTACGCGAATTCCCTATCTGATCCACACTAAGTCGAGTGACCTAATGCTAAATTTTTCTGTTATATGGAAAGTTAACGGCTATTGCCAACATCAACCTTAAATTCAAATCTTAACTCCTAGATGATGAATATAGTTCGTCTAGTGGAACAGATTTTCCACTTTTTGTAACTACCCGGGCATGGTGTCGTTTTAATCGTCTCGGTTCTTGAACACCACAGGAATGAGCAATGATCTCCAGCTCTTTTTCCATATTCATTTGATAATGGGCGACTCTGATTGCTTTTTCTGTAGGCACCAAGCCTCTTTGTAAGTGCTTGTCATGGGTTGCAACACCCGATGGACAGCTATTTTTGTTACATTGCATGGCCTGGATACATCCCAACGCAAACATGAATCCACGCGCAGAGACAACAAAGTCCGCACCCACACAGAGCGCCCAGGCGATATCAGAAGGTGTAATGAGTTTACCCGAAGCAATGACCTTGATTCTTTCGCGTAGGCCATATTCTTCTAATTTATCTACCAACAAAGGTAGAGATTCACGCACACTCATACCGACATCATCCATTAAAGACATGGGTGCCGCTCCCGTACCGCCGTCAGCACTGTCTAGGCTGATAAAATCCGGCGCTGACTCTAAACCCTGACGATTGATTTCTTTGAATAAATCATCTAGCCATCCCCATGCGCCAAGCACAAATTTAATTCCCACTGGTTTAGCCGTTATTTCTCTGACTTTGAGTACCAATTGTATTAAGGAAGTTTCATCTGTGACTTCTAAGTGCCGGTTAGGGCTAATCGAGGCTTTGCCAGCTTCAATGCCTCGGATAGAGGCGATTTCATCTGTCACTTTTTCAGCGGGTAAGATACCGCCTTTCCCCGGTTTCGCGCCCTGGCTGAGTTTGAGTTCGAACATGCGTACCTGCTCGATACCAGAGATGTCTCGTAGTGCCTTGTGATCTAAACTGCCATCCTGTTTTCGCACACCATAGTTAGCCGTACCAATTTGGAAAACGAGGTCCGCGCCACCGGACAGGTGGTAAGGAGAGAGTCCACCTTCCCCGGTGTTGAGCCAACATCCGCACAGGGCGGCTCCCTTGGATAATGCAATCACTGCCGGTTTGGAAACGGCTCCATAACTCATTCCAGAAATGTGAAACACCTTATCGGTTTGGTAGGGATTCGGGCAATAGGGGCCAACCACTAAACGTGAAGGGTTCATGGCTTCTGAATCTAGAGTAGGATAGGGGCAATTGACGAACAAGACCGTGCCCTCTGGTTTAATATCTCTTGTGGATCCAAAAGCAACAGTGTTATCCAGATTTTTCGCGGCGCGGTATGCCCAGCCTCGTTGTGCACGGTTGAAAGGCATTTCCTCCCTATCGAGAGCAAAAAAATACTGACGGAAAAATTCCCCCAGTTTTTCGAAAAAGTAACGGAATCGACCAATTAAGGGAAAATTGCGCCGTATCGCCTGTTTGGTTTGAAATCGATCCGCTATAGCCATTACGACTAGCACTAAAAATCCGCTTCCTAAAAACAGAATAAACAGACCCGCAAGCACTACTAACATTCTTAGTACAGGGCCCTCTATGAATAACAGTAATGATTCCATTTTCTAACGCCTTGATCCGTTACATGCGATTTTTACGTCTCATAATAAAGTAAACCTTAGACAGGGTTTATTAAGGAACCTCTGATTAAGTCCATACTGTTTCTGCATGACCTCAAGCGTGCAGTTGCAAGGCGCAAAGCGAAGGTAGTGACCTGAGTCCTTGGCGAGATTTGCAACGCAGCAAATGTGCGCTTCAGGCCTCGCCCTGCGGGGCTTGCAGGGTTTCCCCTGCTCTTTGTTGTGGCTTTTCACAAGGTCTAGACATTGTTTCAAACCTACGTCTCGATCACGAGAAAACCTGAAAGACAGAAATAGCATGGACTTAATCAGAGGTTCCTTAAAGCGGTAAATAGCATAAACCGATTCCATGGCTCACTATACGCTTTTCCTATATAGATTGTTTAGGATGACCGCATAAACGGAGATGTCATAGGGTTTAATTCGGTAAACAAAGAGAGTGCAAATAGAGATCGATATCTTTTTTTGCAGAGCCGAGATCAGAAAGCAATCGATACAAATTCAGTATTCCATTCGGTTTTTGCAGCACTGCATCAAATAATCCTTGATGAGTGCTAGTCAGGATATCAATTTTATCGGTCGATAGGGCCACTAACAGGCAGGGCTCTATTGCTAACTGTTTTTCCTTGGCTCGGATTTCGTGTGCGGCTTTGACGTAGTGCGTATCATCAGATGCCTCTAAGATAACCACTGAGGATTGTCGCTCCCCATAAATGTTGCCGCATCGATCGAATTCATTTGAAATCTCAAATTTTTGGCTAGAATTGGCAAACTGGGACTTAATCAAACTGGCTTCTCTTAAGTCGCTGCAGAAAAACAGCATTTCCATTTGCTCAGTCTGTTGACTACTCACATCCTTCAACTCTTGCTCAATCTTTGGAGTCATCTCCACAAGCACCCCAAAACTAAAGGTTAAAAGGTTTTGTTTTGGGTTTGATTCTAAAGTTAACTGACCGCCAAGGTTTTCGATGATGCGTTTTGCAACTGTTACGGTGACACTATGTTCCAACTGATCGGGGGAGACGGCTTTACGGCCATGCATCTTGATTGCGAATATTAAAGAGGTCTTCTCTAAAGTTGAATGCAGTCGAGGTTGTTTTAACACAACCTGGTCAATATTGGGGTGCATGATTGCACCGTGTAATAAGTTAATAATCGCTTGAGCGAGATAATTCGGATCCGTATATAAATCGTGTCCGGCTATCAATTGCTCTTCCAGCGGCTCCACTGTCAAACGAACCTTTTTATCTTTGCATAGTCCATTCAGAGATTCTACACACTCCTCGATCACGACAGCGGGATCACAGGCCTGAGCACAAAAATCAAAATGCCCGGATGCCAGCCGTATAAATTCGCTCGCTTCTTCTACTAGCGCTTCTAGGTAGTCCGCATTCTTTCTAGCTGAAAGGAGATATCGCTCCTTTAAGGAGGCGCTTTTGGTGTTTGATATCATATGAACCATCAACTTGATTGTGCTTACCAGTCCTCTAATTTCTTCATTCAGAATATTCAAAAAACCTTCGTTGCTGTTGAGTGCATCTATTGTGTCTTGTTGAGAACGAGCCAGCATGTTCAATTGTGATTTCAGTGCGCGTTTTTGTTTTTCATCTTGCTCTTTGCTGTGCTGCAAATGCTCTGATAGGGAGTTAATATTGGCTATTAGATGACCGACCTCGCCTTTAGGTTTATTTTCGATTGAGATAGGCGTGCCCTGGCGCATGAGATTGATGCTATGGATAGCTGTATCGATGGGCGCGGCAATGGTTCGACGGTGCCAGCGACCAACAAGTAATAACACCAATAAATAGGTTAAGACTATCGGAATTAGAGAGGTAAGAATAATATTCTTATTATCTAAATAATATTGTTCAGACATCTGGAGTTTTATTGCACCCAGTAGGGCGACAGGTTCAACGGAATCATCCATAACCAGCTGTGTATATTCAACGAACGAATCGTCATAAATAAAATCGCTCTTATATTCAAATACAGAGCGATTATTGTGATTAAGGAGTTTGATACTGCGAATCTCTGGGGCTTTCTCTAATGCGGCGACAATTTCCTGAAGTCGTGCAGGATCGTTTGCTTTAAGTGCAGCGCGAGAGGCTACCGTCAATTGGCGCATCAGCAGATCCCCTTCGTGATGGATCATCTGTTGTACTGCTTTATCATGCGCCCACCAGGAGAAAAAGGACACCGTCGCCAAGGAGAGAATAGCGGGAATAAAAAGTAATATTTGTAACCAATGACTGGTTTTAATTTTCCATTTAATAGTTTTCATCTATTTCCTGGCGCAATAGAACTGGACAATTTTTGCTCGTTAATGAAATAATATATAAGAGTCAAAGCGGATTCTTAATTCTATTCAATAATATACCGTTATTTTTTTCAAACAACAGATTATTTTCATCAGTCAAAAATATAAATATGGAACTAGATAGAGAAAAATGAGGCAGACAAAATATTCAAATAAAACCAGTCAGATAGATGGGTTTTCAAAAAGGTTCAACAACTTGTTGGACAGCGTGCCGGATATGCCACCTTTAGAATATGGCAGGGCGCTGGCAATTGCAGAACGCTATCAGGCGAGCAAATCTAGTGGCAGAATTTGGTTAAGAGAGGACCGTCCACCGAAATCTAGAACGCTAAACCAGATTTGTGAAGATCTGTTGCCATATTGTCCGCAATTTCCAGATGCAACTGCTTTAAAAATGTGGTTACTTTTCGAAACTTCGCCCAGCCAAAGCGATGAAGAAATTAATCATCTGGCACTTAGTAAGATCTATCTTAAGGTCCATGAGCATTCTGAGGCACTCGGAATCGATTTAGAAGACATCTCCGAAGAAAAATTAGAAAATATCTATTCAATTCTTTCCATCCTCAACTCCAGATATCATGCGCCGATACCTGATCCCGCTATCGTTGAGCGACTACTTAGATTAGCCGCACCTAGTAAATAAAACTCTATATATCATAAATAAATTATTGCTCGAGTGGTTATTAATAGTGTTGACATTATTAACCACTCGATATATCTTTCTGCTCCATGAATTTTAGTTAGATACATCGACATTGATGGCTGCTTAGATCACGCACTCATTCTAATTTAACTATTAAACAAATAGTTATAATGACTTATTAATTTTTTACAACACCTTGTATTGTCGGGGGGCATACAAGGTGTTTTTTTGTCCTTAACTTATTTCGTCCAATAGCGGTGCACGGTTATATTGGGGTGAGGCCATCAATACTGATCACTAGAAATTTCAGTGCAGTCTGCAATGGTTCTATCTATTTCGTGAGTCAGTTACCACGTTGCTAAAATCAGCTCTCTACGTGATTCAAGTTTCACTTGCCTTTTGCACCTTAGCTTGATGTGCAATGCACTTTGTCTGGAAAGGTTCATTATTTAACGGGAACTGTGTAAATGAATAGGCGAAAAAGAAATGAACCAAGTGCGGTAAATATCATACGAACTATTAGTAGGTGATCCCACGTCAACGTTGCAGGGAAGTCATGCTGAGCAATATGAGTCAGAAGAGGCTGAGTTCTACCACAAAAAACCTCGAGAGGGTTCTTGCTCCCGGACGCTAACTTTGCCCGATTAGGTCTATATAGTCTGTTAAGTGGTGAGCCTCCCTTAGACAAACTGGAAAAAGTCTGCGTTAGATCAAATCATCGGTACAGGAAGTCGCGAAATAATTCATGTTGATTTATTCTATAAAAATATTGAAATTCTTTAATTGTGAGAATAATTTTAGGCAAGTAAAGTGAAAAGGTGTTTCTATTTTATTTTGATTCTGGAGTTGGGAATAGAGTTTTCTAAAAGACACCAATCTTCATCATGAAGTGGAGTTAAAAATGAATGCCAAAAAAATAGTAGCAATGACTGTTTCAATCTTGGTGCCAATGTCCACTCTCATGGCATCAGGGGGCTCGGAACATCACCACAATGCGTCGTCTGACACGCCACCTTCAAATAACACTGTTGTTTATCCAGAGCGCTGGAAAGCGCCGGCTGAAGAAGCGGCGAAGGAAAACCCTTTTCGTGAAACAGTGAAGTCGGTGATGAAAGGGGAGAAGCTTTTCAAAGCTCACTGCATCAAATGCCATGGGAAAATGAATGAAGAAAATTCAGTCACTAAAAAAAGGGTGGTGCAGCCTGATCCTGATAACCCTGATGATGTGGACACAGATGGCGCACTTGCCTGGAAGATCAAGAATGGCCGGGGACATATGCCAACCTGGGATCAGCAACTAACAGATGAAGATGTTTGGCATATTGTTAATTATATCAATCACACTACAAAATATTGATTTTAATATTCCCCAATTAGAATAACTCTTTAACAAGAGAGATTTGATGCCACCATGTGATTGATATGGGCAGCATGATGGAGCCTATGTACTGATTAGGTTCGAGTCAATTCAGTGTTCGCCTGAGTAGCGCTGCATTAGGTATTTATACCTTCAAATATAATTTTAACTTATTGTTAGAGCGTTCTAATTGGTCTAGTTAGGTACATAACTTAGAGTAAAGTCTTATATAATAATCCGAAGCACTCTTTTCATCTGGCTACTGATAAAACCGTGAGGGACACGGGTCTTTTTTCAGGGATCCTGTGACGGACTTCTCCATCAATCAACCAGTATTCCTTCTGACAAGGTTAACCATATTCAAGTCAGCATCCTGCGATGTGAATGTCTGTTTGTGGCTCAAAGAGAAAGATGCTCGTTTTAAAAATTTTCAACACAGAAAAGTGATAGAGTAGGTGTGCCCTATACCAACAGATGTCTATCTAAGATAAATTATCAGGCTCAATCCAACACAAGATGTAAAATGGTCTGTGACCGTGACTAGATGTCTGTCACTTTAAAAATAGGAGTGCTCGATGAATCCAGAAGTCCAGGGCTTTTTTAATGTTCCTACCAATACCATAAGCTATGTGGTATCGGATCCAAAAACTAAAGCTTGTGCGGTTATCGATTCAGTGCTGGATTTTTCATTGCATTCCGGCAGAACCTCTTCCACCTTCACTGATGGCATAATTGATTATATTGAAAGTAACAAGCTTCAAGTTGAATGGATTCTGGAGACCCATGTCCATGCCGATCACATTTCCGCCGCTCCATACATTAAACAAAAACTGGGTGGCAAGCTGGCAATAGGCGCCAACATTACTGAAGTGCAATCCACCTTTGGAACAGTGTTTAATGCGGGTTCTGATTTTCAGTTGGATGGGAGTCAGTTTGATACACTATTTAAACAAGATGATACATTCATGATTGGTTCATTGTCTGCTTCTGTCCTCTGCACGCCCGGCCACACCCCTGCATGTATCACTTATGTGATTGATGAGTGTGCCTTCGTTGGTGACACTCTATTTATGCCAGATTATGGCACCGCCAGAGCTGATTTTCCCGGTGGAGATGCACGGCATCTGTATCAGTCTATTCAAAAATTATTTACTTTGCCCGATGAGACCAAAATATTTTTGTGTCATGACTATAAACCGAAAACACGAAACCAGTTTTGTTGGCAAACAACTATCGCAGAACAAAAACAAGCGAACATTCACGTGCATTCCGGTGTCACTGAAGAAGAATTTGTCCATATGCGTCAAGAGAAGGATAAGAATTTAGATTTACCTGAATTGATCATTCCATCAATTCAGGTCAATATGAGAGGGGGTGATCTGCCCCCGGCGGAGGATAACGGACGACGTTACTTAAAAGTTCCGATAGATGTTTTCTAACTTAATAGGATGAATGAATATGCAATGCCGTCACCTAACATCTGATATGGCAGTCAGTGCTCAAATCAGCATAGATGATGTACCAGAGATTGCCAAATTGGGTTTTAAAGCCATTATTAATAACAGGCCCGATGATGAAACCGACAATCAACCGAGTTCCAAACAATTGGCGGAAGCCGCGCACAAAGAAGGAATAGAGTATCATCACCAGCCTGTGAAATCTGGCAACATCACCGATCAGGATGTAGACACCTTTGGACGCTTGCTAGACCAGATAGAAGAACCCGTATTCGCATTTTGTCGAACTGGTACACGCTCTTCTGTGTTGTGGGCATTATCCCAGGTTGGTTTGTTGGATACAGATGAAATCCTCTCACGGTGCCAGCAGGCAGGTTACGATCTGTCCATAATTAGACCTCGTATGGAGACTCGGAGAGGGAAATCAAATTAACATTCAAGACAAAGATTGGATCCGGAGATAGGATATCAAAAGTGTTCTGCGGCAATATCTACCTTGTTTGGAGTGGGCACGGGTTTATAGTGGCGATCAGTTAAAAGATGATTCGGTGGCAGCCATCATCGTCACCCTGATGTTAATTCCCCAATCCCTCGCATATGCCTTATTGGCTGGATTGCCGGCAGAAGTAGGGTTGTACGCCAGCATAGTGCCTCTAATGGTTTACGCCATTTTCGGCACCAGCCGGGTGTTGGCAATTGGGCCCGTCGCAGTTGTCTCGATTATGACGGCAGAGGCCATCTCCCAAATTGCGTCACCGGGCACGATGGACTACTGGAGCGCCGCGCTCACATTGGCGTTTTTATCTGGAATATTTTCAATTGTTTTAGGTTTGCTGCACGCAGGTTTTCTAGCAAATTTTCTCAGTCACCCTGTCATTTCAGGATTTATTTCCGCTGCCGCAATTCTCATTGCCACGAGTCAAGTAAAACATATATTGGGGCTACAGATCAGTGGCGATAATTTTATCACCCTTGGTAGCGCTACTGTGCACGACATGATGAACACAAATATACCGACACTATATATAGGTGCAGCAAGTTTGGTATTTCTATTTGTCGTACGCTTCAAGCTGCAAATGCTGCTCGTATCCATCGGTGTGTCTCGAAGATTAGCAACCTTGTTCGTTAAAGCAGCGCCAATCATCACTATCGTTGCCACAACGTTAGTCACAATCGCTGCCAATTTAGCGCCACTTGGCGTGGCGACAGTGGGCAGTGTCCCTAAGGGGTTACCTCCGTTGACGCTGCCTTCTTTTAATCAAGCGCTTTGGCTGGATATCGTTGGCTCAGCAATACTCATCAGCGTGATCGGTTTCGTTGAGTCCGTGTCTGTTGGACAAACTTTGGCGGCAAAGCGGCGAGAGCGCATCGATCCGAATCAGGAACTAATTGGCTTGGGTACAGCTAATGTGGCTGCAAGTTTGACAGGAGGCTTTCCGGTAACAGGAGGGTTCGCACGTTCGGTTGTCAACTATGATGCGGGCGCACGCACTCCTGCTGCCGGTGGGCTAACTGCGATTGGCATCGGATTTGTCGCGCTATTTTTAACACCTGCGCTTTTCTATCTACCCAAAGCGACCTTAGCAGCCACGATTATAGTCGCCGTGCTTTCATTGGTGGATGTCAAGGCGATTATCAGAACCTGGCATTATTCTAAAAGTGACTTTATCGCGATGGCTGCAACGTTGGTGGGTACTTTAATTTTAGGCATCGAGACCGGGTTGATGGCCGGAGTAATGCTGTCGCTCATACTGTTTTTATATCGTACCAGCCGACCCCACTGCGCGGTGGTTGGACAAATGCCGGGAACAGAGCATTTCCGTAACATCCATCGGCATGCGGTGGTAACGAATCCACACATTATCACTTTAAGAGTAGATGAAAGTCTTTATTTTGCCAATGCGCGTTTTTTAGAAGATAAGATTTTTGCATTAATTACTGCTAACAGCGAGGCAAAACATGTGATTTTAATGTGCTCAGCCATTAATGCCATAGATGCCAGTGCACTGGAGAGTCTTGAGACCATCAATCTAAGACTAAAAGATGCGGGGGTCTGTTTCCATTTGTCAGAGGTAAAAGGACCGGTAATGGATAAACTGAAACTGACTGGTTTTCTGGAAGATCTCACAGGAGAAGTCTTTTTAAGTCAATTCAAAGCAGTACAACAGATCGAAGAGAACCTGAATGTGCATACATTAGTTAATTTAGAGTCTACCTAATCAAATCCAAATTAGGCTGATTATCAGTCTCTTTTATATTCGGTGACTAGTATAAAGCTGCTTCAACACACTTTTGTCGTATGAGTGCATTATAGAAGACCAGTATTCCCGAAACGCCTGCAAAACATATTAATAAAAAAGGTCAATACTCAATTTAGCCCACACATAAAGTAGGATCTATTATTTAACATAATATATATTATGCGCAATTATATGTCTGCCCCTAGTTGCCCATGTATAAATGAATTAAAACCAAGCCCTCACGCCGAGTAGAAAATGAGCCTCCCCGGTGGCATTGCCACGCTGTCTATTGAAGTGAGCACTGTTTCCGTAAAGTTTTTCCCACTGCATGCCAATATACGGAGACAACTCTCGAATCACGTCATAGTGCAGTCGGACGCCGGCTTCCAACACGGACAATCCAGAGCCGGTCTGGGTAGTTTTATCGTTGTAACCATGAAAGCTCATTTCCAGCTCTGGAATGACACTCCACCTTTTAGCGAGGATCAGTTCTTTTTCAAATTCAAAACGTAATCCGCTTTGGGCCTTGTCTCCTAGAAACAGTACTAATTCGCTGTCTATAAAATAAGGCGCTACACCTTCGATACCCAGTTGTAACCAAGTCTGTTCGACTTCAGATCTGATCTCATGCCGCACACCCAGATTTATGTCCCAATAAGGCAAAATTGCATGACTATATAACGCACGAAACTCAGACACCTGATTATCGCCGCTGATATTTTCCCCTTCAGTTGTTAGCCAGAATTTATTGAGATCCTGACCAATGTATGCGCGTGCTTCCCAAACCCATTCATGTTCCGAGTGTGCTTCGCGAAACTCAAATTGCTCGATCATTCCCGAGACAATGACTGGATCACCCTCGACCATGGCGTTTGCTGAAAAGGGAAATATAAGTCCGATTACAGCGCCAAAAAATATAGGTTTCATAATAGACCCAATAGACTTAGCTAACATACACTTCTCTAAACATACCAGGCATGTGATAGAGTAAATGACAGTGGTAAGCCCAACGCCCTTTCGCATCAGCCGTTACCAAATATGAGATTTTCGTCCCTGGCTGCACAAGGACGGTGTGTTTTCTTGGAATAAAATCAGCATCACCCGTTTCTAACTCACTCCACATACCGTGTAGATGGATTGGGTGATTCATCATAGTATCGTTTATTAAATTGATTCTTAGGCGCTCTCCGTAGGTAAACTTGAGAGGTTCCGCGTCCGCGAATGCTATGCCGTTTATGGACCACATATAGCGGCTCATATTGCCCGTGAGGTGTAATTCAATTTCTCTTTCTGGCTCTCTGGCATCCATAGTTTTGAAGCGATTTTTAACATCTGCATAGGTCAGCACTTGCCTACCATATAGCGTGTGATGATCACGAAGCCCCATACCAGGATCATCGATTTGATACTGTGGTGAGGCTACGCGCATATCCACATGGGGACCGAACTCAGCGCTTGTATGGCGAATGGTTTTTGACGAGCCAAACCCAGCCATACCGGAACCCATGCTGGATGCGCCATGATTCATGTCATGATGTCCAGAGTGGTCCTCGGTTGTCCCCATTGTGTGATCACCGTGGCTCATGCCCATATCTCTGTGTGTTAGGATTGGAGTCGGATCTAAATCAGGGATTGCGGCACTTAATGATGGATCCGAACTTAACGTGCCTCTGGCGTAGCCACTTCGATCAATGGCTTGGGCAAAGATACAGTAGGCAGAATCACTGTCGGGCGCAACGATCACATCATAGGTTTCTGCAACGCCAATTCTGAAATCATCCACACTAACAGGCTCTATCTCTTGTCCGTCGCTTGCCACGACCGTCATTTTCAGCCCCGGTATTCTGACGTCGAAAATTGTCATTGCCGCAGCATTAATAAAGCGTAGTTTGACTTTGTCTCCATTATTGAATAACCCAGCCCAACCGCTTGCTGGCGTGATACCGTTCATTAAAAAAGTATAGGTCCACCCAGTGACATCTGAAATATCACGGTCATTCATTCGCATCTTGTTCCACATGTCTCGTTCTCTCCATGTGGCTTTGATGCCCTTTGTTCTAATGTCCTGATACAGATCGTTGAGTGTTCGTTCTTGAGCCGTATAGTAATGCGGCATTTTTTTAAGATTCTTATAGATATTTTCTGGCGCTTCATCTGACCAATCGGATAACATGACAACGTGCTCCCTGTCGTAGGTATCCGCCCTCCCTCTTTTAGGTTCGATAATAATGGCGCCGTACAGACCTGTTTGTTCCTGAAAACCAGAATGGCTGTGATACCAGTAAGTGCCTGATTGATTCACATAGAAACTGTAGGTAAAGGTTTGTCCAGGTTTGATGCCACTGAAGCTTAGCCCTGGCACACCGTCCATGCTGTATGGAAGAATAAGTCCATGCCAATGAATGGACGAATCAACCGATAGGTGATTTGTCACACGCAAGGTCACCCTCTCCCCTTCTTTCCAAATTAGAGTCGGTGCGGGGATGGATCCGTTGATAGCCGTGGCGATTCTCTGTTTCCCAGTAAAGTTTACTTTTTGGTAGGCAATATTGAGATTAAAATGATTACCTTTGATAGTCGAAGGTTGGAACAAAGTTTGATTGCGCCCAGTTGCAGTGGATGGGAAAAGCCCCAAGCTGCAACACGCACTGCCGGCAGCAATGCCTGTGATGAATTGTCTTCTTGAAATAGAAAATGGATATTTGTTCATTGATTGCTAAACCCTTAGATCGGCTATGCCAAACAGCCAAAGACTGTCACTCAAACGAAGGACACACTTGCCCTAGGGTTAGCTAATTATAGGAGGGTGGTACAGCCCATCAGGATCAAAACAGTTGATACGCGCAGTTAGAGAGGCGTTTTCTTGTGTCCTGTTTGCAGATGAATTCAAGAGTAGATCTAGCGTGATGATTGCACTACTTGATGCGCAGTGGAAACATTCATGCTCGTGGCAGGTTTGGGGTTCTGTTTCTGTCGCCTCTGCATGGCAAGGCTTATCTTCTATAAACAGTGTCTGGATCTGAGCTGGATCGGAATCTAACAGCATGTCAACACTCATTATGCCAGTACTCGCCGTATTGACTAGAAGGCAAAGCATCAGAAGAATTGCAATGTTCGGCTGTCGTATCATGGCACTCATGGTACCCCTTGCAACACAGGCGATCAAACCTTTCCTATTAGTTTACAAGGTATTGATGCCATACACTTTGATTATCAGCAAGGAGTAAAAGTGACTAACAGGCAACATGCTTCTTCGCAATCACAAGCGTCCCATCTATAGTCCCAATATATTGCTGCAATTATGTTAGGTGTTGAAGTAAAAATGAGCACCTTCGAGCATCCAAGGAGAGTGAATCAATTCATCGATTAGCGAATGTTGGTCAGTTTACCAGGAGCAGTCATTGGCGAACTTTGGTAAATGCTGAGTACCTTAAAGAACAGATTGCTTCTGCTTTGCGCATTGGTATTTCTGGTGATCTGTTTAGGCCTAAGCGCGATACTGCTAAATTGTATTTGTGAACGCAGCCATGACGCATTATTGCTTCGAATCATTGGTGAATATTAATCGCAACAGCATTCACCCTGCTGCGCGGGCGGACACTTTACAGTGCCGTAGGAGCAGAAAACACAACAGTCCCCAATGGCTGGCCTTATGGCCTTAATAATCGTTTACAGTTGTGACAGTCGTAAGACCACAATCAGGACAAGTCAGAATAGTTTCTACAATAAGTTTAGCCATGGTAATCAAAAATCATTTATCGCGTGGCACCACTTCATCAGTACCAACTACCTATTGCCAGTTGGTTGCTGTGCCCATTTTATAGTTAACGCTGTGACAATGGAGTCAACTTCAAATCTCAAGGCCGCACTGTGTCGACACAATCCCCATTGATATTAGGACTCAATCAGGCTTGATGATCGAAACATTGAACCATATTGGTGCGCGTTTTTCGTGAGCGGCAAGCTGAAATTGCTATTGCGATAGGCAAATAAGGAGAGAATTGTGAAGATCGGATACACTCGTTTGCACAACCAAGCCGCTTCTGGCTCATTAAACTAGTCAGACAATCAAACTTGTCAGGTTTCTCAAAATTTATTGTGATTTGACGCGCAAAATAAGCTTTAAATTGGCCTATATGCCTGGATTAACTTGAATCATTTTATTCAACATACCTAGAAAAAAACCGCACCTTAATCAATCAAATCCAATACCACAACAACGACAGCGCACCAAATGAATGCAATAATCGCAGGGCTTAGTTGTAATTTTGATAAAGTTGATGTTTTTATGCATAAGGGGTAAAGTTCAGCCCTGGCATGGCTAGTTATGACGGTATGTAGCTGACTAAAATTTACCCTAGTAGCTTTTAAGTCTATGCATCTACAGCTCTCAGCTGGGTAACAACTGGGCAAGACAAGGGATTAAACGACGAAACAACTCCAGGGGTCGCCGTTTAAAATGAGTTCTTATATGACGAGGAGATAACAAGACTATGAATAACGTATTAAGGGCAACGGCTTTAACGTCCTCTATCACTTTAATGGCCCCCACAGCATTTGCTGATGGCTTTGATTTAAGTGAAAAACTGAGCGTCAGTGGTTTTATCGATATGTCCACTGTCTATATGGATCCAGACGGCGGAAGCTCTTCGACTAGTACTGGACTAGATCAGGTTGAGTTTGATTTCTTGTTTCAATTTGACGACCAACTTAGCGCGCAAGTGGATTTGGAATACCAAGATGACAGTACTGGCACTGCAGTCACTGACATTGAACAAGCTTTCTTCACGTATTCACTTATAGATGGAGTCAGTGTCAAGGCAGGACGATTCCTAAGTTATTCTGGCTGGGAAACCGAAGAACCAACCGGCTTATTCCAATATTCCGGAACCGGCTATGCAGGATTGTTTTATGGTGGCTACCAACAAGGTGCGTCCGTACACTATGGTAGCGACATGTTCCATGCTGCATTATCTGTGATCAATTCGGTAGGTGATTTAGTGGGTACCGACACGGATTCCACCAATCTGGGAACAGAGCTGATGCTGGCGGTAATGCCAATCGAAGGTGTGACAGCAAAGGTATTTTTCATTTCTGAACAAGAAACTGATTTATTCAATGTCTGGGCTTCCTACGCAATTAATGGCCTCACACTGGCAGCAGAAGTGAATAGTTCTGAGAACGCTGGAGGTGCCGCAGAAGCAGATGGCCACCTACTGATGGCAAACTATGCATGGGACAGATGTGGTCTCACCTTGCGTTATCATGCATATGAAACAGAAAATGCTGCGGGTACCACAACCGGTGAATTTAGCGGCATTACTCTTTCTCCGAGTTTTGCAGTGAGCGACAACTTACTCATTGTCACCGAATATCGTATGGATGAAGAAGATATTAGTGGTGCCGAGATGGATACAGTCGCTGTTGAGGCACTCATTACTTTCTAATTTTGTCGACCAATATTCGATAAAAGAAGAAGGTTAAAAAAGGCGGATGACTCTAGTGGTTGTCCGCCTTTTTCTTTGAAGAGTAGGTACTGGATTGATTGTTGGTGAATTGGCGGCCACTAAATCACTCAGGGCGATGCGATTACTTCTAAGCAAATAGTTTGCGATTAATTTAATCTGCTGGCTTATATAAATTCCACCAACTCATCAAATGACATTGTTAACCTTTCATCTCTGTCATTCAGGATAAAGCCTTCTGCATATACCTTCCCGGCAATACCCATAAATTGTCGCTTATATGCCTGCACAACAATGCGGTGCTCTGAGTCGCTAGATTTGTCATGCCAGACAGACAATGTGAATTTCTCTGCATCTATTGTGACTTCATCGCTGGCCTGATCTGGAAGCGATACAAGATCATCTTTATCTGCACTCAGCAAATCTTTAAGTCGTTCACTGACAGCCTCAATAATCGCTGCTTGTAGGTCCACCGACTGGGAGCACATAAGGTATCCTCGAACGTAAGTCAAAATGCGGGTTGGGTATACCGGGCCTTTGTGGACCAACGGATGCCCTTGGAACATGAGTGCCAGGTGGTAATCCGCAATTTCTTGGCATCCTTCCTGGTCCGATTCTGAAGTAACGATTATGGTTAAGTGTATGTCCGAAGCGAGTAGCACCTGCTGCTGCACCACGAAGCAGGAACGGAGCGCCTCCAGTTACGAAGCCACTGAACTTGCCGCTTCGATAAGCAGCCGAACATTTTTTCACGCCACCATCAATGTCAAACGCATCCCTGACTAACTCAGGAATCAGGAAGGCATCACCAAAACCAGTAACGGCATCAAGAATTGGTTGTGGAATCGTTGGAAGATCGGCAACACCGAACATTCCATAGGGATCGACCAAGTTGATAGGGCCGTTTAGAACATAGGCATAGCTATTCATACCGCCATCCAACCCAATCGGATCACTGGTCACATACCTACCTAAAGCCGGGTCGTAATACCTGTTCCAGTTGTAATGCAGCCCCGTCTCCTGATCATAATACTGCCCTGGGAATCTTAAGTTAATTGTGGTGAGGGTATTGTCTCCATCCACATCTTCATTGGCGGCAGTTAAACCAAATGCCTCACTCTGCCAACGCCATTGTACGCTCTGGCTGCCATCGGTGGCCAGTCTTGGCGTGTTGAGGGTAAGCGCTGCCCCTGACCAATAATATCTGTGGTTAAGTCACCGTTTACCTTTAAACTAAAAGCTTGCGCGATTTCTTTCAGCTTACAATTCCCCACCTCCTGGGCCAGGTAAATAGCCCAAACCGTCAACATTATACTTGCCCCCATCTTTTGCTTCTTTCTTTTGGAATCAAGTATCGTGTCCCCTTATTTTTATCAATGTATAAATAGATCTTTAATTTTTTCTTGTATTTTTACTTCAAACTTTAGATATAACGCATAAATACTTAAACCGAAGAATACAAAAAAGGTAGTCTTAATATAAATTAAATCAATACCACCTCGCATCCCCTGCCATCTAATTAAACTGATTAATATGATGAAGGAAATCAACGCAAAAAATATTATGATATTAAAATTCTTCATTGGCAAACATTATCATCCTCATCGCATTCTGCTATGCATTGGAATAGCTGAAGATAACTTAATGCCGAATTAACATTTCCCGCTACATGATTGGCAGCAGCAAAACCTAACCCCAAACTTGATGATGTAATTAATGCCCCGCCTGCGAAACCCGCTGCAGAAAACCCTACCGTAGAAGCAAATGAGGTCGTTATAAATCTAGTTACACATTTTTGTTTACAACTTGCCGGACCAGCATTACTCCTTGATCCAGATGAATGCCTGCCGCCTCTTAGGCCAAGTGGGTCTACCCACTTCAACGGATTCTGATAAGCATAGGCGTAAGTATTCATACCGCCATCCAACCCAATCGGATCACTTGTCACGTATCGTCCGAGACTCGGATCATAATACCTGTTCCAGTTGTAATGCAGCCCCGTCTCTTGATCATAATACTGCCCTGGGAATCTTAAGTTAATTGCGGTGAGAGTATTGTCTCCATCCACATCTTCATTGGCGGCAGTTAAACCAAATGCCTCACCCTGCCAACGCCATTGTACGCTCTTCTGACTGCTATCGGTGGCCAGTCTTGGCGTGTTGAGGGTAAGCGCTGCCCCTGACCAATAATATCTGTGGTTAAGTCACCGTTTACCTTTAAAATAAAACCTTGCGCGATTTCTTTCAGCTTACAATTCCCCACCTCCTGGGCCAGGTACATAGCCCAAACCGTCAACATTATACTTGACCCCATCTCCCTTCTTTCGTACTACCGTGCTCATTTTGTGAATAAAGTAACTTTCAACACAAAAGAACCAATGACAGATACCACAACAATAATACTTCCATACATTATTTGTTTTTCAACGCTATTGAATTTCGCACCCCATATCTTACTCGGTTCTGTCAACTGAGCTAATATCCCTCTCGGATGAGCTCTAAATGCAGCTTTATGCCCAATAAAAATTAGTAATATAAAGGCGGCCACAAGTAACCACATTCCTATATCTGAATAAGGATAAGGTAACTGAACACAGCTAAAGGCAATTATTCCAGCTAAAAAACCAAAATAATTCCCAAACCTGTTTTGGTTTGAACTCATTTTATCTACTGCCCTAATATTTTCTAACAGGGATTGTCATATTTGGCATTGGCAGCCCAAGACCAATATTAATGCATGTTTTCTTTTTATTGAAAGAAACCCCGAAATGCTGAAATGGGAGTGAAATAGTAGGGTCATCACCATCTTCGTCACATGCACTTCCAGGTTCGCCTTCTTCTGCCGCACCCGGATCATCGAAACATATACTAAACCCCCCACCAATATCAGGAAAGAGTGTTTCATTAATAGTGGTAACACCTGGTTCATCGCTGTTATATTCAACATTGGTAAAACCAACTGTTCCACCAACGCCCCACGAGTCTAGTTGAGCGCCCTCAGTTGGACAGTTCTTACACCACAACAATCCCCTCAGGTCAATCCAGTTCGTAGGATTATTATTCACATAGCTGTAAGTATTTAGACCGCCCAGCAAACCAATGAGATCACTCGTAATATACCTGCCTAAAGCCGGATCATAATACCTGTTCCAATTGTAATGCAGCCCCGTCTCTTGATCATAATACTGCCCTGGGAATCTTAAGTTAATTGTGGTGAGGGTATTGTCTCCATCCACATCTTCATTGGCGGCAGTTAAACCAAATGCCTCACCCTGCCATCGCCATTGTACGCTCTGGCTGCCATCGCTGGCCAGTCTTGGCGTGTTGAGGTGGTCTGTGTGTAGATAAACAATACGTTCACTGGTCGCGTTGGACTCTATCTGCGCAATGGGCTCAAAATCCTGCCACACATAGTCGCGGATTAGCGTGCCATCGGCCTCGGTTTCCGATATTAATTGACCAAACTGGTCGTAGTGATAGAGGGTGATACCCTGGTCGGTAATCTTACGGGTACGCAGTCCATGGGCATTGTACACATAGGTGGCTACCAACTGTCCTTCGTCGTAGAGCTGATATAACCTACCCCGGTTGTTGTATTGGAATACACGTTCATTCGGTGGTGTGGTTGTTGGTGGATTGGCGGCCACTAAATCACTCAGGGCGATGCGATTACTGCTGAGGAGATAGTCGTTGGTCTCTTGTAACGTGCCATCCGCTGCATTGCGGCTGAGACGATTGCCGTTCAAGTCATAGCTTAAATCGATTTCAGCACCATCTGTGGCGTCGCTGATTAACCTGTCTAATGGATCATAGGCGTATTCTTTGTTCTCAGCAGTAGCCGTCTGCGACAACATGTTGCCATTGGCGTCATAACTATAGAGCCGGGAATCAGTACCAGAAAGAGTTTGGTTAAGTAACCGCCCTTGCAAATCATAATCGCGGCTTTCACTCAAGCCATTGCCCCAGGTGCGCTGAATCAGTTGCCCATCCACCCGATAGCCCAGACCATTTACCACATCGCCCACCACGCCATCAACACTGGTGCGCACTCGATTGATACGTCGCACCCCATCACGGCCATATTCCACCAGACGACCACTGGGTAAGGTCATCGCAATGAGGTTGTGACCGGCATCATATTGTGCTTGCCTTGAGCGCTCATGGCACTACCCAAATTAAAATCATAACCACGGATCTGCAATAAATATAAAGGCAAGCATTTATCAAAGGTGCTTTTTGCAATATGGATGAGTTGTTCGGGTGATAACTGATGGGTAGTCAATGATTCGCTTGTTATCTCTTCAACCGCGGGAAAACGGTAGGGTGCGGGACAACTTAAACTGGCACCTATAAATAAGCAGAGTCAGGCATCCAGTAGATCTAAAGTGTGTTCATAGGTCAGTTGTTGATCATAAATTAAGCGGATCCGCCCTGGTCTGCCTTTGAGTTGTGGATGTGTTAGAAGCGCGCGATAGATCTCTTCACCCAGTGCATCGTCTCCCCGACTGCTGTTGCCCCAACATAAATATAGATACCTGTGAATCTTGGCATGTCATTGGTACTGACCGTCGATACATCTAAACTAAAAATCGAATCGCAAGCCGCACAAATTGGAAATTAAATCAGCAGAAGTACTATCGTAGCGCGTTTATCAAAACATGATTGGCGACTCTGTCACGGTTTGTGGGCGAGAAAAATTCCATAACTCCAAAGACCTTTTTCTAAAGCCGGATACTGACAATGAACCGCTCGAATATTAGCGTCTTGTCGCTCACTACGTCCCTCGGTGAGCTTTTTGCCAGCGCCTTTAACTAATACCGAAAATTGATAGAGCTCTTTGGCAGATGGCCTGACATTTTCAGTGGCGTTTTGGTATTCAATGTTTTGGAAACCTGCACTCTCAAGCCCCTGGTGAAAGTGGGGAGTATAAGCCAACTCTTTCACACTCCATCCGGAGACCCAATCTTGCATCAACTGATTTTCTTCCTCATCATAGGTTTCTTTGGTGGCGAAAAAATCCGCCAAAATAAGGCGCCCGCCGGATTTCAAAATTCGGAACGCCTCATTGATAAAATCCTGTTTGTCCTCTGCATGACACACGGACTCTACCGCCCAAACCACATCGAAGCTGTTATCCGCGAAGTCTGTCGCTGTATAGTCACCCAGATTAAACTCAGTTTTTGATGTTGCACTTCGTTTTTCTGCATTTTGTTGACATTGTGACACCTGGTGTTGGCTCAAGGTGATGCCTGTCACCGAGCAGCCCACTTCGTTAGCCAGCCAAATGGCGCTGCCACCCACACCACACCCCGCATCTAAAACCTTATCCGCTTGAGTGATTTTCGCTCTTTCAGATAACACCTGATTCTCTCGAATTAACGCTTCAGATACCCGTTCGGTGGTGTCGTCCCAGTAGCCATAGTGCATGGCCAAACAGCGATCCAAGCGCCAAATCAGGCGGTAATCGGTCTCACAATTATCATAATAGTCAACAATCTCATCTCGGTATGAAGCGGTGGTGCCAGTAGTCATAACTGTCTCTCTGAACAAATTCCAATGTCAAATTGATTAACTTTAGATTAAACATGCAATACCGGCTTATTCTCTCATGTAATGGAGAGCAGATCAGCAGTTTGCCTAGAAATCATCTGACACCGCAAAATAGGCTTGAACTCAAATATGAGAGTCGTTTAGGCGCATATTGGTGTACGTTAACAAGCGGATTGAATTTGTGAATCCAATAGACCACCGTTGTAATCTACCAGTTCTACCCGCAGTGGCATTTTGCCCACGGCATGAGTGGCGCAGGACAGGCAGGGATCATAAGCACGAATGGCCACTTCAATTTGATTCAGCGCGCCTTCTGTCTATTTTTGCTGCTGCACACATTGCTCGGCAGCCCGTCGCACGCTGTTGTTCATGGCTTGATTACTATTTGTAAGTAAATTGTCTTCCTACTGCCATTAATGCGTTTTCAAGCAAACCATCCCAATTAAATGTTATAACCATGTCTCTTTCATGTAGTTGAGAAGCGAAATCAATATACAGTTGGGGGATGTCTTGTTGATTTGGAGTGTGTTCTGCAATGGTTTTAGCTAAATAGTATTTCAATGCTAGTTTTTCTCTAGAACCTTCGTCTTTCCATCTTTCTCCGCCGCCATATTCCCTTAATTCTATAAACTCTAAAAAAGTGCAAAGACCAGAGAAATCTATCTCGCCATAATTGAGATCACCATCTTCGTAAAACTCTATACAATTCCGTGCATATCGATCTACTCTTTGAAATATTCAGTTGCACTCAGATGAGAACATATTCATAGCTTTATGCAGTAACTGTGTAGTTAGTGGCACACCCGCGCTTGCGGAGAATCCTGCACCAAGTATAAATACACGATTCCTTTTGACATTCATTAAATCTTGTCCTGAGTTCTTCGTCAGTTACCATTTTAATTAATACCCAACAGGTATTAGACATCAAAAGGCTGTGTTTTATCACGACGTTTTGCCGTATCTCATTCAGATTAAACACTTACCAATTAAATTAACCAGTCTCTAAAATAGCTTAGCAACACCTTTTGTTCAACGGGTAAAATTTGAGAAATTTAAAAAGCTCGTAGCTCTAGTGTAATAGTGAATGCGTGAAATACGGCAACTTATTTATTAGAAGTTAAACCCCTGCAATTCTGGTTTCGTCCCCATATTTCCGTGGAAAATTGATATTGAGTAGGGGTGATACGGAGAAATCATGCAAACGTCATAAAATATCGGGACATTCTCCCAGTAGGGAAACTAATTCAGTTGCTGGTTTAATATCTAAAAACTCTTGGGGTTAATCAATTTAATGAGGAACCATCTTCAGCATTGGTGTTTTATGCGGATTAGTGACATTTGAAGATAAAAAAAGCCCCAACATGGCTGCTGGGGCTGATTAAACTTAACACTAAAATCTATTTATAAATTCGATCACGCGCGTTGCAGCATATTCATCACACAGATAGAGCCAGCCCCCATCATATGCGCGATACCAACATTGGCGCCCTCTACTTGACGTTTTCCGGATTCACCACGCAGCTGTTGGGTGATATCCCAGATCTGCGCCAAGCCGGTGGGACCACCGGGATGGCCGCGTGCAATTAAGCCGCCATCTGTCGAGAAAGGAATACGTCCACCAATGGAGGTTTCTCCCTTCTCCACCAGACTGTCTCCTTCACCCTCTTCACAGAAGCCCATCAATTCGTAATACATCAGCTCCTCGATCGGGAACGCATCATGCACATGTACCAGACTCACGTCCTTTGGCCCGATGCCAGACTCTTCATACAACGCTTGGCTGGTGACTTGAGTTAATTCGCCTGGTCCCACAACTGCACCGAGGAATACGTGACCTTCTGTGTAGTGCTCGGACTTCATCTGTGAGCCCGCCACCTTAACCAATGGGCGACCATTGGCCAGCTTTTTCGCAACCGCTTCTGTCGCCACAATCGCACATGCCGCACCACCGCCTGCACCACAGGACATTTTAGAAGTATGTGGATATGCAATCATTCTGGATGCCAATACTTCCTCCACTGTGACTTCTTCTTTAGCTTGGCGTTGGGCCATGGGATTGAAACGAGCATGGTTCCAATTTTTCGCCGCAATCTTGGCGAAGGTTTCCACTTTGGTGCCATGATCATGCATGCGACGTGTGGCCCACATGGCGAAAAATGCAGCCGGTAAAACAATCTGCTCGATTTTGGGTTCTTGACCCATCATCATCGAAGCCATCTGCATACCCATTTTCATCATGTCGTCAAAACCAAGAGCCATGGCGATTTCAGCTTCACCGGCTTTGACTGAATTAACCGCTTCGCGAAAAGCGGTAGATCCGGTGGCAGAAGCATTTTCAACATGCACAACAGGCACATTGGTTAAACCAAAATCTTTAGCATAGCTGATGCCTTCCAACATCATGCCACCGATGTAGCCGTTATACAGATACCCCACATCCTTAAATTTAATGCCCGCGTCCTCCATGGCCGCAGTGCCGGCATTAAAGGCCATATCGCGGGTGGAAGGACACATTTTTGAGAAGGGGTGCATTCCGACCCCAATTACATACACGTCATTACTCATTTGTTTGTCCTTTTGTTAATCTGTGACGGGTTCAAAGCAATAACTACACTTAACCGTGGAGCCCTGCTCTTTGACGGGAAGCAAGACCAAACGCATTTTCATGCCGATCTCCCAGTCCCCTTGTTTTCCTTTAATAATGGACTGAATGCGCGTGCCACAGGGTAAATCGATTTGCCCGACGCCGTGGCCCTTTTGATCGCCCATCGGCATGGCGCCCATCATCGGCATTTCAACATAGGTCCATGAATAGAGTTCGCCTTCAGTAGGTAACTCAGCATCCTCTACCGGCTCAGAGGTAACCGGACATAACTTTCGTTTGGGATAATAATACTTGTCAGCAGAAGGACTATAGGATCCGACTAAAACGGGTTGATCCTCATCCTTAATGACAAAGTAGCCTTCTTCAAGAGGTTTATAGGCCATAGTGACTTCCTCGTTTAGAGTAGTGATTGTTAATTGATATTTCTGGGTGTTGAGTGCTTATACTTTTCGTTCTTTGTTTTCCCAATATTTATCTCGCAAAATACGCTTATACAATTTGCCCGTAGGCAATCTGGGCAGTTCATCAATGTAATCGATGCTTCTGGGTAGTTTATATTTTGCAAGGCGTTCCTTGGCGAATGCCAAGATATCTTCTGTGAGACTCTCATTAGGCGTGTCGCCAGGGATCAGCTCTACCACCGCTTTGACAGATTCACCCCAGTCGTCATCCGGTATACCAAATACGGCCACATCGGCAATTTTGTCATGTTGTTGTAAGGTGGCTTCGATTTCCGCAGGGTAAATATTAACCCCACCGGAAATTATCATGTCATTTTTACGATCGCAGATAAACAACCAACCATCTTCAGTGAGATATCCAATATCGCCAACGGTAAATAGACCACCGTGTCGCGCTGCCTCGGTCTTTTTCTTGTCTTTATAATATTCAAACTCACCTACCGGCGTGCCCATATAGATCGTGCCCGGTTCATTCGGTGGTAATTCATTACCGTCTTCATCAAATATTTTTAACTCGGCACCAGGGAACGCACGACCAACTGTACCGGGATGTTGCAGCCATTCATCTGGTTTCACGTAAGCACCGCCACCTTCCGTGGCCGCATAATATTCGTAAATAACCGGACCCCACCAATCCAACATTTTGTGTTTTGTTTCTGGTGGACAGGGCGCAGCGGCATGGATGACGCTCTTTAAGCTCGATAGATCGTATCGATTCATTTCTGCTTCTGGCAGATCAAGCAGTCTATGGAACATTGTGGGTACCATGTGGGTAGCGGTAATCTTGAATTTTTCAATCCGCGCTAACGCGCCTTCAGGAGTCCACTTATCCATTAATACCAGACTTTGCCCCAAATGCATGGCACCTGTACTGAACATGGCGGGTGCCGCATGATATAAGGGGCCCTGCACCAGGTGGGCACCTTCTCCACTCTTTATATCGAATAACATGGCTAACATACTGCCGGCCATCGCAGTGGCATCTGGGAGCGCACCTTCTACTAAGGGGCGTCGTACACCTTTTGGTTGACCCGTGGTGCCGGAGGTATATAACATCAGTGATCCCGCGACTCGATTCTCAGGCGGTGTGCTATCTTGAGCAGATAAAATATCTTCGTACTGTTGAAATCCGGGTAGTTCATCAATAGAAAAACAACGCTCGCTGTCAAAGTGACTCTCTTCCACCGCCTTGGTGACCGCTTCTTTATATTTCGCAGTGGTGATAAATATTTTGGATTCAGAGTTTTCTAAGATGTACGCCACTTCCGGGCCGGTAAGATGATAATTGATAGCAGTCAAAAACAAACCAGACTGTTGCGTGGCCATATAGACCTCAATCCACTCTGGTACATTGTTTAACAGGATCGCGACACAATCCCCGGTCTTTAGGCCGATAGACTCGAACCCTCTGGACAATTGATTGACCCGTGCACCCAATTCACCAAAGCTCATTTCCCGGTAATCTTCTGATACCAGTGCTAAACGATCAGGCGCTTCAATTGCCCATTGCCAAAAAGAGTTTGCTGCCATCAACGATTCCTCCTAACTACAGTCTCATTCGACTTGGATTAGATATAATTTTTATGACTAGATTCTAGCTAATAAATGATCTATTACTGTTTGTTTTTATTGATAATATTATTAATATTAAAAGTGTTTTCTAATCTTTGTACGGGCTAGTGTAATTAAACTCGCGGTAAGTTACCAGCCATAATCTAAAGCTGTAAATATCTGTTTACTGCTGAGTGACAGAGATCGCGGTACAGTCTTCACCGAAACAAAAATACTGCGGAATTAAATGTTTTTCCCTTGCGCCTGCCAATACTTATCCTTAAGAATCCGTTTGTAGAGTTTTCCTGTGTCCAGTCTTGGCAACTGTTCGATGAAATCTATCGATCGGGGTAGTTTATATTTTGCTAAACTCTGTTTGGTAAACTCTAACAACTCGGCTACCAATTCATCGCTCTCCTGATATCCAGGATTCAATTGCACCACTGCTTTCACGGATTCCCCCCAATCCTCATCCGGAATACCGAACACAGCCACATCGTCAACGGCCTCATGGAGCACCAGAGTTTTTTCTACTTCTGCCGGGTAAATATTCACGCCGCCCGAGATAATCATGTCGTTTTTTCGGTCGCATAAAAAGAGATATCCGTCCTCATCCAGATAGCCCACATCACCCACGGTAAATAAACCATCCTTAGAACGACTCTTCTCCGTTTTACTCTTATCTTTAAAATATTCAAAATCCATCACCGGTGTGAGAAATATTTCTCCCGCTTCCATGGCGGGAAGTTGAGTGCCCGCCTCATCTAAGATGACCACAGATCCTGCACTCATAGGTTTGCCGACAGTACCGGGCTTGGTTAACCACTCCTCAGAGCTAACAAATGAACCGACACCTTCGGTGGCACCGTAGTATTCAAATAATACCGGGCCCCACCATTCAATCATCTTCTTTTTACCCTCAACGGTAATCGGCGCTGCGCCATGTATCACACATTCAAGACTACTGAGATCATAGGTGCGTTTAACTTCTTCGGGCAAAGCAAGCATGCGATAAAACATGGTTGGCACCATGTGACTCACGGTAATTTTGTAATCCTCTATCAATTTAAGAGTCTCTTCTGGTTCCCATTTATTCATCAACACCAGGGTATGACCCATATGTAAGCTGCCCATGCCAAAAGCACCTGGGGCAGTATGATAAAGAGGCCCGGTCACAAGATGAGCCCCCTCACCCGCTTTGAGATTAAATATAGCGCCTATCATGCCCGCCATCATTGCCGCTTGATCCGGATCTGCATCCATCAGTGGACGGCGCACCCCTTTCGGCCGTCCGGTGGTGCCTGAGGTGTATAACATCAATTGGCCGGCGCTGCGTGTTTCAGGACGCGTGTCGCATTGTCCTGCCAATAGTATTTCATAATCTTGCACGCCCCCTGCACCCTGCATGGCAAAAAATCTGTCTTGCGGAAATTGATTCTGCGCTACAGCAGACTCACAGGCTTCAATAAAACTCGCGCCGCTGACACACACCTGTGCTTCACAGTTTTCTAATATGTAGGCTATCTCAGGTGCCGTCAGATGATAGTTGATGGGTATTAAGTAGAGTCCAATTTGAGAGGTGGCTAACAATAACTCCAAAAAAGCATTTTCGTTCGCCATCACCATGGCAACCGCATCACCCTTATTTAACCCGAGTTGCAGTAGTCCATGCGACAGCTGGTTCACTCGTTTTTCTAACTCAGCAAAGGTTGTGGTCTCGCCTTCCGCGTTAACGATGGCACTCGCTTGCGGACGCTCCGCTGCCACTTTCCAGAATCCGATCGCTGGCATGCTCTACTACTCCCTCCTTCAAAACCACTCTACCATTACCTCAAAAAGGCAAATAAAATAGAATACTGGTTTAGATAGCCCATCAATTTAATGATTGATTAGTTAGATTAATAATTATAATTTCGAACTCTTTTGACTCACATTTGCCCTTATACGCGAAATCGTAACAGGGATCAAAACAAGCAATATTATCAAGTATTGATATCATACAAGTTCGTAAAGGACTTGTTGCAATTATAAAAAGAAGTTTTCGTCCACCGGTGGATCTGTTCGACGTCGACGCTTACGTTGACCTAAACGAGCGAATTTAGGTGAAAATCTCAGGTTCACCTCACGCCCACTTTCAGCGGATTCATATATCGCATTAATAATACGCAAGGACTTTAATCCCTCTAAGCCGTCCACCATGGCCGCGCCTTCATTTTGCATCGCGTGCACCACGTGCTTTAAATATTCCAGATGACCGAAACCATAAACATTGGGCGGATTTTCTCGATATTTTTCCAGCACCTCTTTGTCTGTGTCCAACTCCTCAACAAATTGCCAGGTACGCATCTCGTTCACTGCAAAACCTGAAATCTCTGCCGATCCGGACTCACCCAAGATTGAGATTGAAGCCTCCAAATCTTTCGGTCTTGCCGCAGTAGTGGCTTCTATGGTGCCAATCGCACCATTGGCATATTTGATTAAAGCCACACCGGTATCCTCTGCCTCAATATCCACAAGTTGGCGTGAAGTATAAGCGAACACCGAGACCACATCTCCAACCAGCCAGTTCAGCAGATCGATATGATGCGCCGCCTGATTAGACATCACACCCCCATCTAACAACCAGGAGCCTCGCCAATCATCTTGATCGTAATAGCTTTGATCCCGACACCAGCGCACCCTCGCAGATCCCATTACAATACGCCCAAAGCGTCCGGCATCCACTGCTTCTTTTAGTTTCGTCACTGGATAGTTATATCGATTTTGTTTCACCACGAATAAGCGAACACCGGCCGCGTCGCATGCGTGGATCATCACCTCTGCGTCATCAAGTGTTAACGCCATGGGTTTTTCCACAACCACGTGTTTTTTATATTGCACGATATCCACAACGTTGCGTGCGTGATATCCAGAGGGTGTTAAGACCGAAACCACATCGATATCACGATCTGATCCGGCAATCATTTCCTTTAGTGAGCAATAAGCTTTGGTGTGATATTTAGTGGCAAATTTTTGTGCCCGTTCTGGGATCACATCACATACGGCGACCAGTTCTGCCTCTTCTACGTGATTGCAAATCAGTTCCGCATGTTTTTGCGCAATTCGACCACATCCCAATAAAGCAAATCCTATCTTTTTATTTTTCATTATCTATTCTCGAAACTTCCTTATCCATATTGCACCATATAATTAATAATGGCTTCCGCTTTTACTCTATATTGCCTCTCCCCAGACAATTCCCCCCAGTAAAAAAAAGCTAATGCCACCTCAAAATAGTTCACTTGTTTGGCTTGACCAAAAAATCTTTCCTGTCCCCTCCCTGTGCGTGTATTACCCTCAACCGAAATTTCCCCATCGGCGCTGACTCGAGTCGCCAACCAACGCATGCCATTAGAAATTGCCGGTGCCAACTGCTCCGCCTGGGTAGCCATCATCAACCACATCAAATTTAAACAACTCACTGCCTGATAGCTGCTGTCCCAACCGCCTTTTTCCGGGAAAACACCCTCATTCGTTTGCTTAGCCAATACTTCTTGAAGCCATTTTTGGGCCAACTTGGCAGTCTGCGGGCGAGAAACCCAATCTGATCCCAGTTGCAGGGCCACCACATTGAAGAGCATCCTATTACTCGTACGCCGATCATGCTTATATAATTCCTTTTCATGCGCTTCTACCCAAGCTAAGGCACTGGAATAGGGTTCGCGCCACTGCTCAATGGTACGAGCATAGGCTTCACCCAACTGATAACATGCTAACAATTGTCTGAAACTGACGACGGCGTGCATAAAAAACAGGTCGGCATTCATCGCCTTTTCCGGTTTTAGATCCAGACCATTTCGAAAATAACCTGCCGGGGTTTGCTGTTCGAACCCCCACTGTACTGCTGCCATCGCCCGATCTAGGTATTTATCCTGTGCGCTGAGTACGCCATATCTCGCTAACCACAACAATTCTCGCTGGCTGGCGACCTCGGACAATCCCTGATAATTGCGATGAAGCGCGCCTTCTTTGCCCAACTTTACAGAATCAGCTTTATGTCTTATTAAGCGTTGAAAGGAGGGATTGTCTCGCAAATTCTCAAGTACTTCTGCCTCACATAAGACGGCACCTTGCGCGCCACCGGCCAGTATAGAGAGGCACATCCATAGTAGTCCTCGCTTAATAACTGTCAACACTGCCGCCCCAATCGGGCATGGTCGCCAATGTGCCACGGCTCTGCTCCCACAACACGACTTTACCACCGAAAAATTCAAAGCGAACCTCTCCCGACTGAAGTACCATTTGCTTAAATCGGTCCGTGGTTTTATCTGCCTCCGGTTCGTCTAAAATGATCCACAAGCGTGAATGCCGGTGAAACAGCTGTCGTAGTTGATCCGGTTTAGAGACCAGTTGTCCACCTGCCCATCTATCAACCAAGCGATTATCCTTGAGATAAATTTCATCAAACTGTACAAGCTCCATTAAATAATAATCGATACCCCCATGTAATATGGCTGCCGGCATGGGGTGAACACTCATCACCTTGTCACCGGGTTGTCGGTATTGTTCAATGTATTGTAAAGCGGACATGTGGCCTAGATTTCTACCCACCTGATAGGAGTCTGCAATTTTCGGGATCTCTAAATTCACGCAGGCTGCTAAAAAGAGGGTGCTAGACATCACTATCGCCCAACGGCGAGCCAATAAGCTGTTATCACTGAATCGACCCAGATAGTTCAGTCCGTATTGTACAAATGCACCAAGGGTCATCACTGTGAGGATAATCAGATAAGGATAAATAATATAAAGGTAACGCAAGGCGATTTGCATGATTAAAATAGTAATAGTGATGAGCGTGAGCGCCACAGCCAGATAGAGCGTTAATACTGCCCGGTTCTGCTGTTTAATCCAGTAAAAAAGGCCAGCGAATGTTACTAGGGTATATAACAGATGGGCGCGGTTATATCCGCCCAAAAATGTATTGATAAAACCGGTTACATTTAACAAATGCAACTGCATAATTGAGCCACTGGATGTGGCCACTCCAACATGAGGGGTCAGGCAAAGAATACTGAACAGCGCCACATCAAAGAGCGCTATCGACATGCCCACAGTGAATCCAATCCATAAATTTCTATCATCTGACCAGGAGAAAGGCCGGTAGTAAATTAAATAGGCGATACCGTAAGCAGGGAAAATCACCACAAACACTTCTTGGCTTAATACCGCCGCCACGGCACAGACAAAAAACCAATTCTGATAGTGTTTTCCCTGACGCCAAACGATACCTTTGATGAAATAATAGGTGGCCAACAATCCAAAAAACTGCATCAGTTGATAAAAACGAATAATTCGAGACACATGGAGTTGCCACGGATCTATCGCCAATAAAAACGCGGCAAACAATCCTAACAAGCGATCCCCACTGATCATTCTAGTGAGCAGGTAAACCACAACGATCGAACCGACCCCAGGAAGCGCGGCAAAGAGTCGTGCATTGACGATATTATCACCAAGTATGGCGAGCCAACCCGCTAACAGATAGTGATATAAGGGAGAACGTGTATACCACACTCCAGACACAGCTTCAGGTATACCAGTCTTTAAAATTCCGCGCGCCGCATCCCAACTGACATTTTCATCAGCCTGGAGATCTTCCAATCCAATATTGTAGATGCGCAACCACATACCAAGAACGGCAATCACGAACAACCATAGTGTGGGTGCATGTTGTGGTAAATAGTTATGAAGCGGCTGAAATCGTCCACGCAAATGAAAGCGTTCGGTGTGACAACTCATCACCCCTGCCGCCAATAATAAGGGCGGTAAAAACAGCCATAGTGAGTGACGTTCCGGTGCAAGAAAATATAAAAAGCTATCGCTTTCCAGACAACGGAGTCTCAAGAGTTCCAAACAAAGGACAAAGGTACCACCCACCGCCAGTCCCATCATCAAAGGCAGGCGATCCACTTTATCACGCATCCAATAGACAAAAATCAGCAGACCGGCGAACCACATATTAAAAAGAAAAAAGAACCTTTGCACAAAACGTGAATCGGCCATCTGTGGTAGCATCAGTTCGAAGGGGATGCGATTGTGAACCATGATATCTTGAAGCGGTTTTTGCCAGCCAGGTGATGACTGCCCATATTGTGCGAATGGCAACTTCATTTGCCACTCCTGGTGGCCGGCAAGTTGTACATCTGCAATGGTGCCATCCACCTTTAGCCAGGCAACGGGATCCCCGGTGTCCCCTATAGGGGCATTCACTATCATTCTTAAATAACGACTGCTAGGCCAAAGATGGCGACGAAAATCAAACCCGGTATAAGTATTCGCGCTTACCATTCCTATGGATGTCTCATCTATAAACACCTCCACTGGATAGTTAGATAGAATTCGCGCCCAAGCCGGATAGCGGCCATGCAAAGTCTGAGTGAGGCTGATATCCAAGGGTAATCGTAATTCCATTTGCCGATGACCAGGCAAACCCTGCATCCGAATGGCGGTGGGTGGCGTGGTCCAGATGGTTTTTGGCAATGCGCTATAAACAAGAGGTATGTCAGAGTGTGCCTCTATGGCCCAGGGCCAATGTACATCATCGAATTCTAAATCACGCCAACTGACTTCGTTTTGATTTTCAGAATAATGGCGGGCACGCCAAAACCGCGCTTCTCCGGGAAGAGTCACTTGTTCCTTTGCACTTGCCCCTAACACTTCTCCAGTCACTGCTATTTCATGATGGCCATCCGACTGGCTGTACAGGGCAATGATATTTTTTCCGGGCTGTAACACAGTCGCAATATCGTAGAATTGTGCCACCTGACGTTCATAGTTGATGCTTTTTTGTAATTCGATACCACGCGCCATCGAAATCACATTCCTATAGGTTAGGCTCTGCTCCTTTGCCAACAGTTGGTTTTGAAAGGCGTTTGTAGGATTGATTACGTAGGCATTGCCGCCAACCAAATGCCCATTCACATAGAGTTGATAATCGTCCGCGCTTACTGCAATCCAGGCATGTCTTGGCTTAAATGGCACATTCAGTTCTCGTCGAAAATAGGCGCGCGGCCTCTCTTCAACTGCACGTATCCAATTATCCAACTCAAATACCGGTTGCAGTGGGGATCGTCCGGGTAATACTGTATGGGCGTTCTGCCACGCACAAACAAAAGCCACAAGGATAATCAGACCCAAAGCTAATAATTTCTCATGCCCGATTTGAATCATTACCAATTGTCCGGAGTCAATGCAGTGGTGTAATAATGATGTGCTTTAGCATAGTCACCGGAGTGGAATGCCTGCCAGCTTTGGGTGACCCATGCCTGAGAACGCAATGTCAGGTGTTTAAAACCAAAATAGCCATGCAACCACCACAAACTTTGTGCTGCTCTTGCCGCCGCATCAAACTGCTTCATGCGAATATTGGCCAGCATGGTCCCATACCAGGCCATCGGCATAGTGGGTACTTGGCGAAGTGCCAAATTCCATTCATCATTTGCCTGGGAAACATGACCTAAATCGAAAAGATTAACCGCATGCTCACTTCGTGCAGCGGCCCACCAGTAAGTGAGCGGCCTGAAGTTGGGTCTTTGGGCCTGAGCGAGTTCGAATCTACGAAACACTTCGGGATAATCCTGTTCGTAAATCGCATCGAAGGCGTAAGCCAAATGAGCCTCGAAGCAATCGAAACAACGCATCTGCAATTGGGCTTCTCCGATTTTTCGGTGATACATGAGGCTATAGTTGAGATCAGGTCGCCAGATCACTGCGCGTTGCCAATGAGCAATGGCTTTTGCGTAGTTACCCTGCGCCTGCGCCAGGTTTGCTGACTCTTGATAATAGCCGGCAATAAACCTCGGTGTCAGGCTCACCATCAGCAGTGCAATGCCTATTAAAACCGCATGGCCAAAATCGGTTCTAAGTGCCTGTGCTCCATTCGGCATGTATAGATATTGGGAAAATAGTAACAATAGAGTGCCAATAATGGCGAGAAACCAGCCTCTGGCAGCAAAAGTTTGAAACGCATTGGAAAGCCCGAAAATGTTAACCAGTACATGTAATTGCCGACCGGGCAACAACAACGACCATTCCCATCCATCATCACCTGGAAACTGCATGAAAAAGAATGCAGGGCTATCCCACTCACCAGATATGATTTGATTGACTCGCCAATCTCTCTGTTGATGAGTAATGTTCTCTTCCATATCAGTGATCACCCGTGTCATTTCATAATGGAGAATGCTGCTGTCCACTAAGGTTTGTGGTGACCACTGATTAAGAAAGTAAGAAAACCCGAGCAATAGTAGTAAAAATGTCCACAGTGATGACCGTATCCAGGTAGTCGTCCAACATTTTTTTATCCAAACAAAGATCAACAATGTACAGAATAAAATGGTCACCATTTTATATAGAGAGACAACTATTGGCGTATGTGGAATAAATTGTCTACCAGGATCATCGCCAGCATAGGACATGATGGCATCTGGAAGCGTATACCAGAATTGAGTCACGGCGAGTATCAAACAGGCAAAACCAATCCAGTAGAGATACTGACTTCTATCGATGGATGATAATTGTTGCCACATAGGAATCTTGCCTTAATGAACACTGGGATGTGCGCTAAGTCGCCTTTTACGCACTATCCAAATCAACCCACCAAACAGACTCAAACCTAGATTAATCAGGTGAACAGTTAACGACAGCGCCAATATCTGCGCACTGGTGATCCCCACCAATGCAAAAAGAGCCACCATAGTGGCTTCTCTTAAGCCCAAGCCACCAAAGGAGATAGGCACCATGGTTACCAAGGTAATCAATGGCAGAAATAGTAAAAAGTAGGTGACAGATATATCCATATCCAACGCCATAGCAGCAAAAGCGTAATACAAGGCGAATAATCCTTGAATCAAAAGAGACAATAGAATGGTCTTCAGCAGTATCGAAGGATGATCTCTGTATGCAATCAACGCATGCACCGAGTCCTCTATAATCTTGCCTGCCTTATCTGGCAGATTGTTGGTTAAAATGCGAGTCCATTTCTTCAGACTGGGGGTAAACCAGATAATCACGCAGACGAACACTAAAAATAGCGTTGTCGCACTCACAAGATAGACCACGGTTGAGGATTCTATTTGTGGCGTCACTGCCAATAAGGTGAGAATTGCCAGTATGGTTAAACCTATCAAACCAGTCAATCTTTCCATAAATATGGACACAATTGCTTCGTCAGCCTGCTCCGTATGGCGATAAAGATCGTATCCTTTAACCAGATCGCCGCCCACCGCACCAGGTAAAAAGTTATTAAAAAACATGCCCACCATATAAAACTCAAACAATTTATAGACTGGCACATGGATCTGTTTTGCGCCCAATAACCACTGCCACCTAAGGGCGGAAAGCCACTGACATGCGCCATAATAAAGCCAGGCGCCCAGCACCAATGCCCATCCCACTTCGGAAACATGCTGAAAAAACACTTCGCTATCTGTAAACTGAAACAGCACCCACAACAGGAACAAACTGACACTCAGTTTCATCAGTACCCTGAAATTTTTATTTCTCAATGCCATCACAGGCTGCCAAGTGCATCGCTAAAATAGTCGCACCAACTCTCGACCCATCAATTTTCTGATCTGAGCAGACACGCTCATTTGATCATAGAGTGCTTGCAGATACTCGGTCTGTGCATCATGTGCATTGTTCTCGAAATAGCGTAATTCAAGACTGGTCAACTTACCAATCTCGTATCCTTCACGGGCTGACTTGACTTCCTGTTTCTTCTTAATAACCAGGTTGGTGAGCAACTTCAGTTTCTCTGAAATTTGAGCTTCCTGTTTGGTGAGAGACTTTAACTTTATATTTCGATCGGTTTGATGGGCGTTGAGCTGATTCTCATGATGCGCAAGATCCTGTTGCAACATCGCTAACTGCTTTTCATCGGCGCCAAAGTTTGGGATCGCCACACTCAACTGAGCATTCACACCTGAAAAACTAAATTCCTCATCGGTGCCATTGTTAAATTGATCTCTCACCGTAGGCGCATAGATCCCCTGTATTTCCAATTTTGGCTTCCACTTTTTCGAGAGTTTTTGTATTTCCACCTGTTGCTGTTTCGCCAGTATGGTGAACTCTTGAGCGATAGGATCATTTACAAGCGACCAGTCAGTCATGCTGGTATCGGTATTTTGAAAATCGAGTCGATCCATTAAGCTAAATTTGTCAGATTCTGGAAATCCGATGGTCTCGAACAGTCGATTGCGTGTTTCTATTAACACCTGTATGGCATCGTTGTATTGCACAAATCGATCTAACAAATTGCTTTCTTCTGACAGAAAGGTTAACCGGGAAGCGTTCCCTAGTTTATATTCCTCTTGAACGTTTTGTAGTTGTTGTCTTGCCACAGATAGTGAATCCTCCTCAATGGCCACTTTCTCTTCCTGCAACACTACGTCAAAATAGGCTTGATAGATCTCCAGGGCCAACTCACGGTAAGCTTCCACCAGGCGGTACTTGGTAATCTTGGACTCCATGGAAGCGATCTCTGTGTCGTATTTAAACTCGCTCTTATGCCACCAGGGCGGTATCCAAGTCGCCTGTACACCAGTCACGCTGCGATCATCCACAAATACCCCAGCCGCACCAGAATCATCAAAGTCTTGTTCCTGGTAACCGGCGCGCAATTGCACTTGATACTCAGATTTGTATTGTTCCGTGCTCTGCTGATAGGCTAAATCAGAACGCAATAAGTCCACCACATTGCGACGGAACGATTCATTATTCTCCACGGCCAATCTGATAGCATCTAGCAACGTCAGCGGCACACTGTTTTCACTGATGATTTGTCGCTTAAAATCCACGGTAGTGGGTTTATTTAAATTCAGCTGCGCAATCCGATTACCAAAGTCTTCTAATGAGAGCGCTGCCTTTGCTGGAAACATCGATAGTTGAAGCAAAACCAGCAAAGCGAACGTTTTTATTAAGTGAATCATTCTGATGTCATCCTCACTGTATCATTTTCTTGTAGTGCGACTTGCCCTTGGGTAATCACCGTTTCACCTACTTCAAGCCCCGACGACACCCCTACATACCCAGATTCTGTGACTTCATAGGTAATTCGCCGTAGGTTAATTCGATCATCATCGTTCACCACCATCACTAAACCATCATTGCCCGAATAGCGCATCAATGCACTTTCTGGAATGGCCGGCAAATCAAAGTTGGATTCCAGGACTGCGTAGCCGTTCATACCGGAGAGAAGCTTGTCATTGGCGGCATCTACATTCAATAAACTAAACCAGACGGTGAAACTATAGGGCGCATAATCGACAGGTCTCTTTGCATCTGGAGTAGTGACATAGTTGTTGGTTCGTACTATCTCAGCATCAAACGAACGTCCTGGATAGGCATTCAAATAGACCTTACCCACTCTTCCGGGTTGGATGACGCTGGCAAAGCGCTGATCTAAAGCCGCTCTAAAGACTTTATTGTCGCCAATGAGCATCGCCGCTTCAGTTTCGCCAACCAAGTTTTCGCCCAGATAAATGGAGCGCGCCACCACTTCACCTTTCAACGGAGAGACAATATCCACTTGCTCGGTGATTCGCGCGCTACCGCCACGATTTTTTAAGGCGCTGGTGCTGCGAGAGCGCACCTTGTCTTCCAGGGATTCCTTCGCCTTTCGAAGATCGATTTCGGCCTTTGTTAATTTCTGTTTGAACCCCTCTAACTCGGTTAGTCTGATTAATCCCTTTTCATAGGCTTTCAGCTCCCGTTCATAATCGTTCTTAGCTTGATCGAATTCCGCTTTTTTGAGTTGCACATCTAAAGACACAATACTGGTTTCAGACGAACCAGGATTGATACTAACTAGTGCTTCTCCAGCGTCCACCTGATCTCCTGGCTCCACATATACCCGAGTCACGACACCCGCAAATTCAATATTAATGGGCACCTCATTTAAATATCCAATATGACCGCTGCCCGACACATAGCTGCTTAGTTTTCTTTGCGTCACCTGCACCGTTTCCACTGGGATGGGAAGACTAAATAGGCGTAATAACGCCGGGTAACCGAGATTAGACGCATATAGTCGGGAGCCTGGAGATTGATAAGCTGGCCACACCCCTACGATAGTCAGTACAAAAAACAACAGAAACAGCAAAATGAACAAAATTGTCCAGGGCAAGATTGTTGAAAATCCATTTTCCTTCAAGGCTTATGACGAAAAGCTTAAGCGCGAGAACGCTACAAATTATATACCTCCTAAAAAAAGAAAGTAAATCAAGGAATTCTTAAGCAACTCAAGCATTTCTTTGAGATAAGGCAACACAGGCTTTGATGGAGTGTCCCAATATACGAAATTGATCTCAAACAGTCCAGCCGTTGAAGATGATGGAGCCAATAGGCCCACTATATATGAACTTAAGAAGGAGAGATAAGATATTAAGAGGAAGCACAGTTAAGGTCATATGAAGTTTGGGTTTGATGATAACTTTCATAAGATTAATTCTGATTAGAATCCGAACGTCGCTCCAGAAAATTATCCAATGATTTCATTGGATCAGGCTCGATCTCGGGGCTATAATCACAATTACAAACTAGGTATGCGTCCTTTGCCACCAAACTACAAATAAGACGAAAAGGAGTCTTACGAAAGACAACATATT
>JBGTSY010000010.1:60203-83924 GCA_041940025.1 Thiotrichaceae bacterium | reverse complement strand
GGAAAAAGTCGCCAATTGTGGCCGTCCGTTAAGAGGCTTTGATGAAAGTTTTCGAACCGCAATGGATTTTCTCTCAAACCCGCATGAACTCTGGGCTTCAGAGCGTATTGAAGACCGTCATGCAGTGATGAAACTTACTTTTGCAGACAGATTAGCGTATGTACGTGGGGAAGGTTTTCGAACCCCCGAAACTACCTTACCTTTCAAAGCGTTAGGTGGTATTTCCGGGGGTGAAAACAAAATGGCGCGCCCGGAGAGATTCGAACTCCCGACCGCCTGGTTCGTAGCCAGGTACTCTATCCAGCTGAGCTACGGGCGCGTAACTGTGGGGATGATTGCAACACCGACATTCTCTTCACAGCACAGGTTTCATCCCACTGAACCTGAGCACTGCGGTTTCAGTCTATGTGGGATGTGAATCAAATGTTGGAGATGTCCACCCATACGACTGGCGGAGAGAGAGGGATTCGAACCCTCGATACGCTTAACACGTATGGCTCCTTAGCAGGGAGCTGGTTTCAGCCACTCACCCATCTCTCCGACGCGGCGAGGGCGTAGCATACCATGGTCTAGATGTACGATAAACGGTGAAAAACTAACGGCTTAACGATTACCGATATCATCGGGTGGATAGTCACTACCGGTTCCGTTGGTGGATTTTTTTTCTTTTTGTATGCGTTGGTAAATTTCTTCTCTATGTACTGAGACAGTTTTTGGCGCATTGACACCAATTCGAATTTGATTGCCTTTAATGCCAAGCACTGTGACGGTGACATCATCACCGATAATCAAGGATTCACCTACACGTCTGGTTAAAATGAGCATTGCTCGTCTCCCTGTTCTACGGAACTCCTTAACGTTCCTTTTTAGCTTCTCCAAGCCCTTACAGTTCAGGTATCGACCAGCGAATTTCTATCTAGATTACCATCCGTCGCTAAAAGAGGGGGGATTATAAGAAGAGCGCCAATCCGCCGACAGCCAAGCGGCAGCCGACTTAAGGCGTTGAATTTAGATTATTCTTCTTTTTCTAAGCCAAAGGCGGAGTGCAACGTTCGCACCGCCAACTCAAGATACTTTTCGTCTATAACAATCGCGATTTTAATCTCTGATGTGGAAATCATACGAATATTAATGCCTTCCCGAGCCAGGGCTTCAAACATGGTGCTCGCGATACCCGCATGGGAGCGCATGCCCACGCCAACCAGCGCAATCTTCACAATGCCATCGTCTCCCGTCACCTGGCGCGCACCCAGCTCTTTGCCTAAGTTGTGCATCATCTCCAGTACAGGCTTGAAATCATTACGATGTACAGTGAAGGTGAAATCAGTGGTGCCATCTTCACCCACGTTCTGGATAATCATGTCCACTTCGATATTCGATGCACCCACCGGACCCAACACCTTGTAAGCCATGCCCGGCGTATCGGGAATACCCACCAGAGTTATTTTTGCTTCGTCACGATTAAACGCGATGCCAGACACCAGTGGCTGCTCCATAGAGACCTCGTCGTCATAAGTGATTAAAGTACCCGGGCCCTCTTCAAAGGAAGATAACACCCGTAAGTTCACATCGTACTTGCCGGCAAATTCCACTGCACGAAATTGCAGCACCTTAGAGCCCTGACTGGCCATCTCCAACATCTCTTCGAAAGTGATATGGGATAAGCGACGGGCATGCGGCTCCACTCGCGGATCGGTGGTGTAGACCCCGTCCACATCTGTGTAGATCTGACACTCCTTCGCCTCCAGCGAGGCGGCCAGCGCGACGGCGGTGGTATCGGATCCTCCGCGGCCTAAAGTGGTGATGTTGCCGTTGCCATCCACACCTTGGAAGCCAGCCACCACCACGATGCGGTTCAAGTTGAGATCCGCTCGTATTCGTGCCACATCTATATTTTGAATGCGAGCTTTAGTGTGCGCATCATCGGTGACAATCTGAACTTGCGCACCGGTGTAAGAGCGGGCCTCAAATCCTCGTTTATGGATCGCCATGCAGAGCAGAGCAATGGTGACCTGCTCACCGGTGGAGAGCAGAACATCCAACTCGCGAGGCGTGGGCTGATCGTCTACCTGCTTCGCCAGATCCATCAATCGGTTGGTTTCCCCAGACATAGCAGAAACCACCACCACAACCTGATGGCCAGCGCGCTGGGACTCAATGACCCGATTCGCCACCTTCTCGATGCGCTCGACGGAGCCCACCGAGGTGCCACCAAATTTTTGAACCAATAACGCCATACCACACCTAGCGACGCAAAAGCCAAGGATTATAGAGATTTAAGTGAGGGAGTCAAAAATTCGCCTATCAGTGGGTCAAGCCAGCTGTGCTTGCACCCAACTGGGGACTTGCGCCAGCACATCCTGCAGACCAGTGGGATCGGTGCCCCCGCCCTGAGCCATATCGGCTCGACCACCACCCTTGCCGCCCACCGACTGGGCCACCATTTTCACCAAATCTCCGGCCTTCACCTGTGCGGTTAAGTCTTGAGTGACGCCAGCCACCAAGCTCACTTTATTGTCAGCCGTCACACAGGCCAATATCACCACGCCAGATTTGAGCTTGTTTTTAAGCTGGTCCACCATCTCCCGCAAAGCTTTGGGATCTGCGCCTTCTAACTGTTTGGCGAGAACCTGAACACCCGCTACCTGCTGCGCTTCGCTGGTGAGATCACTTCCCTTGGCGGCGGCCAATTGACCTTTGAGCTTGGCGATCTCTTTTTCTAAGGATTTATTCTTCTCATTCAGCTGCTGTACCTTGAGCGGCAAATCCTGTTGATTGCCCCGCAACAATTCCCGCATTTGCGCGATGGTTTGATTGGCTTGCTGCACATATTCAATTGCCGCCTCACCAGTGATGGCTTCAATACGGCGTACGCCAGCAGCAATACCGCTCTCCAAGGTGATCACAAAGAGCCCAATATCGCCAGTTCTTGCTGCATGAATGCCGCCACATAACTCGATAGAAAAATCCCCCATACTGAGAACGCGCACCTCATCGCCATATTTTTCACCGAACAGCGCCATCGCACCTGCCTCGGTGGCGTCATCTATGCTCATCAGTCGTGTCTGAATGGGGTGATTGTGGCGGATCTCAGCGTTGACCAATGACGTCACCTGCTGCAACTGATCGGCGGTCATGGCCTCGAAGTGAGCAAAGTCAAAACGCAGTTTTTCCCCATCCACCAGGGATCCTTTTTGTGTCACATGCCCCCCCAACACTCGGCGCAGCGCCGCATGCAACAGATGTGTAGCAGAGTGATTCAAACTCACCCGCGCCCGAGTATCGGTATCCACTGAGGCGATGGCTTTGTCACCCACACGCATCACCCCTTTTTCCACCGAACCCAGATGTATAATTGCATCACCCAGTTTTTGTGTATCCTGCACCACAAATTCGCCAAACTGTGAATGCAACCGGCCCACGTCCCCCACCTGTCCGCCCGACTCTGCATAGAAAGGCGTCTGTTTTAAAACAATCAATCCGGACTCCCCCACTTGCAACTCTTCGACTTGGGCGTCCGCAGAAACAATCGACTCTATGGGCGATTTGTATTCTGTATGGTCATAACCATTAAATTCAGAACAAGCATCAAGCTGTAAAGATTCTGCCTTTGGCACGGTAAATCGGCTGGCGGCCCGGGCGCGCGTGCGTTGCGCTTCCATCGCCCGCTCAAAACCCCTGTTATCCAGCTTCAGTTGATGCTCTCGTGCCACATCTGCGGTTAAGTCCAAGGGGAAGCCGTAGGTATCATAGAGTTTAAACACCAACTCTCCGGATAAAGTGTCACCTTGCAACTGCTGCATCTCTTGCTGCAGAATCGCCATGCCTTGATCCAGAGTTTCAGCAAACCGGCGCTCTTCCTGCAATAGAACTTTTTCAATCATCTCCTGAGCCTTTGCCAACTCCGGATACGCCTCCCCCATTTCCGCAACCAAAGGGGCCACCAACTGATGGAAAAATGGCTCGCGACTACCCAGCTTATGGCCATGCCTCAAGGCGCGGCGGATGATTCGGCGCAACACATAACCCCTGCCTTCATTGGCAGGCACGACCCCGTCCACAATGAGAAAACCACAGGAGCGGATGTGATCGCTAATCACCCTCAAGGAGGGATCACTCAGATTTTTAATTTGTAACCGTTTGGCCGTGGCGCCAATCAGATTTTGAAACAGATCGATATCGTAGTTACTTTTGACATGTTGCTGCACCGCAGCGATTCGCTCCAAACCCATTCCGGTATCCACCGAAGGTTTCGGTAAAGGATTGAGTTGCCCCTCAGCATCCCGGTCATACTGCATGAAGACCAGGTTCCAGATCTCGACATAGCGATCCCCATCTTCATCTTCACTACCGGGCGGACCACCAGGGACTTCTTCACCATGGTCATAAAATATTTCTGAGCAAGGTCCACATGGGCCAGTTTCCCCCATGGACCAAAAATTATCTTTCTCGCCACAGCGAATAATTTTCTCCGCAGGCACACCTATCTCATCTGCCCAGATCTGGGCAGCTTCATCATCATCCCGATAGACAGTGACCCAAAGTTTTTCGGCGGGCAAATTGAGTCTGTCGGTGAGAAATTCCCAGGCGAAATGAATCGCCTCCCGTTTAAAGTAATCACCAAAACTGAAATTGCCAAGCATCTCAAAAAAGGTATGGTGGCGCGCCGTGTATCCCACGTTTTCCAGATCGTTGTGTTTACCGCCTGCACGCACACAGCGCTGAGAGGAGACTGCGCGCACATAGCCGGGATCCTCCTGCCCCAAAAATACCTGTTTGAACTGCACCATACCTGCATTGGTAAACAGCAAACTGGGATCATTTGTGGGCACCAGAGAGCTGCTGGGCACCACCTGATGGCCATGACTGCTAAAAAAATCCAGAAACGCTTGGCGAATTTCAGCGCTTTTCATAGAATCCCTAAAAGTTGATTACGATTTAGATCTGCTGATCGGATGAACATCTCGAACCGGACCACAATTGCCGGATCTGATCATAGTTAAAACCACGCTGCAAATAATACCGCATCTGCTTCGCCTCGGCAGCTTTGTCAGATGCGCTTTGGCCAGCATATTTTTTTTGCTGCACCTTTTCTAACACCTCTAGCCAGCAAATATCGCAACGCTCCTTGGCGCGTTGGACATCGGGCTCGCTGACACCCCGTTGCCTGAGCTCCTGCTCAATGCGTTGCAGACCATAACCCCGTTCGGCACGAGATCTTAAGTATGCTTCTGCATAACGCAAGTCATTTAGATAATTTTGCTCAATTAATTCATCAATCACCGGACCAATTTTCGCCCGTTCAAAGCCCTTCTGGATCAACTTGAGTTGCAATTCCGTGCAGGAATGATCGCGAGCGGTCAGAATGAGAACCGCTCGCCCATAGGTTTCAGAACAGATCACTGACTTCAGGCGTTAGCCTCAATGGCTTCCACCGCCTCTAGTGGTGGTCGAGTTTTAGGCAACAGTTTGGCGCGCAGTTCTGTGTCAATTTCTTCTGCCATTTCAGGATTATCCACTAAAAACTGGCGTACGTTGTCTTTGCCCTGGCCGATTCGGTCCCCTTTATAACTATACCAAGCACCTGATTTTTCAATTAAATCATGCTCCACGCCAAGCTGGATCAACTCGCTCTCTTTAGAGCACCCCTCTCCATACAAAATATCAAACTCAGCTTTGGTAAAGGGTGGCGCCATCTTGTTTTTCACCACTTTCACGCGGGTTTCGTTACCCACTACTTCATCGCCCTTTTTAATAGAGCCGATTCGTCTGATGTCCAGACGCACCGACGAGTAGAACTTCAAAGCATTACCGCCAGTAGTGGTTTCTGGGCTACCGAACATGACGCCGATTTTCATGCGAATTTGGTTAATGAATATCACCAAAGTATTAGAACGTTTGATATTGGCGGTCAACTTACGCAACGCTTGAGACATCAAACGGGCCTGAAGACCCACATGGGAATCGCCCATATCGCCTTCTAGTTCTGCCCTCGGTGTGAGTGCGGCCACTGAATCCACAATGACCACATCCACCGCGCCAGAGCGTACCAACATGTCGGCGATCTCCAACGCCTGCTCTCCGGTGTCGGGCTGACTCACCAACAGATCATCCACATTGACCCCTAACTTCGCCGCGTATACCGGATCCAGTGCATGCTCCGCATCCACAAAAGCCGCCGTACCGCCGGCCTTCTGTGCTTCTGCCACCACCTGCAAGGTGAGGGTGGTTTTACCAGAAGATTCAGGTCCGTAAATTTCCACGATGCGACCACGAGGTAATCCGCCGATACCCAGCGCCACATCGAGGCAGAGTGAACCGGTCGAGATAGCCTCCACCTCCGGCATGGCGGCAGGATCACCCAAGCGCATGACCGCGCCCTTACCAAACTGCTTTTCAATTTGACCTAGTGCCGCATTCAGTGCTTTACGCTTGTTTTCGTCCATGGGATCCTCTCACTCAGCTATATTCATTTCTAGAAAAAAACTCTAACCCTTGAAAGACTCAGGAAAAACACCGGATATAGTCACTTGTGTTTTCCCCGACTACTGATCAAGTTTCCAGTAGTCTAATACCTGATACCCCGTTTCGCCAGTCCTAGGTGAACGAAATAAGAAAAAAGAATCCACAAACCAAGTCACAGGTTTCTCCAGGTCGCTCGATTGAAATGGTTTCATCTGACGCATCAGGGTGATATGGGGTCGATATTCTCGCACCTGTAATTCAAACCCGAGCCTATCACAGCCACGGCGCAATAATTCCACTAGTTTTAATAGTTCAACGGGTGTGACTGCTGAGGAGACACAAGCAATTTTAGGTTTACGCCAATAATCGAGGCGATCCAAACTGAGTGAAAATCCCTCAGATTTGATCTCATTCGCCATCTCACACAGTGATTTTTCGCTGTGTATTTGCAAAGGCCCCAAAAATACCAAAGTACAGTGTAAATCCGCAAGCGCAACTGTTTTAGTGCGATCCGTGGCCTCACATTGCGCTTGCAGCCGAAGCAGATCTGGCTCGATAGAGACCGCCGGTCGTAAGGCAAAAAAATGGTTTAGCTTTTTAGGTTTCACAACACCGATCACCCACAGAGGGTTGCTCTTTTGATGCATGGGACAATTGGTTACACTTGCACGCCATGGCTCTTTCTCTCTCCACACACACGCCGATGATGCAACAGTACTTAACCATCAAGGCGCAGTATGCAGATATTTTGCTCTTTTATCGAATGGGAGATTTTTACGAACTCTTCTTTGAAGATGCAAAAAAGATCAGCAAACTAATAGACATCACCCTCACCTCCCGTGGCCAGTCTGCAGGCATGCCCGTGCCCATGGCGGGTGTACCTTACCACGCCGCAGAGCCCTATCTAACCAAGCTACTACGCCTAGGTGAATCTGTCGCCATTTGCGAACAAGTGGGCGATCCTAAATTAAGCAAAGGGCCGGTGGCCAGAGAAGTGGTTCGTATTCTCACGCCGGGCACGATAACAGATGATTCCCTGTTGGACGCCAAGCGAGATAATCTACTGCTTGCAGTGGATATTCATGGCAAACAGATTGGGCTCGCCTATCTGGACATCAGTAGCGGTCGTTTTTGCATCCAAGAGTTTGAAACCCTCTCGCAACTACACGCACAAATAGAGCGCCTCGATCCAGCAGAAATATTGATCCCTGAAGGCAGCCAATTGCAGTCGCTGTTAACCTCACGCACCGGTGTGCTACTGCACCCTCCGTGGAACTTCGATTTAGCCAGTGCAAAAGAACAGCTCTGTGCACAATTCGGTACCCAAGACCTCACTGGATTCGGATGTGCAGAGTGCACCCTGGCGCTGCAAGCCGCCGGTGCCTTATTGGCCTATGCGAAATACACACAGAAACAAGAGCTGAAACATATTACGAGTGTGCATTTAGAGCAACACACCGAGCATTTATTAATTGATGCACAAACTAGGCGTAACCTGGAAATCGACACCAACCTCAGCGGTCATCAGAATCAAACCCTAGTGTCCTTATTGGACACCACCGTGACCCCCATGGGCGGTCGCCAATTACGACGCTGGTTAAATCAACCCATTCGTCATCGTCAGCAGTTAAACGAAAGATTTGATCAAATCGAACAACTGCAAGAGTATGCGCAACTAGAGGCATTATGTGATCATCTGAAAGTCATCGGCGATATTGAACGCATCAGCACCAGGATTTCACTCGGCAGTGCGCGGCCCAGGGATCTGAGCCAATTGAGATCCAGCTTACAGAAACTGCAAGCGTTACTGCCTCTGTTGCAACCATTAAAAGTTGGCCCCTTGCATACCCTAGTGAGTGGTATGGATCCACCTCAAGCGGTGATTGATTTACTCGCGCAGGCCATTGTGGATGATCCGCCGATGCTGATACGAGACGGTGGCGTCATTCGCAATGGCTGGGATCAAACGCTGGATGAACTCAAACATGTCAGTGAACATGCCGATGAGTTTCTGCTAAAAATTGAACAACAAGCGAAAGAAGAGACCGGCATCACTCAACTCAAAGTCGGTTATAACCGCGTGCACGGTTACTACATTGAGATCCCCCGCAGCCAAGCTGACGAGATCCCCGACCACTTTATTCGACGCCAAACATTAAAATCCACAGAGCGTTTTATCACCGAACCACTCAAACAGTTTGAAGAACGTGCACTGAGCGCGCGTGAACGTGCGCTGGCCAGAGAAAAACAACTGTACGAAAAGCTGCTGTCAAAGCTCGCGGAATCGGTTCTCATTCTGCAACAACTTGCCTATCATGTGGCGATTCTGGATACACAAATCTGTTTTGCCACGCGTGCACTGAGTTTGAACTATTGTCGCCCCCAATTCAGTGATAACAAAGTGATTCACATAAAAGCCGGCCGTCATCCAGTCGTGGAATCGCAACCCAAGGTGACCTTTGTCGCCAACGACCTTTACATGGATCCCGAAACAACCTCTTTAATCATTACTGGACCAAACATGGGCGGCAAATCTACTTTCATGCGTCAGGTGGCATTGACTGTGTTAATGGCTCACTGTGGATGTTTCGTTCCTGCACAGGCCGCTACAATAGGGGATATTGATCGTATTTTTACCCGCATCGGCGCCGCTGACGATTTAGCGGGAGGCCGTTCCACCTTTATGGTGGAAATGAGCGAAACAGCTAATATCTTGAACAACGCAACCGCTTCATCTCTGGTGTTACTTGACGAAATAGGCAGGGGTACCAGCACCTACGATGGATTATCATTAGCCTGGAGTTGTACTGAATATCTCACTCATCAAATAAACTGCTTTACTCTCTTTGCCACCCACTACTTTGAATTGACGGAGCTGGCTGACATTCATCCACCCATTCATAATGTGCATCTGGATGCCACCGAACATCAGCATAAAATTATTTTTTTACATGAAGTGAAAGAAGGACCGGCAAATAAAAGCTATGGCATACAGGTCGCATCCTTGGCTGGGGTACCCAGCGCAGTGATCCAGGGTGCCACACAGAAACTGCAAGGATTGGAAAATCAGAGATCAAACCAGACACTGAGCCCCGCAGCAATCACTAAGCAATCTGTGCCACCAGCACCAGAAGAAGATCTGCTCCATAAAAAAATAAGAGCGATCCAAGTGGATCACTTAACCCCACTTGAGGCGTTGAATCTGCTCCATGAGCTACAGCAGATGGCGAAACTGGATTAACTCATCTGGGTAATCCACGTCCCTGACGACACCCTCATCTTGCACCGGCACAAACTTAGTGTGAGTCAGATGACGCTGAATAATTGCGCGTGCGTGCTGCGTACCGGACAAAGTTGATAACTCATCTAAATAGTCTGCCCCAAAAAGTACAGGATGCCCCCAAGTCTCTCTCCCTTGCGCATCTCGCCACACAGGCACCACTATGTCCTCTGGCCGCTCCCCGGCGACTATTACGCGTTGCATTGTTTCAATTTGGATAAAAGGTTTATCTGCCAAAGAGATAAGCCAGGCAGAAGCATTGTGGCTGGCCAGCACGGCAGCGGCGATACTCTGGCCAATACCTTGACTGTGCGGCAACAAAACTAGTTGCGCACCTAAATTTGCGACTTGGGTGGCGAGTTCATCTTCCTCCTGAACGACCACGCACACCTGTTCCACCACCGCCGACAGGCGTTTGAAGCAATGGAGCAGCATGGACTCGTTAGTTTGACCTACCGAAGCCCGGCGTTTATCCGATCCAAAACGTTGAGAGATCCCCGCAGCAAGTAAGATTCCTATTATTGATTTCACCATCAAACTATTGTTAGCGCCACCAAGAGAACAGCTGTGGCTCCAATTCCAAGGAAATTTGGATGAAACATGCTATGATCGCCCGTGAAAATAAAATGAAGGCGTTTAAAAGTTGTTGATATTTGTGGTTCGCCAAATCTTGATAAAAATTCAATACACTCAACTCGTTAGTCATTTAAGTAAGAATCAAAACTTGACTACATCTTGTTGAATTATAACCCATCGGATATGAATACAGTGGATAATGGAAAAAAATCCAGTTATAGCTACGAAGAGCTAATCAACTGCGGTAAAGGCAAGCTGTTCGGGCCAGGAAATGCAAAATTACCTTTGCCTAATATGCTGATGATTGATCGCATTCAATCCATCAAGGATGACAATGGAGCATTCGGTCACGGCGAGATCATCGCCGAACTGGACATCAAGCCCGAACTCTGGTTTTTTGATTCCCACTTTTATCAAGATCCGGTGATGCCAGGATGTTTAGGCCTGGATGCCATGTGGCAACTGCTGGGTTTCTTTCTCGCCTGGCGCGGCGGAGAAGGTCGCGGTCGTGCCCTAGGGGTGGGCGAAGTTAAATTTTTTGGGCAAATCCTACCCACCGCTAAATTGGTCACATACCGAATTCAAATAAAACGAGTTATTATGCGGAAACTAGTAATGGGTATCGCCAACGGCTCATTGGAAGTAGATGGAAATGAAATATATACCGCACAAAACCTCCGAGTGGGTTTATTTAAATCTAACGAAGGTTTCTAGGAGAGTGATATGAGAAGAGTAGTGATCACTGGAATGGGATTGGTTTCATCCCTCGGTAACGACAAAGCATCAGTAACCGAATCATTACGAAGCGGTCAATCAGGGATATCCTTTGTCGAAGAATACAAAGAAGTGGGCATGCGCAGTCAGGTAGCGGGCCAGATAGACATCGATCTCTCTGAGCACATTGATCGTAAACAGATGCGTTTCATGGGGCAGTCCGCCGCCCACTGTTATGTTGCATTGCAACAAGCCATAGAAGACGCCGGTTTAAGCGATGAGTTAGTCTCCAACGAACGCACCGGTCTCATTGCAGGCTCTGGAGGTGGCTCTTGTGAAAACACCGTGGCAGCCGCCGACATTGCCCGGGAGAAAGGCGTCAAACGAATTGGACCCTATATGGTGCCACGCACCATGTGCAGCACTGTTTCTGCCTGCCTGGCCACCCCCTTTAAGATTAAAGGGGTGAACTACTCTCTAAGTTCCGCATGCGCCACCAGTGCTCACTGTATTGGCAATGCCATGGAACAAATACAGTTAGGTAAACAAGATATTATTTTTGCCGGGGGCGGTGAAGAACTCCACTGGACTATGAGCATTATGTTTGACGCCATGGGCGCGTTGTCCAGTAAATACAACGCAACACCAGAAAAAGCCTCTAGAGCTTATGATGCCGATCGAGATGGATTTGTCATCGCAGGTGGTGGCGGCATTCTCGTAGTGGAAGCCTTGGAAAGCGCGGTGAAGCGCAATGCAAAAATCTATGCAGAGCTAGTGGGCTATGGCGCCACCTCGGATGGATACGATATGGTCGCCCCCAGCGGAGAAGGCGCTGTACGATGCATGCAACAGGCACTCAGTACCACGAACCAGCCAATTGATTACATCAACGCTCATGGCACCAGCACCCCAGTGGGAGACGTAGCTGAAATCCAAGCCGTGCGTGAAGTATTTGCTGATGAGATCCCGGCCATTGGCTCTACTAAATCACTGTCCGGCCATAGCTTGGGCGCGGCGGGCGTACACGAAGCTATCTATTCACTATTGATGATGGAAAATAACTTCATTGCTGCCTCTGCCAACATTGAAAATTTAGATGAAGCCGTGGCAGGCGTGCCCGTGGTTCGGGAGACACAGCACGATATTCAAGTGAATACTGTTTTGTCTAATAGCTTCGGATTTGGTGGTACAAACTCTTCATTGGTGTTTACGCGCTTTCAAGAGTAGCCTCAAAGTCCATTAAGCCGTGCGCTGTAACAGACAGAGATAGAAACATCCATATCCATTGAGAGGAAGCACCCTTCTACTCAATTGTAAACTAGGATGAAAGCGCTGCGTGCGCCAACACTCTAAACCAGGCCGCCAATCTGAGTCTAACTCTGGCAAAGGTAGGACGGCGACAGCATCGGCAAAGTGACTAACTAACCAATCGACTACGGCTTCGTTCTCCTCCGGCGCGGTGGTACAGGTACAATACAATAAATACCCGCCTACTTTTGTCGCTTCAAATGCAGATCGCAGCAATGATTTCTGTTTGCCTGAGGAGGCCTTGATTTTTTTTTCACTCCAATAGCGCCAACTCTCTGGTTGGTCGGTGATTAATTTGATTTCGGAAGAACAAGGCGCATCCACTAATGTTCGATCAAATCGTTGTGGCACTTTTCTACCTATTGTACGGCCATCCGCCAAATAGGTGTGCACACAACTGGCATCCCACTGCGCCAGAACTCTTTTCAATTTATAGAAACGAGATTTAACAGATTCCACCGCCGCAACTCTACCTTGGTTACGCATCCTCTCTACCATGAAGGTGGTTTTACCACCGGGAGCGGCACAGAGATCTAAGATTTCTTCCCCAGGACGCGGCTCCAAACAGAGTACCGGTAACAAACTAGATGGATTTTGAATGTAGATCCTTCCGTGCTGCATTAGATCGCTATTGACTAGCACTTCACGGTTTGCGGCTGAGGTTTCCCACATCAGTTCATAAACAGAATGAGCTTTGTTATTAATCCCCATCTGTAACAACTGATCTGCTAGTTGGGTACAGTCTTCCCTCAGCGAATTGATTCTAAAAAACAGAGAACCGCTTACTTGCATACAGGCGTAACAGTCCTCAGCAGTGAGATCTCGATAGATGTCACAAAAACGATCAACAAATTGCTCAGGCAGACGCATAGCTCATTGCGCAATGTACTTAAATTGAACTATTGCTTTTGCGAAGGCGTGACGATCACTCAAGCCGATGTGGCCGTTTTTTTCTCTGCGGCAGGCGTCAGTTCACTTAGAACTCTGTGCAACTCATCTTTTAGCTGCTCAGGCACGCGGCCATTAAATTGTTCAAAAAAGCCAGCGATATTCTGCATCTCTTGCTGCCAAGCGGGCACATCAATGGATACCAGTTGCTCCATGGCATCGGCACCAATTTGCAAGCCCTCAGTATTAATAGCGTTCTGTTGAGGTAACCAACCGATTGGAGATTCGATGGCGTCGCCTTTGGTTTCACAACGGTCCAGGATCCACTCCAAGACACGCAAATTTTCACCAAATCCTGGCCAGAGGAAATCACCGGACTCATTCTGCCGAAACCAATTCACGTGAAATATTCTTGGCAATTTGGAAGCTCGCTGCTCCATACTCAGCCAATGGGCCCAGTAATCCCCAAAGTTGTAACCACAAAATGGTTTCATCGCCATCGGATCGCGACGTACCACCCCTACTTCGCCCACCGCCGCAGCGGTAGTTTCAGAGGCCACAGAAGCCCCCACCATCACCCCATGGGTCCAGGATTTAGCTTCATACACTAAAGGCGCCAGGGACTTACGTCGACCACCAAAAATGATGGCAGAAAGCGGCACACCGGTATCGGCTTCCGCCATCTTCGAATAAGATTGGCACTGGCTCGCGGACACGGTGAACCTGGAATTGGGATGAGCGGCTTTCTTACCTGAACTTGCGTCGAAGGGTTGCCCGGTCCAGTCGAGTTTTGGTATTTCCTTAGACAAACCCTCCCACCAGGGTTGATTGTCTTCAGTGACCGCTACATTGGTGAAAATGGTGTCTCGCTGTAGCATCTCCACAGCATTAGGGTTGGTTTCAGCACTAGTACCCGGCGCGACACCGAAAAATCCAGCCTCAGGATTGATCGCCCACAATTGGCCATCATGCCCCACATGCAGCCAAGCAATATCATCCCCGACCGTCCAGACTTTATACCCTTCAAACTGCTCGGGAGGAATCAACATGGCCATATTGGTTTTGCCACATGCAGATGGAAACGCCGCGGCAATATAACGTACTTCCCCTTCTGGGTTTTCGATGCCGACGATTAGCATGTGCTCCGCCAACCACCCCTCCTGACGGGCCTGCCAGCTGGCAATGCGCAGCGCGTGACACTTTTTGCCTAACAAAGCGTTACCACCATAGCCAGAGCCAATGCTCTTAATGGTCAACTCTTCGGGAAAGTGCATAATGAACCGACGCTCTGGATGCAAATCACCTAAAGAATGTAAGCCTTTAACGAAACTTCCATCCCGTTCAATGCGGGCTAAAGCTGTGCTGCCCATGCGAGTCATTTTGCGCATGTTGACCACCACGTAGGGGCTGTCAGTCAGCTCCACGCCACAACGGGAAAAGGGTGAATCAATGGGTCCCATGCAGTAGGGGATCACATACAGTGTGCGGCCGCGCATGGAGCCTTCAAACAGAGCATCCACCTTGGCATGTGCTTCCTCGGGCGCCATCCATTGATTGTTAGGACCGGCATCGTCGGGTTTTGCTGTACACACATAGGTCAAGTGTTCAGTTCGCGCCACATCGGTGGGTTCTGAACGGTGCAGATAACAACCCGGATGGGTCTTTTGATTTAACTCGGTTAACTCACCCGTGGTCAGCATCTGTTCAATCAGGCTTTGATACTCTTGTTCGGAGCCGTCACACCACTTAATCGCTTCCGGTTGGGTCAGCTCAACCACTTCGTTTACCCAATCTGCTAGGGCCTTATTTTTGGTCATGACGAATCATTTCTCTAAAATTAAGGAGAGTTGTATGCAACTCCCAGTTCTCATTTTGTCGGTTTAATTTAAGGGGTGGTGATCAATTGTTCAAGCGTGATTGGGTATTAAAACAACTGAATACGTCTCTATTACCGTTGATCTTTGAGCTAAAGAGCGGCATTTTAACTCAGGCGAAACATACCAGCCAGCCTAGAGCGGCTCTTTTGACTATTAAATTTCAAATTTTTGAGGGCCGACGCAAATCCGTGCTTACTTGAGCGTCGATAAGCTCTATTATTTCAATACCGCTTGTATCGCAGAAATCACCTGATCATGTAACAAACCGTTGCTGGCCACGACTCCTCGATTCCGCTTCAGAGTCCGTCCAACGGAGAAATCCAATGCCTCTCCACGAATATCAGAAACTTTACCGCCAGCTTCCTCCACGACTATTGCGCCCGCGGCATGATCCCAGATTTTTTCTTCATAACCCGCTACTGTTGGTAACCTCAAATAGATAGATGCGCCGCCATTGGCCACCACCGCATATTTTGCCTGACTATCCAGACGCGCTGACTCTTGAGTAATACCCAATAATTCAGCTATTTGCGCCGCTTCACTGTGGTTGGAGTGGGCAGCTTCCACGGATTCACAAAATCGAGCCTGCAATGGATCTATGATCTCGTCTGTGTGCAGAGATCTCTTGTGGTGCGCCTCTGCGTTGGAAACAAAGGCACCTTCGTCCTTCACGGCCCATAGCTGTACGCCTTTGCCGTCACCAAGATCTAAATTTGGACAAGCCAACACCCCTAGTTTCACTACTCCAGACTCGATATAGGCCAGTGCAATGGCATATTGCTGCCCGCGTAAAAATCCTTTGGTGCCATCGACCGGATCTAGGGTCCAGTAACCACTAATGGGATCAGATGAATTTAGAGGATCATAATGACACCTATCTATGGCTGTAAGAATGTCTCCCTCCGCCAAATCTCTTTCTAAAGTGCGATTCACCTCTGCCACAACACGCTGTTTTAAAGACTCTTTGCCTGCCTCCGTCAATAGACCCGTATCCTCTTCGCCCACCATAGGAATCGTGGGGAAAGCCTCTTGCAAGAGCATAGAGACAACCGCTTGCGAGGCAAAATCGGCAACTGTGACCGGACTCTTATCCTTTTTTTGCACCATTTCAGGTGTGACTTGCCGCTGAATTCGCTGACACACATCTGCCGCGCGCGCGACGCTATATCTGGCGGCTTCTAACATGGACTCTAACATCTGCAACCTTCTTTGATACTGATGAAGATATAGCATACCAAGCAAAGATCGAACTGCCTAATAACGTTAGAGATTTAGTGGTTCTCTCGTGCCCAGCTTCCCAGAGACAATGTTATCTCACCTGAGTGAACCGCTGTTTCTAAAAATGGGCCAAATAGAGTTTTCAGTGACTAAAATAGATTGGTAATCAGTACCCCACCACTATTCTTATGCACCCTGTCGAAAAATCTCTTATCTTTCCCCCACATCGGAACTGTTCTTAAGAGAGGGCACAGCTAACAACCCGTGACATTGCCTTTAAAGATTTGATTGATCCCGGTTCTCGCCTGACCTATATTGATAGCTGCTCCGGACAATTGTAGCGGTACCTGTTTGGCTCAAGGTGGGTTGAAATTTATCCACATTAAATTTAATGCACACTGACTCTTTATCAACACAATTTCCAGAGTTAATTTAAGGAGGAGAATTATGAGCTATACCAATGTATGTGCTGAATCGGATATCACCGTAGGACAGCTGGCAAAATATAAAGTCGATGGCGAAAGCGTTGTCATTTACCACTTAGAAGATGGATTTTACGCAACTCAAAAGAGTTGCCCTCATACTTTCGGCCCGCTTGATCGGGGCAAAATAATTGAGGGGAGTAAAATTCAATGCCCCCTTCACCGTGCAGAATTTGATATTAGATCTGGACAAGCAATTAAGTGGGCAAATTTCCCGCCCGGCATTCAACTTCTCAATGCATTACGAAAACAGAAATGTTTAAAAACATTTCCAGTGAAAGTTGAAAACGGTCAGGTTTCAGTTGATGTGTCCGACGTTAAATTAGCTAACGCTTCTTAGGTCCGCTATTAGCAAATCGATAGTGATCTTAAAAAAAGGGATGTTCATCTTTTCTTGGTAACTATCCGTACCAGAATTTCCCGCCGACTAAACGCAAACCTTGTTTAGAGGTTTGCGTGGTCGTTTTAAATAAAGTGATTTTATTTCTGCACTCTAGCAAGCGATTCAATGACGCACGTTAACCCTCAGACGGATTGTCATTGCGACTTTATCAATTTTTGTGTACTGCGAACTTGAGTTAAGTGCGCCAATACGGAAATACTGATCTCCGCCGGCGTGCGGCTACCGATAGCCAACCCAACCGGTCCCCACAATCTATCAATCGATTCGGAAGCGATCCCGAGTGCAAGCAATCTTTCTCTGCGTTTAATCGTAGTCTGGCGTGATCCCAGCGCGCCTACGTAAAAAGCCGGGCTGTCTAACGCCTGCATCAACGCCATATCATCCAGTTTCGCATCATGAGTCAGTGCAATCACTGCAACACGACTATCGATAACAGATTCCTTCACCACATCATCTGGCATACCCGCACAAAACTGGACTTCATGAATTGGCCAATTTCTTTGGTACTGCTCACGAGGATCACAGACTATGATCTGATAATCTAGCATCAGCGCCATGCGCGCGAGCTGTTGTGAGAGTTCCCCCGCACCGATTAACAGTAATTTCCATACAGGACCAATGGTCTGCACTAAATGAGTGCCATCGAAGCTGAAGCTAACCTCCTTATCAATTAAATCTATTGTGACTGCATGACTATTGAGATCAACGCTCTTTCGACAGAGTTGCCTATTGTGTAATGCGTGTTTTAATGTGATGTAGGGCCCGACATTTTCGATAGGCTCGATTAACACCTCTAATATACCACCACAAGGAAAACCAAAGCGGTCTGCCTGTTTTCGATCATCACCATAACGTCTGATCTCCGGAGCCATTCTGCGTGAACTGTTTTGACAGATTTTTTCAAGCAGATCCTCCTCCACACAACCGCCAGATACCGAACCCAGAAACTGGCCGTCCTCGCGCACCACCATCATGGAACCGAGTTGACGAGGCGCAGATCCCCAAGTACGACACACCGTCACAAGTGTGACGCGAGAACCTAACTGATCCCACTCCACCAAGGCATGGATCACGTCTTGTGTGGTATTCATTGTGACGCAGAGATCAGATATTCAGGTCGGATAGGCAATTGGCGCACACGTTTCCCCGTGGCGCGGAATAGCGCATTAGTCACAGCTGGCGCAATTGGGGGCGTCCCCGGCTCACCCACGCCTTCTGGCGGCTCTTGACTCGGTACAATATAAACCTCTATCTCAGGCATTTCATGCATGCGTAAAAGTGGATAATCATGGAAATTACTCTGTGCCACGGCGCCATTCTCAATTGTGATTTCGCCTTTTAATGCAGCGGTTAATCCATAGACGATACCACCTTCCATTTGTGCTGCGACTATATCTGGATTAATTACCTGACCACAATCTATGGCGCACACCACTTTATGGACACTCACTTCACCGTCATCGCTGACACTCACCTCAGCCACCTGTGCCACATAACTACCAAAGCAGTCGTGCTGGGCAATACCCTGGAAATGACCTTTCGCCAGCACGTCACCCCATCCTGCTTGTGTCGCAGCCAAATCCAATACCTTCAAGCGGCGAGGTTGATGAGTTAATAGTGCTCTTCTATAGTGATAAGGATCCTGCTGAGACTGATGTGCCAATTCGTCAATGAAACTCTCTACCACAAATGCAGTGTGAGAATTACCCACTGAACGCCAAAAACCAATGGGGATGCCCGGATCATAAGCATGAAACTCGACACGTGCATGGGGGATGTCATAGACCACGCGGTGCGCACCTTCTACGGCTGTGGGCTCTGGCAAACGACCGGCGATCTTGGCACCACCGTCAGTGACTAAAGCGGAGAGAAACTCAGGAGTAGTTTCCGGCAACATAGGCGCAATAAATTCAGGTAGCGCCTGCTGTAATATAGATGGCCCCACTAAGCGATGAAACCAAGCCTTGGGTTGCCCATCGGCGTCCAGGGCGGCAGAAAGCACGCTATAGGTTGCCGGACGATAATAGTCGTGTTGCATGTCATCTTCTCTTGACCAAACCACCTTCACCGGCCGTTCCACCTGCTGTGAGATCTCCACCGCTTGTTGCACATAATCCTGAGCAATGCGACGGCCAAAGCCGCCGCCTAAAAATGTTGTATGCACAAACACCTGTTGACGTTTTAAACCCGTTATTTTCGCTGCGATCTGTTGCGAATTCCCCTGGCCCTGTGTCGGTGCCCAAACATCACAACGATGCGCCTGCACATGAGCAGTACAATTCATTGGCTCCATGGTGGCATGAGCCAAATAGGGGAGTTGATATTCAGCGCTGATAGTTCTGTCCGCAGAGTCTATGATCTGTTGAGCATTGCCCCGGTCAGAAACATACCTGCCCGGTGTTTGCGCCAACTGCTTAAATCGGGTAAATATGGTTTCGCTATTTAATTCATCTCGACCATAAGTATGCCACTCAACAGTCACTTGCGATGCAGCTTGCCTCGCTTGCCAGTAGCTATCCGCCACCACTGCGACACCGTGGGAGATAGTAACCACCTCTTGCACCCCTTCTAACGCCAACACCTTGGCAGCGTCAAAGTCACGCAACTTAGCGCCAAACACAGGTGGTTGTATCACTACTGCAGTTAACGCGTCCGGAACCAATACATCGATGCCAAAAATCGCCGAACCGTTCACCTTCACTTCGTTGTCTAAACGATCTACGGCATGGCCAAGATAGCGAAATTGATCAGGAGATTTCAGAGACACTCGTTGAATCGTCATCTGCGCGGCATCGGACGCCAATTCCCCATAGGTTAAATGTTTCCCATCGGTGAGATTTTTAACCACTCCGTTGGTGGCCTGACATTGCTTCGTGCTGATAGACCAACGCTTCGCCGCTGCCGTCACCAATAGCGCCCGTGCAATTGCGCCTGCACGGCGTAGGGGCTTGTAGGCAGCTTTGACGCTAGTACTGCCGCCTGTGGCTTGTAACATGAATAACGGATTTTTGTATTCAGGTGCCGCAGGGGCAAATTCAATTTCCACCAGGTGCAGATCGACTTCTAACTCCTCGGCCAATAACATGGGTAATGCCGTCATGACCCCTTGGCCCATTTCTGATCTATCCACCAGCAGTCGAATGCGATTGTCACTGGAGATTCGGATCCAGCCATTCGGGGCAAACTGTCCGGCTTCATCCCGCAACCCCGCACCACACCCCGGCAACATCACAGCCACTGCCAAACCCCCACCCAGACTAGCAGCCACTTGCATGAATTCTCGCCGACTAATGGTGAAGTTATCACTCATGCATCGTACCGGAATTATCTTCAACCACACGTTGGATCGCACGCTTAATTCTTTGATAAGTGCCACAGCGACATAAGTTTGCCGACATGGTTTCGACAATTTCACCGTCACTTGGGTGTGAATTCTGCGACAACAATGCAGCGGCGGACATGATCTGTCCGGATTGACAATAACCACACTGAGGCACGTTCTCAGCTCGCCAAGCCAACTGTAGTGGATGCGTCCCGTTTGTCGACAGACCTTCAATGGTCGTCAATTCGGCACCCTCTGCCACACTCAATGGGGTAATACAGGAGCGTATCGCCTGGCCATTTAAGTGTATGGTGCACGCACCACACAGGCCCGCACCACAACCGAACTTGGTACCAGTCAATTCAAGCTTTTCTCTGATAACCCATAGCAGCGGAGTCTGCGGATCCATATCGAGTGTCTGCTTGTTACCATTTAAAATAAATTGAATCACCCTATTCCTACCGGCTATCTGTTGAAGAACTGTACTCTGCCATTAAATTAAACGTACTTCCAGGACATACTGCATGTGCTTTTTGACCCCATCAATTGGCAATCCAGCACCAGATCTGTCACTTTTTTGTCTGTTTGATTAAAAAAAATAGGACTAAAACTATAGACGCAGTAAATTTAGCGCAGGATTGATTGCGTTCATCAGAAAGACAGTGCAACCGATCCATAAGCGCTTTAAGATTAATGCACACAATGATTCGAACGGCCAAGACGACGCATCAGGGTTTTGGAACATGATTGACTCTAACCATCCAAATGAATTAGTGGTGTCCCTTGAGGAAGCACAAACCATGTGGCGTGATCGGCGACGCTACTTCCAAGCACTGAAGATCTTTCTCAAAATAGAAAGTTCCTACAGACGGTTAAACGAACAAATTGCCAAACTTGATTCGGGTGATAAGCAGCATTTATTCAGCAAGTTACACCAACGCAATGCGCAACTTCTGTATCAATTGTGTGAAACCAATGGTGACATCTGGATCACCTTTGCGCACTTCCTCTGTACTCAATCCAATTTACTCCCTATTGAATATATTGAACGATTGGAAAAACTGCACCGCAGCTATCGCAGCCTACCTTTTCTACATTTAGAAGTAGTATTGGTTGAAGAGTGGGGCGCAAACTGGGAGCACTATTTTGAGTGGGTACAAGAAGAGCCTGTTGCCACCACTACCATCGCGCAGATACATAATGCCAAGTTAGTTGATGGACCAGAAGTCGCCATTAAAATTCAATTGCCTGAGGTCAAACGTCTGTTTGAACAAGATGCACTCCAGCTTAACGCATTAACTAAAATCATGGCTTCCAGACTACCGCAATTTGACTTGACGCCGCTCAGCAATACATTCTTGTCTCAAACTGAGCAAGCGTTGGACTTCACTCACGAGAAAAACAACTTGGAGCAATTTGCTCGGCTTCCCCACAGAAATCAGATACGCACACCTAAGCTACTGACTTCATGGTGTACACAACGCGTGTTGATGACTGAATGGATTCCAGGAGAAAAATTGGCAAATTATATTCGTTCTGTGGAAGCAAAAAACACACGGCAATACCTCGAGACACTACAAGAAAGTTACCTACAACAGATTTCTCAGTTCGGTTTTTACCACATGGAGATACGCCCGAATCATTTGCTTGTATCAGAAGAGTGCCTCTATTTTGTCGATTATGTTGCCATGGCGCGATTGTCTACTGCCCAAAGGATAAATTACACTCGTCTACTCCTCACTATTTTGAACCGCGATTTCGACAATTTATCGAGTGCATTGATTGCGGCCGGCATAGACAATGTCAATCAACAGCTGATCGACGATCTATCCGACGCATTAGGTTCCTATCATGGCGATGAGTCTCCCTACCACTTACTTCATGTCTTTCTGCAAGAACTGAATAGACATCAAACCGACGCGCCAGATCCTTTTGTCTCTATTGCTAAAGTGTTATTGAGTCTCGACTGTCTACTGAAAGAATATAATGTACCAATCACATGGCAGAACATACTCTCTAAAGCTGGCTAACACTTAGATCCGATGATCCTATGAATGAAGTATCAAAGATTCTATTGGTTAATTCAGTAGGCAGATCCGCTTCTACGGCCTGAACGACTCTGGTCACCAGACGCTCATGCAAAAAATCAAGCCTGAACCACATAACGTAAGATTTCTACGACTTGTTCCGGGGTTTGCGCCCAAGCGAGGGCGGCGGCATCCACTTCTTTTAATGCATGAACTAAAGACGCATCATGCAAAGTGATATAGGGCTTGGAGAGGGCCGATAGATAACCGGCATCAAAGGCTGCATTCCACTGTTTATATTTATCCCCAAAACGCACAACTGCCACATGACACTGTTTTATCAATGTCTGTGTGCGAATCGCATTTACCTGAGCGGATTTATGGTCCCGCCAAAAAGGAGTAGACTCTTCCCCCAGATGATCGCCCGCCGCGTCACTTGACGCATGATCCGTCACTGGCGATGTAAATTCTATGTCCAGCGCCAACTGGCCAGCACCGGAGATGATTCGTTGACGCCAGTCACTGTGTATTTCACCCGATAAATAAACTATTAAAGCCACAAATAGCCACCCTTAAATGATCAAATCAAATTCAAATTATAATCTAAAGTCACTTGGCGTGAAGAGAGATAAAAAAGCCTCACTATAGTGAGGCTTTTTGGAAGACACAGCTAAGAGAAATCTAGGCCGCTTGCTTGGCCGCTTTACGTTTACCCGGCAAATACTGGGCTTTGTTGCGATTCCGCATTGCCCTACCGAAAGGTTCTTTGCCAAATTTGGGGGTGTATTCTTTACCATCCCAAGCCAACTTACCGGCAATCACCACTGAAGTCACCACGCCATCTGAACGGTTGACCATTTGATTATGTTGAAACACCTCGCGATAGTTCATGACTGTGTTAGCACCAGAATCATAGGCCCTTAAGGCTTCAGGATCGATCAGCGCCATATCCGCTTGACGACCGATTTCAATGGTTCCAACATCTAAACCAAAGAGCCGAGCGGGATCATGTGTCAACCGCTTCACTGCAACGGAAACTTTTTCTATTGAATCCTCTTGCGCGATCTTCAGCGTGCGCAAGTTCCCATCGAAAAACGCCATATTGGTCAGGTGCGCGCCGCTATCATTAAATCCCGGTAAGGTCTGCTCGTGGAACAACAA
>JBGTSY010000010.1:0-60193 GCA_041940025.1 Thiotrichaceae bacterium | reverse complement strand
ACAACAATTTCTTAAGCGTGTGAGGACGTTCGTTCGCCGTGGTGGTATACCAACGGAATTGCTTGTCATGCTGACGCAACATATGCATGACAAACTCCGCATCGTCACCAATAGGATTCGGGAACTCGGCAAACGCAGATGCTTCCTCCTCATTCTCGGCGCCTGACTGGCCACCCGTCTTTTGATAGGTGACCAATCGATCATAGATCTCACCCATGTTGGTCTGATCCCAACATCGTACAGGACAGGTGTCTATATACATTTCAGACAGGTTACGACCAAAAGTAGTGGGTTCCATATGCAACTTACGCAGTAATCGAGCCAGGTTAAAACCGACTTTTCCAGCCATCCAGTCTGCTCTAAATCGCTGCTGATAACTGGGATCATTGAGGAGTTTTAATCGGCCTTCCCTATCTTCTACCTCGCATGCATTGAGTTCACGAAATGCGGGTTTCTCTTCCAACAAAGGAGTGGTCACGCCATCGGCATATACACGGAAAGGCGCGGATAAAGCCTGAAAGGTGAAATCCCCTTGTACAAGATCACTGTTCAAGAGCGTGTTAAAACGCAAAATACCGTCAGCAGCCCGTTGATTGGAATTGAGATCCATGGCGGCAGTCGCCGTCATGCGCAGTGGTTTACCGAATAGGCGACCGCTTGTCATAATCAGTGTGCCCGCTGTGACCAGCATATTGTCTGGATTCGGCGTCGTCTGTACTACACCGTCATTGTTGCGAACCACATCCAATAAAGTTTTGACCTCTTTCCAGGTAGCGTGTTGCGCCGGGATCTTCACATTCTTATGGGGACTATTTGCCAAATAGTGAAGCGGTAAACCATCAGTCGAGAAGCCGATGTACCCTTCATCCATTGCCAACTGCAGCAAATCGGCCATCTTTTTTATTTCCGCGTCCGTGGGTTTGCGGCTGATGCTCTCCTCCAATCCCATCACTTCAATACGTAACATTGTGTGCGGCACCATGGGCGCCACATTGGGACCGAGAGGAATATCATCAAAATGATCCAAATAATCACCCGTGTTATCCCAATCAATCACATTCACACAATCTTCCAATACACTTTTGGGAATGTTTTCCACACGGGCAAACACATCAACGATGGGATTTTCCTCTGGCTTTTGCGGATTTAACTGCTTGCCAAATGCGACACCTAAGCTACAGTTACTCATCACCACAGTGGTGGTGCCATGGCGCACTGCTTCCGGTAACCATGGCTCCAGCTCGACTTCAAGATCAAAATGGGTATGGTTGTCTATTAATCCTGGCATTAACCATTGGCCTTTTGCATCAATCACCTCATTGGCCAAAGCTTCATCCAGATCGTCACCGATAGCGGCAAACACGCCATCTTTGGTGGCCACGCTCACCTGTTGCGGCGCGCCGCCTAATCCATCAAACATAAGGGCATTTTTAATTAAAATATCCCACTCTTTGGTTGAGTCCGGCATAATCTTCATCCTCTTGCTTGAGTTCCTGGTTATCTATTTTTCAAAGACAGGACACTCAGAGTGTACCCTAAGCTGCGTCACAGGCCCACAGTCCATTGACACAGCCGCAAGAATCAGACAATCAGTCGTTTAATGAAAATAAAAAAGATTTATCTTTTTGATTGTATTTGAGAATTCAATAATAAGAATGGTTAGTAAGTACCAAGATCGAGATAGGAGCGGGAAATTTTCTGTACAGCAATGACATAAGCAGCGGTTCGTAAGTCGTTCACCGCATCATGTGTCAGCTTTTGTTCCCGAATTTCGTTATATGCTTGTCGCATAGTGTCATCCAATCCTGAGCGAACTAAATCGAGCTCATCCGCGCCACGAATAATTTCACTGCGCATCCAATCTGGTACTGTGTTATTTGTCATACTTTCCAGCGCGCTAATAATATGTTGACCACGCATTTCATCAAAACGGCGCTCAATTCGACCAAATCGAATGTGTGACAAATTACGGATCCATTCAAAATAGGAGACCACTACGCCCCCCGCATTCATCAGCGAATCGGGTAGTATGGCCACCCCTTTTTTCTTTAAAATGTCATCCGCCTCAAAAGTAATTGGTCCATTGGCTGCTTCCACGATTAACCGGGCTTTGATTCGATTGGCATTTTGCCCATGAATCACCCCCTCAAGGGCAGCTGGAATTAAAATGTCGCAATCGATTTCTAAACCCAAATCTCGATCTTCACAAAACTCCGCATCTGGATAACCTCTAAACGAATCATTGGCAGTCAGGTATTCCCTCGCCTGTGCCACATTTATGCCCTCTTCATGAAACAGAAAACCATCCCGCTCCACAATTGCAATGATTTTTGCGCCGTCTTCTTCACTGAGAAATTTTGCCGCATGAAAACCCACATTGCCAAAACCTTGAATCACCACACGCTGGCCGCCTAGACCGGGAGTTAGTCCTGCCTCCTTTACATCCGCGCCGTGACGGAAAAATTCATGGATGCCGTACTGCACGCCGCGACCCGTGGCCTCTACCCTGCCTCTGATACCGCCATGATGCACAGGCTTTCCGGTGACACAGGCTTGATAATTGATATCTTCAGGAAACAGTTGTTTATAAGTATCCGCAATCCAAGCCATTTCCCGCTGTCCGGTGCCCACGTCCGGCGCAGGGACATTGAGTGCCGGACTCAAAAATCCTCTACTCGCTAATTCTCGTGCAAATCTGCGAGTGATTCTCTGCATCTCTTCACGGGTATAGTTTCTCGGATCAATTTTTAGCCCACCCTTGGAGCCACCGAAAGGTACATCCACAATGGCGCATTTGTAGGTCATTAGGGAGGCCAGTCCTTCCACTTCATCCTGATCCACGATTGGTGCGAAACGAATGCCGCCTTTAACCGGTAAACGATGTGTACTGTGTACCGCTCGCCAACCACTAAACACCTCTACTTTTCCCTTTATTTCGACGGGGAAGGTAAGCTGAATGACTGCCTGGCAAGCGCGGATGGCGCGGGCGACTCCCTCGTCCAACTCCAGTACGGAGAAGGCTCGCTCCACCATGAGATCTACGTTCTTACGTAGGGAAAATTTTGTGAGGCCATCCTCTGCCATACACCGCTCCTTGCTATTGGTCGTACCCTATGCAACATGTCATCGGCGCTATTCAACCACACTTGATGCGCGAATGAGGGCAATTTATCGATTTGGTAGAATTTTTGTTAATTTTTCCCTTGCACGTAACAAAGTTTCTTCTGTAGTTTGCCAATCAATGCAGGAATCGGTGACCGAAACGCCATATTTGAGCTGACTGAGATCAGCCGGAATCGATTGATTGCCTTCATGTAGATGACTCTCTAACATGAGGCCAACGATTGATTGGTTACCCGCCACTATTTGTTCGACGCACTCATCTAAAACGACAGGTTGACGATAAAACTGTTTGTTTGAATTGGCGTGGCTGCAATCCACAAAAATGCGTTTAGCCAACCCGGCTTGTTGCAACACCTGTTCACAGCCAGCAATGCTGTGCGCATCGTAATTGGTCTTCTCGCCACCTCCACGTAACACCACGTGACCATAGGGATTGCCCTTGGTACGAAACACCGAACATTGTCCCTGTTGGTTGATGCCCAAAAAGTGGTGGGGGCTGGAAGCGGACTTCATCGCATTAATCGCCACATCTACGCTACCATCGGTACCATTCTTAAATCCAACAGGAGTAGACAGACCACTGGACATCTCTCGATGAGTCTGCGATTCAGTGGTACGTGCACCAATGGCAGTCCAGGAAATTAAATCAGAAATATATTGCGGCATAATCGGATCTAAGGCTTCGGTGCCTGCGGGTAATCCCAACTCCACCACATCCAGTAGTAGTTTTCGCGCAATGGTGAGCCCTTTTTCAAGATGAAACGAATCATCCATATCGGGATCGTTAATCAAACCCTTCCAACCGGTAGATGTTCTTGGTTTTTCAAAATAGACACGCATCACCAAATAGAGCGTGTCCGCCACAGTATCGCTTAATTTTTTTAATTTTTGTGCATACTCCATGGCCGCATCCACATCATGGATGGAGCAAGGCCCCACAACGACAATGAGTCTCGGATCTCGACGATCCAGGATCGCCTCCACAGTACGGCGGCCTTGCAGCACACTCTGTTCGGCACGTTGAGACAGCGGTAATCGCTGTTTAATGGTTGCAGGGGTGGCTAATAGCTCCTGCAACGCAACATTGACATTATCAATTGCATTCATAACAGACTACTCGTTAGGACAAAGCTGAAAGAAACAGTTCACTGCTGGTCTATCTGCTTATATTTCAGGGCCGGATGAAGCTTGTGCTCGTTAGACTCGGGGGTGACCAAGAATGCTACCGCCAACAGACTAGCGACAAATATAACCGTAAAAATCAACCCAGCAATGATATAAGGGACAGGTTTTCCATAGGTAAAATCGCGCGCCCGCTGGTCTTCAGACTGCACCCCTAAAGCGGCGGCAAAGATACTTTTACATACCTCCCACCAACTCGGGGACTGTTCGGATTCGCGGTTACTTTTCATCAATGCGACTGCAAAATGTCGATTTTAACACCAATCTAATTTCAATACAGAGACAGTACTGCGACAGTATGCCCATGATTTGATTACACCAGTACCGGTACTCGTCACTTCAGTGTTGATCCCCCGCTCCCAATTGGCGGCAAATAACAGTCACGACCTTCACTCAGCATCCTTCTCCCACTGGCTACGCGCCTCCACCACATTAGGTAAGGTATTGATACGATTAATGATGCGACTGGTCTGCTGTAACCCGTGAGCCTCTAGCGTCAGGTGTAGATCTGCCAATCCATCCGCATAAGAGCGCGTATTCACAGCCACCACATTTACCTGCTCCGCATTAATGATGCTTGTAATTTCAAACAACAATCCTTGACGATCGTAGGCACGTACCCACAAAGAAACCTTTTCCATGGGTTCATCTTGCCGCCGCATCCAGGACACACTCACCAACCGCTCAGGCGCATCTTCAATATGACGAATGGCGTGAGTACAGTTCGCACGGTGTACAGAGAGTTCATGCTGACGCGTAATAAAACCCACTATAGGTTGCTCTGGAACAGGTTTACAACACAGGGCAAAATGTTTCGGCAATCCCCCCCCCCTAATATTTCATAATCATCTAAGGGTTCGATTTTAGAGCGAGTACTGGGCATTTGAGACTGAACCACCGCAGACCAAACCGCTCCACTTCGCGCCACTAGTGTGGCCAACTGTCCGCAAGAGATCTCCCCTCGTCCAATGGCAGCGAACAGTTCATCTTCAGAGGCGAGCTGATAGAGAGTGGCGATGTTTTGAAAGTTCCAACCCTCCAGTCCCAATCGACTGATTTCCCGTTCTAATAAAAATCGACCTGCATCGATATTTTTCTCTCTATTTTGACGCCGAAACCAAGAGCGTACCGTGGCGCGCGCTCTGGATGAGGTGAGAAAATGCAGTTCTGGATCCAACCAATCTCGACTGGGTCCGCCGCTCTTGGCTAAGATAACTTCTACTTGATCGCCCGATCGTAACTGCGTGTCCAGCGCAACCAATTTGCCATTCACCCGAGCACCGCGACATCGATGTCCTATGTCTGTGCCTTGAGCGTAAGCAAAATCCACCGGGGTACTGCCTTCAGGTAAAGAGAATAGTTCTCCATTCTCCGACAAAAGATAGACTCTTTCATGGCTGGTCTCTTGAGCAAATTCTTCGATTAATTCATCAAAATACTCTTCTTTAAAATCCTTATTCAGCAAGGTACGAAACCAACGAATTTTGTTTTCTAAATTTTTATCAAAACGGCCCCCCTCTTTATATTGCCAATGGGCGGCAATTCCATGTTCTGCATGTTTGTCCATTTCAAATGTGCGGATCTGGACCTCTAGTTTACCGTTGTCCGGACCTCTCACCGCAGTATGCAAAGAACGATAACCGTTTGGTTTCGGATTCGCGATGTAATCATCAAATTCTTTCGGAATATGTGGCCAGAGTTCATGTACAACACCCAGGACTGTATAGCAATCTTTAACTGAATCCACCAACACCCGAATGGCGCTAACGTCATATATCTCATCAAAAGAAATAGATTTGCGTTGCATTTTACGCCAGATACTATAGATGTGTTTTGCACGTCCATAGAAAGTGGCCTCTACGCCCACCGAACTCAGACGAGACTTCAGCGTATTGATGACCAATTGAATATAGGCTTCACGCTCCCCGCGCCTCATCTGCAACTGCTTGGCAATCGCACGATAACGTTCCGGCTCCAGAAAGCGAAAAGCGTAATCTTCTAAAATCCACTTTAAGTGCCACAACCCTAGACGATTGGACAGGGGTGAATAGATAGCTAATGTTTCCCGCGCCATCGCCGTCCTTTCGTGGCTTGGTTGATGACGCAACATTTGTAATTCGTGCGCACGACTCGCAATTTTGATTAATACCACCCGGACATCATCCACCATCACCATCAACGTCTCTCGCAATGCCTCCAATGCATCAGCGTTCTGTTCGCGGTGCGCATGCCACTCCAACCAGTCGGGAATTTCACTTAATTGAGCCACTCCGCTGACGAGTTGAGACACATCGCGATTGAGAACTGTTTCTATCTCCTGACGTTCAATCAACCCGGAAAGTCTTAGGGGAATCAACCAAGTTGCCGCTTGCGCCACTTCGTCTGTAATGGTTTCCAAAACCAAATCACCGACACCTTCAATATCGTTGATGAGTATGGGCAATTCTTGTTCACTAGCAGACGCCAACCCCTGTTTCACTAACAGATGAGCCTTATTTAATAGAGTTTGCGCCTCTTCGGGAAAACGGCCGATACGATCGAACATCCATTGCTCAATGGGTTCCAACTGTGAGGGTGAGGCAGAACGATGAATGCTAACCATGGATCACTGTTTCACAAAACATGCAACAGATTCCACGTGAGCGGTATGGGGAAACATATCCATCACACCCGCATCGCTGAGGATAAAACCTAATTCAGACAAAATACCCGCATCCCTGGCCAAGGTGGCAGGATTGCAGGAGACGTACACAATTTTATCCACTTGATGCAGCGAAATATGAGACAAGAGTTGCGCCGCACCCGTGCGCGGTGGATCGAGCAATATTTTGTTAAACGCAACCTTTAACCAATGTTGCGTGCTCAAGTCTTTCGACAGATCGGCACAATAGAACTGTACATTTTCAATCCCATTACGCGCTGCATTTTCCCGCGCACGGTCCACAGTCGTTTCCACACCTTCGACGCCAATCACTTCCCCTGCACGCCGGGCGGCGGGTAACGAAAAATTTCCCACACCACAGAAAAGATCCAACACACAATCGGTACTGTGTAAATCCAATAAAGACAGAGTTTGATTGACCATTTTTTCATTCAGTTGGTAGTTGATCTGGGTAAATTCGTTGGGCTTAAAATCAAGCCGCAAATCCTCAGTGGGTAATCCATAAGACAGCGTACTTGGCGTAGTTGCCAGCAAGCCATGTACCGAATCTGCTCCCCCAGGTTGCAGGTAGATTTGAAAATCAAACTCAGCACCCCAGGATGCCAAGCGGTGCAAATCTGAGTCACTTAGTGGTGCCAGATGACGAAAAATCAAGCCTATCTGTTGATCTCCCGCCGCCACCTCAATTTGTGGGATCTGGTCATAAACACTCAGTGATGCTACCAACTCAGCGAGTTCATCTAAGTTCTCGCCCACAGGGGAGATCAAAACCGGGCAACTATCCAGATCAGCAATCAATCCACCACCGGCCTCTCTGAAACCGACTAATACGCGGCCTTTTTTCTGCACATAACGCACAGCCAATCGCGCCTTACTGCGGTAAGCAAGAGTTGGACCCAAAAGTGGCGCCAATAGGTTTTTCGGCTGCACCTTTCCAAAATGGCGTAGTTGCTCCAGCAAAATCTGCTGCTTATGGGCGATCTGAGCCTCATTTGACAGGTGTTGCAAACTACATCCACCGCAGATCTCAGCCGCGGTACAAGGAGGAGAGGTGCGCGCTTCAGCAGCTTGCAGCACCTCTATTACCCGACCTTCATCAAATGCACGATGTCTCTTCGTATAGGCAAAGCGCACCCGTTCACCCGCCAGCGCACCGCGAACGAAGGTGACCTTTCCGTCCATGTGGCAGACACCTCTACCCTCGTGATTTAACTCCGTGATCTGCGCCTCTACTGGATCAGGGATCGCTCTATTTTTACGCTTACGAGGCATTCAATCAGCGATCCCGATTAACTATTAGTTTGAGAAAAGATCGGTGGAGAGATAACGATCCCCCCGATCACAGACGATGGTGACGATAGTGGCTTGCTCGACTTCTTGTTCTAATCGCAGTGCCGCAGCCAAGGCACCACCCGATGACACCCCGGCAAAAATACCCTCTTGGGCGGCCAAGGCTCGGGTCATCTGTTCCGCTTCCTGCTGACTCACATCTATAGTTCTATCCACACGCTCCGGCTGAAAAATCTTGGGTAAATATGCGGGCGGCCAACGGCGAATACCCGGAATGCTGGCACCCTCTTCCGGCTGTACGCCAACGATTTGAATCGCATCATTGCGCTGCTTGAAATAACGCGAAGAGCCCATAATGGTGCCTGTGGTACCCATTGAGCTGACAAAATGGGTGAGTGTCCCTTGAGTATCCCGCCAAATTTCATCGGCGGTGCCCTCATAATGGGCCAAGGGATTATCTGGGTTAGCAAACTGATCTAACACCAACCCCTTGCCCTCTGCTTGCATCTCCAGCGCCAAATCACGAGCACCTTCCATGCCTTCTTGCTTAGAAACCAGGACAATCTCTGCACCAAAAGCTTTCATCACTGCCCGTCTTTCCACGCTCATGTGTTGCGGCATAATAAGTGTCAGGTGATAGCCTTTGATGGCCGCAGCCATAGCCAATGCGATGCCCGTGTTACCGCTAGTCGCCTCAATTAGTCTGTCTCCCGGCTTGATTTGCCCCCGCGTCTCGGCGTGGGTAATCATGCTCATAGCCGGTCGATCTTTAACCGAGCCTGCGGGATTGTTGCCCTCTAACTTGGCCAGAATAATATTGCCACGCTCGGTGGGGACCAAACGCTGTAAACGAACCAAAGGCGTATTTCCTACGAAAGCCTCTATAGTGGGAAATTCTAACGGGTGCGCCACCAACTTCTCCTAATTTCTATGATTCTCACCTGCCAAAACAGGCTGGGCGCGTATTTTAGCGCGAACCAGAACTCGCGCCTAATGTGCCCCTAACTAACAACATAAAAACGAATCAAAGATCAGTGGCTTCGAGCGTCACCATCGCCACAGCGTATTCACGTTCATCGGAAAGTGTAAGATGTAAACGCGCGCCAGGATGTTGTTGCATGCGTGTCTGAGCCTGACCAGTAAGTTTGAACTTTGGCGCCCCTAAATCGTCGTGTACCACACTAATTTGACGAAAACTCAAGCCCTCACGAAATCCAGTCCCCAATGCTTTTGCAAATGCCTCCTTGGCAGCAAATCGCTTCGCAAGAAATGCCTCCGGCCGTGGCGCCAGTTGATATTCCGGCCACTCTGAAGCGGACAACAGACGTTTTGCAAATGGCTCACCAAATCGCTCAAGACCAGCGGCCATACGGCTGATTTGAACGATGTCGATCCCTTGCCCCAATATCATCTTTGACGCGCTTGAAACATTAATTGTTTCATCTCGGTGATTGCCTGGGCAAATCCCACCCACAGGGCATGGGCAATAATCGAATGTCCGATGTTTAATTCAGCTAATTCTTTTATCGCCGCCACTGGCTGCACATTGTGATAGTGAAGGCCATGTCCGGCATTCACTTTCAATCCCATTTCCATTGCTGCCTGAGCAGCACTCTGTAGACGCGCCAATTCGCGTTCCCGCAACGCCCCTTTAGCCTCTGCGTAGGGACCAGTATGTAACTCAATAACCGGCACTGCGGCGGCTTTTGCCGCTTGGATTTGATCGAGATCAGCATCTATAAACAGAGACACTTCAATACCATTTGCGGCCAGTTGTTCACAGGCCTGCCGCACATGCCGCGCCTGTGCCACCACATCCAATCCACCTTCAGTGGTCAATTCCGCGCGTTTCTCCGGCACCAGGCAAACCTTCTCTGGCTTTAAGCGGCTGGCGATATCGAGCATCTCCTCTGTCACCGCCATTTCCAAATTCACCGGGATCTGCGCCACTTCCAGTAGTCGCTCTAGATCTCTGTCCTGTATATGGCGACGATCTTCCCGTAGGTGCAATGTTATGCCATCGGCACCTGCCACCTCTGCCATTTGAGCCGCCTGAATGGGATCGGGATAAGCAGTACCTCTGGCCTGGCGCAAGGTCGCCACATGATCAATATTCACCCCCAGGTGGAGACACTTATTTTCGGTCACACTCATTTCTTTAAAACCTTTTTAAATAGCGCTCTGCTATGCAGGGGACGCCCTTCTAATACATGATGTAGCGCCATGCGAATCAATCTCTTGGCGTCTTTTAGTGTTTCGGAAGACATCTTATTCCCCGATGCCATTTGCAACAAACTGTCGCCCGCAATGCACATGCCCTGCCCCCGTGCTGTGAGCTCATCAGAAGCGGCATGCACCCCTTCACCAAAACGATAATAATATTGTAATCCAGGCTGAATAGGTGTGCCCTGAACATCTTTATCCAACTGCAACTCAAAACCGATTTGCTGCAACAGTTTAATCTCAAAATGGCGCAGGGAATGTTCATTGGGTCCATGCAGTGCGAGTTCCCCTACCTGCTGTTCATATAGGTCAAACAATGGGGGATGCGCATCATGCAGCGCCAACAGGCGTACAAGCAATTCATTTAAATAGAGCCCCGTATAAAGCCCATGCCCGGACAACAGACGATGGGGCCCTAGTGCCTCAGCACTGAGTAATCTGCACAATCCAGACTGCCCGCGCCAACTGATTTGCAGCGGTAGAAAAAGATGTTGTGCGGCGCCATGCGCTGCATTTTTTCTCTTTAACCCATTGGCCACCAAGGATACTCGCCCAGTATCGCGTGTGAAACAGTCCAATAAACGACTGCTTTCGCGATAAGGACGGCTATGTAATACATATGCCTGAGATTGGCATAACTGAGTCATATCTACCTAATGCATTAAGGCATCGAGTTCATTCATGGTAACCAAATTGCGGCAATAAATTTTCATCATCCGACCAACCTGATTTGACCTTTACCCACAATTGCAGCATCACTTTTTGCGCAAACAATTTCTCCATATCCAAACGTGCATCCTGACCGACCTGCTTTAAACGCCGCCCCTGCTTGCCGATGACTATCGCTTTTTGGCTGTCACGTTCCACCCAAATCACCGTCCCAATATGCAGACACTTTTTTTCCTCTTTAAATTGCTCAATGGCAACTGTTAATGCGTAGGGCAACTCCTGCCCTAAACTTCGAGTCAACTTTTCACGAACGATTTCCGCTGCTAAAAACCGTTCACTCTTATCTGTCAATTGATCTTCCGGGAAGATTGGCGCGCCTTCTTCCAAGTGCTCTAGAATCGTGTCTAAGAGCACCTCTATATTTTCAGATTTTAACGCGGAAATAGGCACGATTTCTTGAAAAGGATAACGCTTTAGATAGCCCTCAATTTTGGGAAGCAATTGCGTTTTATCCGCTAGGTTATCAATTTTATTCAACACCAAAATACAGGGTAGATCTGCATTTTTAATTTTTTGCAAAATCCAATCGTCATCATCCGTATAGTTGTTCGCATCCACCACCCAGACAACCAAATCTACACCCAGCAGACTGGCAGTGGCCGCCTTATTCATATAGCGATTCAGTGCACGCCCTTGCCGTTGATGCATGCCCGGTGTGTCGATAAACACTATCTGGCCGTTCTCGGCACTGTAGATGCCCATTATTTGGTGCCGGGTAGTTTGGGGTTTGCGGGAGGTGATGCTGAGTTTCTGTCCCAAGCAATGATTCAATAAGGTGGATTTTCCTACATTGGGGCGACCCACTATCGCCACCATTCCAGACTTATAAACCATCGTCCGTCTCGGAAGCTGACCAGATCTGCAAAATGCGCTCGGCAGCCTTCTGCTCTGCCCGCCGTTTACTGCTGCCCTCAACTTCAATAGGTGCGAAATTCTCCACTTCAATTCTCACTTTAAACACCTGCGCATGATCCTCACCGCTTGTTGCGACCACTTGATACTCAGGCAGGGGTAATTTTTCCGCTTGTAACTTTTCCTGCAACCTGGTTTTTGCATCCTTTTGACACTCATCAGGGGCGATGGCATCAAGGGAGTGCTGGAACCAGTTTAAAATCTGTGTCTGCGTCTCGACCATCCCCCTATCTAAGTAGAGGGCGCCAATTAAGGCTTCTAATGTATCAGATAAAATAGACTCACGATTTCTACCGCCAGACTTCATTTCCCCTGAACCCAGATGAATATAGTCTCCGAGCGCCAAGCGCTTGGCGACAACAGCTAATCCCTTTTGGCAGACTAGGGAGGCGCGCATGCGACTGAGGTCCCCCTCTTTTGCCCCAGGAAACTTATGGTAAAGCGCTTCCGCAATGACAAAATTAACGATTGAGTCACCCAAAAATTCGAGCCGCTCGTTATGCTGGCTATCTGCGCTACGATGGGTCAACGCCTGTTTGAACAGACTTTTAGAACGAAAAGAAAGATTGAGTTGAGATTCTAGTTGATTTAAAGGTTTTCTCACTGAGTCACTAACTCAACAGACTCATTAAAACTCACCACTATGTCTACATTGGCAAAAATTTGCGTGCGTGCTTCATATTCTGCCACCACACGAAGGCGCTGATCGGCGCGTTCAAACTTGATATCTTTCCCGTTGATAAATTGAACATCATCCACCTCAAAACGACGATTGACGGCCTGTTTGATTTCCGGAATAGACTTGGTTCCCAACTGCGGTATGGAATCAAGCCCACTGATAATATTGGCCACTTTTATATTATTTAGGTAGAGAGGGACCATTCTTATCCCCAACAAGACAAAAAATCCTATCAGGAAAAAAATAACCATCAATCCGATACCGGTAATGCCTGTCTGCTTTTGATAAAAATCACCCATGACTTGGCCTCCTTGCCAAGAGTCCACTATTCGATTAGGGTTCCGATACGTCGCCATCCAACCCGTTTGTTAGTGCTGTCCCAGTTCATCCAAATTGCAAACGCCTTGCCAACTAGGAACTCATCTGAGACAAACCCCCACATTCTGCTATCGTGACTATTGTCCCGATTGTCTCCCATGACGAAATAATGCCCCTCTGGAACCACCCACTCTCCTTCCCCAGCACCCAAACGTCTTCTCGATTCTAAGATCCGATGAGAACGTCCAAATAGATCTTCCAAATATTCATCGCTTCCGGTTAAACCGTCTACATGGCCACCGCTGCCCGGATACATGCGACTAAATTCCTTCGGTACCGGCTGTCCATTGATAGTGAGCTGTTTTCGATAATAAGCAATCCTGTCACCAGGCAAACCCACTAAGCGCTTGATATAGTCGATATTTGGCTGGGAGGGATATCGAAACACCACCACATCCCCGCGCTCAGGCACACCAAGATCCACCACTTTCTGCTCAATCACCGGTAAGCGAATTCCGTAGGCATATTTATTGACGAGAATAAAATCTCCCACCAATAGCGTAGGGATCATAGAGCCAGAGGGAATGCGAAAAGGCTCCACTAAAAATGAACGCAGGAAAAAAACAATCACCAACACTGGAAAGATCGAACGCGCGATCTCCACCAGTTTACTCTCACCTGCATGAGGGTCAACGTCTTCACCCTCACCTGGTGGAGGCAAGTTTTGCTGCCTTTTAGGGGCCAATACCCATGCATCAAAACCCCAAATCACGCCAGATGTCACAGCGCCAAAAAATAGAATAGTTGCAAAATCCATTACTTATTATTGTCCACTTTTAGTACAGCCAAAAAGGCTTCTTGAGGAATTTCCACTCTACCAAATTGTTTCATTCTTTTTTTACCCGCTTTCTGCTTCTCAAGCAATTTTCGTTTTCGAGTAATATCTCCCCCATAACACTTAGCAGTGACGTTTTTGCGCAATGCCTTGACAGTTTGGCGGGCAATGATTTGGTTGCCTATTGCTGCTTGCACGGCCACATCGTACATCTGTCGCGGAATAATCTCCTTCATCTTTTCTGTGAGCAACCGCCCCCTCGATTGCGCAAATTCTCTATGCACGATGATAGAGAGTGCATCTACCCTATCACCATTGATGAGAATATCCAGCTTCACTAAATTTGCAGGTTGAAATTGTTTAAAGCTGTAATCTAACGAGGCGTATCCTCGGCTGACAGACTTTAATTTGTCAAAAAAATCCAACACGACTTCATTCATGGGGATGTCATAGCACAGAGAAACCTGTTTGCCCAAATACTGCATGCGTCTCTGTACGCCGCGTTTCTCCACACACAAGCCAATCACATTACCGATATACTCCTGCGGTACCAAAACATTGACCTCGGCAATGGGTTCCCGTATCTCCTGCAGTTTTGTGCTTTCAGGCAACTCGGAAGGATTGTGGATTTGCTGCAAGCTGTCATCCGTTAGCAATAGCTCATAGGCCACCGTGGGCGCGGTCGTTATCAGATTCAGATTGTAATCGCGCTCCAGACGCTCCTGGATGATCTCCATATGCAGCATGCCCAAAAAGCCGCAGCGAAAACCGAAGCCAAGCGCTTGCGAACTTTCAGGTTCATATTCCAAGGAAGCGTCATTGATGCTCAATTTCGCCAAGGCATCACGAAAACTTTCATAGTCCCCGGAATCCACCGGGAATAATCCAGCATAGACTTGAGGCTTGACCTTTTGAAACCCTGGTAACGCTGTATCAGCTGGGCGACTGGCGTGAGTCAAGGTATCGCCAACTGGCGCACCTAAAATATCTTTGATACTCGCCACCATATAACCCACCTCGCCGGCGGCCAACCGATCCTTTGGCTGCCGTTTAGGGGTGAAAATACCCAGCCCGTCCACAAGATGCAACTGACCAGTAGACATCACTTTGATCTTATCTTTTACCTTTAGCGTACCCTGTTTGATACGCACCAGACTGACCACGCCGAGATAGTTGTCAAACCATGAATCAATAATAAGCGCCTGTAGGGGCAGTTCGGGATCGCCTATCGGCGGCGGGATCTTGGCGACAAGTGTTTCGAGTAACAAATCGATTCCCGCCCCAGTCTTTGCACTCACAGCTAATGCGTCGCTTGCGTCTATGCCTATAATCTCTTCAATCTCTTGCTTCACACGGTCGGGGTCCGCTTGCGGTAAATCCATCTTATTCAATACCGGAATCACCTCTAGACCTTGTTCGATGGCGGTATAACAATTGGCTACACTTTGCGCTTCCACTCCCTGCGCTGCATCCACCACCAATAAGGCCCCTTCGCAGGCAGCCAAGGAGCGAGACACCTCATAACAAAAGTCCACATGTCCTGGTGTGTCGATAAAGTTGAGTTGGTATTGGTTGCCGTCTGAGGCTTGATAGTTCAGCGTGACACTCTGCGCCTTGATGGTAATTCCGCGTTCACGCTCAATGTCCATGGTATCCAACACTTGCTCGGCCATTTCTCGCTCGGATAAACCACCACACATTTGGATTAACCTATCAGACAAGGTGGATTTGCCATGATCGATGTGGGCGATAATAGAAAAGTTACGTGTATACTTCATGTGATTCAATTCAACTTAAACAGAACGACCATTGGATGAAACATCAGGATTGAGGCAACTTCGTAGCGCTTGTTCGTCTAGATGATAATGACATATCTCTTGTTCCTGATAGACCAACACCGGTATCTTTTCACGAAATTGATCTTCTAGCTGCGGATGCTCATCTATCTCGACCCAATGTACAGTAAAGTTTAACTCGGTCGCCAGTGGTGCCAGTGCCGCACGCATCTCCTCACAGAGGTGACAATAGGCGGCACCGTATAGATAGAGATCGGCCATGAATATTGAGATAAATAAATTCTGTCAGCTATTCTATTTTGATAGCTTGAAATACCGGACCGTTGGGTTTGTGAATCAATACCGGAACAATGCCTTTTTCAGGTAAAGCCCGGAGTAATTCACCATAGTGCTTCGTCCCTTTAATGCGTTGACCATTCAGCATGGTCAGTACATCCCCTCGACCGATTCCGGCATCTCTCGCGGGGCCAGGTCCCGCCAGTTCCACATAGACACCCCCTTTACCGAGATCCATCTTTTCTCGTATTGAAGAGGGTACTTCTTTCACCGATAATCCCAGTTTATCGAACTGATCACCGCTTCTATTGTCACCACCGGTGTCTTTCGCTAACGTCTCTTCAGGTAACTCTCCCAATGTGATGGTCAGGGTTTTGATTTTACCCTCACGCAGCACCTTCACTGGCACCTTTGTCTCAACGGGAGTGCGTCCCACGAGCGGAGGCAGATCAGAAGACTTATCAATAGGGGTATGATTAAACTCCAGGATAATATCACCGACCTGAATGCCGCCCTGCTCAGAGGGACTATCTGGCAATACTTTCGCCACCAGTGCGCCCTCAGGTTTCTTGAGACCAAAACTTTGCGCCAGTTCAGAAGTGATATCTTGTATTAACACACCTAACCAGCCTCTTGAAACGCGGCCATTCTCTTTAAGCTGATTCACCACATCCATGGCGACGTCGATCGGCACCGCAAAGGAAAGTCCCATGAATCCACCGGTGCGACTGTATATCTGGGAATTGACACCAATCACTTCTCCATCCATGTTAAACAGCGGCCCCCCTGAATTACCGGGATTAATGGCCACATCAGTTTGGATAAAGGGCACATAATTCTCTCTGGGTAATGCCCGCCCTTTGGCGCTGACGATGCCCGCGGTGACCGAATAATCGAATCCGAAGGGAGAGCCGATAGCTAACACCCACTCGCCCACCTCTAAATCATCAACTTTACCGGTGCGGACAGTGGGTAAATCTGTTGCATCTATCTTGATTAAAGCAATATCACTGCGGGGATCGCTACCGATCACCTCCGCAACTAATTCACGTCTATCCGATAGACGTACGAGGATTTCATCCGCACCGTCAATAACATGATGATTGGTAATGATGTAACCGTCATCGGAAATAAAAAAACCCGAGCCCAAAGATCGAGAATCAAATTCTCGCGGTCCTTCTTCGCTAAAAAAATGTTCAAAAAATTCTCTAAGGGGACTATCTTCCGGGATATCCGGGATATTCATTCCTGGGGGCAACCCCTGGATCTGACTGGATACTTTTTGAGTGGTGCTAATGTTCACCACAGACGCGCCGTTCTGTTTCACCAGAGTCGTAAAATCTGGCAGACCGCGTAGCTCCAACGCCCAAACTGCGTTGGGTACTAGCAAACACCAACCCATCAAAAGAACTAATAGGCTTGTTTGAGGCGCAAATTTTACAGTCTGTTTTCTTCCCTTAAACAAAATATACCCCCTCGGAAAAATTCACTTCGCTAGCTGGCCACCACAGGTAACGTATTGATCTGCTGCCCCTTGTCAAGATACCGCACCAATTGAGGTTGGTAATGGGGATCGAATCGCACCCGCCGTAAAAAAAAGTAGGAGACGATGCATGCGGTAGCAAAACCGACCAATGCAAATAACAGCGCAGATAGATCACTAAATTGTGCACTCTGACCGAAAAATTCAAGCTTGCCACCGGCCAAAGCGCCAAAAATCAATCCCACAAGGGGCAAAAGATAGACCAAAGTTGCGATACGTAACATACTACTTTCAGGGATGCCAATGATCACGAGATCGCCCGGTTCCACCTCTAATTCTACCAACATAGCCTTCAATCGCGCGCGTTTATGCCCGAAAAGACGGTCGATACTGGCCGTGCCACACCCTTTATTTGCACTGCAACCGCTACAGGCTGACTGACGCATGACCTCAACCCAGGCAAAATTACCCTCAACCTCTCTAACTCTGGCATATTGCTCGATCATCATTGAACTCCTTGAGACAGGAGTATACCTGAATGTTCTTAAGCTGCTGAAACTTAAATCATGCCGACACTCACATCGGGATAGAATTTACCAGTGCATTGCCAAGCTGGACTCCCCTAGCAAGAGAGTTATCAATGGTGACACTTATTTCTGTTCCACAAAAAATCATCAGGGCTCCGTGCCACTGACGTTAAAGCATTGAAGCTTAGTGATGTACGCAATTGAGTGTGTTAATTGTGACACTCATCACGGGCACTCTTTTTGCCTGCCTTCAGATCTAACATACAATCTTATTATTTTAAGTTTTTAGCTTGAATTACAGATACTTATCGACTATTCCCAACTGCGCTCTAGGCAGTACATAAAAACATTGAAGGTCATCTTCATGGGTGAATCAGAGCTTGGATTCCATCGGCCAGCTAAAGTGGTGTAATATTCCATTAATAAACGGGCTAGGCGCCTATGCAGTTTCTAGATGGCCAGAACCGAATTAAAATAGACCTTAACTCCATGGGTAAAAGAATCTCAACTGAAGTACTCATCGTTGGCAGCGGTGCCGCAGGCCTCACCACTGCGCTTAAATTGGCGCCTTTCTGTCAGGTGGCGGTGTTATCGAAAGGTAAGCTATCCGTCGGCTCTACCCTCTATGCTCAGGGCGGGGTAGCAGCGGTAACGGATCCCTCCCAATGGCAGGGTCACATAGAAGACACACTCAATGCAGGTGTCGGACTATGTCACCGGGAAACCGTAGAGTTTTGCGTTCGCCGCAGCCAACAGGCAGTGGAATGGTTAATTGACCAAGGTGTGGGATTCACCACAGAAAAAGATGATGAAGGCACCACATCCTACCACCTCACTCGGGAAGGCGGGCACAGCGAACGACGTATTTTCCATGTGGACGATGCCACAGGTGAAGCCGTTGAGACAACGTTAGAACAACAAGCTAGAGCCCATCCCAATATTCGAATTTATGAGCATCGTCTGGCGATTGATCTGATTACTGCGCACAAATTGGGTGGCAAGATAAACCGCTGCCTGGGATTGTATGCATTAAATTGCGCCAGCACCGAGGTGGAAACCTTCGTCGCCAATCATGTGATACTCGCCACCGGTGGCGCCGCACAAGCCTATCTATACAGCAGTAATCCTGATACGGCGACCGGCGATGGCATTGCCATGGCATGGCGCGCCGGTTGCCGCATTACCAATATGGAGTTCATGCAATTTCATCCCACCTGCCTTTATCACCCTAAAGCCAAGTCCTTTTTATTAACTGAGGCACTGCGCGGTGAAGGTGCCACCCTGCATCTGCCTAATGGAGAACGATTTATGGTGCATAGACACCCGCAGGCGGAGCTGGCACCCCGTGATATTGTGGCACGCACCATCGATCATGAAATGAAACGTCATGGACTGGAATTCATTCTGCTGGACATCAGCCATAAAAAACCTGAGTTTGTACGCGGCCATTTTCCTAACCTCTACCAAAAGTGTTTAGAGTACGGTTTTGACCTCACGCAAGAACCCGTTCCAGTCGTGCCTGCCGCCCATTACACCTGCGGTGGTATCATGACTAATCTGCATACTGAAACCGATCTACCCGGTCTATATGCAGTAGGCGAAACTGCCTGTACCGGCTTACACGGCGCCAACCGCATGGCGAGCAATTCAATTTTAGAGTGCTTGGTCTTTGCAGACGCTTGCGCCGATAGAATCCAATCTAAACTGCGCGAACAAGTCGAACAGTTTGAGATCCCAGTCTGGGATGAAACCCGGGTAACCAACTCTGATGAACAGGTGGTGGTGAGCCACAATTGGCATGAACTGCGGCGATTCATGTGGGACTATGTGGGCATTGTGCGCACCAATAAGCGATTAGAACGCGCCAAACGCCGTGTGGAATTACTTCGCATGGAGGCCAACGAATATTACGGTAACTTCAAAGTGAACAGGGATCTTCTAGAATTGAGGAATCTCGTCGATGTCTCCAACCTCATCATCCGCAGCGCCCTGTCTCGTAAAGAGAGCCGTGGTCTGCACTATACATTAGACTATCCCACTCAAAGAATTGCCCCAGAGGACACTATTTTAGTGCCGTCCAACTTTTGCGCCCATGACGCATTATCACGCGTAAGCGCCTAAGTGATGAGGGATCACAACTATCGTTGAACAGCAATAAGGGTACCTGGCGTCTTCTTCCCGCCACTTTACATTTGAAAAAACAGATTGGGTGGGAGACATACACCAAATTAAATTCTGTGATAGTCAAAATTCTGTTTTCACCCTCGTGCAAATACCAATTTCTAGCACCGTTAAATCGTAACGCCGTTGGTAAATGGCCACCGAACCAACCTAGTTGGTAGAGACTGAACCAGGAGATCAGAAAACAGAAAACCAAGATCAACACTTTTTGACTCACTATGAGGCTGGTGGCACTCACCGACAGGATGCTCAGAAGTAAAATAACGCCTAGCAAAATCAAAGCGCGTCTAGACGGCTGGATCTCTATTCTGAGTGGCGGCACGAATTTTCTCTACAATGAAAGTGTACTGCGCTAAAGGTTTGGATTTTCCCATTAACCAAGCAAAGAGATCTGGATCATCACAGCTCAGTAGTTGGATGAAAGTTTGCTGCATCTTTTCATCTAAATCTTGATAATGGTGTTCGAAAAAAGGTAACAGAAACAGATCCAGCTCTAACATACCCCGTCGACAGGCCCAGCGAATGCGTGCACATTCATCCGGACTCGGGCTTTGATCGTGTTCGTACATGGGTTCCGCCGTTCAATAGGGGTTGTTTACTAGCTAGATTCATTTAGCTCAAGGATTTAATGGTGATAGAATAGGGATCAAAGATAGTGGGCGCAAGCACTGCCCCTCTTCCAGAGGGACATTTCTAGGGAATCATATGCAAGCGGAATGGAAAAATTACCTGCAACAGGCAGGGGCACAGTATGAAGACGACAGGGTGCGTGATTTTGGCCATCCTCGTCGTGAAGCTCAGGTAGCCATGTCAGGGTTTGTGTTTGCCGATCTGCAACATCAAAGTCTGATTCGTATCAGCGGCAAAGATGCCCGATCATTCCTACATAATCTCTTAACCAATGAGGTGGCCCAACTCGGCGAAAACCAATGGCAGTTAAACGCACTCTGTAACGCCAAAGGACGGGTGATTGCCACCATGCGTCTATTCACCTTGGAGGACTCTTTTTATTCACTGACACCCTCCTCCATTGCGCCCGTGCTCATGGAGACACTGAACAAATTTATTTTACGTAGCCAAGTCACAATAGAGAACGTGTCCAGTCAGTTTTGTCATTTTGGTGTCTCAGGTACAAACAGTACTCAGCATTTGCAACAGATCATCGGAGCACTACCAGAGGATCTCTATGATCTCACTCCACATTCTGACGGGTGTGTCCTGAAGATCCCAGGCAAATTGCCCCGCTATGAGATAATAGGCGCACAACAGCAAGCAAAAAACCTGTGGCAGAAATTAGATGTTCATGGTGCGCCTGTGGGTGCGTCCGCTTGGCAACTTATCGATATACGCGCCGGTCTGGTAGAGATCGATCTCGCATTGACGGAACAGTATGTGCCACAAATGGTCAATCTCGATTTGGTGCAGGGATTGAGTTTTCAAAAAGGCTGCTATCCGGGTCAGGAAATTGTCGCTCGCATGCACTACCGAGGTAAATTGAAGCGTCGACTCTATTACGCGACGGCTAAGCGGGATGAGATACCGCCTGCTGGCGCACCGCTTTACCAACCCGGATTGAGCGCCTCGCAAAACGCCGGTCAGGTAGTGAGCGGTACTTGGGCGCCTGATGACGGAATCGAATTGTTAGCGGTTGTGCCGATAGACTTACAACAATCGGGGGAGATACATCTAGACAGCGACACTGGGCCCAAACTTCACTTCGAACCCTTGCCCTACGCCCTCCCGGACTAATGCCGTTCTGCCGCTTTTTTACTTAGCCCCCATCGGCATCGATCCCGTCCAGCATGTCCTCTGGGAGCGCTAAATCACTTTTCTTTTTTACCGGCCGCATGTGCGGGAACAGTAGTACATCTCGAATCGAAGGCGAATCAGTCATCAGCATGACCAAACGATCAATGCCAATGCCTTCTCCAGCAGTGGGCGGCATACCGTATTCCAATGCGTGAATATAATCTTCATCATACTGCATCGCCTCTTCATCACCTTCGCTCCGTTCTTTCGCTTGCTGGATGAATCGTTCGGCTTGATCTTCTGCATCGTTTAATTCTGAAAAGCCATTGGCGATTTCACGGCCACCAATGAATAACTCAAATCGATCGGTCACAAAAGAGTTGTCATCATTTGGTCTGGCCAGGGGAGACACCTCTACTGGATAGTGAGTAATAAAGGTGGGATCGATTAACTGATGTTCCACGGTTTTTTCAAACAACTCCAACTGCAACTTACCGACTCCATAAGCATCCTTCACCAAAATCTTATGGTGGTTCGCCAATTCTCGCAGGCGTGAAAGATCATACAACTCTTGCTCTGTGAGATCGGTGTTGTAGCTCAAAATGGCTTCCGCCAAGGTCAGGCGTCTAAAGGGTGAGTCAAAATGGATGGTCTCACCTTGATAAGTGATACGAGCGCTTCCCACGACTTGCTCGGCGATTTCCCGCATCAGCTCTTCGGTCAGATCCATTAAATAATGATAATCTTCATAACTGCAATAAAACTCCAACATGGTGAATTCCGGATTGTGGCGTGTAGACAGACCTTCATTTCTAAAGTTTCGGTTAATCTCAAATACTTTTTCGAAACCACCCACTACACAGCGCTTTAAAAACAACTCAGGTGCCACTCGTAAATAGAGCGCCATATCCAGAGCGTTGTGATGGGTGGTAAAAGGTTTGGCATGCGCGCCGCCCGGTAATACTTGCATCATGGGCGTTTCCACTTCGAGATAGTCACGGTCTTCCAAGAACTGGCGGATCTTGGCGACAATTCGAGAACGAGTACGAAAACGTTCACGGGTCTCATCATTCATAATGAGATCCACGTAACGCTGACGGGCACGAATCTCCGCATCCTGCAATCCGTGAAACTTTTCTGGTAAGGGTCGAATCGACTTCGTCAACAATCTCAAGGAACTGGCACGCACCGATAACTCATCGGTCTTAGTACGAAATAGAACGCCTGACACCGCAACAATATCGCCCAGATCCCATTTTTTAAACTCTTCGAAAACCCCATCAGGCAGATCATTTTTTCGCAGATAGATTTGGATCTGTCCACTGACGTCTTTGATATGAATGAATGCCGCTTTGCCCATCACCCGACGGGTCATGATGCGTCCTGCTACCTTCACAGACACGGCTTTCTCGTCCAACTGCTCAGAATCGCGCTCACCATGCTGCTGAAAAATGTCAGCGGCAAGATGGTCTCGGCGAAAATCATTAGGGAAGGCGATACCCTGCTCTCTTAATGCTTTCAATTTTTCGCGACGCAGCGCGATCAGTTCATGTTCTTCTTGTTCCGCCATACTGCACTGACCTTTGGTTGAGTTAGAGCCCCATTTTCAGGCTGGCTTCAATGAATTTATCTAAACTACCATCCAACACCGCTTGTGTATTGGATGTCTCTACTCCTGTGCGTAAATCTTTAATGCGGGATTGATCCAATACGTACGATCGGATCTGACTACCCCAACCAATTTCCGATTTACTCTCTTCCATGGATTGTTTCTCTTTTTCTTGCTCTCTTCTCTGCTGCTCATACAACTTGGCTTTCAATTGACCCATTGCCGTGGCCTTATTGCGGTGTTGCGAACGATCACTTTGGGACTGCACCACAATTCCAGTGGGTAGATGGGTAATACGTACGGCCGAGTCTGTGCGATTCACATGCTGCCCGCCCGCGCCACTGGCGCGGTAGGTATCAATGCGCAGATCGGCCGGATTGATCTCGATCTCAAACTCTTCGTCTACCTCCGGATAGGCAAAAACAGAAGCAAAAGAAGTGTGCCGCGCACCGCCGGCATTAAAAGGAGATTTTCGCACCAGACGATGTACGCCAGACTCGGTTCGTAACCAACCATAGGCGTACTCACCTTCAAAACGCACGGTCGCGCTTTTGATGCCTGCCACCTCACCAGGGGAGTATTCGGTGATTTCAGTTTGAAAGCCTTTTTGATCTGCCCAGCGCAAATACATGCGCAAAATCATTTCCGCCCAGTCCTGTGCTTCCGTGCCGCCGGCACCCGCCTGAATGTCAATGAAGGCGGCATTGGCATCCAACTCGCCAGAAAACATGCGCCGAAATTCCAGATCCTCTAAAGTCAGCACAAGCGCATCTAAATCTTGCTGTACAGCATCAAACGTCTCCTCGTCATTTTCATCTTCGGCTAAGGATAAGAGTTCCGATGCATCCGCTAAACTGCCCTCCAGCGTGATGATGGCTTCCACCAACTTTTCCAACTGGGCACGCTCTTTTCCGAACAGTTGCGCCTGATCCGGATCCTCCCAAATCTTCGGATCTTCCAATAGACGAGAGACCTCTTCTAGACGTTCTTGCTTGCTATCAAAGTCAAAGATACCCCCTCAGAGCATGAACGCGCTCTTTATAATCTGAGATACGGGTAAGAACGGGATTGATTTCTAACATGATACTAGGACTGCATGTGATTGAGAGCGCCATTTTACACCAGCGTTGCTTTTATACCAATTTGCCATCAGTCAGTTGAGCGGCTCCAGGTATTCCACAATCAATTGCACCGAGCGCGTGGCTAAATATTCATTCACCGTCAGTCGGTAGGCGATACGGACTTGATCCAATCTTGCAGGCAATCTATCTAGCGCGGAAAACCAAATTGCATTCAAACTAGGCGTGCCCCCAGTGGGCTTCAGCCGCATCTTCACATGTTTCTCAGCCACTATCGCGTAATCTTCAACGCAAAACTGACCATCGAAACAGGGTTCAGGAAAATGTTGCCCCCAAGGTCCGGCCTGTTGCAATTGCTCGGCGTGAACCAAATCCAACTGTTCGACTGCTAATTCGCCGTCGGATTCAATAATCTGTTGTAGTTGATCGGCTGCGAGACTTGCCTCCGCTTCGCAGTTAAATGCTTCGGCAAATTGCTCATAGTCTTGTACACGAATGGATAAGCCGGCAGCCATCGCGTGGCCACCAAACTTAAGAATGAGATCTGGATACTTGGCATCGATATTCGCCAATGCATCCCGTATGTGAAATCCGCTAATCGCCCTGCCGGAACCTTTCAAAGTGTGCGCACCATCCGACGAAAAAACAATCACCGGTCGTGCACAGCGCTCTTTTAATCGTGAAGCGACTATCCCCACCACACCGGTATGCCAATCCGGCTGCATTAAACAGATCCCCGTGGGGAGCGCAGTCGTCGCGATTTGGTCCACTAAAGTCAATGCCTCTTGTTGCATGCGGGCCTCAATCTGCCGCCGACTACGATTCAAGCTGTCTAACTGTGAAGCCAGGATCAACGCAGATTCAGCATCTTCGGCAAGCAAACATTCAATACCCACGGTCATATCATCTAGGCGTCCAGCTGCATTTAATCTCGGCCCCAAACTAAATCCAAGATCGCTAGCTTGTATATTGGTGGCGCTTTTACCTGCTACTTGCAGCAGTGCCTGTACGCCATCACATGCTTCGCCTGCCGCTATACGCCGTAAACCTTGGTACACTAATGCACGATTGCATTGGTCCAGGGGAACTATGTCTGCGACAGTGCCAAGGGCAACTAAATCTAGATACTGTGCCAAGTTGGGTTCATCTATTTTCTGCGTAGCAAACCAATTCGCGTCACGTAGATAGAGACGCAACGCCATGAGCAGATAAAAGGCCACACCGACACCCGCCAAGCACTTGCTGGGAAAACTATCCCCATGCTGATTTGGATTCACAATGGCGGCGGCATCGGGTAGTTGTTCGGGTGGTAAATGGTGATCTGTAATGAGTACGGGAATACCCAATTCTTTCGCCCTCTTCACACCAGAGATGCTAGCGATACCATTATCCACAGTGACAATGAGATCGGGTGATTTCGCTGCTGCTATTTCCACAATCTCGGGAGTCAATCCATAACCATATTCAAAACGATTGGGAACCAGGTACCCCACTCGACGCGCGCCCATTTGCCGCAACGCCTTGACCATCAACGCGCAACTGGTAGCGCCATCGGCATCATAGTCAGCCACTATTAAAATATTTTCTTGCTTCACCAGGGAGTCATAAAGGAGGTGGACAGCCACATCCATGCCTTTAAGCAGCTTGGGTGGTGCTAAGATATCTAGCGTTCGGCTCAACTCAGCGGATGAGCGGATCCCACGGGCAGCATAGAGCCGTCTGAGCAAAGGAGGCAGATCTTCTAAGTTAGCTTCGGCCTCTGCTGGGATCTCTCGGCGTCTGATCCGAACTGGCTTCATCAACTAAACGCTGGAGGAATACTCGAGGATCGCCTCTCGCACCGCTTGTAACTCTGCTTTAATTGCTTTTTTCGGTGTCGCACATTGACCAATTGCAGTATCGGGATCTTTCAAGCCATTGCCCGTGAGGGTGCACACAATTCGAGAATGATTTTTAATTTTTCCTTGGCGAATATCCCGCAAGGCACCGGCCAGGGAGGTTGCAGATGCGGGCTCGCAAAATACGCCCTCTTCCTCTGCCAGTTGCTTCTGAGTATGCAGGATCTCTTCATCTTGCAATGCATCAAACCACCCACCAGATTCTGTTTGCGCATTTTTCGCCTTTTCCCAAGATTGAGGATTACCGATGCGAATGGCGGTGGCAACGGTTTCTGGATGTGCTATGGGTGCCCCCTGAATAAAAGGTGCGGCACCAGCGGCCTGATACCCACACATTATCGGACTGGACGCAGTGACACCGATTTTTTGATATTCTTGATAGCCCATCCAATAGGCACTGATATTGCCGGCATTACCCACTGGGATGCAGTGATAGTCAGGCGCGAATCCTAGCGTATCGACAATTTCAAATGCGGCCGTTTTTTGTCCTTGTAGACGATAAGGATTGATTGAATTAACGATAGAAATGGGCTCCTGCTCAGCCACCTCTTTAACCAAACGCATACCATCGTCAAAGTTGCCCTGGATCTGAATCACGTGGGCGCCGTGCATCATCGCCTGCGCCAATTTACCCAAAGCGATTTTCCCCTCCGGGATCAACACCACTGCTTTAATACCTGCACGGGCGGCATAAGCGGCAGCCGAAGCGGAGGTATTGCCGGTGGACGCACAAATGATTGCTTGACTGCCTTCATTGACTGCCTGGGTCACTGCCATGGTCATACCGCGATCCTTAAAGGAGCCGGTGGGATTCAGCCCCTCGAATTTGACATAGATGTCCACGTCCTGATCTAACTTTTTGCAGATATTTTGTAGCCGAATCAAGGGCGTATTGCCTTCTGCCAAAGAGATAATGCGCATGCCGTCATGCACGGGCAAAAAATCTCGATAACGTTCAATTAATCCGGTGTAACGAAAAGGTACGGGCATGGAAACACCTCAAATAAACTATTTTAAATTCAGTGGCAGTTAATCCTGAGGGCGCCTATGATACTGGAATTAGAAGCAAATATTTAGATTAGACAAAAAAGTATCGCTCAATGAGCGATACAGGGTGGGTCCTATCAACAGTTCCCCACACCAATCACACTCTAGATTTCTGCACCGGGAGAACTCCAGTCTTCCGCCTTGAAGAGAATTTGAATACGCTGAGAAAGGGCTGGCCCCCATTCGGCCAATCCCGCACTGTTTGTGCAGATGACGATTACTCAAAGTAGTCTTAGGGCGTTCAACAGTGCCCGTTCAGACGCTTGCATTTCTCTATTAATATTCAGCAAAGTGGAGAGATCCAGAGAGGACAGGTGAATTTGACTCATTTTTTTATAGATTTCCTGCGCAAATTGACGATGAAACTGTTTCGACTTTTCTTTCAACTCCAGTATTTCCTCCACAACTGCTTCGCTGTCACAGGGCTCCGAAATCAGCAGCAAACATTTATTATAAAGGCTGGTTGCCTCATGTTGTAGAGGGGCGTAGTAGTCGATGAGCGCCTCGCTATCTTGCATCGGTAAGACATCCAAATCCGGATCTATATCTTTCAAGGACTTCACCGAATAGACACCATAACGTACGGAATGAATCAGAGCATCAATCCGGTTTGAAATAGAGTGATACTGATCAGGATAACGACTCGATTCAGAGAGTGACGATTGAATGTTCAGCGCATAGTGAACCAATTTACCCTCCATCTCTTTAAGTGCTATGTAGTGCTCCTTTTTATCTTTAGTTAGCACCTCATCTGGCAACTTAAATTCTTCGCTGAAAGGAGTACATGTTTCGCTCTCAATCCTTAAGAACTGAGAATTCAGGTAGATCACATGGGAAAGAAAATTTTTCGACTCTTTTGTCAAAGCTTGTAGTGCAGCGTCAGTGACATCGGCGGGAACATTATGTATATATCGTTCCAATTGATGCACATCCTCCTTAAACCATTGTTGTAATAATCGAGCGTAGTGTTGAATAAAAGGCGAAAATAGCGCGAGCCCGAAAAGATTAAACAGACTATGGAAAGCAACCAACACAAAAAGTGGATCTTCGATACCTAAGAGTGCAATCAAAGATAACAACGGAGCCAGGCAGATAAATGCGATTGTATCTATCAACAAATTAAACAGGACATGCGCCATCGCCAATTGACGCTTCGCAATTGGCCCTTGCAAACTACCAAGCAGAACCGTGCTGGTTGTGCCCAGATCAGCGCCAATCACCAAACTTGCCGCTGCCGGAACCGAGATAATACCCGAGTAGAGCGCACTTAAAATGAGGATCATAGTTGCGGAGCTAGACTGAATGACTGCAGTAAACAGCGCGCCTACCAACAAAAAAACAATGAGAGGATAGCCTGCTAAGCGGTTGACATCGGCGTGTGTGGTCAAGGCGGCAGTACTGTCCTTCATCCACTCCAAGCCCAACAGTAATAACGCCACAGCAAAAAGTAACTGACTGGCTAATCTCCACGGACCTTTTAGAACACCATAACTCAAACTACCGATACCGATTAACGGATAGATGAATGTGGTTAAATCTAATTTAAATCCGATAGTCGCGACTACCCAACCAGTAAAAGTGGTGCCTAAATTGGAGCCCAATACAATACCTATGGCATTAGCTAGGGGGATGATACCCGCGCCCACAAATGCCAATACAATCAAACTGACTAGTGAGCTACTCTGCACCAGAGTAGTCGCCGCGATACCACTAAATATGGCACCAAAGGGATGCCCGGTGGAATAGCGTAAGAAACGACGAAATCTTTTACCCGTCAGCTGTTTTAATGCGGATTCTAAATGTCGAATACCAAATAATACCAAGCCAAGCCCGGCCAGCAATTTCCAGATATCGAGATAATCCAACATAATACATCCCTAATTCAGCATTAGGTTTCTGCAAAAAAAGTTAAAAGGATAAATCTATTAGGAATGTGTAGACCACATTTTTCGCGGGATTGAGAACAAAAAAATGCACTTCAGACAGATGAATTCTGTATCCAATCTAAATAGCAAACTATCTGTGAATCAGATATCAGGTGACACTTAATTTCCTACTTCAAGTTCCTTTTTCAGGATCTCTTCCACTTCCATTCTTGATCCCATTAAGGCCATCAACATCCTGTGTCTCGCCATCCAATAACTTGGATTATCAATGTTTTGTAACACTGAAATGCGATTATCAATTTCCTTTAACTTGGCAACGGGTCTCTCACTGATGCCCTCGGGAAAAGCAGTGGCAATGGATTCAAGTTGATCCAATGGAATATCCCGCCTCACTGCTTCACCTAGTACCACCCTAGGAGAACGAGTCAGCGCTTCGCCTAAAGAACTTTGCACTTGAGGTGTCATCGATGGGTTTTCCTTCAGTAACAAAAATCCCAAACGAGTGCTCGACTCTGAGCCGATTTTAATCATATCGAGGAGTTTCACTACCTCTCTTTCATCGGGAAAAAGCGCCTGGTTACAGCCCACGTTCTTACAATTTGAATAAACATTTTCGATCATCTCAGCTTCCTCCCAACTGGGGTGATCGATGTAACCACGCCAGATGGTCGCCTGGGATGTCGTGGAAAATAGAGAAACGAGAAGGAACAGACAGGGAACACAGGTTACTTTTTTGCATCGGTCTCTATTCATAGTTCATTCTCCACTCTACTCGATTTATCAATTTCCCTATCCTATTGGGACCATATTAGTTACAAATCTAATGAAGTCAATATGCTTTAACTAATAATTACATTTCAATTTACTAAATCAGACTAACATGATGTTTTCATGAAAGATAATCGCCAAAACACAGCAACTAACGGCTGCTCCTCCATGCATCTGAGAGCACTTCTGCACCAGCAAGATGCTAAATACCATCAGTGTGCAAAGTAGTCTCAGATCCGGGTTTTGAGGAAACAGGCCTGGCATGCCAACTCGCGTCGAGTTACCCAATATTCGAGTATCAAGGACGTCTTAACGGCGGTGGTGAGGGACATCTTTCACGTCGCTGTTTATACAACCAATGTGCTTCAACTTAAAGCCGGCTCGCTGGAACGAAATATTAAGAGATGACGCTCATCGGGCGCTAACGAAATAAGAAATCTTCTTTTTACTTAATTTATAGATGAAAACTGGAAGCTAGCCATAAATGGTTGTGGATGAAGTAGAACAGTTAGAGGAAGTTCATCGTACCCGCATCGGTGCAATGACTTACATCAGTCCCAATTATTCCTTAATTGGTGGCGAAGCGATTGAACGCTTAGAAACCGCAATTCATCAATGTTTGGCGGATGGGGAGACCAAAATAGTCATTGATCTCGCCTCTGTATCCACCGTTAACAATCGTGCACTCAATTTTCTATTAGAAGCCCATCGTAAACTCAAACAGGCTGAGGGATGGTTAAAAGTCGTTCATGTGAATGACAATATTGACTCCGTTTTAAAGGTCACCGGGCTGGCTGATGAGATTGAAGCCATGGATGCGCCCTTGGAGGAAGAAGTCGATCCCCACGAAGGCTCGATTCCGCGACTGGGGGATCTGCTGGTGGAAGCAGGACTGGTGAGTGAATCCAAAATCAACGAGGCGATTCAACTCCAAGAGTCCCTGGGAAAACGCATGGGACAAATTATCGTGGACAAGGGCTGGGTAGCGGAGGCGGATATGCTGAAGGTCCTCGGTAAACAGCTCAAAATTCCCTATTTACACCTAAAACCAGGCTTATTTGATCTGGAGATCGCTCGACAATTAGACAAGAACAGTGCCATCAAGTTAATGGTGATGCCGCTATTCATAGTAGACGACACCGTTTCTTTGGCAACCTCCAATCCACAAGATATTCACGTGATGGAGGAGGTGGAGGAACGCCTTGGCCATCCGGTCCGCCCCGTACTCACCACTCGCGAAGACATCATCAATCTCGTTAACGACATCCATATGGGCACGCCCGGAGAAGTGGATCTGGTGGCAGAATTCCATGAGGAAATTGAATCCTTAGATCTGGAATCTATCGCCAGAGTGGATGCTATCGACGATACCAGTGACGATAGTCCCGTTATTAAAATCGTGAATAACATTATTCAACGTGCAGTACATGATGGCGCCAGCGACATACATCTGGAGCCTTCTAGAAATGAATCCAGAATTAGATTCAGGGTGGATGGCGTACTCTATCAGGTGATGACCACCCGACCGGAATTACACCCCACGTTGGTGTCACGGTTAAAGGTAATGGCTGGCCTGGATATATCGGAGAAACGACTGCCTCAGGACGGCCGCATTCAGGTGGTCACCCAAGGACGTCCAATCGATCTACGTTTCAGTTCACTACCGGGTTTGCTCGGAGAAAAGGTGGTACTTCGGGTTTTAGACAGACAAAAAGGGATTTTGGGCCTCGAAGATTTAGGCATGCGTAGCCAGAATCTAAAGAAACTTAGAAGCCTGTTATCGCAAAGCTACGGTTTGATACTGGTCACCGGCCCCACCGGCAGTGGTAAAACCACAACCCTCTATTCCGCGCTGAATTTCCTCAACACAATGGAGAAAAATATTGTCACCGTAGAAGATCCCGTGGAATACCAACTAGAGATCATCAATCAAAATGAGGTGCGTCACCATATCGGCCTGAACTTCGCCAAAATGCTCAAACATATCTTGCGTCAAGATCCAGATATTGTCATGGTGGGCGAAATTAGAGATCAAGAGACCGCGGAGATTGCGGTACAAGCAGCCCTGACCGGTCACCTAGTTTTATCCACCCTGCACACCAACGATAGTATCGGTGCGATCAGTCGTATGATCGACATGAACGTAGAGCCCTATCTGCTCTCCTCGGCTCTATTAGGCGTCGTCGCCCAGCGACTCGTTCGCACGATATGTCCACACTGCAAAACGAGCTATGAGCCCCAAGATGAAATTTATCGTCACTTTAATCTGGATAAAAATGAAGTCCCTAAATTAAGCAAGGGCCAAGGATGCGCTAAATGCATGCATACCGGATATAAGGGCCGCGCCGGTATTCACGAATTGCTCACCACGACTCCAGAGCTGCAAGATCTGGTATTGAAGAATCCGAGTCGCGCGGAGCTGGATAATTACTTACAGCAGCATGAAGTGACTACCCTACTGCAAGACGGTATAGAACATGTCAAAGAACAGCGCACAACTCTGGAAGAGATCGAACGTGTTGTGAACATGGGGACTTAACTCTTGGCTATTCAACTTTCTACCGATACTCCTAAAAACAGTCCACCGCGAGGAACAAAACACCCCGCAAAGAAGCCTTTCGATTGGCAAGCGCTACTGGAATCGGAATATGTACAAGGTAAAGTCTCAGTTAAAGATCGCATGTTTTTTACCGAGCAACTCGCACTGCTACTAGATACCGGTATCAATATTCATGGCGCCTTGCAAGCGATAGCCAATCAACTCGGCAAGGGTCCACTTAAAAAATTGGTTGACTCTCTCTCAAGAGAAGTTTCAGAAGGTAAATCTTTCTCACAAGCACTGGCAAAACACCCTAAAGTGTTTTCTGCCACTTACGTGAACCTTATCGCGGCAAGTGAACAAGGCGGCTTTACGGTCAAGGTATTGGAAGAACTACACGATTACGACGAACGCCGCACAGAAATGAAACACACTTTATTTGCTTCATTTTCCTATCCGGCCTTTTTAATTTTGTTTTCTCTTTTGGTAGTGGTATTGGTACTGATCAAGCTCTTTCCTGTCTTTGCAGAAATGTTCGAAGAGATCCGAGATGAATTGCCTCCTACTACTATCCTATTTCTGGAAGCCAGCGATCTGCTCACCCAACATGGGCAATGGATTTTGATCGGGGCGATGGGATTGATGTTGACACTGGTAGTCAGTGTACAGGCCCCCAGTGGTAAACGAGCACTGGACAAAATTGTTTTTAAAATGCCTGTATTGAAGGGATTAGTGGCTAAGTTGTATCTGGTACAAGTGACCCAAGTACTAAGCTTATCTCTGAGTAACGGGGTGAACTTACTAGACTCCTTAATTGCCAGTCGAGACACAGTGAACAATCATCTTTACGTCGCATTTTTATCTGAGGTAGAAGAGCGTCTAAGGGAAGGACGTTCATTCACTCGCAGTTTTGAACACCCTCAGTTTATCCCCAAAGTGGTCAATCAAATGGCTATGGCAGGCGAAGAATCAGGCAATCTCGGCAAGGTACTCGGAAAACTTTCTTCATATTATCAAAAAGATATGCAAAGAAAGTTGCAATCTACCGCGAAAGCGATGGAGCCCATCATGCTGATGTTTATGGGGGTGTTAGTGGGCTTGATCGTCAGCTCATTGATCTTGCCAATTTTCAAACTTTCCTCTGCCGTTGGCTAAGTAAACACACCACTTGGCCGATGAAACAGAGGTGGTATTACTTATTTTGACAGACTTTAGGAGTCATCGTGAAAAATAATCGTTCTAATAACAATCCTATTTACCAACAATTCGGCTTCACACTGGTTGAGCTATTAATCGTTGTCGTCATTTTGGGTATTTTGGCGGCCGTAGTGATCCCCCAGTTTTCCGACTCGTCCGACAGTGCACGAGAAGCCGCATTAAAATCCAATTTGGGGACTTTAAGATCGGCTATAGAGTTGTACAAAGCGGATCACGGCGACTACCCAGGACTCAACGCATCAAGTGGCGGTACCTGTACCGGTGGTACTGCGGGAACCGGAGCAGCAGGATCTGAGCAGGCACTGATTGATCAATTAACTCGCTATACAGATCCAACTGGTGCCTCCTGTGATCTTTCAATAGGCAGTTTTGTTTATGGTCCTTATATTAAAAAAGGTATTCCAGACAATCCTTACACGGCGTCCTCAGACTTCGCCATGGATACCACCACTGCCCTGGGAGGGTTGTCAGCATCTGGAACTGAAGCCTGGCGGTACGCTGACGATACGGGCGAGTTAATCGCGAACGATAGTGCGGCACACGCTGCTTTTTAGCCACGTGCCCTAAGCTATTCGTTGCAAATGTTATCCTTTGGTTGGAACTATTGTGATCCAAGCTCGGCAGAGTGTGAATGGATTTACACTCATTGAGCTGTTAATCGTTCTCATCATTCTATCCATTATCAGCACGGCCACACTCCGCCTGATTAGACCTTCTTCCTCGATCGCAATTAGTCTGGCCACCGAAGAGGTGGCCAACGCCATTATTTATGCCGTTAATGAATCTTATCGCCAAAACAAATTCTTTGGCGTGGAAGTAGATACCAGTAACAATCGCTTACGGGTATTTGAATTAGACACCAGTGGCAGCCCTGCCACGCCCCAATTCGATGTCTATCATCCGATTACCAAAAAACTATACACCGTCGATTTGGATGAAGATGCCCGCTTTGGGCATACCACTCTAAGCACTCTGACTCTTAGTTTTGACACAACGTGCAACGGAGGCAATCGCATCTATTTCGATTCATATGGTGAGGCCAGATGTATTGATCCTCTGACCGTTGGTGTCACGCAAATGGAACTAGAGCTGAGTGTCGATAATCAGATCGCGCAAATAGAGGTAGAACCCGGCACGGGCAAAGTCACAGTGCAATGAATATTCCCCAAAAACAACTCGGAATGGCCTATCTTGAAGTGCTCATCGCCATCATTCTCCTCACGATTGCGCTCCCGGCTGCACTACAAACACTCACCCAAGCAGTGAATCACAGTCGACTCTATGTCAACTCTGTGGAGGCGGCGAGTAAATTGAAATCTACTATGGAAACGGTTCTCAATGAAAGTTATAGCGATTTGGACGCCGCGGGCATAGCCGCAGGGAGTCCCACCACGTTCACCACTTATTCTGATAGCGCAGGGACCAACCATCGTGCATTGGTCTATCTATGGCGCTATGACGGGGACAACGCCGATGCAGACAATGATCCTTTCACCGGAGTAGATGCAGATCTCTTATGGGTAAAGGTAGAAATTGAAAATAGCCCGCACAGTTTTGAAACATTAACGACACCATGAAGATAACACCGGTCTATCCCATTCGAGGATTCACACTACTGGAAATGCTCATTTCTCTGGTGTTGATCCTCATATTATTGGGTGGCATACACCAGCTATCCAAACAGTTGGCAATGGGGGCCCTTGAAGTTAACAGCCGTAATGAACAGATGAAACAACTCGAACACGCATTTATGCGGCTGGAGCGCTCCATTGAAAGAGGTGATGGACTATTGGTACCCCGTCATGACGATAGCGCCACTGCCCACGACGAATCGCTCCGCGATCTCATTGTAGTGGGATTAGATCCACAATTGGATCGGGATGCGGATGGATTTGCCGACGCAGACAATGATGACGATGGCTTAATCAATGAAGATCTACCGGCAGATCACACCAACGATGGCGCAGCAGGAGTGGTGGGCTTAGATGATGACGGCAATGGTGTGGTGGATGGTGCTGGAGGAAGCCAAGACAACGATGAGGATGGAACAGCAAACGAAGACTGGTGGGATAATATTGATAATGATGCGGATGGCAGCACCGACGAAGATCCGAACGCAGACGTGGATGCACAGGTAATCGCTGATGCCGACGACGATGGGGACGGTGCCACAGACGAAGATTGGATTGACGTAGTGGCCTTCTATTTACAAAGCAATCAAATCATTGAGAGAAGGCCAGCATTAAATGCCGCAGACGGAAACGATTTTGACGAATACGTTTTATTAGAAAATGTGACAAACTTTTCAGTGGATCTGATCTCAGATCAAAACAGCACATGGCCTCTTGTCACCATCAGCATTTCGGTCACTGACGATGCCGGTGCTACATATAGCTTAAGCAGAAGTTTTCGAGTGGGCTCCAGATTATGAGACGCCACCACTCCAGTGGCTTTGCGATGATGGCGGTGGTGTCGTTACTGGTTGCTTTGGGCATCATCAGTTACCTGTTAATTTTACAAGGTGGCCAGGGTTCCAATCAGAATCACTCTCTGGCCGATCGTGATTTCGCAGCCTACTTGGCCGAGGCGGCTATCGCTCATGCCAAATGGCAGGCGCAGGCCACCTCCTGCGGGACCTATACAGATCTGCCAACCACCAGCTTAGGCAACCATCAATACAGCGCGAATTTTGCCAGTTACACGGGTTCCCCGGTGAGTATTACCGCCACTGGAACCACAGAGGAGGGTGCGACAGTCACCATCACTCGAGAGCAAGTGGCGATTTACGATAGCACACAAACAATCACTTACAGCGGCACTACAAATATTGAGGACACCTACCTCGAAGATGGACAACCGACCACAAACTATGATGCCACGACTTATATGCATATTAGCAATGACATCACTGTCACAGAGCATGCCCTTGTGAAGGTCGATCTCAGTGCGATTCCTCCTGATGCCTATGTGAAAAGCGCCACACTGAGATTGAATTTAGAATCTATCGGCTCTGGTGCCAGCAGTGGCACTCTCTATGCCTATCGCATTACCCAAGCGTGGCAATCCTCTGAAGCCACCTGGAATGAATATGAGACTTCGCAAAGCTGGACAACCCCAGGGGGAGACAAACACGATCAGATCTGGGCCAGTGCACCCATCACCAGTGGGGGGGGCGGCGTCACCTTGAATATCACCAATTTAGTCAACCTTTGGGTCGCCAAGGGAGCTGACAATGAAGGTCTATTGCTCGCTGTCTCCAACAATATTATCGATGCGCAATTTTCGAGCAGTGACCATGCTTCTGCCAGCTTACAGCCCACGTTGGAGTTAAGCTACGCCTGCGAATGTGGACTGCCCTGTGTGCCAGATGATTTGTATTATGAGGATCAATTCAACAGCTTCACCTGTACGACCAGTATGGACTACACCAATACCGACGGCTCTATCGATTGGAGCAGCGAACAATGGGATGAATCTGAATCAGACAACTCCTGCGCTAATGATATACAGTTGGCCACCGATGGTGGTGACACTAGATTGCAAATCGGTGGCAATAATATTCGCATCTCCAGACAACTGACCTTGGATGTATTTACAACACCCACCCTAAGTTTTGACTATCGCCGCGAAAACTTAAGTAACACCAACCAATATATGGCCGTGGAAGTCTCTCTCAATGGCTCCAGTTGGACTGAGTTGGGCCGCATCACCGGCTCCGGCACAGACGGCACCTATCAACAACAAAATTATGATCTCACTCCTTACAACGGCAATACCATCTACATTCGCTTTTCCAGCCGCAGACTCTATAGCTTTTTCTCGCGAGCCATATATATCGACAATGTACGCATTGACGATGGCGCGGGCGGTGGTGGCGCTGGAAACGTGACTGTGGACATAGTGGCAGATGCGGACACCTGGATCTATGAGGGCAACCCGAACACCAACTACGGTACAGACACCACCCTGCGAACCGGTCGTCAAGGAGGGATTTTCTCCGGCAACTTCAGCCGGACTCTCATGAACTTTGATATTGCTTCAAACGTTCCGGCGGGCGCGACCGTAGTCACTGCCACATTGGGTGTGGAAATCGTGTCATCCACTGGTTCGGGCACCATGACCACCAGTATCTATCGAGTGGATACGGCATGGGATGAAAATTTGGATACTTGGAACACACTAGGCGGCGGGAGTTGGGATACCTCATCACTCTATTCTGGAGATCTTCCCAACAGTACCGGGTGGCAAAATCTCAATCTAACCACTAGCCAGGTACAGGAGTGGGTCGATGGAACCTTTACCAACCAAGGAATCATTTTTGTGTATAGCAGTTTACTGAACAAGAGGCGCGAATTCGGTTCAATCAATGATTCCGATGCCACTATTCATCCGGTGCTCAGTATCACCTATACCCCTCCATAGCGCCACTCCCGGATACCGCTTTCACAGAAGTTAACCCACTGGTTAATTGTGGACTGCCTCTGCCGATGTAATAGCTAGTAATTTTAATTATATAGAGACAACAACAAACAGCGTATTGGCAGCGGGCAACGCCAGCAACAAAAGTCAGTCTATCAAGGCGATGGGACAGACCTCAGCGTGTGGAAGTGTCAACCAAGTAAAGAGAATTCAGTTTGTTAGAGAAACTACCATTAAACAGGATATTTCGCCCACAACCTTCGCTAATACAGCATGGTTGCATCGGCATGGACTTCAGCATCAACAGCTTACAATGCGTTCAGCTACAACGTTCAAACGCAGAATTCCAACTCGTCAATCATTCCATCACTCAGTTCGAACGTCCTAGATCCGAACTGTTTTCCTATCCCGCTCAACTGCGCAAGGTGATTAAAAGCGCCATTAAATCAGGTTTTTCGTCTAATCGTGTCGTCGTCTCCATGCCGCCGGGTAAAGTGCGTCTCTCCTCCATTCAATACCGACTAGAAAAAGATCAGAGTCACGATGCGGCGATTATCAAGGTCATGGAATCTCGTATGTCCACAGGTCTGAAAAACGCAGTGGTGGACTACATTCCCATAGGCAACCGTGATAAACAAGGCAATCACGTTGCCTTGGTAGCTGCCGCAGATCGGCAAGAAGTTATCGAATTTTTGGAATTACTCAGACAATGTGGCCTACGCATTGAGGCCTTGGAAATCGGTCCAGTCGCATTGGCCAGGTTAATTCGCCATGCCTACTGCCAACATGATCATGACAATGTACTGGTGCTCAATTTTGCCAAGTCCAGCAGTTATCTTAGCTGCCTTGCTGGAGGCAAGCTTCTATTTGACCAACAAACCAAAGTTGGAGAAGACAAAGTCATTAATGCATTGGCAGATTACATGGGTGGTGGAGAAGACATGATCCGCGACATGTTAGAACAGGGCGGTTTGGATCTGTTGGCTCGAGCCGGATTGAATATCACTGAAGAAAAAGATCAAAGAGAATTTGATGAACTAGTGGAAAAAGTGTTTGCCGATCTCCTACCAAGCATCAATCGAGCATTAATCTACAGTGCCTCGGAAACCCGCGGAGAACCCGTTCGTTGCGTCTATATATTAGGGGCGCTGGCACGTTGGCCTGGTGTTGAGAAAACCTTGTTTAAGACATTAAAAATACCCATGGTTCGACCCGATCCCTTGGCAGATCTAGGCCTTTGTGAACAAGATCCTGAAAACGGTGTGCGTTTCGCGTTGGCCACCGGTTTATCACTGCGAGGCTTTTGAATGTCACGAGAATTGGATTTAATCCCAGCAGATTATCGAGAATTCACCTTCCGTATTTATCTGGCCAAACTCTCTGCTATATGTGCCGCCATCTTCATGCTGGTTGTATTCATATGCTACTTGGGCACGTGGCAGTATTACCAACATTTAAATACTAATATTGGTGAGTTGGAAGAGGAGCAGGCTTTTACGGCAAAAGAAAAGGAAAAAATTGCGCGATTAGAGGATAAATATCGAATACTGACGCAACACCTTAGACTGTTGGATGCGCTAAGTGGACATTTCAGCACCCATGACATCTTTACCGTGATAGAAAGAGGGCTATCGGGGACGGACGTGTGGTTTGAACAATGGAAGTTTGAACGTATCAGGGAAGACGTTACCCACAATAAACAGGCAGACGGTTATATTCTCGACATGCCAGCAGATGAAATCAATCCACGAGACTCGCGATGGCAACTCGCATCTTCCATGAGCGTAATGGGCAAAGCGAAGGATCATCAAACCCTATCGCTTTTTGTCACTCAATTGATAGCACAACCAGAAATAGAAAGTGTGAAAGTAAAACGCACGTCAACGAGTCGCGTGGGCAATAGAGACTTAGTGACCTTTCACCTATCCATCCTGTTGAATAATCGCGCACGCACCACATGAACCACCTCTTGTCTAGAATCACAACATTACAAATGTGGGTCACCATTGGTGTGTCCGCACTGGTCGCACTCGCCATCAGCCTGGCACTGCTACTACCCTTGACTGCCAATACCCTCGACTCACATCGTAACTACGCACAGTTAAGTGAACTACTGGAAAATGAAACGCATCCAGCCGAACAGCTGAAACAGATAGAACGACAAGTGGTCGAATTAGATAAGAAATTAAATGGCGAGCTGGCTGAACTACCTACAAAACAAATTGAATCTTTCGTCATCGGTGAATTGCAAAGTATTTCCTGGCAACAAGATATCAATCTGATTGGCATTGTACCTAGCCAAGGTCAAGATATTTCAATTTTTTCAGAACATCTGTTTCAAGTCAGGTTGACGGGTAACTTCTTCGAAATTGCGAACTGGCTTTCTAGCGTACGAAACCAATTAGGATTCATAGTGGTCAAACAGTTTGTCATGCAGCCCATACGCCAAGCCAACAGTGGATGGAATCTACAAGTAGAGTTAATTATGTCTTCCTACCGCTATCGGAGTAGAGCATGACGCGTCACTGTCTGCCTCTATTTGTATTACTCGCAATGGCGCAATCTCTCTTAGCAAACGAGACGATGATTCAATTAAGCCGGGATCCCTTTAAGCCGACGTTACCAGGCATCACCATGATTCCTCAGTCCCAAACAAAAAATCATTCCAATGAGCTATTTGAACTGAGAGGAGTCATCTGGGATGGGCCCCATTCTATGGTCAATATTTCCGGCCATTTGTTGGCTGTTGGTGAGATCCTAGATGGCTATCAACTGGTGCAAATAACCGAACAAACTATCTATTTTCGTCGTGGAGAGGAATTGATTGAAATTCCGGTGGAGCAAAATTGAATTCTCTAAATTTAAACAACAGGGTAAATCGTTTACTCACAAGCATCAAGCTAAGTGGTGTCAAAGGACAAGTCGCCCCGTATCAACTCTATCACCAAGCCATTCTGTTATGGCTTCTTTTCTTGGCAAGTTCCTTTGCAGCATTTGCGGACAACTCCTATACCATCAATAGTCATGGTCATGCGGTGATCCCGGATAAAAGCGGCGTACACTATGAGTCCGCGAAAGGCAAAATCAGCCTATCACTAAGAGGCTTAGACATCGCTGAAGTCATGGATATGTTATCCAGAAAAGCCAAAGTGAATATTCTTTTAGGCAAAGATGTGGAAGGGCAAGTATCAGTCAATCTGTTTGATGTCACGGTTGACGAAGCCATTGAATCGATTGCCAGTGCAGCAGGCTATTCATTGGAAAGGCGCGGTCAAAATTACTTTATTGTGCCCCGAGAGGAATTGGGGCGCTATGCCACTAGTGAAGATTTAATAACCAAAACTTTCCGGGTGCACTATATTGATTTAGAAGATGAAAATTTCGAAAACTTTTTAGAACCGTACTTATCCGGCTATGGCAGAGGCACCATTATTCCATCTAAAGGGCTGATAACGGTACGGGATCTACCCGAATTTGTCGACGTGGTGGAAACTATCCTCGATGAGTTAGACAGACAACCACAACAACTGGTCATAGAGGCCAAAATTCTCGAAGTCACCTTGGATGACAATGAAGCTTATGGGATAAATTGGCGAAAACTATTTAGTGCGGATGGAGGCGAAGGATCATTTGGGGTAGATCCTAAAGTTGGGTTAGACATCAGTGGACTCTTTTTCGATTATGTGGGCCCGAACGTGGAAATCGCACTGGAAAATCTGAGTTCTCTGGGGCGGGTACGTACACTCTCTACACCGAAGCTGCGCGCATTAGAAAATGAGGAAGCAAAAGTTATCATAGGCGACAGAATAGGCTATCGGGTCACCACCACGATTAATCAGATCACCACTGAAAGCATAGAGTTTCTTGAATCAGGCGTGATTTTATCGGTGACGCCTACAGTAGATGTACATAACAAGATCTTACTAGATATTCATCCGGAGGTGAGCACCGGAACCATTAACGACGGCATCCCCTCACAGACCGCCACAGAGGTCACCACCCAATTGGTGGTCAACGATGGCCAAACCGTGTTTATAGGTGGGTTGATCAAACAGCGGCTCAGTGAAGGAAAAAATGGCATCCCGGTACTACAGGATATACCTTTATTAGGTACTCTATTTCGTAGTAGAGAACGTATCAGCGTCAATGCTGAAACCATTGTGCTCATCACCCCACATTTGGTGGATCGCGAACTAGATGCCGCAAGCACTCCCTCCGTGGTGACAGTGAACAAAGAACAGATCCGACTGGTGAAAGAATCTAAGCGAATTGACACAGCCATGGGCGACACGCTTGGATCAGATACGAAATCTGAAACGCGTTCCCAAGGTGACTTTATGAAATTTGATCTGAATCTGGATGAAAAACAGTTAAAATTAAACGCTCCCGAGCAACCGAATGTTTCTCCAGATATTGCAAATGAAGACCACACCCAGTAGGGAATCAAACCGTTAAGAATCCACCTGTTGCGACTCTACCATTTAGTATATAAACTCTATCAATACGTGGCTAAGACGAACAGATTCGCCGAAAAAATCTTGAACTTGCTTTAGGTTCAACCCAAATCTAAGAAAATCCAAAGGTTGTAGATAGAAACTGAATCCGAAGGAATAACTATTGTCACTCTCTTTGCCAATCTTTTGATCTAACGCAAACGCCTCCCCTTTCCAACGATAATATGCCACATCGAATGCAGCAGAGAACCATTCATAGGACGGCGTATGAGCACTTAAGCTAATCCCTCGCATTTGAGCTTCTATATACGCCGATAACGAATTACTCAATTCAAACTTGTCAAATTCCAGTGTGCTGAGCTGTACTTCAAAATTCGCATGAGGAGCAATACCCAATTGAAACCCTTTTGAATAGGACGTGTCATATCCGGAATAATCCACATCTGCGATACCAAAGTGTGTGCCCACAATAAATTCAGGACGAGCGTGAGTAAATTCGCTGTGTAACGACATCAAAATGAGGAAAACAAAACACCAGATTCGCATCATCAATTCATTCACCAATAATTTGCTAAGTTAGGGTTAGGGCGTTGCCACCACCGAAAAAGTACTTTCAGTTTTTGCTGTCAATATACCGCCCAAGACAAACACACTGGAAAGAGTGCCCTGCCGAGTGCGGCATAATTCTAACGTGCATGCACAATTTTCAGTGGTCAGATTGAGATCAGCAAAAATCGGTTGCAACTGGATGGCGTAGCTGCCTGCCGCATCATCCAGAGTATGTGTTAATAATTCCGGATCCTGATTGGGGCATTCACAATCCATTTCGATTTCCATCCTGTCGCCAACGATTCCCGAGGGGATCCACTCCAACACAATGTCATCCGCGGCCCAGGAAAAAGTATCATTTGGCTGTGGCGCCAATACTTCCACTAAAGGCGGCAATGTCACCGCGGAGTTTGGTGCGTCTTGCAGGGTTGCTCTGTCTAGGGAGATGTTAAACCTGACTCCCGACACCTCACCCGTAATTGCACCCCGATAGACCGACTCGACCTCATCGAGAAAATATTCCGAGGGGCTGGTCTGAAGCTGAATACGTGTGGGCGGTAGTCCTTCCTGGATAGCCGAATCCAATTTAGAAAACAGATCGGAATCTATGGGATCTAAACTCATACTTCCATTGGTGCTCACAATCACCTTATCCTCCGGGTCCAAAATCAACCTGGGATCAGTGATATCATCCCCATCGTAGTACACCACCTCAAATTCAACTCTGTCGGCAGTCACCACCGCCAACATACGTGGAAAAAATTGTACCGTCGCCACATCTGAGCCGTCCTCAGAATGCAAACACGCCGCCACTCCAAGGCAGATGAAAATCAAACAAGAAACAAAGATAATATTATTAGCTATTGTTTTATAATAGCTTTTATCATTCACACGCATTCACTACTCAGTTCACTCATCGTCGAATATCGCCCATCATATCAGACCTCGGCGTCGTCAGAATTACAAAAGATAGCCATCAAAATAGCCGATCCAATCCTACGCTGCAAATCATCCCCTAATGCGGGTCTCCACTGCAGAATTTAGTTTAGCTGCCGTCATTTAGTACGAAGATCTGTGGATTTGCCAGCAGCGATGCAGCGCACTGGGGACAAGGAAGTATAAAGGGAGTTAAATGATTTCTATTTTACGGCTAAATTGTATCGCAGTTGCAATAACTTTAGCCTGTTTATTCTTTGTGGACAATCTCTCAGCTGAAGAGAACCTAGCTGGTCGACTATTTGTTGCGCCTGGAGCAAATATCAATTCCTCGGACGATGAAAGGATTGCCGAAGGAGATTTAGAATATAACTTCGCCTTAGGCTACTATCTCGCCGAACGCTGGGCCATGGAGATGCGGGCATTTGGGGGCAGTTACGACGTAGATGAGGCGAACTTTGACTATCTGGGCGCGACTGTCGGTCTAACCTATATGCCATTTCGAAATCGACAATGGGGCAAAAGTTTCTCCTATGTCTTACCCCCCTTTCTAGCAAACTTAGGCAAACCGTTCGTAAGATTGGCCGCCGGGCAAATTAAAACAGATACATTAGTTGATAAAGAAACAAACAACATCACCGAAGCCAGCCTCGGCTTAGATATTCTGCCAAAAAATAAGATTTGGTATCTTAGGGGCGAATTCATCCTTCGCCAAGAAGATACCGACACCAATGAGTTTAACGACCAACTCATCAATGTCAGCTGGGTATTGCCATTTGGTAAGATCTATCGCCTCAATGTGACCAGCTATGATCCAGAAGAAGGACGATCAAACAATACTGCGAACCAGGTAGCAACGTCACATAGCCCAACTCAGTCCCAACCATCTAGAAGAGATAGTCCGCCCAAGGTTGAGCAGAATGAGCCTGGACAAACCAGTCACAAAGACGCGCAATCGAACTATATTCCACCTGCTCACGAAGCGATCACGCGAAATCCTAAAGCCCCAACCTATACCCCGCCGGTACCCCAGGCAGTGCAACCCAATCGCACATCAAAACCTACATACACGCCACCACCAGTGACGAATGGTGCCACACCGACAGAAGAGTTGACCTACTCCCCACCAAAAACAGCCGCGCCTCAACCGATACGGAAGAAAAGGATTACCGAAAACTCTGAGAACAAAGATGCAACCTATTTCGAGTTAGATCCCAATAATCCGAATCTACTCGCGAGATTAACATTTAAATACCGAACGTCTGATTTAACAGAAGATTCCATAGCCGCATTGGAACAGATCATTGTGTTGCTCACTGAAAATCCTGAGTTAAAAATTAAACTGATAGGCTATACAGACAATCGAGGTGATCTCCTGTACAACCTGAAAATTTCAGAAAAAAGAGCCCAATCTGCTCGAGACTATTTAATCTATAAAGGTGTGCCGACACATAGGATAGTGGCCGTAGAAGGTAAGGGCCCTGCCAATCCCATTGCCAACAATAATTTTGCCAGTGGTCGCGCAAAAAACCGTCGTGTTGAAGTGGAACGAATGTAACTCCTTATATTCACGATGATAGCAAGTGACACGATATTAGCTATATGTGGAAGACAGTTAGGTAAGCATCAATGAACACTAGAGTCCGAAGGTATCCTTTATTTCGACATTGCATTTGGTTGTTCTGTATCAGTTGTGTCGTCTCCGCCAATCCGCTCTCTGGCTATGATGTAGCCCAACGAGTCGCCGCGCGTGACGAAGGTGTCACCCAGTTCAGACGTATCCATATGTTTATGACCGACAATCAAAACAATGTGCGCGAACGTGAAACCATCTCTTTTAGAAAATACTACGGATCAGATAAAAAAACATTGATTTACTATGAAAAGCCCGCAAATTTTCGCGACACTGCTTTTCTCACATTTGATTATGGTGATGTCGCAGCAGACGATGATCAATGGCTCTATTTACCGGCATTTGGAAAAATTCGTCGCATCTCATCCGCTAACCGCGGAGATGCCTTCTTAGGCACAGATTTCAGTTATGAAGATATTAAAAAAGAAACCAAATTTAGTCTAAGTGATTATCAATTTTCCATTCTAGAACACCGGCAACAGTCTGGTGGCGATCTGTATTTATTGGAGGCGATTCCGGTGAACGAAACCGTTGCCAATGAGTTAGGCATCAGTCGAATTCGTAGTTGGATAGACGCACAAATATGGATGCCTCTGAGTGTGGATCAATGGGATTTGCACGGTCGTCACTACAAGACTATCAAAATTCGGGACGTGCAATCCATTCAGGGGATTTGGACAGCACTTAGCATTGAAAGCAAAAACCATCTCACTCAACACCACACTCTATTTAATTTTACAGACATCGATTATCAGAAACAGATAGATGATCAGATTTTCACCCAAAATACTTTAAGACGTGGACTATAGCCCGCTTTCCGGCTGCAGGAAAAACTATGCTCAGGATGGGCGACAATAAAAACATAGACCGGCAATTTAACCTATATTTTTTAGTACAATTTTTCCTGATTGCTTTTAGCTCCCTCGCTTTTTCACAAACGTCCAGCAGTTGGGGAAATGCACAGTTCTCCACGACTTTAATCAGAGAGTGGTCTTATGATCTAGAACAGGACAAACTCAATTTGTGGCAACTCTCGTTACATCCCTACATAGAAATTCCCGTTACTCAACGAACCGATTTCACAGCACTACTACGGGGAAAAATAACCGCCATTGATGACTTCAGAAACGAAGCACCAGATCAAGCGGAAGTGGCCGGAAAGAGTCGATTTTGGGATTTAGGTAGTGGCGGCGAGTTGGAACTACGGGAGCTCCACTATCGTATACGACATCGCAATGGTTATTCTACAGTCGGCAAACAAGAGATAGTCTGGGGGGTCGCCGACGGCATTAAGGTGTTGGATGTGGTCAATCCACAGTCCTATAAAACCTTTATCCTCGAAGATCCGAATCAAAGTCGTATTCCCCTGTGGATGCTGAACACCGAGTTGTTATTCGAACAATGGGGGTTCCAGATGTTGTTCATCCCAGACAATAGTTATCATGATTTTCCTGAGCAAGGCCTGCCTTTCGCATACAGCTCCCCCCTATTGATTCCCAGCGCCCCAACCGGTGCTTCCGTGATTGTGGAAAACGGCAAGCGACCCAATGGTCTCGATTTAGGTTGGCGAGTCTCCACCTTTGTTTTTGGTTGGGATCTCACCGTCAACTACCTGTCTCATTACGACGATACGCCAGTCATACGCCGTTTCATTGATCTGGACGGTGTGACACCTGTTGTCACAGTGGTACCCGAATATGCTCGAACACAACTCATAGGTAGTAGTGTTTCCAATGCCTTTGGGACTTTTTCATTAAGACTAGAAACAGCGCTACAAATTGATAAGTTTTTTATTGTGGACGATCCCACCGATTCAGATGGTGTTGAGAGCACAGATGAATGGGCTTATGTGCTCGGATTGGATTATTCCAGTCGGGCCTCCCAGTTGCTGGGGATCCAACTCCATCAGAGTATCTTGACGGAAACCAGTCCCGAATGGGTGCGGGACAACACTGAAACTCATCTTACCTTCAATATGCAACAACGTTTTTGGCACGATCGAGTCACACTCGACGGTCGTCTTATCTACAACCTCAATCGAAAAGACGGGTTATTTCAATCTCAAGGTCGGCTGGAGGTACTCGATAACCTATTTATATGGATCGGTTTAGATCTGTTCTTTGGGGACGAATTGGGCATTTTCGGCCAATTTGATCAGCAAGATAGAATCGTTTCGGGAATAGAAATTGGAATTAACTAACACCCTCGGCGGCTGGCTATGCTAACTAGAAAAAAGATAGGTTTCATCAATTATGTATACAAAATTACTCTTTAAACTTCAATTTCCGATCCTGGCGCTGTGGCTATCTATTTTAATAGGATTTCTGGGCGTGGTCGGACACCGTCTTCTCTATGCGGACAACATCGCAGACAATTCTATGGGGGTGTGGTTTCTTGAGGACGATCCCGACATTCAACAATATGAAGAATTTCTGCACGCTTTTGACGAAAAAGAGTGGACAATATTGCTCCTGGAAACTGAAAATATTTATGATAAAAAGTTTCTCAATGAACTATCAGATGTCTCCTACAAAATTGAACAACTGGACAACATTGTCAAAGTTATCTCCATCGCAAATACCAAAGATAACCTGTTAACTGCGGACGGCTCACTACTCTATTCAAGGCTCTACACACCTGACTCTACTCATTCGTGGCAACAATCCAGCGCCGAAGAGAACTTCAAAAAAGCCTTAGCTCACAATCCAATCTTTCATCAGGGTTTAATCAATACCAATGATAGTGCGCACACTGCCATAATGATTCAGACCAAAGATAGACTGTTAGATGCAAGCGGCTACCGGCGAGAGATGATCCAGGGCATCGAATCCATTGTGGATAGCATGGAGTCTATCGAACAGTGGGCAATCGTCGGCATGATGCCTTTGATCGTAGAGATGAACCGTGCCGCAGTACGGGATGTCATCATATTCTACATCGCTATCTATATACTGGTGACCGTTTTCGGTCTGCTCACTTTCCGTAGTATTCGTGATCTAATCGTGCTTTATGCAGTGGTATTAAGCACCCTCGTGCCCACCATGGGACTGTTAGCGCTACTCAAGATACCCTATAACATGGTGACGCAGATTATGCCGACTCTGCTCGCCGGCATCGCCATAGCCAATGTAGTCCATTTTATTAAAGAATTTCATGAGGCGCGCCACCAACTGGGGGCAGATGCTGCGGTCACGCGCGCCTTGACTCTACTGTGGCGACCAGGACTGTGGGCATCTCTCACCACTATTGTGGGTTTCTCTTCTTATATGATTAGCGCAGTACCGCCCATTCGACATTTAGGATTTTTTGGTTCCATAGGTATCTTCTCCGCATGGGCCTTTAGTCTGATTATCGCGCCGATTTTACTCAAACTACTCTACCCTGATGGTCGTGCACAGGACAAAGAAGCCCCCTTGTTGGGCCATTCACGGTGGCACGCTTTGCCACAATGGATTCACAAACAAAAGAGACATACCATCGGTATTTTTATCCTCTGTTGTTTCTCTCTGTTGGGTTTATCCCAGCTCAGAGTTGATACCAACTACGTGAATTGGTTCGATGAAGGAACAAGATTTAATCAGGCACACGATTGGATACAGGACGCCGGCTATTCCACCAGCTCACTCAACGTAGTGGTGAAATTACCCCACCACACATCTTTCAACGACTATCAACATTTTAATCGTCTGGTCACATTAAATGAGGCGATAGCGCAATTACAAAACGTCAATAAAGTCATTAGTGCAGACGATTTTCTATTTCAAATTGATCAGGCGTTCCTGCAGGAAGATTCCAATTTAGACAAATTCAGAAACTACAGTCCGCAGGAATTAAACGGTTTATTACAACTGGCGGAATTCAGCGACAACACCGACTTGTCAGACTACCTCAGCCAAGATAAACGCTATGTGCATTTTCTGGTGCTCACAGACTACATGAGTGCCGTGCAAATACAATCCTTACGCGAGCAAATAAACAATTTACATCAACGTTTATTTAAGGACGACTCAGAATTGTTTATCTCCGGTAGTGCGATGATGTTATCAAACATGAATACTGAAATTGGCAATACTCAGATCCAGACATTATCGATTGTTATTTTCTGTTTAATTGTTGTCATGCCGATGCTCTTCCGGTCCCTGCCATTGGCACTATTAGGAATAGCCTTAAACCTATTCCCGCTTGTATTCACCTATAGTCTCATGTCCTGGTTCGGTGTCACCATCAATATCGCAACGGTACTGATAGGTGGTGTGTCGCTCAGTATTGTCGTCGACGATACCGTTCATTTTCTCACCCGATTTCGGATTTATCTTAACGAGGGGTTAGAGTGGCAACAAGCTATCGATAAGACCATTGCCACTATTGGGCACAGCATTAGCATGACCACGTTCATTCTAGTGGGGGCTTTTTCTTGCATGGCCCTCTCTTCCTTTCTACCTACATCAGCGTTCGGCATTTTCATCAGTATTACGTTGATCCTGGCCTGGGCAATCGATCTCTTTTTAATACCCGTCATATTAACAAGTTACGGGAAATTTAAACTAGCATCCAGACCCAATATCGAGGTCGCGAAGAATTAAAAGAGTAGACAATTAAAATTTAGATAAATACTATTTCAATCACTAAAGATAAAGACCTTGGCGCAGATAAATTATTAGAGCGATTAATACGATGATACAAAATCGCTCTGATTCATAACTTTGAAAATAATATATCTGTTATATAGATCTTAAAAAATCGTTTTGCATATGACTGATCAAGTTTTAGAGCGTGCTGATTTCATCGTCCTAGGCATGATGAGCAGATAACAACCAATTTGTCATTTTTCGCTTTAGCTTTGGTAAGGGAGCAATGCATATATGAAATTATCAAATGGGGTTAACCTCACAGTTGTACAAGCAGAAGAGTTCCAAGGTGAATTCGATACTAGAAGCATCTTCTATATATGGGCTTTATGGCTAGTCAGCTGTTGGAGTATGTTGACCAATAGCGTTCAGCTAGTTTATCTCAAATTATTTCGCTATCGTAATAAGTATCTTCAGAAAATCTTGTGGGAGATGGGGCGCGATTCCTCCCACGTATCGAATTTTTTCTTTGACCGATTTAGCCACATTAACCACCGAGCAAAATATGGCGCAGCCGACTGGCGCTCCTTAGATCTCTTCTACAACTACCACACCAAGGTAAAACCATCGGTGCGTAGAAACCTAGAAGGCTTTTTAACCCATTTTTGGATGGAAAAAATGGAGAATCGGCAAGCGGTCACCAATCGTTTCAAGATTGTGGTGAATTTACTCTCCGATGCTTTTTGCCGATTTGAACAAGAGCCTGAAATCAGAGTTCTGTCCATTGCCTCTGGCTCGGCGCAAGCAGTAATTGCCGCCATCAAAAAGAATCCCGATCTAACGATCAAAGCCGTGCTCATAGATAACGACAAAACCGCTATTGAGATCTCTCGACAAAACGTCAAAGAAGCAGGACTCGAAGATCACTTTGAATTCGTACTGGGCACCACACGTAAAATTGAGGAAGTGTGCGAGCGCTTCCAACCGCATATAATCGAAATGGTTGGATTAATGGATTACCTCACCGACACAAAGGCGATCCGTACGGTTGCTAGGATTCGCAACTGCCTGCCGGAGAATGGGGTGTTCCTGACCGGCAATATTCGCCATAACCGTGAGATGTTGTTTCTATTCTGGGTTCTGTTGTGGCCCATGATCTATCGTACGGAAGAACAACTGTCAAAGGTCATGACCGAGGCAGGTTTTAGCTCCGATCAGGTCTCTTTGTACTATGAACCTTTCATGATTCATGGGGTAGCGATGGCTACCCAAGGCCAATAAATGTACAGAGCCGAAGAAGGTCTGCCAAATGTTTTACAGCGCTTAACAAAAGCCTTCACAATGAAAAGGATTTTCCTCATAAATTTAGTAACATATTGAGAGTATGGTAGCCTATACCATGCTCCTTTTCTTTGCTAAATGGGCCAAAAATTAATAGCCCTAACTATGTAGAAGCAGCGCGCAAACCCTTCACTCTAAGTTGACATAAGCGCACAGCCAAAGCAGCACGACAGTCCTGCTCAAATACACTTTTCACCTTTCACTCTTGATGTAGATGTGACTTAACTGGGCACGGCCACACTAAGTAGAAATTGATCCATTGTGGCAGTTTGAAGGATATAGCAACTAATGTCAGTCAGGAGGCACTTTGCAAAAATTAGCCTAAACCATTTTGCATGAGTGAAGTCATACCTTCCGTTTAAACCAGGGTGATTCGGCATAAGCCATACTAGTGGCTTGAAATTAGTCTAATGTTTTCATTAACTCGCCGATAAGTATCTTTAGAGATTGAACCTAATTACTGTTACAGTATGTCCATGACCCTTAAATATAGGGATGTTTAAGAATCGATGGATCGCGCATGATGAAACTACGATTAAAAATTGTGCTGACTTCACTAATCACGGCGTTTAGTACTCAGGCTTATGCCGTGGATTTTAATCTTAATAGTATTTTTAGTGGCGTTTTTGCTATTTCTGACAACGAATCCGAGTATGTAGGTGGCATAAAAAACAAGCCAAACCTCGATGGTGACACATCTGCTGGCATTCAATTAACCCTCAGAGGTGACGAACCTGGCTGGCAACTCACTACGCTTATGTTGGCAAAAGGCGAGGAGTCTTTTAACTTAGAAACTGACACAGCCTACCTCACCTACTACGCCTCTGATCGGATGACCATTCGTGCAGGTCGTATTAAATTTCCGCCAATGTTAGCGGCTGAATACATTGAAATTGGTTTCGCGTATCCATGGATCCGGCCTCCTGCGGAAGTATATGGTCCTGCAACTTTGGGTTTTGACACTATGACTGGTGTTGATCTAGTGTACGAAATAACATTTGATGCCTTTACCATACGACTCCAACCCTTTTTTGGTCGCTCTGAATTCACCCAAGGTGTCGGACTTTTTCCCTTTGATCCCACTAGCGCAGATTCCCTCGATGCGATTCCTTTAAGCGATCTTCTGGCAGTCTATTCCAGTGCCGAACAGGCTGATCTGCTCGCCCTAGACGCTGCTAACACATCCAATCCCGGCGCTTTGGCCGCTGCCATTGGTGCGAACAGTTCATTTGCTGTATTTACCGCCCTAAACGAGTTATTGGGACATGATTTCGATTACGTGACAGCTGTAGCAGACAATATGAGCGGATTGAATCTCATCTGGTCTAATGAGTTCAGCACCTTCAGATTCGCATACGGACGCATGACGGTTCCTAATATTCCCGATGCGAAACTGACGGAAAGCATTGATGGCCTCGTGGAGTATTTTTCTTTCGCCGGAGAACTCGACTGGAATAATCTCATCTCCTATTTGGAAATTATCCGTCGTAACGTGTCAGGCGACGTGCCGGACATCCGTGCCGGTTACCTCACTCTTGGATACAGATTCGGCCCCACGATGCCTCATATCACATTTGCCGCCCATGAGCCCATTCAACGTGGTCTGCCCTATGTCGAACAAGAGTCTGTCATTTTTGGTGTGAGACATGATATTAATTCATCTGTCGCCTTAAAAGTAGAAGCCCAACATGTTCGACCCGGAGGGGGATTCAGCGGCTCTCAAGGCATTTTCATCGATGGAACTCCAGGTACAGATGTAAATATCTTCTCACTTGCAGTGGATATGTTCTTCTAAACGCCTACCAATCTACATTCAAAATACTCTTAGGGTTTCACCATCTACCCGTGCCGGTGATACCATTGCACTTTTTAACACAGATACAGTATTAGTCTCATGAAAGTGCACATTTACCAACAAGTTTCCTTTGAGGGTCCTGGTAGTATCAGCGAATGGGCGCAACTGTTAGGGCACTCTCTCACATCGACCCATTGGTATCAGGCTGGAGCCGACCTCCCAGAAGAAACCGAACTACTAGTCGTGCTTGGCGGCCCCATGAGTGTACATGATGAAAACCAACACCCATGGCTTCGTGAAGAAAAAAAACAGATAGAAATTGCGCTGAGTCGGCACATTCCCATAGTCGGGATCTGCCTAGGTGCCCAGCTGATTGCTCAAGTATTAGGGGCGAAAATTTCCACCAATCCCTATAAAGAGATCGGCTGGTTTCCAATCCACCGTCAAAGTGACATCCCGGTAAATAACTTATCTCGAGTGTTGCCGGAAAAGTTCCTGGCTTTTCACTGGCATGGTGAAACTTTTGATCTTCCCTCCGGTGCTCATGCCCTTTACCGAAGCGACGCTTGCGCACAGCAAGCTTATCTATATGAGAATCACGTCTTAGGGCTGCAATGTCACTTAGAAACCACTCCCATGCTCGCACAAACACTTATGGAAGAGTGCGCATCAGAGCTACAAGAGGCCGGTCCCTATGTTCAACAAGGGGATGACATACTGGGACCTGTACACCAGTTCATAGAGGCGAATGATCTACTGAGCACGCTGCTGTTTCAGCTGAAACAGTTGAGCGACAATCGATAGTAAAATCCTATGTCACAGGCAAAGCTAACCCACGCCAATAAAGAGATCTACCGTCGTCCATTGCTCTCAGTGGCGCCCATGATGGATTGGACTGACCGGCACGAACGCTATTTATTACGCTTAATCTCTTCTAGAATCCTGTTGTATACAGAGATGATCCATGTGGGTGCCCTGCTCCAAGGCGAGCGCAATCGACTTCTTGGATATAACCCTGAAGAACAGCCTTTAGCCATCCAATTAGGCGGCTCCGATCCATATCAACTCGCTCAATGCGCCACTATGGCTGAAGAGGCGGGATATAGAGAAATCAACCTAAATGTAGGCTGCCCCAGCGATCGAGTGCAACAGGGTGAATTTGGTGCCTGCTTGATGGCACAACCTGAACGGGTCGCAGAGTGCGTCAACAAAATGCAAGATGCGACCAGCGTACCCGTGAGCGTCAAATGCCGTACCGGACTAGATAAAGATGAAGGCATAGATAGACTGTTGACCTTGGTTACCCGACTGAATCAGACAGGCTGCGACAAGCTTATCGTCCATGCCCGCCATGCCTGGTTAAAAGGACTCAGTCCAAAACAAAACCGGCAAATTCCTCCTCTTAACTATGAACTCGTCTATGAAATTAAACGACTGTTTCCTGCGATACATGTGACGTTGAACGGTGGTGTTCAGAACCATAAACAGATCCAACAGATCTTACCTCACGTAGATGGGGTGATGATCGGCCGTGCGGCTTACCAAACACCCTTTCTGCTGCAAGACATTGATCATCTCTATTATGGCGAAGATGCGCACCCCAAAAGCCGTATGGAGGTATTAGAAAGCTACTTGGATTATGTACACCAGCAACACAAGGAGTTTAATGTACCTTTATCGATAATGGCCAGACATCTGTTCCACCTGTTTCATGGTGTGCCTGGGGCGAAGGCGTGGCGACGCTATTTAAGTGAAAATTTAACACAAAAAAACGCTTCAGTTGCTACCATTCAAGAAGCTGCTAACTTGGTCCAGATGGAAGATGCGAGTCACCCCACCCATTCCAACAAGGAAAGTCACCCATGGCAATTAAATCTCTCTACAACATAGCGTTCGTTACATTTTTTCTACTCGTTTATGCTGGCTTGAGCACAGCGGAAGAATTAGAAAACCACCGCATCGCTGCACTACAAAAAATACTGAGCGGTGAACATAGAAGCGATAAGAATAAACTGCGGGATCCTTATCGACACCCAATAGACACGTTAGATTTCTTCGAATTTAAACAGACTCAGACCGTAGTAGAGATCTGGCCAGGGTTAGGTTGGTACACAGAGATATTGGCACCTGCGTTAAAATCCAAAGGTGTGCTTTATGCAGCGCATTTTGATCCCAATTCCGATATCGAATTCTATCGAAAATATGCAAAAAAGTTTCATCAAAAAATTGCGTCGAACCCGGAAGTGTTCGGTGAAACCAGAATGACGATTCTACAGCCTCCCGAGTATATGGAAATCGCTCCCGCTGGCTCCGCCGATCTGGTGCTCACCTTCCGCAATGTACACAATTGGATGTTGGCAGAAAAAACGGCTCTGTTCTTCGAGGCGATGTATCGTGCACTCAAACCGGGAGGCATCTTAGGTGTTGTAGAGCACCGCGCTGATCCCAGCTCTCCCGTGGATCCTTTGGCCAAATCTGGATATGTTCACGAACAGCAGGTGATCCAGTTTGCAAAACAGGCAGGATTTCAATTCGTTGCCCGATCTGCCATCAACGCCAATCCAAAAGATGAAAAAAATTATGCTAAAGGGGTGTGGAGCCTACCCCCCACCCTACGAGAAGGCGAGACAAACCGTCACAAATATTTGAATATTGGCGAAAGTGATCGAATGACGCTGAAGTTTAGGAAACCTGGCTAAACTTACCCTGCTCTGTTGTGTTTAATATTGAGACAACTGCGTCAAGTTGAGGTAAATCGCCCGCATGTTTGGGTAGATGTCGCCACACCACTCTGCCGTCACCGTTCACCGCAAACGCGCCTGCTTGCTGCCATCGACTGCCACTGGGTGATCTATTCACCAGGCCGCGTCGAGCCAATCGTACCAGTGTGATTAAACTGCGCACACCTAGAAAATGTCCTAAGCCAGTACAACCCAACCCCCATCGACCATACAGATCTCGCTCTTCATCGATGACTGTGACAAATTGATTATCAGGTGCAATTTGATTCAGCCAAAATTCAGTTTCTCTTAGGGAACAATGACTGACCACAATAAAATCGATCTGCTGATGCTTTTGCTGGAGCTGCGACAGTTCTAACACAGTCATTTCAGCAAAAGGACAACCTAGGTGCCGCATGAAACAAATGAGATAAGGCTTCGACAAGTAATCTGTCATGGGACTCACAGGTGCAGCGGATTTGAGTTCCGGTGGAACATTTAATACTGGTGGCACCACGACTTGTAGTGTGGCACATTCGCGTACCAAACGGCTGGATTTTAATCGGTCAATTAACCGAGTCAGCTTCCATCTGAATTGGACAAATCTGTTCACGGTATTTCAATATAGCTCAATAAAGTATTTTGCCAAGGATTACGATTATCATCGGAAACGATAAAGAAGAAATTTCCATGATGACGCGTCAATCCTTCAAAATTATCTAACAGGGCCACTTCATTGCTGCGCCAGATGGCTAAATTTTGAATGCTTGCCTCAGGCTCATCAATTTTCAATTGCACACGGCGCACTAGAATAGTAAACGGCTTGGCTGCATTTAGAAAACAGCGTTCTACACTAATAAAGAAGTCATCATACCAATGTTCTAACGCGGTTAAACCACATTTAGGCTCTGCGAACTGGTGATATCGCCAATGTGCTCCAAAGGGGGTGAATAGAGAAATATAACTCTTGGCCCTCTTAGTTGGCCATTCAGTTCCGGCTACGTAGGAAAATTTCGGATGAGAAGTAAGAGCCTCAATCGATTTGTTCTTTCCAGCATAGGTTTGGATCTGTGCGAAATCATTCGGTAATGTGAGGGGCTCGAGCCTGTTGCCGTTTAAATCATAGCGGATGATTCGCGGTTGGCGTTCAAATCCCACAAACAGACTCTCAGCCACCGGTGACTCAGCACCCTGCCAAAAAAGAGCTTCAGAATCTGCTGCGGACCCTCGCAGCGCTTGACCAGAACTGTCCTTAAGAGTGAAATGACGCACAAATTCCAAGCCGATTAATTCATTTCGAACGATTCTGGGCTTAAACACGAAAATATGGGCTGCATCCGATAAGGCATACAAATTACCCTCCGATCCCACCCAAGCCAATGCCGACAATCCATACATACTCACTTTGGACTGAGGCGGCTTAGAAAGTCGCAATACACCTCGTGGACGCACCTTGGAGTGGCTCTTCCCTGAGCCGGAGGACACCACTGTGTACCAACTATTCAGGTTACTCTCTATGTCTCTCTCCCCAGTTGGGGGGGACGCCCACACGCCACCTAGACAAACCAAATAGAGACACGCTGTCAATAAGCTTCTGGTAAAATGGCGAACTTTTGATAGAGAAAAGTTAAGTCCCATGTTGCGTTTGCTTTCGGAAACCTCCCAAGAGTGGATAGATAAAGTCATGCAGGATTTCGACCTGTTTTTGTTGGATCATGCCGCCTGTGAAAAAAAGGCCTCTGCAATGGCAATGGGCATGGTAGCTCACTATCCGGATCGTAAACAATTGGTTCGAGCCATGATTGATCTAGCCTTAGAAGAGTTAGAACATTTTTCCCAAGTATACAGTCTAATTGAAGCCCGCCAACTACAACTGGGTGCGGACGAAAAAGATCCCTACATAAATCAGTTATTGAAACACGCGCGACATCCTTCGGATCTCTATTTTTTAGATCGATTGTTGCTCGCTGGAATTATCGAAGCACGAGGATGCCAACGGTTTCATTGCGTGGCGCAAAATCAAAAAGACGCCGAATTAAAACAGTTTTATAAACAGCTGGCTACCCAAGAAGCAAAACACCATCATACTTTTGTTCAGTTAGCACATACCTATTTTAGCGCCGATCAAGTGGAACATCGCCTCCAGGAACTCCTACACATAGAAGCAGACATTGTGTCCCGACTACCCATACGTGCGGCGGTTCACTGATTCAATCTGTGCGATACATCGACCAATATCTATCTCGTTTCGCCGAACCAGAGAGCGATCTTGCGCATCAAATTGTAGGCATCTATACAAAGGTTCTGATCATTCCCGCCCATGCCGAGGGAGAGAACATTCGCCACACCTTCCTCTCAATTCCGAATTGGGATAACTTATTAGTCATCCTTGTGATCAACAGTAACCAAGGCAACTCATCTAACCTAACATTAGACGCAAATATTAGCAGTCTTAGGTGGCTTCACCTCCATTTTGGCGACGCCATCACATTACAAAACGGACATCAACTATTTCAGCGGGGCACTTCAGCGGTGTTGATGATAGATCGATTTAGTCCACAAAACTCTCTACCCAGCAAACAAGGGGTCGGATTAGCAAGAAAAATTGCCGCAGATATTGCGCTGGCCCTATACCAGTGCGGCAAACTAAAGACAGAGTGGCTACACTGTACCGATGCTGATGCTATCTTACCCATTGATTATTTTGAGCACACAGAGGAATCAGGATTCGTTGCCTACCACTATGGGTTCGAGCATGACTACCATAACCCTGACATAAAATACGCAGCGATCCTGTATGAAATCAGCCTCAGACATCATCGACTCGGACTCTTATACGCCGGTTCACCCTACGCTTTTCATAGTATTGGCAGCCTATTGAAAATCAATCTTAAGGCTTATGCACAGGTACGGGGATTTCCAAAAAGACAGGCCGGGGAAGATTTTTATCTGCTGAACAAACTAAGAAAACTAGGCAAGATTGGCAACCTAAGGGGTCATCCCATTCTCTTATCTGGCCGGCTCTCTTCTCGGGTACCATTCGGCACCGGTCCGGCGGTTCAATCCTTATTAAAAGCAAAACGTCATATTTTTTATCATCACCGGGTATACCAACTACTCGCCATTTTTCTTTCGCACTGTGAAAACCAGGTCACTAATCAAGCATTCGCCGTCTTTAACGACGAGTGCACTACCGTCAATCCGGTAAACAAGCAACTATTAAATGAAATTTTATCCTTCACTGACTATCAATCACAGTTAGAACAGCTATGGAAAAAATATAGCGATCCTGAAGGTCGACACTATCAGATTTTTATATGGTTTGATGCTTTTAAAACATTAAAATTCATACATGCTCTAACTGAATTATCTTTTCCCAAAGTGGGATTGGAAACAGCCATGGTTCATGCACCCTATGTCAAGGAACAGATGCCACACATCGATCTAGAGGATCTCAACCTACTCAACAGGCACTTACAACAACTGGAGCTGTTGGCTCAAGAATACCCGCAAAATGTCCAATCAAGAAATCATTGACTGGCGCACACCTATCACACCAGCTGAAATCACCTGGCAAGGCGAAACCCCCGTCTGCCGCCGCTTTAATGAAGGATATTTTAGTGATACGGGGGCAGTCACTGAAGCACAGATCACCTATATTCAAGCAAACAGCTTGGCTGAAAGATTTATCACCAATCGAAATGTCACTATAGCGGAACTGGGCTTTGGCTTTGGTTTAAACTTTCTACTCACGGCTCAACTCTGGCAA
>JBGTSY010000009.1:0-95708 GCA_041940025.1 Thiotrichaceae bacterium | reverse complement strand
CCCAACCTTGGCAAGGTTGTGCTCTACCAACTGAGCTATTCCCGCCTTCTCTAAAGTGGCTGCCTATTGTAGACGGAAGCCCTGTTCTGTCAATAACTTCCTAGAAATTCTCGGGTGTGGAGACTAAACAGAATCTGAGATGTCGAATTCTGATCGTGCCGATTTAAGGTAAAGTAACATCGACCATAATGTTAGACTGGCCGCGATATACAGCAGTATATAACCGATATTCATGATCGGAATCCAGCCAATCGGTTGCTCATAAATTAACATGCCGAGAGCAACCATCTGTAAAGTGGTTTTGTACTTTCCCAGATTAGATACCGCCACGAGGCCACGTTTGCCTTTTTCCGCCATCCATTCTCGCAGCGCCGAAACAGTAATTTCGCGCCCGATAATCACCACCGCCGGCAACAACATCCAAAAACTGGGGTGCGCATACAGAAGTAATAGCAACACCACCACCACCAACATTTTATCCGCCACCGGATCTAAAAAGGCGCCAAATGAAGACGTTTGCTCCCATTTTCGTGCTAAATAGCCATCTAATAGATCCGTCAGCGCCGCCACCGTAAAAATCACGCAACAGACCAAATTCACCCAGGGAAACGAAAAAAGATATAAGATAGCCAGAATTGGCACCGCACCTATGCGCATAAACGTCAGGATAATTGGCAAATTCATATCAATACATCAGTCAACAATTATTTTTAGTGGTAAGTATCGTATATTCTTTGAGCTAAGTCTCGATTGATCCCGCCCACACGACACAGATCATCCACTCCCGCTCGCTTTATACCAGACAATCCTCCAAAATGACGTAATAATTGCTGCCGTCTTTTTGGACCGACCCCTTCGATTTGCTCCAATTCTGACTGAGTGCGCGCTTTGTCTCTTCTGCCCCGATGCCCCATAATGGCGAATCGATGCGCTTCATCCCTTATCTCCTGAATCAAGGCGAGCGCCATGGAGTGAGGCGGCAAAAGTTTCCCATGGGTCCGATTGGCAAAAAACAGTTGTTCGGCGCCAGGTTTCCTCGCCCGTCCTTTAGCCACCCCCACCAACTTGATGTGGGTAAGTTGTAACTCTTGCATCACCTCATTGGCGACAGCAAGTTGTCCTTTACCGCCATCGATCAAAATCAGATCGGGTAAGGTCATGGTCTGTTCCCGCGCATTCTGATAGCGCCGCATCAATGCCTGAGACAATGAGGCATAATCATCCCCGCCTACTCCTTCTCTCATGTTGTAGCGTCGATAATCGGATTTGACCGGCCCAGCTAAATCAAACACCACACAGGATGCGACGGCACGTTCTCCTTGCGTGTGACTGACATCGAAGCACTCGATACGTTTTGGCCACTCTTCTAGATCTAATTCTTCCATTAGATTGGCGAGTCTCTCCCGCATTCCCTGTTTGCCTGCCAAGTGTGCGTTGAGGGTGACGTGCGCGTTTTCTCTGGCCATCTGCATCCAACGCAGACGATCCCCTCGTTTTGGAACTTCGATACTCACCTGACTATTTTTGTACGCAGATAAAGACTCGATCAACAGTTGGCGATCGGTAATGGCGACATCTACGAGTAATAATTTCGGTAATTCCTGCCTCTGTTTTCCGTGCAGATAATATTGGGAAATAAATGCGCTTAATATTTCATCTTTAGTCTCAGCCAATGGAATACGCGGTTGGTGGGATTGACTGCCTAACAATCTCCCCCCTCTAAAGATAAGTTGATGCACCACAACAACGCCCCCCTGGAACACACAAGCTAATACATCAAAGTCTCCGTGGGTTCGGCTCACTATCTGGTTTTCTTGAATTTTACGTAGACTATTAATCTGATCACGATAACGTGCAGCCTGTTCATATTGTTGCTTCTCAGCGACGGCGTCCATTTTTTGCATCAGATCCGACACAAGCTCATCACTACGGCCCTCTAAAAACAGGACAACATGATTGACCTCGTTTGCATATTCCTTTTCTGCCACCAAACCCACGCAAGGACCACTACAGCGGCCAATCTGATATTGCAAACAGGCACGACTTCGGTGGCGAAAATAACTCTCCTCGCACTGACGAACAGGAAAAAGCTTCTGCAACACACTAAGACTCTCGCGCGCCGCAGCTGCGCTCGGATAGGGACCAAAATAACGACCATCGGCGCGTTTGGCACCACGGTGTATTCCCAGACGCGGAAACTTGTCATTTGACAGATAGATATAGGGGTAAGATTTATCGTCCCTGAGTAAAATATTGTACTTAGGACGGTGCGCTTTAATTAAGTTGGCTTCCAACAGCAAAGCCTCGGTCTCAGTACGAGTCACAGTCACCTCAATGCGGGCGATTTGACGCACCATAGAGAGCGTTTTCGCCTCTAGCGCTGAGCGACTAAAATAGCTGCTGACTCTTTTTTTTAGGTTTTTCGCTTTACCCACATAGAGCAACTCTCCCCCATCATCATACATCTGATAGACACCGGGCTGAGTACTCAGACAAGAGATAACGGATTGAGAATCGAATGCGTGTGGTTCATTCATTATTTCGATTTAAGAATACTGTTACTTCTTCAAATATAGCACGGAACATCTCAGTGGTGAGTCGTTTCGTTTGCGTGTTGTAACGACTGCAATGGTAAGAATCGAACAACGTTAACTCAGGCGAGACACGATGTTGTGCGCCATGGCCAAAGGCACAGTCCTTTTGTTTCAACTCAAGGGCGCGCAGAACAGCCTGATGAGCAATACTGCCCAAAGCCACTACCGCACTCTGTTCAGGTAGCGATGCCAATTCTGCTCGCAAAAAGGAATTACACGCCTTTACCTCGTCAGTATTAGGCTTATTTGCCGGGGGCAAACATTTTACTGCATTGGTGATTCGGCAATTTTTCAACTGCAACCCATCGGTCGCAGAGATGGATTCAGCGCCACTCGCAAATCCGAAATCAAACAAAGTTTGGTAGAGCAAAATGCCTGCGAAATCTCCGGTAAAGGGCCTGCCTGTACGATTCGCGCCGTGCATCCCAGGCGCCAATCCCACAATCAGTAACCGTGCATTTGGATCACCGAACGGCGGCACGGGCCGTGCAAAATAATCAGGAAATTGAGCAGACACCTCGTCGAGGTAATGGCTCAATCTAGAACACTTGCGGCAGTCTGCTTTGAATTGAAGTGATTGGCTCATGGTAAAGGCACGATCCTTCCTTGTCTCATAATCGTCTTTGAGTGAACGTGCTACCGCTGCCAGCCCCACTCTTTGAACACTTCTGCTGCGGGTTTTGCAGTCCCGTCATGGGTATACAATCCAAAATGCTTTTCTGCTGCTTTAAAATAGCCCTGATGCTGGGGGTCGTCAAACAGTTGAAAATAACTCACTCCGAAGACGCCATTCTGCTTCAATTGATCATTTTTACTACGAAGTTGTTGCAACATGGTTTTCTGCTTCTGCTCCCAATCCCCATGACTTGAAAGCGCTACATAGGCCAATAATATAGGTAATCCGAATTGTTTCAGATATGCCGCATACTCTACTGCCGCATCTCCCACATTCAAATAGTCTGCGGTACGATAGTCAGGATCGGTGTCCGCACGCATCTCCTGGTAGGCTAAAAAGTCTAATTTATGAACAAGGGGCCAAATCACGGGTTCTAAATTCCGAGTGGGCGAAAAATCTCCCGCGCCCACGGAAATCATTGCGTGGGGCGCTTGCTCCCGGACTATGTCGATTGCCACGGATAGTTCATTCGCCAGCTGGGGCCACTGCATGGTGTGGGTTTCCCCTGCGGGTGGTGCGTCGTTAAATTCTGGTTCAAGCACTATTAAGACGGGATGAATATCTTTCAGCAGTTTTCCCATATGCCGCAAACTCTGATGCCAACTGTCTCGATCACGCTCTATCGCCTGTTGACTGATGCGATCCTCAAAATAATAGTGAAGTATCACCGGTATGGTCCCATCCTTGTTTAGTTGCTTGAGACGTCGCTCCGGGATCCATGATGATTTCCATCCCCTAGGCAACCAGATCATCAATAAATCTGTGGGTTGCCCCAAAGCCTTGGCACTACTCCAAGTCGCCCTTCTCACACGGTGGGTGAACCAATCCACTCGATCCCCCACACCTAGAAGCAGTGGTGATTCTGGTTTGATGGGCCAAAGTCTCGCGTGCAACGGTGAAGTGGAACCAATCAATAAAAGGACAATTAGGCAACACTGAGACAAACGGGTTCTAAGATTATGCGAAAAAATAATCACGGCAAAAAAATAACTAAGGTTGTGCTAACTCTAGACTGACATGGACAGTGCTATTCGAGCGTAATTCACCGAATCTTAGTTCGGCCCGGTCCTCACTGTTGTGTATTTTAATCTCTGACGAATCTTCTTTTATTCGTGCCACTGTCTTTGGTAAAGAGTATAGATATAAACTAAATGGTGGAATAACCTCGTCTCCCTGATTGACAACAGTTATCGAGACAGCATTATTCTCCTGGCTTGTTTCCACATTAATCTCGCTTCGTAAGCGCCACCACTCCACTAACTCTTTCGCGGTCGCCACCCAGACATGCTCTCGCGCGGTTTCATTCATAATTTTTTCCAATATCTTTAGGCGTTTTGGAATGGCAAACATTTGAGTATGAAAAGAAAAGTAATACAAACCCTGATTATGGTGTGCCAATGCAATATCTGGACGAATCAAAGCCAAAATATCTTTTTCAGACTGTAACTCCAAATCGTCAAGCACTTCATAGTCGTCAATGAAACTTCTAGGAATCAAATAAAACACAGAATTGTCGCTTAGGGTGACTGTTCTGATAGCCATTGACGCCAAGTTGGTATCCCCAGCCATATACTTGAATCCATTTTTTACCAAGGCCGGAACAGTATGGCTATTATAAGCTTCATAAGGCGGCCTAAATCCAATGGCATCTGCATAACCCATCTCTGTCAACTGAGTGCGCACTTTACTGAGTCTTTTTTCTTGAATATCACGCGCATTCTCTTCATAAGAGTCGTGTAGGTAGCTATGACTTGCAATCTCACCATCTGTAGACAATTTAGACACTAAGTCCTGATGCTGCTCTGCATCTTTTCCTAAGATGAAATAGGTAATTGGCAGCTTGTTCTTTTTCGACAATTGATACACTTCCTCGGCATTGCCAAACTTATCTTCTGTATCCATAGCAAACAGTGCCGCAGAGCGATAGGATTTTGGCCAAGGAGCAAGCTCAACGGTGGCTTGATTTAAGAAAAAATCTGCCAGGCTACTAAAAAGCGCCCGAGCCGCTTTCTGAGAGTCAGGATCTGGCTGAATCAATTCAGGATGGAATCCCAGCCATACTAAATGACCCGAATCGATCTGACGGGCAACAAATGCAGTGGAAATGGTTTCTTGTGGCTTAAGCCGCCATTTAGACCAATACCAAGCACCAGGCAAGCTTTGCTTGTTCGATAATTGCACAGCAGGGACTTCTGCTATGGTGCCGAGATCGATTCGCGCACCGGGCAAGGTGCCTGCATTAAATCGGGATCTTTCACCCGCGGTGACGAAATAACTCTTCTCTTTAGGCAATGAGACGATTTTGTGCACACCTAACAGCTGCTTCATCTGCCTGTAGTTTTTATCCGTATCTTTTGCAACCCAACCGGTCATCACAATTTTATAACCTCGCCTGAGCAATTTATACACTTCTGCTAGTTGAGTTCGCCTTAAATTCTCCGCATCGGCCAGAATGAGTGTTTTGCTTGTTATCTCGTTTAAATCAGATAGTTCACGTATCACGGAAAGCTGTATTCGACGAGAAGCCAAATTTTTGCGCCAACGTTGTTCACGCTCTCTAAAGTGCCAGTCTTTACTTTGTGCATCTATCTGCCAATATGCCACCGTGATTAACGGCTCGATTGGTTCGGTCAATTCTTCCAGTGGCGGGACAGCATCGGCAACTATTGTCAGTTCAACTTCCGCAGAATCTTTGGTGTGGTTTTTGTGATAGGAGCCCGTACCAGTAATCACCAACGCGGCGAAACCCACTAACAGGACAATTGACAAGCCCCACCGTATGACAACTTGATTCATTTCTTACTCTCTTGTTCGCTTTCTTGCATGGGTTCTATTCTGCGGAAAAATTGGGGTAATTCAACATTTGCCTTTCGCCGTTCCTGTTGCTGCTTATAACGAAATCGTAAATAGGTAATCAGACTTAAAATCAAAGTCACAAAGGTGGCGATAATCACCACACTGGCTACGGCATGCGGTGACGTAGCCAGCGAAACGATAGCTTGCCAATCTATCGTCACAATCGTCCCTTACGCTCTAATTTACCCCACTCCATTTTAATATCAAATAATTCCTCAAGTGTGCCCAGTAGTTTGGTGATATCCACCATCAAGGAAAAAAACATGCGATAAATGACGGCAAGAGGTGCCAATGACCAATCCTCATTTTCGGAAGCAATGCAATATATCGCCGCAAGCACATCCAAAAACGTTAACAGCGACCACCAATAGATCCAATACATATCCCCAAAAGAAGTGAACAACATAAAATAGGCAAACAAAGCAAAGCTACTGAGATTAATAATGGGCCATAAAGTCGCCTCTACGCCCATATATAGAAGCCAAAATGATAAGGCCAGTGGCCTCTTGCTGTCTGTCCAGCGAATGGCGTGTTTACTGATTGCTTGTAAAATACCCCGAGTCCACCGATATCGTTGTTTTAATAACGACTCTAGGCTTTCTGGGGCTTCTGTCCAGGCAATGGCTTGTGGTTGATACTCTATCAACCAACCTGTCTCCATCAGCTTCAGCGTTAAATCACAATCCTCTGCGAAAGTATCGAGATCATAACCGCCTACATCCAAAATCGCCTGCGTACGAAACAGACCTATTGGACCTGGCACGATGCTCACAGCACTAAAAAATGCCTGGGCAGAGCGTAATAAGTTTAATCCCTCTATGTATTCCAATGCTTGCAATCTACAAATTAAATATTGTCGATTTGCCACCTTCACATTGCCCGCCACAGCGCCCACTTTTGGATTCGCAAAATGTTGGACAGAATACTTAAGCGATTCGGCATCCACCTTTGAATCCCCATCCACACAGAGGATGATCTCACCATGCGCCGCCAAAATTCCTCGGTTCAGCGCTTCCGACTTACCCATGTTTTTTTGTTGTAATATGCGTACCCGAGCAGTGCCTTCTTGCTGGCAAAACTGTTTCGCCAACGCGTAGGTGGCATCCGTTGATCCATCGTCGACAACAATTATTTCGTAATCGGGATAATTAAGATTCAATAATGCGTTCAATGCCTCCTTTATCACTAACTCTTCGTTGTAAGCAGGCATGATGATTGACAATGAGGGCAAATAGTCCGATTGTTCGGGATGCCCCCTCAGGGAATATAGGAAAGAACAAATTATCAAACCAAGATATCTTAGGGTAATCAAGATCAACGTGGCAAAAAACAGAATCCGCAAGAAATCGTTCCAATCGACTCCAGCAGGCACAGGCAAAGCATATATCTTGATAGCGGCGAGATAGGTAATGATTCCAAAACCTGCTAGGAACACCAGGAGCATAAAAGTATATATCACTCGGTTGATGCTCATAGTTTAGAACTCTATCTCAAGTAAAAACTCACCACCTTTGGTTCTATAATTGGATCCGTCACGATTTGACGAACTACTGAATAGCGCAAAGTGTCCTTGCCACCTGTGCAATTGCCACAGGTATCGACATTGCACTCGATAGGTATTCGCCGGTTCATTCACGCCTTCGATCCTACTCCAGGAACGACCAACAGTCAGTTGATAATCGAACGCGCTCACCTCATTGAGATCATGTTCATTCATCAAGGTAAGAGATAAACTATAGTCTAATTCTGGACTGTAATAACCAGCCACATCGGTGGCATAGGTTGTATTATAACTAGATAACATCACTGCCAAGGGACGCATCGCAAACGGGGTATATTGATAACTAAAATAGAGAGATTGCACGTCATTATTATCTGACAGCCGTGATCCTGAATATTGAATGTAGGTGACGACACGGTCGCCCCAAGGACGCCAATCGCTCAGTGTGTAGCTATTAAAGGTAATATCCGCAAGATGCCCCTCAATGGCCGGACTGAGGGTTATCAACCCCCCTTGCTGGATTTGAAACCCGACACTCCCTCCTGCAAGATAATAATTTAATTGCGCCTCAACCTCTTGTATTGAGTCTGCTTGATCAAACTCGACCACACCGCCGCCAACATTAACTTGCCAACTCGGCGTAATCTGCTCTTGATAAAAAATCGCCACACCCGTTCCGCTATCACTCTCTCTGTCCGTTGTTCCAGAGGCGCGAAAGATTTCTCCTTCTAGGGAGAGGCGTGACACGCGCAATGATAGTTTTGACTCAGCCTGCAAACTGGCAACGAGATCACAGCGGGACCACTGAAGTGAAGCGTTATCTTCGGTATAGTGGCATTCCGATTGACCACCCGGTTGCCAATGTCTATTTAAAAGAAACAGGGATTCTGCGTGTAGAAGGGCGAACGGAGCCATCCATATTGCCAAAATAGAAATGGTCGTCACAAATAGAGTTGTAAAATATCTGGCAGACACGATAGGTTTTAAATTTCTGTGCCAGATGTTTGAACGGAGCTATCCTGTGCGTTATTAGACACGGTCAGGTTTTCATCACCCATAGAAAGACCGTGATAACGCCAGTCTAACCCTTTGCTCAAATTTGGCAATTGTTCACGCATATTCTTTTCAAGACGTTGTTGTACCACCTCGGCGGCCACTCGATTTTGAGTGGCAGAGAGCAACAACTTCACACTATTGTCTCCGATCTGTATCACAGCATCGTCATCTCTGATTTGCTGCTGCACAATCGAATGCACCGCAGCCAACTGTTCTTTATCGGAAACGGTGACCTCTGTGATTGTATATTCAATTCCAAGTGTTTGCTCTAAATTTTGAGCCTTTTGCCACTGAGACTCAAAATGACTGTCCGCATCCGTGGTACCCTCAAATTTGGTTGTGAGCCGATGCCCTTGGGCGAAACCTGGAGCCGGGATCCATTCAGGATGGTGACTGAGACTGTGGATCTTATGTAACAATTCAAAGGGACTAGCGCTGCGCTCCATCGCTGAAGTGGCACCCCTGGCAATAAAACCCAATCGGTCCAGTGAGCGGCCAACAAATTGAGCGAGTACAATAATGGGTATGACGCTCCCGTGCGCCCTCAACGCATTAATAATGCGGAATATCGAGTCCTGATCCGACTTGGATTTTGCATCTAAAATCAGCACATCTGGCCCCTGGAGCATGTAATGCTCAAAAGTGCCCGAAAAATTATTCACCAGCGACAGAGTTAAATGGTTTTTAAAGGAGCGCACCATCTGTTGTCCAAATTCTTTATCTTCGGTGACCACCATAGTGCGCAAACGAATGCTGGCAGGCAGCGTATCTTGTGTGGAAGCCAGATCCTCACCCGCCATATCGGATCTTGTCAGCATCGGAACCAAACCGGTTCTTTTGATTTGGAATCCAAGTTTGGTACGTTTCGGTTCAGTGATTCTTGACTTGTTCACCCTCAGTTCTCGCCCGACTGTGACATGATCCGTCAAGGTCACCACCGCACCACTCAAATCACTGAGCACCCTATTTAATCCAGGATTTTGAACTGAGGACTCTTCTCTGAGAGTGAAGATGATTCGACATCCCCGCTCTTTCGCCAGCAGAATTAACTGCCGCAGTTGCAGACGAATCTGTTCCAGAGAAAACAGATCAGCAAATAGGCTATCTACGGAATCCAACACCCATAATTTTGCTTGTCCGTGATAAGCTGTCAGCGCCTCCACATACGCCTGCATATGATGAGACTTGAGTAGATAGGGCGCAGAGGGAAACTGTTCAAGTAGGACCATTTGCTCGCGGGCAAACAGCTCGTCACATTTAGGGAGCATGGCCACGGCTTGACTGTACACGGCCTCACCAGATTCTGTCGTCACAAACAAGCATGGCTCGCCTCGAGCAGCAGATGCACTGGCAAGTTGCAATGCCAACACCGTTTTCCCGGTACCGGACTGACCAATGATAGTCAATGGCAATTCGCCGGGATATCCTCCTAAAGACTCATCTAGTACTGGAATGCCTGAATTCAACTCTACTTCACCAATTAATTTTATTTAGAAAAAGTGATTTAACGACCATTAACATGACTGTTGGAGGACACTATCAACGTTTAGTTTTCTGCTATACAGATCCAGGCTCTATTCAATCCGTTAAATCTGGCAATGAACAATCGGGCCAGACATATCCACATCCGATACTTCCGTATTGTCCAAAAGTACCGAAATACCCCAGTTCGACTTATTGGACTCTTGGGCCTGAACAAGAATAATATGTAAAGATAGGCAATAATTATGCCCGGCAATTTAACTCTCTAATAACTATTATGAATTATTAAAAACAAACCAATTTATCTAATTAATCAAGCAGATTGTGTAAAATCCCTTGACAGATTTCCCCTGGTTTTATGGGACTAATTTATTCACTACTGGGATTTTCTGAAGCACCCAAATACTGGCCACAGATAGCATGAACACCAAAGTCCCTCTTAGAGGGATGGAGAGCCAGGGATGCATGAATTCAGGTTCGAAAAAGGAGTCAACTGGGCTGTAGGAGACTGCCGCTATCCATAAGGGGTGAATCAAGTAAATGCCAAAAGTTAAGACACCCATTTTCGGGCTGTACGCCAACACACCTGTTGAAAAATCTACCCGCACACTTATCCCTTTGATTAACACAAAGGACGCCACCGACATAATCATCACTGTCGGAGAAAAATTACCGTAAAAAGTTTCGACAACATAGTCCACAGGTTGCGATTGATGGAATGTCAGATATGCAGTCAAACCCACACATAAAATAAACACTCCTGCGGCTAGAATCAGATCATGCCTGCTATAGTCTTTTTTACCCATCAGGTACCCCATGAGAAAAAACCCGATGTACCCAGTGGCACCGGGGACTTCCAATCCCACCTGAATGCCAAAACTTGTTTCAATTATCGGTAGGATGCAGGTAAACAGAAACCAAACCTTCACCAGATAAAAAATCGTTTGTTCATTTTCAGCTCTGACAAAGGCGCTAAATAAGGGCAACACCAAATAGAGACCAATAAGCGTATAAAGAAACCACAAATGGTAATAACTAGGCACAAGAAGCAGATTTTTCAGCAGCGGCCAAACCGAAGGATCCCACTTATCTACATACACCCTCCAAAATACGTAGATCAGACTCCATGCCACGGTTGGTATGAGGATTTTGAGCAATCTTTTGCTGAAAAGATCCGGTATTGACACGGATCTCCCCAGCAATAAATATCCACTGATCATCAAAAAATTGGGCACACTCCAGCGAGCCAAAGAATCATAAACATTTCCAGCCCACCACTGATCCATGTCAATGTTTGGATAAGCGAATACATAATCAGTGGCACAATGGGCGAATACCACGGTAAACATGGCCCATACGCGGATATTTTCTATCCAAACTAAATCTCTTCGACTACTCATGTGATTAGACTATTAATAACGTTATTACGATAATAGGAATTCAATTATTATCTAATAAAATAAATAAATATAACTTTTAACCTTTTATTTTATAGTTAATTATTTCTTAGACGACCCAGTATTCTGACACTTCTGCTTACAGAGTTCAGATAAGTGCAATTATCTAGAAAGTCTGGTTAAGAGGCAACCAAATCCCGGGGTTTGGAATGAATATAGCGACACCAGGAGGTTAATTGCTTAGTTCCAGATTCGCTCGCACAGCCATCGGTAAAAATCCGAATCTAGTCATGTTGTGATAGGAATGCTGGGGATCTCCAGCCACCGCTTCTCCGGTGGCGGTAAACAGGTGCGCACATCCCAGTTCATAAGCGTACTGAATACGCCTGTGCAACAGCAGACCCTGGCTGCCTCTGCTTCTAAACTCTGCCGCAGTGGCACCCCAATCCAACCAAGCAACGCCATCTTTAATATAGATTCAACCCGTTCCTGCCACCGCTCCTTCTGCCAAGGTCACATAGGTATGCCAGTTTTCCGCTTGTTCTCCCAGATCAAATGCGGTCGCTAATATTTTGCCAATCGCTACATAGTCTGATGGTTCAGCTTCTCGCACTTTCAAATCCGAATGCGACGAATGATCCGAACCACTTTTATGCTTGAACTTCATCCAACCGCGAGCAACTGTAAAACCCTGATCGCTCAACCATGAGTTCAATTTTCTCGATTCTGATTGAGAATATTCATGTAAGTGAATAAAATATCTAGCAATCCTCCCTGGCTGTATCGCGCTACACTCTTTTCTATCTGAGTTCGTTCGACAGGCTGATTCACACCCAATCCAAGACAACGATTGATTACGATAGCGCTCTTAGGTAATGCAGAGGCCATTGACAGCCAGCACCCATTTATCCAATGGAAAGCTAATCCAAGGGCTTTCTTTTGCTCTGAAGTAGCAATTTGATGTAGAGATGCTAAGGCGTGTTGTTCTATTTGTTCCGCCTTTAAATCGGGTTCACGCAAAATAACATCCTCATCGGGAAGCAAGATTAATTTTAAGATCGATATGCATAGCTATTATTAACATAAAATAATTGCAGTATCGTTATGATATATATTTAATACCATAACCCGTGGATTCGTCGACGCGGTTTTGGAATTTTTCCATGGGTAAAAATGGAACTGTAATCCGACTCTTTTGACTCACTAGAAAGAAGATCCTCGCCCTCTCCTGATTTCAGGCGAACCAATCTATCCACTCGATCTTCAGTTGCCGGGTGGGTTCGCAATATTGAGGGATCCGGTACTTTTTGTCCCGGCATCATGATCTGCTCTAGCCATCGCCCTTGGATTTGCTCCATTTTCCTCAACGCACTCACCAAACCCTCGGGATCACCAGTGAGTCGCACGGCATTTAGATCTGCGTCATATTCCCGAGTTCGGGACAATGCCAACTGCGCGAGCCCACTAAAAGCCGGTGCAAAAATCAATAGCACAATCAACAACCAATTGATGGTGACATCTGAGAATAAAATCATTGGTAAATTTATTAACAGTAATAACTGCCCAGTCAAGGAAAGCGCATGCGTGAAGCGGCTAATCAGATCTGCCAGGCCCATTACTCGTAGATCCCGGTTTCTCACATGGCTCACTTCATGGGCCAATACTGCGGTTAATTCTCTGTGAGTGAGTTGACGTAATAATCCATCCGTGATCGCAATGGCGGAGCGTTGAGGATGCCCCACGGCAAAAGCGTTGAGTAGTTGGCTAGGCACATAAAATAATGCCGGCACAGTTCTTAACTGAGCACGATGGGCGAGATGCGTCACAATTCGATACAACTCGGGGGCATGATGCGAACTAATCTCAGCGGCACCGTACAAACGCATGACCAACCAAGGGGACCATCTTGGGGTGATTGCTATGGCCAACAGACCGAACAATACCAACAGGACAATGCCTTCACGCCCCCAAACCAACCAACCCAACAGTGCCAAAAATGCAGCCATGCTGGTTAATAGTAAAAAGGTGTGTAGATGATTTCGCCAGGCACTATATTGCCACTCATTCGTATTTAGAGTCTTAGGAACCATCCATTCATCTCATCATTGTTCCGGTTGACGGAGCTGACTACGCAGAGATTCGATCTCTTCCAGAAGTTCTAATGCTAAGGCCGCCCCTGCGCGATTCACACCCAGATCCCTTTGTAACTGAACCGCACATCGAACTCGACGCACGCTAGAGAGTTCGAATCGCCAATGATGTTGACCTTGGCCCACTGGCTCAGCGATGCCCTCCTCCACCAATGCAATAATCTCATCGCCGGGTAGCTGACAGAGGCGACAAAACTCTACGAAGCTGAGTTCAAACGCGTCACTTAGTAAATCACCGGTTATGCAGTGCTCTTCTTTCACTTTCATGTTCTATTCCACTCCCAATTTAGCGCGAGGATTGAAATCAAAACTTTTCGCCATTGCAGCATAGGCCGCCTTTGCCTCTTCGCTATTTGCTTCTGGCAATGCAATAGACAATACCACGTAAAAATCACCCGCTTGTTTGCTAGGAATACCACGCCCTTTCAATCTCAATTGACGACCGTCCGCCGAACCTGGGGGAATTTTTAAATCCACTTTTCCCGTTGGCGTCGGCACTTTCACGGTGGCACCCAATGCGGCTTCCCACGGTGCCACAGGCAATTCCAAATAGACGTTGTACCCCTCGGCCTTGTAAAGCTTATGGGGCAAAAAGGTGACTTCTAAAAAGAGATCTCCCGGCTCAGAGTGACCAAAACCAGGATCGCCCTGTCCCGCCAGACGAATGTATTGGCCTTCTCGCACCCCTTTCGGTATACGCACATTCAACGTGCGTGATTTTAACTGCGGTCGCCCATCTGGTGAGAGCTCTGTATGCTTTAAGCTGATGGCGCGCGTGGCGCCGGTATAACTGTCTTCCAAGTCGATGGCGATTTTCGCATGAGTGTCCGCCGCTTTCACCTGACGAGCCTGTCCGTGGGACGCACCCTGATAAGCTCGGCCAAATAGAGACTCAAAGAAGTCACTGAAACCAAATGAATCACCACCGGTAAAACCGCCACCATGAAATTCAAATCCTTGATCCCATCCTGGTGGTGGATGGAACTCCTGACCTGCTTTCCAGTGACTGCCCAATTGGTCATAGGCCGCGCGTTTTTCCGGATCTTTGAGCACCTCGTACGCTTCACCCAGCTCTTTAAAGCGATCTTCCGCATTCGCTTCTTGACTCACATCAGGATGAAATTTACGTGCTAGTTTTCGATAAGCACGTTTGATCTCATCCTGGCTGGCCTTTTTGTCGATACCTAAAATTTGATAGTAGTCTTTATAATCCATCAGTTAGCTACCTTTGCAATGCATTCATATTGAATGAGCTAAATACTATTTTGAATGATAAAACTAGAATGCGGCTGACTAGTACAACCCGCTATCCAACCTGGCTGTCCCACACATTTTACCATTCACTCGCAGTACGCAAATTGGTGTTGCGCAGCGATTAAATCAAGCGCGGACGGTGGAATTGAATTTATTGTTTCAGGCATACAGCTTCAATTTTAGCGTGCCTGTGGTTGAAAAATCAGCACCACATCTGTGTAAACATTCTCAACCACACACATGTCTCGTCTCAAACGGCAACAGGTCATGACTCTCGCAACTTAACTTCGACACTTATCGGTATTTTAGAGCCGTCCAGAAGATAGCTTCCCCTGGCACATACTTTAGGTCGATCCCGTACTTTGCGAAGCCAGCGGTATGCCGATATCTATGTGGTCATTTATAATAATCATAATATAAGTGACATAAACAAAAATACAACTTTAAATCCAGTCAAAAATCAATTGGTGTGCGTCACAGTACATCACTACTGGCTTAAGGAACAGGGAAACGGCCCATGTCGCAGATCAATACTCCATCTCAACCCATCAACCGCATCTTTGAGTTTAATGGCAAAGGTGGGGAATATTTTTCCATCTGGATAGTGAATGTAGTTCTCACCATCCTGACTCTTGGCTTCTATTCGGCTTGGGCAACGGTGAGGACCAAACAGTATTTTTACGGAAATACAAAACTTGATGGTGTGTCGTTTCAATATCTGGCGGAGCCAAAGCAAATATTAAAAGGCAGAATTCTCGCGTCACTTATTTTTGTTAGCTACTACGCGGCGGCTCTGTTTTATCCGACAGCGGCGGTAATGATTCTATTAGCACTGTTGGCGTTAGGACCGGTCTTTCTGATCTGGTCCATGTCTTTTCAGTTAAGAAATTCAGCTTACCGTCATGTCAGCTTCCTATTCCAAAGAGATTATGCCGGTGCATATAAAACCTTTGCGTTGCCTATCGTTTTAATAGGTGGTTTTATTCTTGTCAGTAATCTCTATCTACCAGAGGAACTCAAAATCGGCGATCCACAAACCGCATCAATTGCTTCTTGTGATGCAGCCATCGATGTCTCCTACGAAGAGGGCGATGCCCCCATAAACACTTCCGTGCCAGCAGAGTTGACCGAGGCTGACGAAGGTAGCCCTATGTCGCCAGAGCTGAAAACCTATTTGGCAATACAAATGCTTTTTATATTCTCATTGATATTTTTGACTCCGTTGTGGGACTATTTCATGACCCGTTTTCGCGTCATTCATTCTCAGTATGGTAACGAACCTTTTACTTTTGAAGTCAATGCGCGCCAGTTTTACGGAGTCTATGGCCGCCTGATTATTATCAGCTTTCTGATGTTAGTACTCTTCGCTGTTTTCGCTAGCGTTATCATGCCTTTATTAACAACATCACTAGGTGCAGAAGGCAATGAGGAGAAGACCAAAGCAACAGCCGGTTCTCTAGCGGGCATGAGTATTCTACTACTCATACCCCTTTATTTATGGTTTTTCGCCTATTTCAAGGCCAAACGCACTAATCTTATATACAGCCACATCGATCTAGATGGCATGAAATTGAGGTGCAACATGAAGACCGGCTATTTGATGTATCTCTATTTCACCAATACACTGGCGATGGCGGTCACATTGGGTTTGCTCATGCCTTGGGCTATGGTGCGCACGGTACGTTATCGCGCCTCGGTCACCTCTGTGCATACCAGCGGTCCCATTGAGCAGTTTTCAGCAGCGCAACAGAAACAACAGAGCGCTCTTGGCGAAGAGCTAGGAAATATTTTCGATATGGAGCTAGGGATATAAATTTGATTCAAGGTTTCCTGTTTGATGGTCATACATCAAATAGCCAAAAAGTGACTCTTCACTGCGATGAGGAAGGTCAGGTATCTGTGGAGGGTGGCGACCTTGCTGCCCTCCATTTTTCTGATCTGAAAATTTCACCTCGTATTGGCCAAACACCAAGGTATATTACCTTTCCAGATGGCAGTCAGTTTGAATCAGAAGACAATGATGCAATCGATGCACTGCTCATCCGCTGGCAACCTAGTGGCAGCATAATACATCGCACCCTGCACCGATTGGAATCCCACTGGCGCACTGTTTCTTTATCCTTGCTGTTGTTGATCTGCTTTGCTTGGGGTTTGGTGCAATATGGTATTCCCTATTTTAGCCGTGAACTGGCTTTGGCGGCACCGGCGCAAATCTCCCAGCTGTTGGGGGATGCGGTTGAGAAAAGCATGGAAAGAATTTGGGAAGAAGAAAGCACTCTCGACAAACACACGCAACACGATCTAGAGTCTCTCTTTTATTCTCTTGTACCGAATGACGACACCGAATGGCGTCTCTTATTTAGGCAGGGTGGCATGTTGGGAGCCAACGCTTTTGCCCTACCCAATGGTACCATCGTGATGACCGACGAACTTGTGGAAATTGCGCACAACCAGGACCAGTTGATGTCCATCATGGCCCATGAGATTGGTCATGTGTTAGAACGCCATGGTCTACGCACTCTGATCCAACAATCGAGTTTGGCAATTTTGTTAGTGCTCGTCACTGGGGATGTCTCTGCGAGCAGTTCTCTCATCACCGCACTGCCCGCCGTTCTTGTGGAAGCGGGTTATTCGCAACACATGGAGCGAGAAGCCGACACCTACGCATTAGATTACCTACGACATGAAAACATCGATCCGATAGTCTTTGCCGAAATGATGCATCTTTTAGAACATCACCAATACGTAGAACCTTGCCCGTCAAATAGTCACACATCAGATCCAACAGACCAATCCGGCGAACAGTCGAAATGTATCGAATCAAACAATCATCAGCTGGATTTAGATACCGCACCTGACGCTACTCCAAACGCCATTGGCAATTATTTCTCTACCCATCCTTCCACTCAAGAGCGCATAGAACGATTTCGACAAGCGTCCAGTCAGATGAATAAACAGTAATGGATCTGCTAAAGCGAATTCCACTGTACCTCATTCCTACATCGACTCCTCCCTATCTATTGAGGGTTTGACTGCACTTTCAGTCTCGCAGGTTACGATACCGTTAAGGATCAACCCACCCCATTGGACTAAGGACTGACAATGAAACACAGAATTTCATCAGAATATAATTCTGCCGGAACAGCGGGCGCTCCAGAATTCCTCAGGCACGATAGAAAAATGCGCTCACAGCGAACAGCGACACCGGTCGCTGATAGCAATGATGTGGCATGACCGGTACAGAACAGTAATAAATTTTGCGTCTTTCGAAAAATCAATTAACCTAAGCCACGAATTGCATCGTTCCACTCTCATTTCCCCTAATATCTAAATGGTAATCAAATATGTTTGAATGGATAACCAACCCCGAAGCCTGGATAGCCTTAGGCGCATTAGTAGCACTTGAGATCGTATTAGGCATCGACAACATTATATTCATCTCCATTCTTGTGGGGAGACTACCCGAGCGTCAAAGAAATCAGGCACGACAGTTGGGCTTAGGACTAGCGATGCTCGCGCGACTTGGACTACTGTTCAGCATCGTTTGGGTAATGGGCTTAGTGGAGCCCTGGTTCACAATCATGAATCATGAAATTTCTGGTCGTGATTTAATACTGATTGTCGGCGGCCTGTTTTTGTTGGGTAAATCCACTCATGAGATCCACGCCAGTCTAGAATTGCCCGAAGCGTCCAATGGCGGGCCGGTGCAAGCCACCTTTTTCTCCGTGCTATTACAAATAGCCATACTCGATCTGGTCTTCTCCCTTGATTCGGTCATCACCGCAGTAGGCTTAGTCGATCACCTGTCCATTATGGTCATCGCCATTCTAATTTCTATCAGTGTGATGCTATTTTCGGCAAAACCGATTGGTGAATTTGTGGATAAAAATCCCACTATTAAAATGTTAGCACTCTCTTTTCTAATTTTGGTTGGATTTACACTCATAGCCGAAGGAATGGATGTCCATGTGCCAAAAGGCTACATCTACTTTGCCATGGCATTTTCATTTGGCGTGGAATTACTCAACATACGTGTGCGCAAACAGAAACTCACAGAGCCCATGCATTTAACGAAAAAACTGAGCGAGGAGCAAGCCAGTTAAAGACACTCTATTTGTGGGTATCTTCATCTTGCCAGTTGGTATTCGCTTGATGGATGACACCCTGCGGAATTTTGTCTATCCACTGTTGCTTCACCGCTTCGCTGCCGAACAGATAGAGTTTTCCGGATTCAAGATGCCAGGCTTCAGGTGTGGCCCGTGCTGTGACACCATAGGCCACACCTGAAGCGCAATATCCCCCGTATTGTGGCGCGTATCTATCTGGATTCTGAACGAAGCGCATGCGATTTTCTGCACTAGAAAAATGCCAGTGCGCGTCTTTCCAATAGTAAGAAAAATCCGAATCACCCGGTACCGCCTCGTTTGATTGATGGTAAGCCACTGTGTCATACCCAGCGATCGCCACACCCTGTGTTTTGTTTATCGATCCCCACCATCGCCAGGATAGGGGTGCCAGTTGATTAGAAGCAATATAAATGGACAAGGTTGCTAGCAGAAAAACAATTGCCAGCGATACATAGAAAAGCCGTTTCACTTTGCTTCTGCCTGATACTCTGGATCTGAGTTTTTGTGTACGGCTCATCTCAGTCAACCAAGGAAAAGTGATCTGTTTATAAATATGATAAATTGCTCTCACTGAGACTAATTCAAATGTCTATCATTAGCAATGGAGTAGTTCTTTTATTGACAACGATTCTGGTGTGACCTGATGTAATCTGATCGCCAAATTGTGCTCAGACGTCGAATACGGAAATTTTAGTTTGTATGACGTGACCACATATTTGCCATCATCAATACTCTCTTCCAACCGTGTTTGCTAAAATTGACCCCCTCCGGAAACCTAGTAACACTAGCAAACCCATATGAAACGCTTGATGCACGACAATTAGCAGTCCCTTAGGGATAAGGCGAATCAAATTGTTTATCGATGGTGCGTAACAATTTTTTGAGTCTCTCGTAACCCAGCCCATCCAAACGATTTATCAAGTTGAATGAAAATCGGTAATCCGAAGCATCATTTGTAAGGCCAATGCCCAAGTTGGTCACCAGTGAAATATTTGCAGATAATCCATGAGTCACGCCAATATCAAATGAACCTGAGGACGTGCTAGAACCGGTCACCTGTTGAATCCCAAAACCCACACGTTCAATTTCGGTTTCATCAACAAATCTTTGCGTAAAACTCATGTTCATACTGGTTCTGGCATTAATCGCCAACGCCATACCGAGCCCGATCTGAAATTGTTCTCCCAACTGCACTTCTCCTGGTGAGTCTTCCGCCTCAGGATCACTGCCTAAATCTGCGAACTCTTCTGACAGATAGTATCGATAAACAATGCTTGCGTATAGGATCGCGGGATCAGTCGTATGAATAGTTGAAAAACCTGTCTGCACTGCCCATAAACCGCTTCCGGTAGGAAGCCTCTCTGGCACCTGCAAATTATCGTTATTCGGTAACGGAATATAATCAATGCCGTAGGGATCAGATCCGGTAGGCGCGATAAAGGTGGTATTCCAAACTAAATCAGGCCATTTATCTGTTTCCCGTAACAGTTTAAAGCTGATGTTAATATTGCTATCACCGATACTCTCATCACGGACGGTTACCTCACTAGTCTCCACGGAAGAGAGTTCCTGACCGCCAGAACGTATGGTAGTTTCTCTATGTACCCAGGGAACGCTTAGGCTCAGCTGTAGCCTATCTGTGAACACCCACCGTGTCGTGATTGAAGTGGTAAAAATATCACTATCTGTCTCATCAATGCTGATGTCCCCCAAAAAGATCGCATCTAATGCTAAGAATCCATTGAGTTGTAGTTGAGATCGGTCGAAGTGCGAAAGATTAAATCCAAGTTCTACAGATTGCGGCCTCAATTTTGAAGGCGATTTTACTATTTTGAGGGCACTAACTGGCTCAACTGGTGCATTAGTTTCATTTTTATCCGCTGGGGAATGGATAGTCTGATTACCTACTTGTGCGTGATTACTTTCATCGGACACAGAAGTCGTAGCACTTGATTGTTGTGACGTTAATTTCGATTTAGGCGGAAACAGCTTTCGATTGATAGTGTTAATTTGATTGATTAACTGTCTGTTAATTCCATGTAGCGTTCGGATTTCTTCTTTAAGCGTGTTTATCTCTTCTTCAGACGTGGTGGTTTGAGTCTTGTCAGCAGCCGTGGACTTGCGCACAACGGATTTTGGAGAGATCTGTTCCTGTCCGTGAACCGACACACCAAACATAAAGAGCACAAGAAGACAGGAGATAAAAATCCTGCACATCCTAATAGGTTTAATAGTCATATGAATACTTATTCTTGTAGGCGCAACACAGGGTGAACTATTTCGACTAAACTTATCTAAACAAAACGGCTAGTAGTTCAGCACATCAGGCAATGTCAGTAGACGGAGTGTAGAGCGTTGAACCTGGCTATCTTTATCGAAAGCCACAGTTAGGTTGAGATCATTCACAATTTTTTGATTGTGACCGGATAGCTGAACCGATTGCAACATTTGTTTGCTATCAGAACCAAGATGATTGCCTAATCTCTGCACGACTTGATTCTTGCCAGATTGGATCACATACCCAATCGATCCATTGTGATGGATTTGAGTCACCTTATCTTGATTTTGATATGTTTTCACAGAGCCCCCTAACTGCGATTGCCCCTGGGAGAGTTTCGGCACATGTTGCGACGATTCAATCACTCGATAGTTCGTGCGATTGAGTACAATATTACTTTCCCCACCGACCTGTATCGCGAGCACTGCCCCATCCACTTGATTTAATCCTCCAGACTCGGTTTTAATCTCGTCAGCATCTACTTGAGCACCCAAAGTACCGCCGTAGGAAAGCTGATATTTAGCATCAGGACCGGAGTGATCCATGGCAAATTTCATCCGTACCTCATGAGGCGTTTGTCCAGGGGCAGACCATTCCGTACTCAGAGTGAGACCAAAAAATACAATTTCGTTTCCTACGGTGTATTTACCCCGAATAGTGGCAAGACGTGACTCGGATAATTCTACGTACGCCGGACCTGCCCAGCTAGATGAAATGATTGAGAATAGACAAACACAACCAATAGATAAACAGATCCCTCTTTTAAGACCACTAATCATATTTTTTTGAACTACTGAATGCACAGCGCACCTTCCTGCCCACTAGGACACATGGAGTCAAAACATTTCTGCATGGGAAAACCCAAAATCCAAAAGCTCAGCATCAGTAATAGGATCCTGATCTCGCAAAAACGGCTTGGCTGACAACACGGTAACCGGCTGTCTTAGTTCCGTCTGACGATCAAATTGATGACCCAAGATGGCAAACACCACTCCGTCCCACATGTCTACAAATTCCGTCTTAGTCAGCACTCTATTACCCAATGCCGGATCCCCAATAAATACGGTATCCCCATCAATTCTTCTCAATACAACAAAATGCTTATATCCATTAGTATCAATCAACACAATGGTTGGAATTCGGAGCTTTACCAATGACGAGATAGGCAACTCAAATCCGCGACCTCTTAAACCCAAAGTCTCCACGTAATGCCGAATATCCAACAGTGAATACCCTTTCTGTTTCGCAATGTCGGTATTAGCCACCTTAGATAATCCCATAATGACATCCAACTCGGTCACATTCATATTATAGGCGTACTGTAGGATAGTGCTGGCTGCAGCGGCGCCACAGCTAAAATCAAACTGTTGTTCTACTAGATTGTCGAATTTATTATCACGCATACTCACCACTGATTTGGTCTCCACACCAAAACCAGAAGGGTGATATAGGACAACCTGAGAGTCTTTTGACTCTTCTGCACTTAAGCTAAACGACAGACAGACCAACAGAGCCGCATGCAACAATAAAACTGTCGCCGGATGTATGTTTCGATTCGATATGCACATTGTATAAAAACTAATAATTATAATGAACGAGCGTAATTCGTTCTAAATAAAATGGAGGAGCATCATGTAAACGATGCTCCTCAACCTCCCTAACTATTTATTCTGGCGCATTCATGCTTGAAATAGCCAAAGCATTGCCTTGCGCATTACCGCTACCAGAAGCAACGTTAACAGCGATATTGCCTTTCGCTCCCATGAAAGCATTGCCAGAGATGGACGCATCATTTACAACCTGATATTCAACAATATCAAGATGCTTGAGGGTACCAGACAAGGTGACTTCACCTAAGTCTACAGCGCCAACTTCTTTGTAAACGTAGGCCCCACCTTCAGCGAGATAGTATTCGCCCGGTTGTAATACATACCCACGTTGTACTACTTTCTGTGTACCATTGGCCATAACCACCACTTGTTGCGCACCTTGAGTATCGCTATCGATGTCATTGTGGCCAATCATTTTTCCGATGGTCGGATGTGGGTTAGGCCCAGGTTTGCCTTCCCATGTGTCTGGATAGACATCGCCCAGTTGATCTGAGTAACCAACAGTATAGCCATCGACATCACCAGATAGTGAATATTCTTCATCCACAACTGCGATATAGCCTTGACCTTGTGAGACATTCCCATAAACAGATTGATAAGAGGTTGCAGTCGCTAAAGCCATTACCCCATCATTTTCAGCAAGTGCTAACTGATTAGCTTGAGCGTTGTTGTGCCCAGCAACCACATTGACTCCAATGTTTCCGCTAAAATTCATTGCCACGTCATCGGAGATTGAAGCAATATTGTATCCAGAAGAAGGATTCTGGTTATATGCGACTTTCTGTTTGGCAAAGGTTTCGGCCTCTGCTGCCCCACCGAACATCAGATTGATATCAAACTCAGTATTAAAGGAGTAGTCAGACTCATCCACATATTCGGTAGACGACTCACCATCCGTTACAGAGACAGTACCATCTGTGTGTGTGGAGTCACTTTCCCAAGATTGCTCATCTTCTCCCTCGACCATGTAGGAGATGGATCCATCCTCGACGTATAGCTTCGAATCTGTCTCAAACTCGCCCGCAGCAGAAACAGAGTTTAGATCTTTGCTACCTTCTCCACTGTGCGCATCGCCTCCAATGTTACTGTCAAATTCGCCAGAAGTTTGCACAGACACATAGCTGTTTTCTACCGTACCATTGACATTACCTTCAACTGATTTTGAGATCTGCCCTTCCGGCCCAACACCGTCTCCCGCTTCCGCGCTTGCATCGACAGTTGTAGCGCCGCCCACGTCAGCATTGATCATGCCGCCATGCTCGTCGATATCCAACTCTACGCTTAACGAACTACTGCTGCTACTGGTGGCAGTATCTGAGGTATGGGTCACTTGGTGGTTATCCCAAGACTCCGTGCTCCAGGTTTCTGAATCGCTGTAATTGTCTTTGAAGGTTTCACTAGTACTGAACTCAATTGGTATGTCCACTACATGCCCGCGCGAATCGCCTTCTGCGATAGAAACAGAGTTTTGCTGAGCATTGGTGGAACCACCAACGATATTAACGCCCGCGTTACCTGTACTGCCTTTTAACACATTACCAGACAAAGTAGCGCTGTTTTGATCGTCAACACTGCCTCCAAACATCACAACAGGATTCTCAGAATTGGGCTCAATGAACATTTGCTGTTCAGATAACGTATTTTCCTTCACCTTTTGTTCCACTTCAGACAATGCCGTTGCCGTGGAATCCACCAAGACGACTCCTGCCGTATAGATCTTTCCTTTGTGGTGCAGTTCATGGGTTACATCCACATCTTTATCGATGTGAATATTGCTCTTTTCGTAGTCACCTCTATTGCCTTCGTCTGCACTTGCCACACCTGCGCCCATCGCGCTTGCAACTGCAATAGCTAAAGGTAAACGTTTGCATTTCATTTACTTGTACTCCTCATTGTTGGTAATTTATGAACAGAAAAAAAGCTTGCCCCGTATGAGCAAACAATTTTTACTCCGACTACACCTTACTTAGGAGACGTAGTCAGAGTAAAACTATTGCCCGAGTAATTGTTTCTACCCGATACTTGATTAATTAGAAAAATACCTCTGGCGCCGGTAAAACTGCTCGGGTCAATCGTGGTCGTATCAACGTTATTCACGCTGCCTCCGTCACCTACCCCTGCGGAGATCGGTGTTGCAATACCGTAGGATTGGTCCAAGGTGTTGTCATTTAGCTGCACGCCGCCAATAGCTACCAGCCCTCCTAAGGCGATAGCGGCACCATTTACTTGAGTGTTCTCACCACCACTGGACTGGTTTACCATGATCAATCCGAGTGCATGGTCAAATGCATTATCTTTTATCGCTGCATCCGACCGCATCCCATTGGTTGTTGATCGACTAAGCTCGTCTACTTGTCGTTTCTGATAGGCCTCTACGAATGCCAATCCGTAGGCACTGGATTCCACAATGGCAGCTGAATTTTGTTGAATGGAAAGATCACCGCCGGTGACATTGACTTCTACGATACCGCTCACCCCGGAAAACGAATCGCCTTCGATACGACTGGTGTGGCTACTGGCTGTGGTATTTGCACCAACGAGAGTGACTAAAGTGGTGAGAGTGTCATGGCTAGCGGGAGATAATTGAGATGTTGGGACGTCAGATCCGGCTAGAACAGTCCTAGCTAGAATCGTGTAGCAGAACAACACAACTAGGTATTTCGAGTGACTCAGATTGTTAAGATCTGTAATCGCACTACGGAATACCGTGATGGATAATACCGGTTTCATGCATTTGCCCCCATAACTTTTTACTCAGTTACCGCAGAGGGCGAAATTCATGCCATGAATGATATCTTATTGTTTTTTATAATAATATTGCCAAGATAACTGGATTTTTTTCAAAATATCTAATATACCGTTAAAAACCCAAACATCTATTTATTCAATTAAATCAACATAGCATTTATAAACAATCAGTTAGATACTTATTTTAATCTGTATCAATATTGAGACACCCAATTCACACCACTCTTATTCCGGCGATTATTTTTACTGATCGACCGCATAGTTGTGACCTAATTAAATAGTTATAGTTAATTTCTAAAATACTACCAAGGTGTAAATTTGTAATCTCTTGTTAATAAAGAGAAGGTGACAAGCGAGTGACGCACGAATTCATTTTGGATCTCCATTCCTAGAATCAAACAGAGAGTCGACAAGCGCTCTTTACAAAATGATTTTGTGTTTTCTAATTAATCTATAAAGAGTCATTCGGGAAACACCCAATAAACGCGCAGATGCTGAGATGTTATCTCCTGTCGCACTTAGTGCTTCAGCCACCGCGTTGAGTTCTGCGCGTGATATTGCCGTATCAAGAAGAGGTACTGAGTTGAACTGGTTGAGAGCAAATGTCGGTAATCCAAAAATTTCTAGATGCTTTGCTTCTAGTACCAATGCGTCACTTAAGATACAAATTTGCTTCAATTTATTGATTAACTCTCGCACATTTCCCGGCCACGTATAGGATGTGAGAATAAACAGTGACTCGAAGCAGATTTGACGTACAGGAAGATTTAATTCGTTGCATAACTGCCTCAATATATTTGATGCAAGTAATAAAATATCCTCACTACGTTCTCTCAGCGGGGGTGCTTGGATGTGTAGCACATCTAGCCGATAGAATAGATCTTCCCGGAATCTCTTTTCCACTATCGCCTGCCGTAAATCAACATGTGAGGCGGCCACTATACGCACATCTAAATCAAATGATTGATTTGTACCTATCGGCGTAACGGCTTTTCGTTCTAACACCCGCAGCAACTTCGCTTGGCTACGCAGTGACAACTCCGCGATCTCATCTAAAAATAGGGTACCTTTATGCGCTTTCTGTAACCAGCCCTCCCGATCAGTTTTTGCATCTGTAAATGCTCCGGCAACGTAGCCAAACATTTCCGCTTCAAATAATTCATCTGGAATCGCACCACAATTTAAAGCGATGAAAGGCCCCTGACAGTAGTGTGATCGTCGATGAAGCTCTCTTGCGATAAGCTCTTTGCCCGTTCCTGTTTCTCCGGACAAAATGACAGGACTATCCACTTTGGAGAATCTCACAATGAGTTCGTTGACTCTTGCGATGGAGGCACTTCTTCCTACCAAGGCACCAAGGGAAACCTCCTTTTTTGTGGTATTTAGTTCCCAGGGTGTGATGATTGCAGAAAATAAATTATCGGATAGGGCGTCGAATATTTGAATGTAGCCCATCGTGTCAACTGACAGGAATTGATACTTTTGCTCGTTGACGGTAAACACATCTTCTAACATTGCAATCCAGTTTCGAGCTACCTTGCTCCGAAACAGGTTTCGTGACCAGCTGATCCAAGCACTATCTAAATGAGTGGGAACATAAATAAACCCCCAAGAATAACTGATCCGACGACCGCAGTTATTCTCATCTAAAGGATCATCGATAATCAATTCACTATTTTTAAATACGGTTGATAATTTGCATCGAACGTCATCACTTATCGAATTCGACACCGCTAGTAGTATTGGCCTACTGGGAACAGCTTCCATCACACACATCCACGATTTGATACAAAATCATAATTAACCACTAAATTATAGTGCTTTTTAAAAAGTGAATGAACTAAAAAACGATACGCAACGAAACTGGATAGTTTTTATACAACAGGTCACACAGATATCACTTCTACTGTTTAGGAATGTTTCACTACCGCTCTAAACTAGACGACTAACTAAAAGTCAGCAGTTCTTCATAAGGTGATGCGCCGTCATCGCCAAACACTCTACCAGCTGTGCCACCCATACTTAATCATGCAAACGATTCAAATAAATTGAATTCTGAATTCTTATTCTAAGGATATACGATCTATGCAAAAACATGAGAATCAATGAAACGACTCCATAGTAAATCAACAAAATGAAACAGCACACTCTTGAAAGTCATGCATATAAAAAATACTGTAAAAGGACGCTTAATAGATTAGAACAAAATAACGAAATGCTTTCTTGATCCGATCTGAGTCAGACGATTGAACAAATTTACAGTAAAGCCGCCTCTACAGGCGAGCGCCCAGCGATAGCGATCGACCCCAAGATGCGCATTCACATTTTGCCACATTGGTACAAGTCCACCGCACCCAGTGCAGATGAAGCACTTCACGATTGACGCGCACGACATCGATTCGTTCGTATCAACTCAGTCAGGAACCTGTAACGGGTGAAAGCCTACTTTTGTATGGCCTTCATTTGATGGCGCGCCCTAATTTAGGCAGTGAGCGATTTCGCCTGATGAAGGAGTGCCGTAAGCAGGTAGCGCGGCAACTGTGGCAACGACGATTCTCAATGCACGAGTCCAACCCAGAACCAGACCGGCCAATTGCTGAACAGTGTCCCACTCTTGGATTTATATAACTATCTAATTTTAAACGTCAAAGCTAGCCCAGAGCGCTGTTAAATCTGCCTATCGGGTATCATTGGGTACCGCCCTAGCTGAGAACAAGTAGCTACTTATTCTATATTCTTAAGGTATGACACTATATAGACGGTCTTGAGCTTAGTAGTTATTTATGATGGTCAGTGACTCTAGAAAATTCTCTTCAACTATTAATTGATATGTTGTAACATATCTCCGTTTCACTATCTGAACGCATATCAATACGACTGGTACTGACAAGAAGACAACAAATTTACAAATGAACATTCGAATATCTAAACTTAGAACCCTAGCGCTCCTCTTTACCCTAAGTGTTCATGCCAGCCAGGCTCTAGCCAGTGCCGATGCCCACGTTCATGGTCTATCCGTACTTACCATAGCCATGGAGGGAAAAACGATTGAGGCTCAATTAAAGTCCCCAGCGATTGATATTGTGGGTTTTGAGCACCCTGCTCAATCTAGCACTGATATTCAAGCAGTCGAATCTGCCTTAGAACAGCTTCAAGATCACAGGGGTATAGTGTCAATTTTAGGAGGAGACTGTCAGCACACTCACACCCAGACAGATCTTTTATCGCTTAGGGACGGGAGTGATAATAAAGAGAAACACAATCATTCTAAATCACACGACCACCCTCAGCAGAACGCCGATAATAGTCACAGTGAAATCACCGTCACTTACCGCTACCATTGTAATCAACTTTCTGAACTATCTGCGATTACGGTTAAGTTGTTTGATAGATTTCCAAAGATTCACCGCATAAAAGCCATGTGGGTTTCTGCTTCACAACAAGGCTCAACAACCCTGACTCCTAAAAACCGGGTGATTAAATTTGGATCCATATCGTGAAACAAATAGACACAATCCTGGAACAGGCAGAAAAGCAGTGTCACACCCATGGTGTGCGCCTAACAGAAAGGCGCAAACAGGTATTATCTAGCCTCATTCATTCTGACAAAGCGCTTTCTGCTTATGAGTTGATCGATAGTTGCAAAGAACGCTACGATGCCAATATTCCTGCGATGTCGGTGTACCGAATACTAGAATTTTTAGAAACAGAATCTTTAGTACATAAACTCGAACTTGCTAATAAGTATGTTGCCTGTTCACACATTAGTTGTGATCATGTACATGGGGTACCGCAATTCTTAATTTGCAGCAGTTGTCACAAAGTCAAAGAAATCACCATCAAAGCCTCCACTCACTCCGACCTTCAAAAAACGGTTCGAAAAGCGGGCTTTAGGCAAATCAGTGGGCAAATAGAAATGAAATGTGTGCGACCTATGTTTTGCTGAAGCACAATTAGAGCAAAAAAATACTAAACAATGAAGACTACAGTAGCCTTAACAGATAAAGTCGCCATTGGATTATCCATGGTGTGTACGCTGCATTGCCTGGCCCTCCCGATGTTATTGGTAGTGTTGCCGAGTGCTGTGGCGTTACCCCTGGATAATGAAGCCTTTCATCTTTGGATGATAATTGCCGTGATTCCTACCAGCGTGTATGCCCTCACCTTAGGATGTAGACAACATAAAAGATATCGATTACTCATTTTAGGTATCACTGGATTGGCTATGTTAATCACTGCACTGCTATTGGAAGGAACCGGTATCGGCGAAGTGAGTGAAAAACCGCTAACTGTATTAGGCGCAGCTTTAATCGCTATTGGGCACGGATTCAACTATCGACTGTGTCATCAGCACAAACAAGCATCCTGTGATTGCGATGATGAAAAGAATCTTGTGTCGTAATAATCCGCGTCAAGTGTCGGGGTGACCCTCCTGCTCAATAATTATTTTGCTGTCGGCGAATAAGATAAATTGATTAATACTCATAGTAAACTTCGTAGGAATCCATCTGCATGCTATAGGCTGCGGTAGCAGTTTCATTTTCCACTAAAGTGGTTGCCAGAACTCCTGAAATCCAAAAAGGCTCATATAGCGCATCCAGTTGTAGCCCAGCAGAATAGTTGACGAAGATAATTTGATTGGGTGGTGGCGGTGGCTCATGAATACAGGCACCAAAATAAGGGACAAGGAAAAATTGAGTAATCAATTGCTCTTCATCAAATTCAAGCGGAACGATGAATCCGGGTAATCGAATCGCCTGGCCATTCATTTCCGGAATGATTTTTGTTGACACCAATGCCCGCTGGTAGGGATCATCTTTAGCCAATGCAATCGCATTACTAATCTGATTGCTTATTTGGTCTTCAAGAAAGCCATCCTCCAATTCTGTTATGTAGTCTGGCGGATTGAGTATTGCGTCAATGTCTTCTTGTGGCATCAGATCAAACCACTCAATGGTTTTGTACTCCTGATCTGTTTGCTGCGCTTCAACCTGTTTGTCTTCATTTGCACGATCAGACTGTAGCTTGTCGCAGGCAACCAGGTTCAAGGTGAACAAGAAAATGAATATTCGTGTCAATGTGTGTTTCATGGCCTTGGATTAATGACATATGAGTATGTGGTTCAGACAACCAATGATACAATGTATTATTTCCGGGCTCCACCGGATATTCGAGACATTTACTGTAGAGTTAAATGACACTATGAAGGCTATAGAACTTAGTCATCTGCAATTTTATTACCCGAATCACCCGAACCACATAGTGTTGAATATTCCCTCTTGGTCCATTGAAGAAGGGGAACGCATTTTTATCTATGGACCCTCTGGAGGCGGTAAATCTACTTTGCTAGGATTGATAAGCGGACTCGTTGTGCCGGTCGAGGGACAGGTGACAGTCTTTGGCAAGCATTTGAATATCATGACCCCGAGACAGCGAGATCGGTTTCGAGCGGAACACATAGGATATGTGTTCCAGAAATTTAATTTGATACCCTATCTCACCGCAATTGAAAATACCCAGCTTGCAAGTCGGTTTTCCAAACACACAAAAGTAACGCCAAGCAACCAGGACATTCAATCTCTGCTAAGTAGATTAAACATTCCAAAAAAAGATTGGCATCGTCAGACTCGTCACTTAAGTATCGGACAACAGCAACGGATAGCGATAGCACGTGCACTTATCAATAAACCACAACTGCTCATTGCAGATGAGCCGACTTCATCTTTGGATGCGTCTAATAAAGAGGAATTCTTAAAACTATTAATGTCTGTTGTTGCGGACACCGGTATGACTTTAGTATTTGTCAGTCACGATATGTCCCTTTCACCCTATTTTAAACAGGTTAAATCATTAAACGAGATTAACCAATTGGAAGGGGCTGCCTGATGTTTACCAGGCTCGCGGTGAAAAGCCTGCTCGATCGTAAGGGGTCTGTGTCGTTGTCTCTCATCGCAATGACGGTCAGTATCTTTGTATTGTTGGGAGTCGAACATATTCGCCATCAAGCAAAAGATAATTTTTCCAATACTGTCTCAGGCGTTGATCTGGTGGTTGGGGCCAGAACGGGAAGCCTTAATTTGCTGTTGTATTCCGTGTTTCGAATTGGCGCGCCTACCAACAATATAAGCTGGGAAACATACCAAACTATTGCCAACAGTAATCAAGTCAAGTGGGCCATCCCAATTTCTCTTGGGGATTCACATCGAGGCTATCGTGTTTTAGGCACCACAACTGATTATTTTGAACAGTTCAGTTATGGCAAACAGCGCAAATTGGAGTTCGATAAAGGCCAAACATTTAAGGATCCCTTTGAGGTGGTGTTGGGCCACGAAGCCGCGAAACAACTTGGCTACCAATTAGGTGACAAACTCACGCTTTCTCATGGCATGGCTGATACCAGCTTCAGTAGACACGATGATTTCCCATTTACTGTAGTCGGTATATTAGCGTTTACCGGCACGCCCGTTGATCAAACGTTACATGTCAGCCTAGAAGGCATTGAGGCCATACACCTAGACTGGACACCAGGCGTCACGGCTACGAATAGTCGACACGACCGGCCTAAGGTTGACCACCACACACTGGTACCCCAGAGTATCACCGCAATCATGTTAGGACTTGAATCCAAAATGGCGACTTTTGGGGTGCAACGACAGATAAACGAATTCGCTGACGAACCTTTGACTGCCATTCTCCCCGGAGTGGTGATCACTGAACTCTGGCAAATGATGCGCATTCTGGAAAACACTCTGCTACTGGTTTCTGCTTTGGTCTTTATGGCCGCCTGTTTAGGCGTCAGCGCTATGTTGCTATCCTCAATTCGTGAGCGTCAACAGGAAACTTTGCTGCTTCGAGTCATCGGTGCGCCGGCATCATTTTTGTTCTTTTTAATAGAATTAGAAGCACTGCTCATTACTATTGTCAGTTGTGTGCTCGCAGCAACCGTGCTCACTGGTTGCCTGACGCTATTCCAAGACTATTTTATCTCTCAATTTGGCGTGCATGTCGAAGTGGATATGTTTTCGCGAAACAGTCTCTATCTATTGCTGACCATCATCGCCGTCTCTGTTACTGTCGCCGCGATCCCCTCTCTTTATAGTTATCGAAATGCCAAACTGATATAGGCATCTTCGATCCACCCAACAGCAAGATGATTCGATCTGAAACCGGCTCATAAGCATTCAACAGATTGATGCCGGTGAGGTTGAAAAATAGCGCAACAACTTCCGTAAAGAACTATTTATGGAGCACATGAATGACAGTCCCGCTTGTGCAGATCGTTGTGGGGTGATTAAACTTTTTCACGCAAAAGCCCCCTCTGAAAAGGGACACCCAGCATTGGGAATACAAAGCCTGCGGCGCATTCACTTCTTGTAACAGCAGTTAGAATGGCGTCACCCGAGTGCAGAAGACGCGCTCTATGATGTGCACGCAATGCGTCACTTTATTTTTATAAAGCACAGCGAAAAGAAGTGAATTCACTATTGAGTGAATCAATCCGTCACTCAAAGATCGCTAATGATGATACCCCGAGCACATAGCTAAAACCAATCCAACGAGAGGAGCAAATTAAAAAGTGCGATTTGAACATGTCGCTACACTGTGTGTTTATCTAACCAACCGGCAATCAAGGGCTCCAACATTTCATATTCCTGATAGCCGACACTCACAAAAGTGTAATCATGATCTGCTCGCAATACAATGCATGGAAATGCACGTGCTTGGATCTCTCGGGCGAGCTGAAAATCCATATTGGTAGCCATTTTCAACGTGGGCGAATCAAACCGCTCTACAAAAGCAGACTCTTCCACTCCGTACTCCTTAGCCAGATCAATCAATATAGTCACTTCGGAAAGATCACATGCATCTTGATAAAAAGCCTTTTGCAATGACCAAAGATATTCGAATTCATAGTGCGGTGCTAAACGACGAACCAACACCAACGCTCGACTAGGCGGTTCAGTGTTATACACAGAGCCCAATGGTGCTGCACGTTGATAATCGAATGGTTGTCCTGTTTTCGCTTCTACTTCGCGCCAATGTTGTTGCAATATATTTCGATACTCCTCAACGAGCGCAGGGCTCTCTCCAGTATGCAGTCCGCCCATCACGGTACTGCATGGGATCTGTTGTTCGAATCGCGTCTTCAGTCTGTTCATGATTGGCGAAAAACCCCAACACCAGGAGCACATAGGATCAGAAAAATAGAGTAGCTCCAGATCATGAGACATGATTAACCCCTTTGCATGCATGCTTGCTTAACGCCACCGTCAGCATCACCTATTCCTAACAGCGTAACACAATAAAACCGAGCAAACGATGTACAGCCAATTGCCAGCGACTACCCAGTATTTCACATAACGATAGAGAAATGTATTGTGCCTCACCCATCGTACTCATCGCGATATCGGCCATATACAGGTAGGAGAGAAAAAACCATAACGGCTGCTTCGTTGTGCCGGTTTTTAGATCTTGATGACAACAGTTTAAACTGCTAACGACTTCTCATCCTGCGGCATCTAGATAGATAGCAGCGGAACTGTTACCACTACTGACCACCATCGGCGTTCGATGATCATCAATACACCACCTACGGATAAAACCCACGGACTCATTCAGTACCAATAGCCAGTATAGCGATCCGATCTCTGCACGATTGGGCCGGTGCATTCTAGCTTTTCTTGTATACCTATGCTCTCTGCCAAAAAAGAAATTGAACAAAGAAATGAATTGGCACCATAACGCACGCTGCCAAATAGTATTAGCATGCCATCCATTAACCTTTGCAATGTGACTCTCTAGAAGGTTTCCAATCTGAATAGAACACTCCACTCAATGTCTTCGTTGCCGTCAAGATGATATTGATATCAGGCTTAACCACCCACAGTGATATCGATTGGATGCAATGGGCTTTCAATTAGGTTCATATTCAGTACCATTCTTTAATCACTAAAACTAATCGACCATCTATCTCGAAAACAACCTAGTGGCAAAATCTGAGTAATGATCTTTATTAGAAAAGCCGCATTGGACTCAGCCCAATCCAGAATCGCGCTAATCTTTCAGTGGTTGACTTTGCCGAACATAGCCAGCATAAAATGCCATTAGAGTCCAGTGTGTTGGTATGGGCCACATGATTAAAAGACTATTTTTTAGTTTTTTCAGGTTTAACTTGCAAGCTAGGTAATTTTCCTTTGAAAGCCTCTATCTACTTTCGGTATGATTGCGCGTTCACGTGATCGCTTGTTTACTTTTTAACTAAGTAGATGTGCTATTAATCCAATAGCTTAACGAATGTAGAGTCACAAACTGAAATCGGACAAGCGCAGTTCCAATACGGAGCTGTGAATAGAAGTTCCACTTAAAAAGTGGCACAGGAGGGGATCATCCATGCAAATATCTGTTCCGTCGGAAACCTTTGAAGGTGAACGGCGAGTGGCCCTTGTGCCGGATGTGGTGAAGAAAATCACCAAAATGGGCATTGAAGTTCATGTAGAGTCTAAACTAGGGCAGCGGTGTGATTATTCAGATCAAGAGTATGAGGAGGCCGGTGCCAAGATAGTCACCGATCGTACTGCGCTGCTAGGTAGCGGTGACTTAATCCTGCGTGTGCGCGCACCGGAACTCGCTGAAGTCGCTTTATTTAAAAAAGATTGCGTACATATCAGTTATCTCGATCCCTTTAATAACCTAGATCTAGTGGACGAAATGGCCAAAGTGGGTGTGCGCGCCATCAGCATGGAAATGATCCCTCGGATCACTCGCGCGCAGAAAATGGACGCCCTCAGCTCCCAGGCAAATCTAGCGGGCTATGTGATGGTAATGCTTGCAGCCAGCGAGCTGGATCGCATCTTCCCCATGATGATGACGCCAGCAGGCACGCTCTCCCCAGCTAAGGTATTCATTATTGGCGTCGGTGTCGCCGGACTTCAGGCGATTGCCACCGCCAAACGGTTGGGTGCAAAAGTAGAAGCCTTTGATACTCGTCCGGTAGTCGCCGAGCAAGTGCAGTCCTTAGGCGCAAAATTTGTTGAAATCGATTTAGGAGAAACTGGCCAGACCAAAGACGGATACGCCAAGCAACTCACAGAAGAGCAATTGGAATTACAACGACAAGGCATGAAGAAGGTTATCGCTCAGTCTGATGTGGTCATTACCACCGCTCAGGTCTTTGGCCGTCGAGCACCGGTGATCGTTTCCAAAGATATGGTGGAAGCCATGAAGCCCGGCAGTGTGGTCATCGACATGGCGGTAGAGTCTGGCGGCAATGTGGAAGGCTCTAAACTCAATGAAAAAGTCGACATCAACGGCGTGACAGTGATTGGCCAAGGTAATTTACCCTCTATCGTGTGTCGTGACGCCAGTACCATGTATGCCTCTAACCTGTTCAACCTGGTTCGTGAATATTGGGATGATGAAGCTAAATCATTCACACTCGATTTGGAAGATGACATTGTCAAAGGGTGTTTGATCACGGACGGTGGACAGATTGTCAATGAAACCATTAAAAATCTAAGAAAGTAGGTTCAACTTATGGATGTAGTCTTTCTCACATTTATTTTAATGCTATCAATCTTTTTAGGTTTTGAGCTGATCTCGAAGGTTCCCTCTATTTTGCACACGCCTCTTATGTCCGGGGCCAATGCCATATCGGGAATCACACTGGTTGGCGCATTAGTGTCCGCAGGTGCAGGCGAATCCGCATTCGCTACCTTACTGGGGACGATAGCCGTGGCCTTTGCCACCATTAATGTGGTTGGGGGGTATTTGGTAACAGACCGAATGCTGGGAATGTTTAAGAAAAAAGAGATTGAGCATAAAAAATGAGTAATACACTAGTTATCAATTTTTCTTACATCCTCTCCGCTGGGCTCTTTATTTTTGGCCTCAAGTTATTGGGATCACCTGAAACAGCGCGTCGCGGTAATTTTCTTTCTGCATTAGGCATGTTCATCGCCGTGGTGTTGACGCTCACCAGTCAGGAGATCATTGCCTATCACTGGATCATCATCGGTATTCTCGTTGGCGCGGGTATTGGTGCTTATGCAGCACGCACGGTGCAAATGACTGGCATGCCGGAAATGGTCGCATTGTTCAATGGGTTTGGGGGTATCGCCAGTCTATTTGTGGGTTGGGCTGCGCTTTTTAATTCAGATATCAACGCATTTATGGCATTGACTATCCTCCTGTCTATCCTGATTGGTGGTCTGACGTTCTCCGGCAGTTTGATCGCATGGGGAAAGTTAAGTGAAAAAATAGACGGCAAACCAATCGTCTTCGAAGGGCAGCGATTAGCTAATAGCCTACTGTTGGCTGCTATTCTTCTAACTAGTGTGATCTTTATCGGCAACCCCGGTGGTGCTTCTTTCTGGTTATTTCTAATCATTGCACTGGCATTAACGCTAGGTGTGATGGCGGTGATTCCTATCGGTGGCGCGGACATGCCAGTGGTCATTTCGTTATTGAATAGCTACTCAGGTATCGCGGCGGCCGCCGCAGGATTTGCTGTGAATAATAATCTTCTCATTGTGGCCGGCTCTCTTGTGGGTGCCAGCGGCATCATCCTCACACAAATCATGTGTAAAGCCATGAATCGCTCGTTAGCTAATGTACTCTTCAGCGGCTTTGGCGCAGTGAAAAAGCAAGAAGCCATCGAAGGCGACGTCAAACCCATCACTGCGGAAGACGCTTTTTATATCCTCGAAGCTGCCAGCAGCGTCGTATTTGTGCCCGGTTACGGGATGGCAGTGGCGCAAGCGCAACACGTAGTGAAAGAACTCTGTGAACTACTTGAGGAAAACGGTGCAGAAGTCAATTTCGCTATTCACCCAGTAGCGGGCAGAATGCCGGGTCATATGAATGTGTTGCTCGCTGAAGCGGATGTCCCCTACGATCAATTAGTAGAAATGGATGACATTAATCCGCGCATGGACACGGTGGATGTGGCCATTGTCATCGGCGCCAACGATGTGGTGAATCCTTCTGCGAGAGAAAACGAAAACAGTCCAATTTATGGCATGCCGGTGATCAATGTAGATAAAGCACAAACGGTGTTTGTGTTAAAGCGCTCTATGGCATCTGGGTTTTCTGGTGTGGATAATCCACTATTCTTTGGTGAAAACACTCGCATGCTGTTCGGCGATGCTAAAGAAAGCATTGGCAAATTGATTCGAGAGTTTTCAAACTAGAATCATATTGGGCATGAGGTATATCACCAGAGTACTGTCTAGTGCGATACTCCCGGAACATGGGCGTAGCATTGCTGTCTTGATTCTTATGTGAGTTGAGCGGACTAGTCAGTAAAGACCGTGAAAAACTTGAAATGCCAAAACCTTAAATGAACTACGGAACCGTTCATATTATTCATCTATTATGTGCGGTGCTTTTTATCGGTGTGGTGTTCTTTGAAGTTATTATTTTAGAAGGTGTACGCAATAAGATTGGGCCGGAATTAATGCCACTAGTCGAGGAAGGTATTATCTCCCGAGCAAAGCGGGTGATGCCATGGGTGGTGGCAACACTCTTTTTATCCGGTCTGGCTCTCACCCATTGGCAGGTGCGAGGCATGGATCTTTCGCAAGTCTTCTCATCCACTTTCCATATTTTACTTGGGATTAAAATACTATTAGCACTGAGCGTTTTAGTGCATTTTGTGACGGCCATGCTCTCTGCCGAAAGTGGCTGCATGTCCTCCACTCGATTTAAGTTCACCCACCTTAGTGTGTTTGTTCACATGTTCTTCATTGTAGTACTGGCAAAAGCGATGTTTTATTGGCCAGGTTAAAATTAAGGCTAATTCTAATCGTGGCAAATGACGAACGGCCTCTATTCCTAAGTACGAAGTTAATAGTTCATTTAATCGTGTTGTAAAAAAACGATGTACCTGTCATCCGAGCATTCATAAAAACCACTATTCCATCGGCCATATTTTCAATGGCAATCTTTTGTTGCCGGTTGGTCCCACGGACTCCTCAGTGGGGTATCCCATACAATGAGACACGTAGTGTATGTCTTGTAGTGCAACGGATTTATTCCTATGTTGATGACCAAATGCATGGAGGGTCGGTTTGATTATCGACAATTGTTTTTGCAGCTCACTGGTGCCGGCAACTCTTGTAAAATTAAATTGCGGGAAAGGGTCTTGCGCATATCTAGGAATAAAATTTTTCGCTTTATTATCAGGAAATATAATATCGCGATTCGGTAGAAAATGACTAAAACTAATGATCTGATGCGAATAGGCCCGTGTGAGGCTTCGTTCATTTAAGCGCAACATATATTTGTCCGGGGTCATGCCATTTGTGAGGGTATCCCAATTGACACGGACGTTATCTGCCCACATTTTTAGCTCAGGATCTTCATCTTGTTTAGGAATATATAAACTCTCCTCCCCCCACTCCGGTTTACAGTACCAACTGTGTAGTGGCACAACCCACACCGGCTCTACTTCATTGGTTAGCAATTTCGCTATTGTGAATACCTCAATATCTTCACACATGCGAAAAAGATACTTCAGCTTAGACACAGAACAGGGAAAATCTTTTTTGTACAACCAGAGATCGTGATTGCCTGGGGTAAAAAACACATGCTTAAAAGAAGTATTTAATGATAACAAGCAACGTTTCAGCAATTGTGTATCGTGGGTGACGTCTCCAGCAATGATAACACTGTCCTGCTCATAGCCCGCCCCTTCTAAGGACTCTATCGTCTCTAAATTCTCAGCAAAGTCCACATGGATGTCAGACCAAAGATATACTGCCACTAAACCGCCCCTTGATATGCCAAGCTAAATATTCTACCTGTTTTTTCTAGTAAAGGTGCGATCTTAGCCGAAGTTTGTCTATCTTTCTTAATAGAGTTACTAACTGACAAATGAGTTTTTATCTGCACCACATGTTTCTGAATTGAATATACTGATAATATAGTGCCGTTCCCAATTGTGGTTGGTGTAAAACTTCTACTACATCTCCCTCGGAGAAAATATGATGGATTGGCGTCATTGGGTTGCACAGCAGTTCTCTACCTATAGTACCCACATAGTTGCGAGACCAAAGCTGTATCTCCTATTACCACTACTATGCGCTGCCTTCTTAGCCTCACAACTACCAAAGTTGCGATTGGACACTTCAACTGAAGGCTTCCTAAAAAACGAAGATCCCGCTCTGTTGGCTTATGAATCCTTTCGCGAACAATTTGGTCGCGACGAACAAATGGTGTTGGCAGTCGTTTGCAATGAATTATTCACGCCAATTAACCTAAAACGACTATCGCAATTACATCACCGCCTTGAACAAGACGTGCCATTTGTGGCTGAGGTGAACAGTCTAGTCAATGGACGCATCACCTATGGTGCAGAAAATGAGCTCATCATAGAGGATTTGCTCACCAGACTACCGAATACACCACAACAGGCCAATTTGATTAGACAAAAAGCGGAAAACAACACTCTATTTAACAACTATCTACTTTCTGAAGATGGCTCTGTGGCTGCTCTTTACGTGCGATTACAAACTTATGCGCCTTTGGATACAAACCACGATGCATCACAACAGAAGTGGGGAGTGCTTTCAGAGAATCAGATCCAGCAAGCTGGCCGGCAGGTTAATCAGATCGCACAAGATTTTAGCAGGCCAGAGTGTCAGAGTCATGCTGATGGGTTTCCCATCATGATAGAAAGTCTCAGGCAATCGGTGTAGGCAAATATGTCGCGCGCTATGATAAATACGATAGTGACCATTGCTCTGTCTTTACTTGTGATGTTTCGCCGACCCGCAGGCGCTGTGTTGCCCCTTGTGATTGTGGGACTAAGCCTTCTCACTACCTTGGGTTTAATGGCGGCTCTGAATATAGCCATTAAGGTGTCAACTCAAATTTTGCCTACTTTCATTTTTGTGACCGGTGTCGCAGACAGCATTCATATATTAACTCTGTATTTTCGTTGTATAGACAATAGTGGCGATCGGCCAGCCGCGCTCGAAGCAGCATTGAGCCATGCGGGTCTGCCCGTGTTACTCACTAGCCTAACCACTGCTGCGGGCTGCTCTCCTTTACCGCAACCGATGTAGCACCAATTGCAGATTTGGGCTTAGTAGGGGCCTGTGGCGTTCTGTTTGCCCTTTTCTATTCTTTAACTCTGTTACCTGCGCTGCTCACTGTATTGCCCGTGCATGCCATCACACATATCCCTAATGCAAGTGGCCACATACTGAATAACATTCTTCAGGGATGCGCGCCGATCGCAACGAGCTATCCCAGAGCTATCTGTCTTGCTGGGCTTTGTGTGTTCATAGTGACAGCCACTGGGTTACCACGACTCTATTTTTCACATGATCCCTTAGCTTGGTTGCCGGAACATAATGTGGTACGGCAAGCCACCTCTTTGGTGAATGAACAGTTAGGTGGGGTGATCAATCTCGAAATCGATATTAATGTGGGCAAAAACGGGGCCTAACTAACCCCACGCAAATGCAGGCAATCGACCAACTCACACAAGATATGGAACAACAGCAATGGCATGAATTATCAGTGAGTAAAGCACTCAGTGTGGCGACTCTACTGAAAGAGACCCATCGTGCATTAAACGAAAACCGAGAATCCTTTTACCGGATTCCTTCGAAACAAAAAACCATTGCTCAAGAGCTTTTAATATTTGCCAATGCAGGCGGCAGCGATCTTCATGCGCTCACAGATGATAATCTTTCCCGTGCCCGTGTTACTTTAAAACTGCCCTGGAGCAACGCCAATGCATATGCAAGATTCGTTGATGACGTACATCAACATGCAGAACATCTATTGCCCAAATCCAATCAGGTGATCATCACCGGCATGATGGCTCTGTTAGGAAAAACTTTGCACGGAGTGATGCAAACTACAGTTATCAGTTACCTTATTGCCTTTTCAGGCATAAGTTGACTCATGGTGTTAATGATCGGACGAGTGGAAACTGGGCTCATTAGCATGGCACCCAATTTACTACTCATAATGTGCGCTTTCAGCTTCATGGGTTTTGCTGGGATCCCATTGGATATGTTCACCATACTTATTGGCAGTATAGCTATTGGTTTAGTAGTGGACGATACACTGCATTTTCTTCATCATTTCCACCGCTATTTTTTAGAAACAGCTGATGCAGCTAGGGCCGTAGAGCAGGCAATGTACACCACTGGACGCGCCATATTGATCACCACGCTTGCTTTGTCATTAGGATTCGCCACTTTTATGTTTTCCGAGATGAGAAATTTACACCTGTTTGGTTTACTCACCGCTACCACGATCGTGTTAGCACTATTGGCTGACTTTTTATTGTTACCCGCTTGGTTGAAACAAGGTATCTGAATTATTAGTTTCAATTGAACTTCACTCCTTTAATATCTTGTTCAATCTTCTGCGACTCAACTAGTGTGCGACCCACGAACACTCGGAAGGATGTTTCTCAATACCTGACTGGCGCTTTCCTTCCACGTCAGCCACCGCATGGATTCCGACCTCGGATGTGCATCACGTTCATATAGTTCCAACCAGGATTTCACCGAATGGACCAGTTCCTCAGGTAAAGCCGCATCGAAATACCAGGCATGCTCTCCCGCCACCTCGCGGAATACAGCAATATCCCGGGCGATGATGGGCAATTTGTGCTGCGCCGCTTCGATGAGCGGCAGGCCGAAGCCTTCACCGTAGGAGGCAGCGATGAGGCAGGTGCTGGCGGCGTAGACCTTTTCCAAGTATTCATCGCTAATGCCTTCGAGCCAGAAGAGACGTTTGTCCCGCTCGGGATGAGCGTGGAGTCTTCCGACAAGTTGCTCGACCATCCAACCCTGCTTACCCACGACGACCAGATTAACATCTGCACCTGACTGCCAGAGCTGTTCGAAGGCATCGAGTACTTGCGCGTGGCCTTTACGTGGTTCGAGAGTACCCACCATAAGGAAGGTTGGCCGCGATTGAAGCCGGGCCAGAGTAAACTCCGCATCTAATGGCAGGCCTTTGGTGGGGTGTGAGTGATCGAACTCTGCCCCCAAATGAAACCAGTCGATATTGAAGGGGCGCTGTCTCTCAGGGCTGTTCTTGCCGACCCAATCGTCAAGTTCCCCGGCGACAGATTGCGAGATACACACGGCACCGTCGCTCTCGGCAACGACCTCCAACCAGGGTGTGAATCCGTCTGCTGCCCCCGGGACAAAATACTGCGGCATCAACACACACAACAGATCGTAGACAACGAATTCGACCCTAACTCCCTGCCGGCGTAATGCCTGATAAAACGCTCGTTTCGCAGCGACAACCTGAGGCTGCAAATCGAGTCCTAGAAAGACATCACCGGCAGCGTAGTCTATGGGCTCATCCCGTAGAACATTTGCTGGAATGCCAAGGAATCTCGCGGTAAAGCTGCGCGCGTAGCGGTACGGCTGGTCCACCGTGGCATAGACCGGCTCGACGCGATAACCATTGGGTGGGTTGAGCAACCACTCCTTCAGGATATTACGTACGACGCGCTGGATGCCCGTTCTGGCATCACGTTGCACCAGTTCGGAGATATCCACCAGCAGTTGGCGGCGCGGGTAATTTTGCCCAATCAGAGCCACCTTGAGCTTCTCGGTACTTTGTTGCCATGTGGACCAGGGCATACCGGTGGAGGGCCGGTGCTGTCCGGCGCGATATTTTTCCAACCAAATGCGAAGGAAGTCAGACAGGTCTTGTGCGGATTCACACTGGAAGTAATCGGCATGGTCGCCGGCGACTTCGCGGAACACCGGAATATCGCGTGCGATGATGGGAATTCCGTGTCGTGCTGCCTCTATGAGCGAGAGACCGAAGCCTTCGTTGAGGCTGGCGGCAATCAGGCAGGTGCTGGCAGCATAGACCTTGTCCAGATATTCGTCACTGATGCCTTCGAGCCAAAACAGGCGGCGCCCCTTCTCGGGATGGGTCCGCAGTCGCTCAACGAGAGATTCGGTCTTCCAACCCTGCCTGCCGACGAGCACCAGATTGACATCGTCACCGTGCTGCCAGAGTTGTTCAACTGCTTCGAGGATCTGTTGTTGCCGCTTGCGCGGTTCGATAGTGGAGACGCACAAAAAGGTGGGGCGTTCGCGCAAGGTGCGCAGCACCGCCTGTGCATCGTCCGGCAGGCCGCGAGAGGGGTTGGAGCCATCGATATCACCCCCGTTGTGTACCCAACGGGTATGAAAGTCTGGCGATCGCGGGACGGCATGCTCAGCGAGCCAGGCTTCGAAAGTATCGGCGGTGGCCTTGGAAACACAAATCGCACCATCGGTGGCGGCGATCATGGCCAGCCACTGCTCGTGCAGTTCTTTGCCGTCCGAGTCCTTGAACAGGTCGACAAGCTGAATTGGGAGCAGGTCGTGAATAAGAAATTTGACCACAACACCTTCGTTAATAAGCTGCCGATAGAAAGGTACATGCGCCAACTGCACATGGTGCTGCATGTCGAGGCCGAAAAAAACATCGCCTCTGTGCCAGACAACGGGCGCATCCTCAGCGGCGCTCGCGTCCAGGCCCAGGAAACGCAGGGTAAAATGGCGGGCATAACGATAGCCCTCCTCACGTGTCGCAAAAACCGGCTCTACTCGAAACCCGGCGGGAGGAGACTGCAACAAATATCTCAGATAGCTCCGCACCACCCGCTGGACACCGGTGGCGGCGTCATGCTGGCACAGTTCGGAAACATCAAGAAATAACTGGCGCTCGATGCCAGTGCTTTCGTTTTGCGCGACACAATGCGACGACGCCACCAATTCGGGTTCACCAGCGTGCGCGAGCGGTATTGCGAGCGCTGCGAGAAGCCGGTTGTGGGCCAGTGATCGGTCCAGATACTCTGCTTGACTCCGGCCTGGCATGCTCTCCCACGCCGCAATCGCGCGTTTGGCGGTTTCGTCCCAGCAAAACTTCTTCGCTTGATTCAGGCCATGGTCGCGCAGGCGATTGCGAAATACTTGATCTTCCAAGGCCCGAGTGAGCTTGGCGGTAATAGCCCCGACATCGAACGGGTCGAACAGCGCCTCTTCGCATCCGATCACCTCCGGCAGGCTGCTGGTATTGGCGCCGACGACAGGCGCACCGCAGGCCATGGCTTCAAGCGCCGGCAGACCGAAGCCTTCGTGCCACGAGGGGAAGACGTAGAGCTGGCAGAGATTGTAGAGCTGGACCAGATCTTCGTCAGAGACGTAACCGGTGAACAGGAGTTCGTCGCTCTTTAAGCCTGCGGTGCGGGCAATATCCTTGAGGCGTGCAATATCGCCTTCAGGCATCCTGCCGGCGAAGAGCAACTGATGGACCTTACGCATGCTGGCGGGCAGCGCGGCGTAAGCCTCGATCAGGCGCGGCAGATTCTTGCGCTCATCCGCACCACCGGTGTAGAGGACGAAGGGTCGGGTGATGCCAAATTTTTCGCGGAGTTGACTGGCGGCTTTGTCACTGATGGTTTGGGGTTGGAAGTGGCTATCCAGCGCCGTGGAGATAGCGATGGTTTTACCGTCGGCGGAACCGAGGGCGTCTATGCCCTCCTGACGGCTAAACTCGGAGATGGCCAAATGCAGAGCCGCCTTTTTGAGGTATTCGACCTTGCGCAGGTAGTACTGCTCGTAACGTGGATTGGGCTTGAGATAGTGATCCGGATTCAGCAGTGGAATGAGATCATACAGAATGATGCTCACCGGCGTTGCAGTGTCGAATCGGCCAATGCTGGTAACGGCATCGTCCACATAGCCTTCGAACAGGCTTGTGATATGGATAACATCGGGCTGGAGGCTGGCCAAAAATGCTTCACGGATGAGTTCCGCCGCCTCGCGCCGGGCATCGTTGTCGGGTTGTCCCTCCTGCACTGGGCCGGGCGCGTGCCAGATGCGGATATTCTCCTGCGGCAGCAGGCCGTCGACGGCGACACGGATGGGCTCGATGGTTTCGGGAAACAAACCCGAGAGGGCGAGAATGATTTCGTGTTCGCCGCGATTCCGCACCACAGCCTGAGCAAAAGCCATGGTGTAACGGCCAATGCCACGAAAACGACTTTCGGTCTGCGCACCCTGCATATCAATCACAATGCGCATCAAGCGGCCTCCTGTTTGTTTTTCTCAATGGCTGCTTTCAGGTCCTCATAGATCTGCCGCGCCCGGGGTGTGAGGGTTTCGGCCTCCGCCGGATGTGACGGGGCAGGCGTTGGATCATGAATCAACTCGCACGCCCTGGCGAAGGCAAGCAGATGTGCCTCCAGCCTCGGATAGCGATAAAGCCATCGCCGGGCGCGATGCTTGAGCCCGTCAAGCCGCATTACAAAGGCAATGAGCTTTGTCAAAAACCACCGGGCGACCCTTTTGGGCAATCGCACCATACCGACAACCATTCGAACGGGAAGCCTAAACAAGCATTTGAACAGTTGCATCAGTTTTTGCAGCGGCCTAGTGATCCGCCAAGAGCGGCTACTGATAACGGAATTCAGCATGGCCTCGGACCGTTGGGCGGCATCATGCTGGCACAGTTCGGAGACATCGAGCAGTAACTGGCGTTCGATGCCTGCCCGTTCGTTTTGCGCGACGCAATGCGACACCGCCACCAACTCGGGCTCGCCTGCGTGCGCGAGCGGTTTTGCGAGCGCTGCGAGAAGCCGGTTGTGGGCCAGTGATCGGTCCAGATACTCTGCCTGACTCCGGCCTGGCATGCTCTCCCACGCTGCAATCGCGCGTTTGGCGGTATCGTCCCAGGAAAACTTCTCCGCTTGATTCTTGCCATGTTCATGCAGGCGATTGCGAAATGCTTCATCTTCCAACGCCTGGGTGAGCTTGGCGCTGATGGCCTCGACATCGAACGGATCGAAGAGCGCCTCTTCGAATCCGATCACCTCCGGTAGGCTGCTGGTATTGGCCCCGATGACAGGCGCACCGCAGGCCATGGCCTCCAGCGCCGGTAGACCGAAGCCCTCGTGCCATGAGGGGAAGACGTAGAGTTGGCAGAGGTGATAAAGCTGGACGAGATCTTCATCAGTGACATACCCGGTGGAAACGAGTTCGTCATCCTTGAGCCCCACTGAACGGGCACGGTGTTTGAACTGCGCGATTTTAACCTCATGCATCTGACCTGCAAAAACCAGCTGATGAGTCTCGCGAATGCTTGCTGGCAGCGCGGCGTAAGCCTCGATCAGGCGCGGCAGGTTCTTGCGCTCATCCGCACCACCGGTGTAGAGCACGAAGGGCCTGGTGATGCCGAACCTGGCACGGAGTTCACTGGCGGTTTCGTCTCTGATGGTTTTGGCTTGGAAGTGACTATCCAGCGCCGTGGAGATGGTGATGGTTTTACCGTCGGGTGTACCGAGGACGTCTATACCCTCCCGACCGGAAAACTCTGAAATCGCCAAATGCAGCGCCGCCTTCTTGAGGCACTCGACCTTGCGTAGGTAGTACTGTTCGTAACGTGGATTGGGTCTTAAATAGTGATCCGGATTCAGCAGTGGAATGAGGTCATACAGAATGACGCTCACCGGCATTGCACTGTCAAATCGGCCAATGCTGGTGACGGCATCGTCCACATAGCCCTCGAACAGGCTTGTGATATGGATGACATCGGACTGGAGGTTGGCCAAAAAGGCTTCACGGATGAGTTCCGCCGCCTCGCGCCGGGCATCGTTGCCGGGTTGCGCCTCCTGCACCGGACCGGGCGCGTGCCAGGTGCGGATATTCTCCTGCGGCAGCAGGCCGTCGAAGGCGGCGCGAATGGGCTCGATGGTTTCAGGAAATAGACCCGAGAGGGCGAGGATGATTTCGTGTTCGCCTCGGTTCCGTACCACAGCCTGAGCAAAAGCCATGGTGTAACGGCCAATGCCACGAAAACGGCTGGCTGTCTGCGCACCCTGCATATCAATCACAATGCGCATCAAGCGGTCTCCTGATTGTTTTTCTCTATGGCTGCTTTCAGATCCGCATAGATTTGGCGCGCCCGGGGTGTGAGGTGTGCCAACTCAATTGGTGGGGATTGAGCCTGTTCTAAGCGCATATGTATCTGACCGATCCCTGTGCCTGCCAGCCTCCTCGCGGCGGCAAACCGACGCAATTTCTGCTCCAGGCGTGGATGTTTACTCACCCACGCCAATAAGGTTCTCTTAAGGCGAGGACGGACACTGACAAAGCTGATGACGTGCCCAAGCAGCGGTCGCAAGGCAGCCTTGAGCGCCTGTGTTGTTGTTCCATGACGCAGACTACGAAGCCCATTAACTAGGAGGCGTAACGGCCCGGTTATCCGCCAGGAGCTGCTGCTAATAACGGATTTCAGCATGGCCTCTGACTGGTGGGCGGCATTCTCGGCCTGCTGTGCTCGTGCCTCAGACTGTTGAGCGGCATTCTCGGCCTGTTGTGCCCGTGCCTCAGACTGTTGGGCGACATGCTCGGCTTGCTGTGCCCGTGCCTCAGACTGCTGGGCGGCATGCTCGGCTTGCTGTGCCCGTGTCTCGGACTGTTGGTGCGCCGCGAGTATGAATTCGTCGAAAACATTCGGAGGATATTCAAAGGCGGACATCAAATCGGCATGTTCTTCGGCAACATAAAAGCGGTTGAGGCCGTCGGCATAAGCGAATTGGTACCTGGCTTCCAATAAGAAGGGTTGCCAGTCCGCATGGGATTCGACCTGCGACATGGGCAGGGTGGCCTCAACCACGACCACCCAGGGGCGGAATCGCGACCAGTCGTTACCACGAAGCGCGGCTGCCTCATACCCTTCGACATCCACTTTCAAAAAATGGACCGGCTGGCCGTCGGGCACATGCTGTTGCCAAATGGCGGCCAGTGTCTTGACCGCCACCTCCTGGCGAGATGCCTCCCAACCTGCGGCCTGGTGCCGTTGCGCGATGGAATCATCGAGTGTGGACAAGCCAGAATTCGCCAGAAAATTCATGGTCATGATGCCTTCGGCATCGCTAATGGCCAGTTTCAGGTTGAGATCGCGGGGGCGACTTGTCTCAAGTTGCTGATGAAATTCCGGATTGGGCTCTAAGTTGATGCCACGCCATCCTCTTTCATAAAAAGCGCAGGTAACGGAGTCTATATCTGGCGACCAGGCACCAACATCGATATAGAAACCCTGCTCAATGTGCTTGAGTGCACGCCAAAGCATCACGTCTTCAAAATTTTGTGCGTAAGAAACGAAACTCATTGATTCAGATTCTCGATAGCTATGCGCGGCTCATTCCACAAACATCCTGCGAATTGCTTTCTGTCGATATTGATTACATCGAATACCAGCGCCATGTCCCGCCACTCGTAGTTGGCACCAAGGTGGGTATCGCGATCCACCAGCGCGGTCTGAACCGAATAACTGCCGACTCCGAAATTGGCTGGGAAAGCGATAACGAACAGGTACTCATCACTGACTTGTGGCTCAGTGATAACCTGTTCCGTATGCCAGGTGTTGGTGCCGTACATAATCTGCCCCAATCTGTCCTTGATACCGTAACCGAGCACCAGGCTTGCGATAGGAAGGTGTACCTTGACCTTGACGTGAAGTTCGATAGGCTCACCGACGCCCACGTATTCGGCCACCTCGCCCTTACAGTTGTAAAGTACGATCTCCTCCACCCGCGCCTCGCCGGTACCGGAGCTGGTCTGCGCCTTACCGTCGTCTAGTTTTTTCACCTCGACAGTGCTGTTCTCTTTTTCCGCAATCAGAGCGTTATAGAAGTCAAACACCTCTTCGGGGTCGCCGTCCTTGATGACCGTGCCCTGCTCCAGCAGGATGGCGCGGTCACAGAGGCATTGAATGGCGCTGCGGTCGTGGGAGACAATGAGCAATGTGGTGCCCTGCTCGCGGAACTCACGAATACGGGCGAAGCTTTTGTGCTGGAAGTAGGCATCCCCCACCGACAGCGCCTCATCGACAATCAGGATTTCGGGGCGCCAGGCAGTGGCCACGGCAAAGGCGACGCGCACCTGCATGCCGCTGGAGTAGGTGCGCACCGGCTCATCGAAATATTCGCCGATCTCGGCAAAGGCCTCGATATCCGCCATGGCGGCATCGATTTGCTCCGGGGAGAAGCCCATGAGTCCGGCGGCGTGGCGCACGTTTTGGCGGCCCGTCAGCTCGGGATTAAAGCCCATGCCCAGTTCGAGAATGGCGGCGATGCGACCATTGACCTGCACCCTCCCCTCGCTGGGCTTCAGAGTGCCGGTGATGATCTTCAGCAGGGTGCTCTTGCCAGCGCCGTTCTGACCGATGATGCCGATGGCCTCGCCGGGCTGAATATCAAAGTTGATGTGGCGCAACACCCAGGCTTCTTCGGCCGGTTTCATGGCCAGGCCAAACCAGCGGCCAAAGCGGTGCCACTCGCTCCGATAAGCGCGAAAGGCCTTGCCGACATCTTTAACGCTGAGCACGATCATAGGACGTCCACCATCTCTTCGCTGGAGCGGCGGAACAGAAACAGACTCAAAAGCAGCAAGAATGCCGCCAATGCACCGATGATCGCGATCCCCTCTACCTGAGGCGGGCGCCCGTAGACGAGTACCTTCTGGTAGGCGCTGGTGAAATGGTACATGGGGTTGAGGTTCAGCCAGTGGCGGTAGCCTTCCGGAATGATGTTGACCGGATAGACGATCGGCGTAAACCAGAACCACATCTGCAAAATGATCGGCACAGCCTGGCCGAGATCGCGCACAAAGACGTTCATGATACCCAGCACCAGCCCCACCCCCATGGCGAAGGCGGTGAGCAGGAGGGTCAAGGGCAGCAGCCAGAGCATGGCGGCGCTGAAGTGGTGTCCTAACAGCAGAAAAATACCCACCATGGCGATGAACAGCAAAATGTTGTTGAGGAGGTTGGAGCCTACCACGATGGCGGGCAAGGTGATGCGGGGGAACTGCATCTTTTTCATCAGGTTGCCCTGCTCAATGAAAAGGTTGAGGCAGCGGCTGATGATTTCGCTGAACAGGGTCCAGGCAAGCAGGCCTGCCATCAGGTAGATGGCGTAGGCGTACTTGTTGTCGATACCAGGCAACTTGGCGGCCAGGACATTGGAGAGAATAAGGGCGTAAATAGCCACCTGCGCCAGGGGATTGATAATCATCCACAGGCCGCCGAGCTTGCTGCGCGCAAAGCGGGTGATCAACTCGTTGCGGATGGAACTGAGGACGAAGTGGCGATATTGCCACAGGCTACGGAGCATGCCAGACATCAAGCGTTCTCTTTTATCAGCGATTCGATTTCGGCAACACGTTGCTCAACGGTTTGAGGTTGACCTCTTGATTCCACATTGAGACGCAGCAGAGGTTCGGTGTTCGATGCACGCAGATTGAGTCTCCAGTCCTTGAACTCAAGACTGATGCCATCTGTGTCATCCACTAGTGGCTCTAATGTTAAAAAGTTTTCTTTGACTGCCTGGATACTAGCCTGGACATCTTTTACTTTGTAGTTAATCTCACCACTACATGGATAAGACGACACCCTTTCATTCACAAGATCTGATAATGGCTTGCCTGTTTTACAAACAAGTTCACTCACCAGTAACCAGGGGATCATGCCGCTGTCGCAGTAGGCGAAGTCCCGGAAGTAGTGATGGGCGCTCATTTCCCCACCATAAATCGCATCTTCCTCCCTCATTCGCTCTTTAATGAAAGCGTGACCGGTTTTGGATTGGATCGGGGTGCCTCCCGTCTTTTCTACGATATCGATGGTGTTCCAGGTGAGGCGTGGGTCGTGGATGATCTTTTCGTCGGGGTATTTTTTCAGGAAGGCCTCGGCCAACAGGCCAACGATGTAATAACCTTCGATGAAGGTACCCTTTTCATCGAAGAGGAAGCAGCGATCAAAGTCACCATCCCAGGCGATGCCCATATCTGCGCCGTGCGTCTGTACCGCTTCCGCCGTGGCAGCGCGGTTCTCGGGCAACAAGGGATTGGGAATACCGTTAGGGAAGCTTCCATCCGGTTCGTGTTGAATCTTGACAAACTCAACGGGTATGCCTCGTGTGACAAATACCGCCTCAATCGCATCAATAACATGGCCAGCGGACCCGTTTCCTGCGTTAACAACTAACTTGAGTGGCTTTAATTCTCTAGTGTTTATATAACCCAGAAGATGTTCAACATAGTCATCCAGGATCGAGAGCCTGGTAAGTGCACCTTGATTTGTCACAGGTTGAAAGTCTGAAATTTCGGCAATGTGCTGTATTTCACGTAAGCCCGTGTCACCGCTAATAGGTTTCGCATCTCGTCCAACAAACTTTATGCCATTGTAATCCAACGGATTATGACTGGCGGTTATCTCAATCCCGCCATCCACATCGAGATGAAATGCGGCGAAATAAACTTCCTCGGTCCCGGTCATACCGATATCAACCACATCTGCGCCAGCATCCATTAGCCCTTTTGCTAAGGCTTGCTTAAGCGACTCACTTGTCAGACGCACATCGGCACCCACCACTACTCGTTGAGCACCTAAGTGTTGAGCATAAGCTCGACCAATACGATACGCGATGTCGTCATTGAGTTCTTCGCCTAATTTACCTCTTACATCATAGGCTTTAAAACAGCTTAGGCTATGCACTCCACTCTCCTATAGATATTACCAAAACGTACGACGTCATTTTCACCCACGTCGCCGCCAGTTTGAACTTCAACAATGACCAAAATCGTCGTGCCAATATTCTCAACACATTGTTTAAACTCTGCTGGAATATACGTGGACTCACTCAAGCTGAGTATGAGTTCATACTCGTTGATCAACACTCCCCCTATGGCATACCACCACCTAATGCATCACTTCTATGGTGATGCATTTGAAAACTGATACACGCGTTAGGCTTGGTCTCAGTACGTTTTATCTTGAAATTTTTTCCTTCTTCTAAAACGGTGTAGGTGTCCCATTGTCGATTTACCGAACAAGGCAGTTTATGTGCCTCGTGTCCTTCCACGTACATCGGGGCAAAGGTGCACTTGACCTGTTGAGCACGATGCTTGTTGGCAACTCGCAAACTATCAATCACTACGGGATTTTCGATCCCACCGAACCAACGACTCTGTCCTCGCTATTAATCGTGCTAGTAGTGCTATCTTGATCTTTTCCATTGCCGCATAGTCAATGGAATCGCCAGGGGCAGAATCAATCTCTTCTGAGTTAAGTTCTACCTGGCAAAATCTATCACCCTCTGATCTTCTCGACAACTCCAAACGATGATTTGTCGTCTTGAAAAGATCTGGACTATGTTGCACCTGTTCTTCAAGCATAGACCCCGCCGTCAAACAGAAACAGCCCGAATCCCCTAAAATGTTAGCTGATTTAAAGTATTCTTCTGTCTTATCAATTGTCGACTTTTCTACAAATCGACATACCTCAGTACCACTGGCATCAATATCGCCTAATCCCGTCTCGGGCGACGCAGGCTTACTAGCAAAGATCCTCAGCTTTTCTAAATGAGCCGATTCGTACGCTTTGGTAACAGCATGACTAAAGGCTTCTCCAGAGATGAGATAATTAGCAGCCAAATCAAGCTGTATCGCATCTTTATTATGTTTTTCCGCTGCGAGAAGGCTCGCCGCTGCAACAGTTGGTGCTGTTTTAGCTCCGAACGGCTGTCGATTGAAACCGTTTTTAACAGGAGTCGCCAACAAATGGCCAACTTTACAGTGCTTAACTTCAGTCTCGAAGAAAATTTCATGTTTAGTAACTGTCATAAAGTCAACGACTTTAGGGAAAAAGCGCCTCCGAGAAAGACCCTTTGGAACAAACTTTCACCATCTTCAACTTGAAGAAACGTTTTAGGGTGCTGCTCTCTTGAGGCAGGCCACAGATGTGGATCGGCACCGCCACATAGTACCGTTGATAGAGGAACGGGGGCTTCTGTATGCATTATCCACTCTCCTTGGCGGTGAAATCTAACCGCTTAACGACTAGTGAGTATAGTCTCGAGATTCGCAGTCTAAAAAAAATATGCGTCCACTCTCAACAAAGACGTTCTTTCCCGAAAAGGATGCTCTGTTCTCTACAAACAATGTTTGTATTTGGTTTAAGGACTGTACGACTGCACAATAATTAGGAGGTATGAAACCGGTTAATGGGGGGGTATTCTTCAGCCGAGAATTTGTGTGGAGCACTGCCTATCCCTAAATCCTGATTCTTTATAGCCTATGTCTATCAATGACGTTTCCTATCCGGGCGGCAGTATACAAATTTCTTACATCAATTTCCATACATTAAGGCAGACTAAGCTTGATTTAAGACTTTCTAAGATGGAGAGGTAACATACTGTTTTTTTATGGCCATTTTCACTTTATATAAGATGTAATGCAGTAAATATTTTTAATTATCTCATCGATTAACAATGTTCCGATCTAATAAGTCCGTACGCTCGGCTGAGAGATTTTAAGGCCATTACTTATTGAGATATCTATGATCATGAAACGAACTGACACAACCTATCCGGAGGAAATTAAGGACGAGGCCGTTCCATAGGTTGACGATCAGGGCTACAGCGTCGACAAAGCCGCCGACTCGGAAGGGTATGCGAAGCACTATGCGGTGGCTTGAAAGCCGGTAAATCGCTCTCTGTGGATGCGATCGCTGCGCTTAAAAGGTGGCGCAACGAAAAGGAGAGATTAAAAGCAGCAATGTGACCGTGCACACCGGATCGAACGGCGCAAAATAGATAGCCAGTCCAGTTGAACTCACTGCGGCATAACCGGGTATCGAGACCCACAGCTCTGCTGATATAGGCTAATGACTTACCCATCGGCGACTTGGCGATGGACGTCTAGCCAAGTTTATCAGAACACCCGGCGGACTAGTTAAATCACAACATTAGTCAGACGATGCAAATAGATAGTAACAAGATGGCGTGATTCAGACTTTGATCAAAACAACAGGTGCCACGGCAAGCTGATGCTTGGAACAGTTAAGCACGTATCGCGCGTCTACCCTGGCCTTGTCTATTAGGCTCATGCAACCGTCACCCGGCAATATCGGGACAGCCATCGGCGGCAATCGTTAGCCTGGAAATGAACTGTTTTTCAAGGAAATCTCGGTGGTGGATACATAGAGCAATGGAGTGATCACAGCTGGAAATGTGTTCTAACGAACTGATGTTGGTTGAGTCCTTTATACCGATTCAGATATAGATTGCTCACATCTGTTGAATTAATTTGATTGAAAGATTGGATCGAGAATTGTCATTAACTCGCTACCGGATGTAATCATCTGTGTACCGAGATACGCCGATCCTTCCATGCTCAAGTGCATCGAGTCGTAGTAAAGCGCATGGCCAGATAAAAAAGGCGAACAGGTTCCGTCAGCACATAGATGCTCGGCTACGTCGTAATAGTGCACATTGTCATATTTGTCTGCAAGTTGTTGCAAAAATTCGTTGGCGGGTATGGATGGCTGAGGCCGATTAAACCTCGCCGCATCACATTTTATAAATCCAAGCTTCACCTGGCGTTGTTCACAAGAAACCTGAAAACCTGAAAAATTGGGATTTTTGCCCATAAGAATAATGTTATTGATCTTCTGGGCTAGGCTTTCAATCGTTTGCTGCATCAAGCTCCTAAAATGCGGGCCCGCTTTTCTTTCATAGATAGGCCAACTGCCGCCAATTACGAGGGTGTCAAAATTGGCAAGATGTTGTCGCAGAAAACTCACGTAGGATTGACAGCCTTCACGATACTTTCGTTCAATCCACTGAAAATCAGTTGGAGCAGTGATTAATGAACAGGAGCTTTGGGTCAAGTTGCGTAGTGCAAACTGATAATGTGTCGCCATTTCTCGAAAAATCCCCAGATATTGAGCGGCCATGGAATCTCCCACTAACAACACAGAAGGCTCTGCCTGCGGTGGGTGCACACATTTCTGTGACTTAAACAGAGCGGCATCGAAAGTTGTCTGTTGACAGTTATATTCATATTTGGATGCGGGTCTTGTTTGGGTGATCACTTCATATTTAGACCAGTCGTAAAGCCAGTCTGATTGAACCCGAATACCAATCAGTGCGCCGGCACATAAAATACTCATTCCCAACACTGGCATTAAAAAATAACCAACAAATACATTTCTATTAGAGGTTTGATAATATCTCAGTGGCTTTTCAACCAGGTGATAGCTCAATGTGGCAAAAATAAAGGTAGCCACTATCACCGCCAACGCAATCACGCCTTTTACTTCTATCAAGCTATATTTAAGAAAAGCAATAATTGGCCAATGCCAAAGATACGCTGAATAGGAGACCAGGCCAATCAGCACCAATATTCGCGTAGATAAAACAGTTTTAACTAAGGTTTGTTGATGTAACCCGGAGTAAATTAGCATCGCGGTGCCGAGCACCACCGGTATCGCTGCAATCCCTGGCGCATCATGCTCCTTGCTCACGTAAACCAAGCTAAACAAGATGAGTCCTAGCCCAACAAAGGCAATCCACTCACACATCCATTGATTCAGTTTACTACTGTGCAGCGCCCCGAAAACCAGAACTCCACCAGCGGCTAATTCCCACGCCCTGGTGGGCAACATATAGTAGGCGAATGAGTGTTGTGAGTCGATCAATAGCTGTGCCATCGCCAATGACACGATGATCACACCAAATGTTATCCACATTCGCCCTTGCGAACTCATAGGCGCACGAACTAATAAGAAAATATAAAATGGCCAGATTAAATAGAATTGTTCCTCCACACCTAATGACCAAAGATGCAATAGTGGTTGTTCCGCACTATCTGCCGCGAAATAACCTTCATCCAAGAATAAAAAATAATAGATATTGGCGACTGACAACACCCCCCAGATAGAACTCATTGATAGATCAGAAAAGTCAGGAGGCGCTAAAACCATGTACCCAACTGTGATGACACATAGCACCAAAAACATTAACGCCGGAAATATTCGTCTGATCCGGCGCACATAGAAGCCAACCAATTCTAATCGACCATGTTTTTTAACATCTTTTACCAATAGTGAGGTAATCAAGAATCCGGAGAGTACAAAAAACATATCCACACCGAGAAACCCACCGGACAGATGAGCAGGATTAATGTGGAACACAATCACACTTAGAACGGCAATGGCACGTAGACCGTCAATATCTGCGCGATAGTGCAAAGTGCTATTATTGGTGCCCTGACTCACTGATCATGCCTCCCCCCACTATTTTTGTCTTTTGCTTTGTCTACTACGAATAATGGTTAAGTAGCGCATACCGGAAGTTCCAGACTTTGTTGACCAAACCCAGGGTGCGATTAGCGTTCTGGATATTCTAACCTTCACTGAATGTGTAGCTCTCATTTCAGGTGTTAATGGCGACTTTGTTATGATTCTTATCTCTGGATTGAACTTCCGCCAATTTTGCCAGTGGCAATTGATAAATAATCATCAGCAAACCTAAGGACAAGGCCAGTATGAGGAAGCGAAAAAAGAGGTCAACACCGGCAACATAGCTATCACGATCTTTACTCAGTAAGAACTGAAGTGCAGAAAAGACCTGATCATATTTCACAATCCACTCTTCTGTGCCAAATCTCAGGCAGTAAAAAGACGCCACCAGGCAGACAGGCAGTAAAATCACAAATAAAATTGCACGACTTAAAACACGCACATCCAATCGGTGAACCAGGTAAGATGCCGGCATCCATATCAACCACAAAGCGAGACACAACCAGAGCATGGCGATAACAGACGCGTTATTGGCCATCAATTCAGTGATGTTGTCGGTTGCCGCCCAATCCACCACCACTTTGTAAGAGAGGAACAACCAGATCGGTACTGTGATGAGCGTCCCACTCCATATTAATGGCCGTGCACTCAATCTTATGAAACAGGCAATGCTTGCCCACAATGACATGGACAACCATGAAAAAAGCGCAATAAAGCGGACCATTCGTTCAATCGATGCATTCAGCTCTAATACTGGATAGCCAACCAAGTCGTCAATGCTTTCGATGGGAACAGCCATAAACAGTAACACCCAAGCGACGCCGCCATGAATAACCGGGTAGCATAGCATTATCCAACCCTGTGCAGGATGACGTTGGATCCAGTCCATCAGCATCAGGGGAAATGAAAACATCCAGGCCACAAAGAGGGACAGTAATAGCGCAGTGATCAAGGGAAATCTGGTATCAAAAAGCTCCCGCAAATTGTATGGCATTGCATGCCATGTACCGACCAACCAAATTACCAGTGCTGCCGCTAGCAGCGTCAATAAGTAAATCGGTAGATTGATAGCCCTCTTTGCTTTAGAGTGGGTACGAACCGGTTGCGGATGAACTATTTGCTCATCAACCGGTGCATCCACGTCTTGGTGGCTGTTGGCTAACCTCAAAAACCATCTAGTGCCGATTAATCCGAATAGACCGCCTAGTACGGCTAAAGCAATATCAGTTGAGTTGGGAAACTTCTCTGGCAACATCACCTGTCCCAATTCAATCACCGATGCCAAAATAAAAAAATAGAGCCCAAAAAGGAACAACCGAGCACGAGTCAGTTCAAGTCCATTAGGCATCCTCACTGCGGCGATGATGCCTAATGGAAAGAAAAACAACACCCGCCTGGTGAGTTCAGTCATCGCGCGATATTCAGAACTAAAATAATAGGTGACAAATGGGATTGAAAATAATTTTCCTATGCGTTCATGAAACATCTCATGACTCAATTGAAAATTGAAAGGATACCAATACAAAACAGATAAAATCACGGGCGCGATAAGATACAACAAGAGACTGTAGCGCAGCCTAGAGCTGGGATCCCGACTTATCGCTTTGTTACTGATACCCTTACCGTTGATTTTAGGAAGGTATCGACGCATCAACAAGACGCCTAACCAACCTCCCAAATAGGCCGTGAGCACATCTGTCAGATCAGTGACTCTTGAGTAGACAAACAGTTGCATGAGTTCAATCACACCCGCCATCAGCAAGAGCGTTTGTCCCACAGTCAATCGCCTGATTGGCCAATCTAACACCAACAACGCGCCAACTGGCAGCCAAATGATTACATCGGTGAACAGCCCATATAGAGCCTCTGCGGTATTCCCTTGAAATATAGATAGTGGAACGAATCGAATATGCCCCGCTTGCCATTTATCGTGCAAAACGTATGGACTTAAGGTCAAATCGAAGGGGACCAGATTATAAAATAACAGCACCAATATGTAGCCATAGAGCAATTGCCTAATACGAGAGGCCACACTCACATTGGCGCTTAAACTCAAAAACCATACCCGCCACTTGCTGGAAAACAGCCACCAAAGAGCCAGTCCAATGGCGGCGCCCACCGTTTCTCCAATGACGTCATTCAAAGAAACCGTGCGTTGGGGAAAATAGATTTGCACAAATTCGATCGACAGCGAAAGGATTGCACAGCTTGCCAAAATTAATACTGATAGAGCGAGGGTACCCATCAAGTTGTCGCGCACCCGCGCCGAAAGCAGTTCCAGATAGGCATAAGACAATGGGACAAAGAGCAAAATATTGGCTACCCAGTCAGCCCTGGAGGCCAAACCCAGGGAGTAATACCGGATCGACAAAAAGGTTGCCACAACCTCGTGCATCTCCTTGTACACAAACTCTAAGGGAACCAGACTGCCGTAAATGACAAACAGCGTGTAAAAAAGAGAGAAAAATATCAGGCCGTTTTTATAAAATGCCTGGACATCCGAGTGCTCTGCTTTCGTCTGAGACCCGTTGGAAAGACTAGGCTGCAATTAGAGTGCCCCCCTAGATACGATTGTTGACTCAAATGCAAAACACATAACAAATTCTAACTTTCCGACTCATTTGGCATAAGTGATTATAAATCCAAAGGTTGCTTTCGGTAACCAAATGGGCGGCAACCAGACGTGTCGTGCCTCCCACATTTCTTGTGATTCGGTACCGGTACTTGAATCGAGTCTAATAACGCCTCGGCAGTGTCTTGCATTAATTTGCTAGCCTGTTAGAGTGGCGCATAGTAAACTCGGTGTTTACAATACGAATGTATTTAAATGATACTATTTTAAAATGTTTAGACGTCATCTTACTTTGCTATTGATTGCACTGTTAACGTCGCAGTCTGTATGGGCGATGGCAGATTCTCATCGCTTTCATCAGGACGGGACAATACATATTTCATTTGAACATTCACTAGATTTCTCTCAAAATCAGATTGATTTAACAGACAATACAGCAACCGTCAGTGATCATCGGAACCATCCTGATCAAGATGATTGTCATTGCTGTCATTGTCATAGTGCCCCAATAAACTATATAGGTGTGGAATATTCTATACCATTATTCGTCGCCCACCATTTACAACAATCTAATCTATTAATCCATTTCTTTAGCGCACTCTCGACGCATCTTTTACGTCCGCCAATAGTCTAACTCACCATTGCGATTATATCTCGGTTCGGTATGCATTTTTTTTGCATCCCATACCGCATTCTAAACTCTATGGTGGGTTAACTTATTATGTTACTGCAATTGACAAGACAGTCACTGCCCGCATGGCGGTGCTGGAGGATATGGAGAAATAGACATTGGCTCATGCTAATACTGCTGCCTATGGCATCAGTGACGTCGGCCAATGAAAATATCTTAACTTTGACAGAAGCCATTGCGCGCACATTTCAGCATCATCCGCAGATAAACTCGTTTCAACTGCGCCATCTAGCATTAGAAGGGGCGCGGCGACAAGCCGATTTAAGGCCTGGCTACGATTTGGAACTAGCATTGGAAAAGGTGGCTGGAAGCGGTGAGTTTGGTGATTTAAAGCAAGCAGAAAGCTCCATTGCGTTGTCATCGGTAATAGAGCTTGGAAACAAACAAGATGTACGTTTAGAGCTGGTTGCTAGCGAGCGCGATCTACTTGAATTTGAACAACAGATAGTCGCATTGGAACTACTCCGAGACATCACCCATCGCTACATCGATCTCATGGCCACGCAAGCTAAATTGAAATTGGCTAGAGAAGATTCACACCTAGCAGAAAACATCTATCGCCTCGCCAAACGACGCGCAGACGCAGGTGGCGCCGCTGAAGCGGAAGTCAAACGCGCGCAGGCGGCAGCCAGTCAGGCTCGTTTAAAGGTACTCACTGCAAATAGTCAATTTGAATCTCAGAAAACTGCCTTGGCGGCATTGTGGGGCGAAGCCAATGCAAATTTTGCCTCTGTAGAAGACAAGCTGTTGGCGTTTGGTGAGAAGGTACCCAGTGCGGAATTATTTGCCAGATTGAATGAAAGCCCATTCATACAGATCTTCTCTGCTCACGCATCAAAAAAAAACGCAGAGTTACATTTAGCCCAATCCGATGGCGCAGCGGATCTTGATTGGGAATTGGGCATCAAACAGATTGAAGCATCTAATGATATGGCACTGATTGCAGGACTGTCTGTTCCTCTTTACATGTCTTCTCGTGCGCGCGGACAAATAAAAACCGCGAGAGCTGAACAGGAACACAATCTGACTCAAAAACGTATGGCAATTCTTAATTACCGAACCCAACTGTTTCAGGCGATAAATGAACGACAGCTGGCAATTGTAACAGTCGCCTCTTTAAAGGAGGAGATCCTCCCCGCCTTAACTGCCGCCTTAACCGAGACACAGCAAGGTTATCAACGGGGACGATATGCCTATCAAGAATTAGTAACGATACAACGCGAGCTGCTGGAAGCGCGCCAGAATCTGATCCAGGTAGCGGCTAAAGCCTTATATCAGGAGGCACTGATCAAACAACTCACGGCACACAATTTTGATGCCGCCCGCTATCAATCAAACCAGAACAGAACAGGAAAAACGCCATGAATTGTGCAAAGTTAAAGCTAAACCTGGTGGCTTTTTTAGCTAGCATGCTAATCGCTTCTGCTCCAGTATTCGCCGGACAAGATAAACATCATGACGCCGATGACGCCGGTTCTCACAGAGAGCATGAAGCGATAGGTCCACATGGCGGTAGATTACTCATAGATGGTGACGCCCAAGTAGAGCTGGCGATCTTTGAACAGGCCACGCCAGCCGAATATCGTGCATGGATCACCCATCAAGGCCAACTTATCACCGAGCATCCGGCTAGTTTGATCGTCACGCTTACCCGTCTGGGTGGCAAACAGGAAAAATTTTACTTTACTGCCACTGGCGATTACTGGCTGGGATCCGCTGTGGTGGAGGAACCGCACTCTTTTGATGTTGCAGTGACGCTTGAGATTCAAGGAAACATCCATCAGTGGAATTACGGATCCCATGAAGGTCGGATTAGCATTCGCCCTGATATTGCTGCCGAATCTGGTATCAAAACCAGCATTGCAGCTTCAGGCACCATTAGACAAACTCAAAGGCTATATGGCAATACCGTTATGGATCCCAATCAGATCAGTCATATTCGTGCGCGTTTCCCTGGCACCGTCACCGACGTCTTGGTCAATATAGGTGACAACGTTCAAAAGGGACAAGTTTTAGCGGTGATTGAATCCAATGAAAGTTTAAAGCGTTATAAAATTCGATCCCCTCTAAGCGGCGTTATCACCGCGCGCCATGCTAATCCTGGAGAACTAGCACACGAACAAGAGCTATTCATTGTCGCTAATTATGACCAACTATGGGCTGAGTTACGCGCTTTTCCCGAACAAATGAGGCAAATTGCAATCGGACAGGTCGTCACCTTAAGTGCTATGAATCGCGCCGTTTCCTCAGAAATTAAACACTTTTTGCCGAATCAGGCAAACCATCCGTTTATGCTTGCCCGCGTACCCATAAACAATGGCAAAGTCGATTGGACGCCCGGAATTTGGGTGGAAGCGGAGGTGGTGATTAGTGAAAAAACAGCACCTCTGGTGGTGGACAATCGCGCATTACAGAGCTTTCGTGAATGGACTGTAGTCTTTGTTCAGGTAGGGGATCAATATGAGATCCGTCCATTGACACTTGGTCGTCAGGATAGTCAGTTCACCGAGGTATTGGCAGGACTGAACCAGGGAGACACCTACGTTGTGGAAAATAGCTATCTGATAAAGGCAGACATCGAAAAGTCTGGCGCGTCTCATGATCACTAAGGAGATAGAAGCATGATTGAAGCCATTCTTCGCCTCTCAATCGATCGGCGTGGCGTCATCCTGTCGCTGATAATCGTTCTGCTGGTTGCAGGGACATGGAGTTTTCAACACCTACCCATTGACGCAGTACCAGATATCACCAACGTACAAGTGCAAATTAACACTGAAGCACCAGGCTACTCCCCTTTGGAGGCGGAACAGAGAATCACCTTTCATGTGGAAGCTGCACTGGCGGGATTGCCCAATCTCAGCTATACCCGCTCATTGTCCCGCTATGGTCTGTCACAAGTGACCGCAGTGTTTGAAGATGACACAGATATTTACTTTGCGCGTAACCTCATCAATCAACGATTGACACCCTTAAAGAGCGCATTGCCAATGGGCTTAGAGCCAGAAATGGGGCCGATTGCCACCGGCTTGGGCGAAATCTTTATGTACACCGTTGAAGCAGAACCAGGGGCAGTGGATACACAAGGTCGCCTCTACAATGTCACACATCTACGGGAAATTCAGGATTGGATCATTCGACCGCAACTGGCACAGGTGCCAGGGGTCACAGAAGTTAATTCTGTAGGTGGGTATAACAAGCAGTATCATATCACACCATCTCCACAAAAAATGCTTACCTTTGGCGTCACCATAGAAGATATTGCCCAGGCACTGCGACGCAACAATCAAAATCGAGGTGCCGGATACATCGAAACGAATGGTCAGCAGTGGCTAGTTCGTACGCCAGGACAACTACAGGGTACTGAGGATATCGCACAGGTTGTCATTAAAAATTTAGATAAAACGCCGGTGAAGATTTCAGATGTCGCTGAAGTGGCCATTGGTAAAGAATTACGCACCGGTGCTGCCACGCGAGATGGTGTGGAGACTGTTGTCGGTACCGCTATGATGCTCATCGGTGAAAACTCTCGCGCCGTATCCAGTCAAGTGGCATCAAAATTAGAAGAGATCCAATCCACTTTACCGGCGGGTATTGTGGTTGAAGCGGTTTATGATCGAACCACACTGGTAGATAAGACCATCGCCACTGTTCAGAAAAACCTAGTTGAAGGTGCCATTCTAGTCATTGCTATCTTGTTTCTACTATTAGGAAACATACGTGCGGCTTTAATCACTGCAGCAGTGATTCCTTTAGCGATGTTGGCCACCATCACAGGCATGGTGCAAGCAGGCATCTCCGCCAATCTCATGAGCTTGGGCGCACTTGACTTCGGATTAATTGTAGATGGCGCCGTCATCATAGTGGAGAACGCAACTCGTCGCTTAGCCGAAGCGCAAAAGTCTGAAGGTCAATTATCCCTAAAGGAGCGGTTAAATGTTGCGTTTCAGTCCACCAATGAAGTGATTCGACCCAGCTTGTTTGGAATGACAATCATCACCGTAGTCTATATTCCCATATTTTCGCTGACAGGTGTAGAAGGCAAAATGTTTCACCCCATGGCCGCCACGGTTGTCTTGGCGCTCCTCTCTGCCATGCTCTTATCGTTAACCGTCGTGCCTGCCGCCGTAGCTGTATTCATGACAGGCAGAGTCAGCGAAAAAGAGAGCGTCTTAGTTGTCGGTGCCAAGTCACTCTATCGGCCATTGTTGTTAACAGCACTGAACTTTCGTTGGTTAATTGTGTCATCCGCCGTGGCTCTGACAATCGCGTCCACTTGGGTCGCCTCTACTCTGGGGTCAGAATTTGTGCCACAACTGGACGAAGGCGATGTTGCCCTGCACGCATTACGTATTCCCGGTACGGGCTTGGAACAGGCAGTACAAATGCAAACTAGTTTAGAAACGCGTATTAAAACTTTCCCTCAAGTGGACAAGGTGTTTGCCAAGATTGGCACACCTGAAATTGCTACCGATCCCATGCCACCCAGTGTGTCGGATAACTTCGTGATGCTAAAACCGCGTGCTGAGTGGCCCGATCCGAATCAAACTAAAGCAGATTTAATAAGAGATTTGGAAAGTGTGCTGACACAGCTACCGGGAAACAAATACGAATTTACTCAACCGATTCAGATGCGCTTCAATGAGTTGATCTCAGGCGTGCGAGCCGATCTCGGGATCAAAATATTTGGTGACGACCTAGATCAACTTTTAAAATCAGCGGAAGTGATCCTCCATATCCTTGAAGAGATGCCGGACGTAGCGGACACTGGTATCGAACAGATCACAGGATTACCGATGCTCACCATCACGCCGAAACGCACCTCTCTGTCCCGGTATGGACTCACCATCGACGATTTACAGATGCTCATTAGCAGTGCTGTTGGGGGCGCACCCGCAGGATTCATCTATGAAGGAGACCGAAGTTTCGAAGTTGTTGTCCGCCTGCCAGAGGAGATCCGCACAAATCTAAAAGAGTTGCAGCATTTACCCGTTCCTCTTCCCGGTGGACATTATGTGCCCCTCAGTGAAGTTGCTCATATAGAGTTGACCAGTGCGCCGAATCAAATCAGTCGCGAAAACGGAAAAAGACGTGTGGTAGTGACCGCCAACGTACGTGAGCGGGATTTGGGCTCTTTCGTGAAAGAGGTTAAACAGCAAATCCAACAGCAAGTATCTCTACCTCCAGGTTACTGGCTCGACTATGGTGGCGCGTTCAAACAATTGGAATCAGCCAACCGCCGTCTCACTATGGTTGTGCCTGTCACATTCGCCATTATATTTGGATTGCTGCTGATGGCCTTTGGCTCAGTAAAAGACGCATTGATCATCTCTACAGCGGTACCCTTAGCCTTAACCGGCGGTATCCTCTCTCTTTGGATACGAGAAATGCCCTTGTCTATCTCAGCAGGAATTGGATTTATCGCGTTATCCGGGATTGCAGTGCTCAATGGCTTGGTCATGTTGACTTTTATTCGTGATCTCCGTCATCAAGGCGCTGATCTCATGACATCCATTATAGAAGGCGCCACGATTCGTTTAAGACCGGTATTAATGACCGCATTGGTGGCCAGTCTCGGTTTTGTACCTATGGCGCTCAATACGGGTACTGGAGCCGAAGTACAAAAACCCCTAGCGACAGTGGTAATCGGCGGTATTCTTTCCTCTACCGTGCTAACGCTGTTTGTGTTGCCGGTACTATACTCTTTGGCGCATGGTGATAAAAAGCGATGATTCGACCTTCAGCGAACTGTTTTCATTGCCAAACTGTTACTGACATCACTCTTTGCACTATTCACTAAGAACAAGATTTAGCGCAAAGTTGACTGACTCGCCGCGCCATTCCGTTGCAGCTATTACTTGCAACCGAGTGACAATATGTACCCGACAACCAAGCGATTTTTTAAGAACTATGTTTCCCAGGAATCATAGATTCAATCAAATGAGTAAGAAAAACCACTTTTTCGCGAGAGAATCCAGCCAATGCAGCCGTTACAGAACTTACAGATCATGTTAATCCAGTTAAAATACCTATGTAACAAGTTTATGTTAGAGACATTGTTCTAATAAGCGCCCCGATTCGTTGCTGTCGAGTCTATATGCGCTCTATTAGGGTAGATTGATAGATCATGAGCCATCATCACCACAGTACAAATCGAATCGGCTGGGCATTTTTCCTCAACGCGGGCTTCACAATAATAGAATTTATTGGCGGCTGGTTGACGAATAGTACCGCGATCATGGCTGATGCGGTCCATGATCTGGGAGATACTCTGGCAATCGGCAGCGCCTGGATCCTGGACAGTCTAGGTAAAAAGAGTCCGGATCCCACATTTACCTACGGCTATCGCCGGTTGTCTCTATTTGGCGCCCTGTTTAATAGTATTGTTCTGATTGTGGGCTCCATTTGGATTTTGTCGGAAGCGATCCCCAGACTATTTAATCCTGTCATGCCGATTGTAGAAGGCATGATCGGTCTGGCGATATTGGGGGTGGCCGTCAACGGATTCGCCGCCTATCGATTAAGCGAAGGTCAATCTTTAAATGAGAAGGTGCTGAATTGGCACCTATTGGAAGATGTCTTGGGTTGGGTCGCGGTGTTGATCGTTTCTGTTATCCTCTATTTTTTCCATTGGCCAGTCTTAGATCCCCTGTTATCAGTTGGCTTCACACTTTTTATCCTCTTCAACGTTTTTAAAAACCTATGGACAACTCTGAAAATTTTTGCTCAATCTACCCCTAATACGAAATTGAGATCTGAGATCCTGGAAAAACTAAACGGCCTTGAACGCATTCAAAACACCCACCATCTGCATTTATGGTCTTTAGATGGCGAAAGTCATGTTCTCACTGCCCATCTCGTATTAGTCGAGTCCCTAGGCGTGGCCGAACAGTGTCAATTGAAAAAAGAGGTGGCCCAAGCGCTACAAGGTTTCAATCTCAGACACACCACAATCGAGTTGGAATTTCCCGACGAAGCTTGCCGAGACGCATGTGTGGCCAGAGCCGAGCCTCACGAGCCCTCTTGCCAAACCTAGAGTCATATCACTCTGATTTGTCTCTTTGCCAGTGTCGAGCAGGATAAAATAGGTGCATGTGATACCGTTTCATTTTGTTGACTCACAAATACCGATGAACGTATTTCGATTCATACCCTTGAATACATCCAATACACAAGCTAGATTGTTCCCGTACTCTATTTGAAATACAGATGAGGACAGGATCCTTTGAACTGGGAAACCTTCATTACCACACAGGAAGTATCCATCAGGCTCAGCTTTTTCTTTGCTGTTTTTACCCTCATGGCAATTTGGGAAATCCTCGCACCGAGGCGAGCCTTAACTGTTTCCAAATTAGCGCGTTGGACAAATAATATTGGTCTAGTATTGCTCAATACATTTATATTACGTTTCATCTTTCCTGCCGCAGCAGTGGGCATCGCTGTCTATGCAAGCGAGAATCAATTGGGCATGCTGCAACAAATAGCACTCACCTTACCCATCGAAATTCTGGTATCAATATTGGCGCTGGATTTGGTTATCTATCTACAACATGTCATGGTTCACGCCATTCCTGTTTTTTGGCGTTTCCATCGTGTGCATCATGCCGATCTCGACTATGATGTCACCACGGGCAGCCGCTTCCACCCAGTAGAAATATTATTCTCCATGTCGATTAAATTCGCTGCCATTATCCTCATTGGCCCGCCCATAGTATCGGTAGTAATATTTGAAGTCCTGCTCAACGCCATGTCCCTGTTCAACCATGGAAATGTGCGTTTACCCAAGTCTATGGATGCGGTGTTGCGCTGTTTTATTGTCACGCCAGACATGCATCGAGTTCACCACTCTGTGGCGGACAACGAAACCAATAGCAATTTCGGATTTAATCTATCCTGCTGGGATAGGCTCTTTGGCACCTACATTGCTCAACCTCATGTGGGCCATGAAAAGATGCGTATCGGTATCCAGCACATCCGAGAACACAAACAGGTGATTTGGTTGCCGGGTATTCTTGCATTACCCTTTATTGGCAAGATACAAGCTTATGCGATTAATCATCGACACTGGAACCCCCCTGATGAACATTAAAATATTACGCCTGATATTGGCCTTTTTATTGTTGGTTGCCATTGGTTTGACGATAGTCAACCGAGAGCTGCTTAACGAGTTGACATTGACCCATCGCATCACCGAGTTTGGTGTAGCGGGTCCGCTACTCTTTATTTTAATCTATGCGTTAGGCACATTGCTGTTTTTCCCCGGATCACTGCTCACATTAACCGGCGGTGCACTATTTGGACCTATCTTCGGAACCTTCTACAATCTAGCTGGAGCCACTATAGGTGCCACTCTGGCTTTTCTAATCGCACGCTATTTGGCATCTGACTGGGTAGAAGAGAAAATCTCAGGACGACTCAAAGAGCTCAAACAGGGTGTAGAATCGGAAGGCTGGCGATTTGTTGCTTTTGTGCGTCTAGTGCCACTCATTCCTTTTAACCTGCTGAACTACGCCCTAGGGCTGAGTGGTGTTCGGTTGTCTCACTATATCATCGCTTCTTATCTGTTTATGTTCCCTGGCGCCCTCGCCTATACTTACTTAGGATATGCGGGACGCGAAGCCGCTGCGGGAGGCGAAGATCTGATTCAAAAGGGTCTTTTAGCCTTGGCTCTGCTGGCTACCGTCGCCTTTTTACCGGGACTAATAAAACGTTTACGTTCTACGCAAAAAGCGAATACTCTTTAATGGTTCGGTTATTCGAGCTGGCTATTGGGGAGATTATCAGAACAACTAGGCGACATTGTGAATGTCTCCCTCTCGCTCTGTTGCGCAGCTCTTCCCTCTAATGTGAGCAAAATGTACATATTTACTAGGCTGCAAAATGCCATACACCTCTTGTGAATAAAGGTCACCCATCTCCTTTCCCGCCCAGTGCTCAACCATGGTGAATCCGTTTTCATCTAGAAAGGTTTCCAGCTCATCGAGAAAAAAACCTGTTATCAACGGCTCTGGTGTGCTGTGATACAGTTTCCTTAAAAGCTTTTGCCACCACTTAGTTATCTTGCGATTAAAAAAGCGTCCGTCGGCATAGTCGAATATGATGTCCACATTGCTTCCCATAAAGTCGCTGAGATCCCTTAGCATGGTAGCGATAACGGATTTTGGCAAGTAATAGGTCACGCCATTCCAACATATTACCGTAGGTAATTTTGCATTAAAGTCTGACTGTTTCAACACATCTACCACGGAACTTTTCTCAAAATCAATTGGTAGATACACCACATTGGGCGGCACTTCCAACTGAGCCTGTTGGATTCTTTTCAGCTTAAACTGCTGCGTACTAGGCAGATCCAATTCAAATACTTTTATTTGGGACAGCAGATCTTTATGCCTAAACACAAATGTATCCATACCAGCTCCCAGAATAATATATTGCTTTACCCCTTCGCTAATTCGCCGTTGCAAAACATCTTCGGTATATCTCCCACGTAGCACCACCTGAGTCATGAATCGCCAACCTTGCCGTCGGATCCTAAATCGTGGATGCGACTCAATCATCTTGGATCTGCGGGCGAACCTTTTATGCAGCCACTTTCGTTTAGCCAACCGACCGTATCGCCTCGGCATAAAATATTCAGCATAAGGATCGTCGAACAAGTGTGTATCTAGAGAATAAGTAGCAAGAGCGCGCATAAAGGCCACTCCAATTGCACTACGTTTGAGAGAGTCTCTAGCCATAACAATTAAGTTCCATTAAGCAAGCTAACCAACATATGAATGATGCGCTTGTCAGCGTATCAAATTTTTTCTTAGCTCAAACTTAACTCTCTCTAGATATTTTTTTGTTAACTATTAGCAAAAGTAATATGAATAAACGATCAATATGTCAATTTAAGCGAGCGAGATAAGCTCACAACCTGCGCAATGATGGCAGCAACAAAACTTGCGGGAAAATAGTTTGATTAAAATGCGAATTAGTCAACGATATAATCGTGCCGATGCCTGTAAGTTCTGACTGCATTCCTATCAGATCGAATTCTGCTAGTACCTCTCCATACTTTTGCGCATAGCAGTTTAGAAATGAATGTGCAAATAATGGCAATCGGTCTGTGCATACCGACAATCTTTCAAAGCGGGTGAGGAGTTCTTATTTGTGACTTTAAAGGGATCTGCCCACACACAGCGATGACAAATATAAATTAAATTTTTGAATATAGCCCCACTAACCCGCATAGGTTACGACTCTAGCTAGGTTGAGTTACTTTCCAGTATAGTACGCTTGAAATGCCTCTACAGGAAATTCCTTTGCCACTCCTTCTACTTCTGCTTCACTAGCGGATGTACTTGAGATAGACAGCATTTGATTCTGGATGCTCGCAGTTATTTCTACACGGTTACCTTGAACATTCTTCGAACCTGTCACTCGTCCCGGAAGGCGAATTTGATTGCTGGTCTGTCCAAACATCTGGCCAAGAGCAGCCATTCCAGCTAAGGGATTATTGCTACCGCCAATTTCGGTTAGAGTCACTTTGACGTCTTTATTTCCATTTGAGTATATGCGTTCTATTACCGTCATCCCCATTGCGCTTTGATCGGTAAACGCTTGACCAGTGAACCCCGCAAGCTTGGCAGGAAAGAGCGCTTTCTTCGCAGCCCTATCTAATTCTTTCAAGCCGCCCATGCCCCACTCTGCTTCTTTAATGGCCTCTGTAATCTTGCCTTGCTTAGCAAGAGAAACCGAGCTGTCAAATGCATCTTTTACTTCCGATACATCCACCGCAAATAGGGATGAGCTGAACAAGCTGATTCCTGCTACTAGACCAATGGTTTTTTTCATAAGCATCTCCATACGAATCAAGATATGACACTCTCATTACGACTTGTCCCAGTCTTCTGAGCATCTAAAAGAAGACTCACCAAGTCAGGACCTTAAAATATTGCTGAATGAATTATAGTGTAATCCCGTGTGGATTTCCCTAGTCACATGCACCTGATGATTCTTACTCGAATTTGGCTGGATCTCTGTCTCACCACTCCACTCGGTAAATTTAGATATCGTCACAAAAAATTGTCAACAGGTCGCAAGAGTCAAATTGCCTGATCCAGCCACTGATTGGTCTACGCACAAGCTGTATGACAAGCCGCATACCTGGAAGAAGCCTATATTAGGAACTTGTGATGAACAAACATGCGCGGACTCATGCAAGCCCATCGCGAATGAGTAGCGAAAAAGCAGAAGAATTGATTAGCCGTTAGAACGTGTCGACCTCATCCCCGTCATCCACGGGGTGACGTATTCCGGCCTCCCTGATTAAGGCATTTTAAGATCAGTCTGGATCGGTCATTCGCCATCATCAATTTCACGACCTTAATTTTGTAACCTTTTAGCGTGATAATTCCCAGTATGTTACCTATTGTTTGATATTAGTTTTGTTCAATACCCAACTAACCTGGTCACTTTTTAAGCAGATGACCAGACAATCAATATGAAAGAAAATTGGTTTGCTCACCTTTAAATGACTAGAGGTAGTTTCTTTAGCAGAATGCGCTACCTATACTTGAGGAGATCCTCAAAGCTTTAATACGAGGGTTAACTTTAGTTAAACGAATCAATAATAGAAGTGAAATAGGCTACATACCATAAGGGGACCATAGCTTATTAATTAAAGACTACTTTGCTAGTTCCGACATAAAGTTACCAATGGTCAGGCTAGTAGACTATTTCATCTACCTTTTGAGGAGACATCAGACATGCATTTGAAACCAAGATCAGTATCGCGATTCACGACTCTAGTTATGAGCATCTCTCTAATCGCTTTCCACGCCACTGCCCATAGCGCGCCTGAAAAGTGGCACGAACCCCCAGATTTTTCACGTCTGGTGATTGTCGGAGACAGCCTTTCTGCTGGTGTGCAAAATTTGTCACTAAACGAGAACTTTCAGCCTCACAGCTATGCCGCATTGTTGGCCCAACAAATCAATGTCTCCTTACCCCTGCCACTCATTGGTGCTCCTGGAATTCCTGCCGCACTCACCTTAGAAGATCCAGGTCCTCCCCCGGTGCTCGGCCAAGAGCCAGGACAATCCGCAGGGCGGCTTGATCCATTTTTACAACCCATGAACATCTCCGTGCCAAACTTAAAGATTGACGAAGTCATGCACTATCGACCTGATTGCTCAGTGGATCAGACTGTGGGTGGTATTCGCTTGGTGGATGTCTACACAGAGTTGGTATTGGGATTGCCCGCCTGCATCTTTGGCACACCTTTGTATTCTGAGATTGAGATGGCCGAAGCTTTGGATCCCAGTTTCGCCGTTATTTGGGTGGGTAATAATGATTCACTGTGGGCAGCAGTGTTGGGAGAGACGTCGGAACTGACCTCGCAAAAAGTTTTTAGGCGACACTATCGAAAATTAGTCAAACGGATGCGTCAAACTGGCGCCCAACTATTGATAGCCAATCTGCCTGATGTCACCGATATTGGATTTTTAATTCCGGCTGAGACCGTGGCTGCGTTAACTGGATTGGATCTCTCTGTCGTCGGCCCCATTTTAGGCATCGAGGCGGGTGATTTCGTTACCCTATTTGCGTTCGAAGCCATCACCCAAATCCTATCTGGCGACATCCAAGGGCCCTTAACTGGTGACTTGGTCGTCACGGCAAGCGAGATAGCTCAGATCCAAAAAGCCACAAAGAGATTTAACAGAGTGGTGCATCGGGTAGCAGCCAGAAATAAAATTCCGGTGGTGGATATGCGTGGTCTACTTAGCGATCTGGCCACCAATGGAATAGTGATAAATGGACAACAGCTCAGCACCAGCTATCTTGGTGGTATTTTTTCTCTTGATGGTTTTCATCCCACTAACATTGGCCATGCCATCACTGCCAATGAATTTATTAGAACCATTAATGGACACTATGACACTAATATTCCATTAATCGATCTGGAGACAGTGCAGTAAATTATTGACCCACTATTCGTCCCGTTAAGGCTTAGATAGCCTTAACGGGCTCGGTGGGAAAGACAACGGCTGACAGATCCGAATTTAATCTAGGAGTACCGCTCTGAGACAGGCTACTTAAGGCAGAACGACTGCCGCCCCATCGAACCGCCCCAAACGTAACTCTTCTAACGCCTGGTTTGTTTCCTCCAAAGCATAAGTATGCACCTCAGTCCGTACTGGTTTTTTTGCCGCCAAAGGCAAAAACAACGCCCCATCCTCTCGGGTTAAATTAGCGACAGAGCGAACCGTGCGTTCGCCCCAGAGCAAGTGATAGGGAAAGCTGGGAATATCGCTCATATGAATACCCGCACAGATCACTGTGCCACCTTTTCGAACATGACTACATGCAACAGGCACTAACTCTCCTACTGGTGCGAATAAAATTGACGCATCGAGACCCACGGGTGGTGCTTGTGAGGGATCTCCAGCCCATTTTGCGCCCAGGTTCAACGCGAACTGTTGTGCCTCTGTGTCTCCTAGTCGAGTAAACGCGTAGATCTCTTTACCGTGATAGCGGGCTACTTGGCTCAGAATATGTGCCGCCGCGCCAAAGCCATACACACCTATTCGCTCACCCTTTTCTGCCATGCGATAGGCACGATACCCAATTAAGCCTGCGCACAATAGAGGCGCAGCCTGTGCATACGCATACTCCTGTGGTATTGAAAAACAGTAATCTGCCTTGGCGACACAATACTACGCAAATCCACCGTTCCGTTGATAACCAGTGTACACTGCATGGTCGCATAGGTTTTCCCTACCCTCTGTACAATAGTCACACTGGCCACAACTTCCACCAAACCAGGCTACACCCACTCGTTCACCGATATGGAATCTATTCACCCCAGCGCCTTTCGCCACGACGGTGCCAACCACCTGGTGTCCAGGGATGAGGGGTAATTTGGGCTCCGTGAGATCTGCGTCCACTATATGTCAGTCAGTACGACGGATCCCACAGGCGTGTACTTTTATCAACAGCTCGTGTGCTGCTGCGTTAGGCGTGCTGACCTCTTTCAAGATGAGTGGCTGCTTCTGCTGCTGCAAAATCATGGCGCGCATCGCTACTCTCTCTCTATTAAAGTCATGCCAAATGGATGCTTATTGTCCTGTGTAGCACTGAATTCTTGACGATCTTTCCAATAGGCGTTCGCACAGTCAAGTAGAAAGCTAAAATCGAACCACCGTGCTACCGCCGTGCTCGATCCAACCATGAATCATTTTCTTGGTAGTAAACCCACTGGCACAATTACCCTGTCTGTCAATCACAATGACACCACCCCGGCCGCTTACCCGTCTCTGCAAATATTCAATTCCGATTTGAGTGGCGGTACCTGCATTCATTTCCTGCATGGCGATATAGTCTGAAATGGTCTTAGCAAATACCGTACGCATAAAATCTTCGCCATACCCCGTCGCTGACACCGCGCAGGTTTCATTATCCGCATACACCCCGGCTCCAATGATGGGTGAATCTCCCACTCTGCCCAGACGCTTGTTAACTATACCGCCGGTTGAAGTCGCCGCTGCAAGATTACCCTGAAGATCGAAAGCCACTGCGCCGATGGTGCCATGTTTATCATCTTCGTTCTTATCACCCGCTTCATCATGATCCAACATCATTTTATCTGCGGTCTGAGCCTGTTTCAGTTGTGACAGCCTATCCGCAGTGAGAAAATAGTTCTTGGGTGCACGAGGGATATCATAGCGATCCGCAAAACGCAGCGCACCCGAGCCCACCAACATGACATGTTCACTCTGACTCAGTATTCGCCGAGCAAGTTGGATCGGATTGGTGATATCGCTGATCCCTGCCACCGCACCTGCTGACAGATCATAACCATTCATAATCGCGGCATCCATTTCCACTTCTCCCGCTTCATTCAACACTGAACCACATCCAGCATTAAACAGTGGGTCGTCTTCCAACAAGGTGGTACATGCTTCCACCGTCTGTAACGCGGAACCACCAAGGGTCAAAATATCACGTCCATGCTCTAACACTGTGCGCAAACTCTCAAGGTAACGAACAGCAGTTTGGTTATCATTGACATTATTTAGGTCGCCTGCACCACCATGGAGCATAATAGAATAGGTTCCAATTCGAGCCATTGTTATTAACTAGCTTTCGTAAAGTTTGTTAAGTGATCATACACACGCATAATGTTCGACTTTTGTGACATAATGACTCTGGCCTTCGCTCCACTATAATACCAAAGCCTCCTATAATTTTTGTCTAAGAAATAAAAATAAACTAATTTTAATCTGCATCAATCAGTTTCATTTCGATCAACCTTCGTCCCATATAGTTCATCACTCATAAAGTCGATGACAGATATCGATTTACCGATTTCAGCACTATCTTCACACAACCTTTGCCTGGCTCGTCGTTCAGTTTGAGACCGGTGAAATGGGCACTTTAAGCACTTACCCGCATGACACACATATCGTCACCCATACAGACGCCACCTTGAGCAAAAAGCACTGGCGCATTGATTATGCAGTCGGTTGCGGCCGTAACAAGAACAGACTATTTGAAAGTTAAATTTTCACTACTCAACATGCCGCACCCTCCGAGTGAGAGCAGGCTATTCGATTTCGTTATAAGTATGAAACAGATTGACGTAAACAAGTGGCACTAGTGATATGTCGAGCGCACGCACCAGTCTACTTTCGGAGGATATTGCATTCACTAGGGTGTCATAATCTTATCAACCATCGTAATGCTTATTAAATACGATCCCAAAAAATCGGGGATCGCCTACGCGTGCTAATAGTTGCGTGCCATCATTAAAGAATTGCGTTTCATAATCTTTGTTCGTTAGATTTTTGCCCACTAACGCCACAGACCAACTATTGCCGGCATAGAGTAATTCCGAGTTAAACAAAGTACGACCGGGGAGCTGTTCCGCCTTGTTGTTGGTAACGGAATTAAAATGCTTGCCCTGGTAAGACGCGCTGATTTGCCAAGATAACGCACTAAAAACCTGATATTGTAATGCCAAAGTCGCGGATTCTTTGGGTGCAAAGGCAAACTGATTACCCTTCAGATCAGTACCAGAACGATTAAACTCGGTGAATTCAGTCTCCACGTAACCCAGATTGGCGAGCACGTTCAGGCTGGGCAAAACTATTGCACGCATTTCTACTTCCATTCCCTGTAAATTGGCCCGCCCGGCGTTTACAGTATCAAAGTCAAACTGATTGCCCGATTGCCCGAATACCGGCACCTGCATGTCTTTCCAATCCGTGTAAAAAATGTTGGCATTCAGCGTCAACTTATTATCAAACCAATGGCTGCGCAGAGCCAATTCATAATTATCGGTATACTCGGGATCGTACTCGTTGATAGTTAAACTGATGGGGTTTCGCTGCACCCCGCCCGCGCGATAGGCTCGCTGCACTACTAAAGCCAAGCTGTTTTCTTTATGAAAACGATAATTGAATTGCCACTTCGGCAAAAACGCCTCGAATCGAGTGTTATTCGAGCTAGCGCTTTGCGGCAAAAACTCGAATTCAAACTGCGGCACCTGTTTGACAAAGGCTTTCGTGCCGGCGGTAGAATCCCGAACTATTTTTTCTGAATCATAGCGCAAGCCGAAGGTAGTAGACCAACGCTCGCTAAAGCGGAAATTCAACTCGCCATAGACCGCACTATTGCTGGTTTCCTGTGTCGCATATTGCAGAGGTTGCAAGGTCAAGGCATCATTGGATAAAGAGTCTACCAACGACAAAAGATCAAGATTTAAAAAATCCGCTACCGAGGCCACTTGCTCGGGAAACTGATCAATAAGCACTTCGGGAGAGACTGCGCGATTAAAAGGTAACGTCACATCCTGATCATATTCGTTATTAATTTTTGTATAGTATGCACCGATCACTCCACCAGTATCATTATTCCAATCAAAATGTAGCTTAAGTTCCTGAGAAAAACTGTCGTCCTCGGTTTGCAACAAAAACAAATTACCGGGGACTTCGCTATAATCCGTATCCTCTTGACGATCAAATTGATGATGATAGTAAGTGGTGGTGCTATCGAGACGATAAGAATCGTTAAAGAAATAGTTTAACCGAACGTGTGAAATAACATGCTTACTTCCCTGATCAGGAACAGCGTCCGATGGAATAACTCGTCGTTGTGGAAATTCATTTGCCAACACCAAATCCGCCCCGCCACGGTGCTCAGAGTAATTAATTCCCGCCACCACAAACAAATCATCGTTCGGCTCGAGTTTCAGTTTTAATCTGAAGTTATCAAATTCACGCGCGTCGTATTCATTATCCTCTAACGTAGTATTTTTGACATAACCATCCGTTTGAGAATGTTGTGCACTAAACCTTAATGCAATTAAATCATTGAGCGGAACATTTCTAGCAAATGCCAGATCAGTCTGACCATCCTGTCCCATAGATAACCGGTATTTACTCTCATCGTTAAAGTGCGGATCTTTGGTTTTGATTAAGACGGCCCCACTCAGCGAATTGCGACCTTGTTGAGTGGATTGAGCACCTCGAAAAACCTCAACTTGTTGTAAATCCCAATTACTGTCGGCGCCATAAATGGAAGAAATAATCGTTGGCAATGCAACGCCATCTATCGCGATATTAATTAGACCATTAGTGCCATCATCGGAACCACCACCCACGCCATACTGGGTAACCCCACGAATGGCAAAACCCTTATCACCAAACACGGAATTCACATTGGCCAATTTCTCCACGTGGTCGTAAAGCGTTTCCGATCCCCTTTGCTGCAAAGATTCGCCGCTGATAACCGAGACGCTGGATTGGGTGTGTTGCACCGACTTCTCCTGCAGCTCGCCAACCACAACCACGGACTCAAGACTGGCGGATTGGGAAAACGTATTTGAAATAGGCAAAACTAAGATTGACCCCGCAACCAAAAAATAAACAAATCTGTTCATATTATTAGCACTAAACTCGATGCCTGAACCTTTTGAAAATCGATATTCATTCTCAGATCTCCTATGCCCTGATGGGCTTTCGCCTCTGGTTTTACTGCTGGCGATAGCTGTTTAATGCACAGTTATAGCCATGCGATATTTTTTATTACACGAAATTGGTATCACAGGGTTAGAGCCTGATCTAACAATGCTGTAGTTTTCTGTGCGCTAATGTGAGTAGACTGGAGGTATAAATACGCATCCTTGACTCCTCTTTACGCTCTTATAATTTTATGGTTGAAACTGCTAATACTTTGCTCGTCATACAGAATCGAGACGGTCCGCGCGTTGTGTATTCCTCCGTGGCATATTGGTGAACTATTCCCGGGCATGCTCTCGATCCCTTGCTGCGCATTTATTTATAAAATCAAGTGGCCTACTGGTTCGGTTGGGTAACAAAACCTAAATGCGTCATACCCGCGCGCTGCACCGCTGCCATCACTTCTACCACATTGCCGTAGCGCACATTTTGATCGCCGCGGATTTGCACTTCTGGCTGAGGATCATCTAACGCCACCTGCTCCAATCGCATTTGTAATTGCCCTAACGTCAGTTTTTGCTCATGCCAGAATATTTCGCCGTGCTCTGTGATCGACAGCGCTATGGTTTCAGGCTCAAGTTGATTAGGCTTATTGTCTGCCGTCGGTAAATCCACAGCGACACTATGGGTCAATACGGGGATGGTAATCATAAACACGATTAACAACACCAACATAACATCCACCAGTGGCGTCATATTAATTTCGCTAATCGCTTCATCCTCTTGTTCTAATCCTGCACCAAAAGCCATCAGCCTGCCTCCCGTTCAGTCATGGCACTGTTTTTGTTGACGCTTATGTTAGTTGGGCGATTGTTGGCCGATACTTTTTTTTGCGCTGGCGCAGGGGTCACTCCGGTTAACAGGTAGGCATGGAGCTGTAAAGCAAATCGATTTAACCTAGCCACGATTAAGCGATTCGCACGACTAATGGCGTTGTAAGCCAAGACAGCAGGAATCGCCACCGCCAAACCAAAGGCGGTCATAATCAATGCTTCTCCCACCGGACCTGCCACCTTATCGATACTGGCTTGTCCGGAAACGCCGATACCAATCAGTGCGTGATAAATACCCCACACCGTACCAAACAAGCCAATGAACGGTGAGGTGGAGCCCACCGAAGCCAGTATCGACAGTCCCCGTTGCAATCTTTCAGTGCTCTGATCAATGGTCGCTCGCAGACTCTCGGTGAGCCAATCGGCGATTGGCAGCAAACCGTGTAAATCCTGTTGATGGCTTTGATGATGCTCAAACGCGGTGTGGCCTTCTTGTGCTAAATTGCGAAATGGATTGTTGCCGGTATCGCTGCCTAAACACTCCAAACCTTGATTGAAATTTTGCGCATGCCAAAATGCGGCTATTTTTCTCAACTCACGCCGACGCTGCCACAGTCCGAACGCTCGAATGACAATTACCGTCCAGGATGCAATGGACATTAACAACAGCATCACTGCTACACTCTTTATTATTAGATCGCCCTGTTGCCACAAGGTGTCTATGCCATAGGGATTACTTTGCATATTTATCCTCAATATCTGTCAATCACTTTCGCCGCAATGAAAAAACAATCGGTTGCTCATACCAAAAATCAATCGGCTGATCCCCTCTCCTGGCGGGTTCATATCGCCATTGTTTTACCGCTTGTATCGCGCTTTGATCCAGCCGTGAGTAACCACTGGACGATTTAACCCGCACCTCATCCACTGAACCGTCAGCAAGAATGAGGATCGCCAAGATAACCGTGCCTTGCTCGCCGCGGCGTCTGGAAACTCGCGGATAAGCCGGCGCTGGATTATTTTGCTGCCGCGCATCAGTTCTGGGAGGCGTCACTGGCGCGGCGCGGGGAACATATTCTTGCGGCGTTTCTGCTTCCACTGGCTCCGCCGTCTCCTCCACCGTTTCTTGTTGCGTGGGTTGTAATGCCGGCGTAGCAGCAGGCTCAGGCAGCGTTTTTGTCCGTTGAGATACTGCTTTCGGTTTTGTTAATGGTTTTGGCTTTGGTTTGGGTTGCGGTTTGATTTGTTTTGGCTGTGTCACCGGTTTCGGCTGACTCGGCCGAGGTATTTGCACGACGTCAGCAGGCTGTTGGGCAATTAGCTGCCCACGAATAACAGGTGGCGTAAATACGTTAGGCGGCTCCACTGTCATCCACTGAGTGAGATACAATGCGAAACCATGCACTGCCAACACGCCAAAAAAAGCGATATAAACCCGAACATTTAACTGCACGAGATCGCCACACTAAAATCGATACCATACATTTAGACTATAATTTTGGCGCTCGCCGTAACCACAGTCTAAGTCCACACCACGACACCAAGAGATGTATTCTTTGTCTGTAATATTTTTCCCATTCAAACTAAATTCCCACTGATCGATAACATAACCCAACATGAGATCGTACAAGGTCTGTCCCGAAACCTCCGGCTCCCCACCGGATCCCACAGAATCACCCGTATAACGCGCCCCGAGCCCCACGCGATAGCCGCTGGCCGATTCGTATTTAGCCCACAGCGAGGCTAGTTTTTCCGCCACGTAAGGGAGGCGTATTTCACTGGCATCATCCACTGCATCTAAGTCGGTATAGTTGAATAATACTTGTAAGTCCTGCCAATTTTTTTTCAGCTCTAACTCCCAGCCATCCACGATCGCTCCGAGTTGTTTCACGCTACCTGGGACGCTACCTCGGGTGATACGCTTTTCTTCTTCGATTTCAAACCAGGCAAAGGCAAGCGAAAGATTTTTGTCCGCTGATAAATATTTCGCGCCTATTTCCTTTTGTTCGCCGGTGGTGGGATCCAGTGTCCCCCCTGGCGTGCCATCACTGCCCAAATTAGGTATAAACGCCTCGGCATAACTCACATAGGGAGAGACACCCGACGGTAAACGATACATTAAACCCAGGCGCCCAGAAGTCACTTTATCTTCGCTTTTTGTTTTACTGCCATCAGTGTTAAAGAGGGTATTGCTGGAATCGTCACGACGTAATGCAGCCGACAAGATAGCGTTTCCAACTTCAATATGATCCATTAGATACAGACCCATTTGCTGTATTTCATTGTCAGCTCTATCACTGGGGCTGATTGCCGCGTAATTAACAAAGCCATACTGTGGATTGTATAAATTGATCGGGCCTCCTGCTCCGTATCCGTAGAAATAGTTGCCCTCTTTCCATTCGGCGTCTTGAGTATCAATACCCAACACCAACGTATGGGCTGCAAATCCAGTGCTAAACTTGCCTTCGGTACGTATATCCATATTCAATATTTGCGTCTCTCTATCCACCATATAGAGGGTACGCGTGGTATTTCCTAGATCGTCTACTGGAGCGCCGACGTCAACCCAATGCTCTCGAGTCTGTGTGTTAGAGTGACTTGTGCGCATGGTGGCGTCTAATTTCCACTGCTCATTAATCTGGTGCTGGAAGAAGGCGGTTAATTCATTTCTCTCGCGATCGTAACGATCCCAATCAGGCTCGCCGACAAAACGATCAGTGGAAATTTTACCTAGAGGCGCCGCATCTATGGTGCCCTTGGAGGGTAAAAATTGCGCAGAAATCCCGCCGTTGTTTTCCTGCATATTCAGCAATAGCGTTAAGGAAGTTTGATCCGTAGGCTGCCAGGTAAGAGACGGGGCAATCACATAGCCATTGTCGGCAACATAATCAACTTGGGTGTCACTATCGCGCTTGAGCGCCACCAAACGGTATAGCCACTTACCATCGTCGGTCAGTGGGCCGGTGAGATCCGTGGCCAATTGTTTGCGCTGATAAGAACCCACTTGAGCCCAGATTTCTCCCCGCGAATTGGCTTCGGGTAATTTAGACACCGCGTTTACAATGCCCCCTAACTCCGCCTGACCGTATAAAACCGAAGCGGGTCCTTTCAAGACTTCCACTGTTTCCAATGCATACACATTGGGTCGAGTGTTATTGTAAAAACCATAACTAGAACGCAGACCATCGAGGTATTTGGACACGTCCAAACCTCGCACATAAGACCAATCACCGCGGGTATCAAAACCAAAATTTCCGGCATACACGCCGGAAGAATAATGTAGCGCATCCTCCACATTCTTAGCGCCGGTTTGTTGAATAAATTGCTGCTCCACCACAGCGATGGAGGCTGGGGTATCCTGGATAGACACGGAAGTTTTACCCGTGCTGGCTTTTTGATCTTGATTAATCAGATCTTGCTGAGGCTCTTGTTCACCACTGACATAGATCGGGGACAGGCCCGGTGGATTTTCCGCTTGCGAATTGTCAATGGGACTACTCTCCTCGGCGGCGAGAGTATTGCCCACAAGTCCCAGTCCAACCAATAGCATTATTTGTTTGCCATTCCACATTCCAACTTCACTCCGGATTTAAGCCACAAACACGAATGATAATGATTATGATTCCTATTTACAAGATAAATGATTATAATGGCACTCAAATTTAACTGGCATAGATTTGGTGTGTATGAGTGTGCTCTATGGTTGGAATGCAATCGCGGTTGCTTGCTCGATGGCAGGAGCGCTACTGCTACGGTGGAGTTGGCGCAAAACAACTACAAAAAAACCCTACATTTTGCTATTGAGTTGGATATTAGTGCTCAGCGCAATTCCGCTCTGGTCGCAACATCTAGGCTATGAATACGCGGTGGTTTACTGCGCGCTGAGCACCAGCCTGTGTGCGTGGGTAATGGTGGCTTCCAATTTACAATGGCGTACAAACCAAACTAATGCCTCCCCCCGGACAAAGGCGGCTTCGGCAACCCAACCCAAGACTTATCAATTCATCCTGTTTTTGGCCTCTGGACCAATTGCCGGAATATCGGCCTTAGGACTGGCCATTGTCAGCGCACAATTGCTTCCGTTTTCAGCGGCCAACCAATGGGTAAGCGCTGCATTTATGTTGCTTCTGTTCTGGGCCATCCTCACCACCTGGTTATGTAGTGGTGGATCACTAGTGCGAAAAATCAGTTTTTTACTAGCAACCATTGGACTCTCCGCTTTCATCCTTCAAGGATAAGTTCATGATTAAATATTCCCCAAACCTAGTTAAACGCGCATTGGCCTCCCACTCTGCGGTGGGGTTGAGTGCCGGGGTTTTTTTGTACTTTATTTGTTTGACGGGCACATTGGTGGTTTTCGCCACTGAGTTTGAGCGTTGGCAACAGCCCGAGGTGCAAGAGTACAAACAGTTCACTACCGCTGCCATGGCGCAAGCACTGCATCAATACCAGCAAGGGGTAACAAAACCCGCCGAGCAAGTCTATATTGTGCTGCCCAGCAGAGAGTTGCCCCGCAGTCATATTTCTGCGGACGAACAGGAATGGTGGCTCAACCAAGATGGTAGTTTTGCCCAGCAGGTCAATGAAGGCTGGGCGCATTTTTTACGGGAATTCCATTACTATTTGCATCTGCCCCATGATGTGGGAATGGTTTTGGTCAGCATTTTGGGCGTGATGTTGATCAGTTTAATCCTATCGGGAATCGTGTCCCACCCCAGTATATTTAAAGATGCCTTTCAACTTCGTCTAGGCGGTAGTCGACGTTTGGAGCAAACCGACATCCATAATCGACTATCGGTGTGGGGATTACCCTTTCATCTGATGATCGCCCTAACTGGCGCATTTTTCGGCTTAGTTGGGCCATTAGCCATGACTATTGCCCATTTTAACTACGATGGGAAACCACAAGCCGTTTGGGAAGAGGTTTATGGCGGTGATCCCCTGATTGAAAACGCTTCAACACATCTCGATATCGAGACTGCGTTTCAGCACCTAGCCCAACATCAGTCCGAGGCGACGCCCATCTATTTTGTTGTCCATAAGCTCGGTACCGAGCAGCAGTATATGGAAATCGCCGCGACCCTACCCGGTCGTTTAATTTACTCAGAAATGTATCGCTATAGCGCCGAGGGTAATTTTCTTGGTCATCAACAGCTTTCCGATGGGCCTATCGGCAGGCAAATCGCTTATTCAGTTTATCGTCTTCATTTCGGTCAATTTGGCGGCCTCGAAGTGAAGTTTTTATATTTCTTCCTCGGCCTCGCGCTAACGGCTGTGTGCGTCAGCGGGATCAATATATGGTTAGCTAAATCCGCCTGCCCCACTGGCACCATTCGCATCTGGAACGGCATTGTGTGGGGAACGCCGCCAGCACTGAGTATGGCTGCAATAGCAAATTTAATCGCAGATTTAGAACCCACAATTGTTTTCAGTGTGAGTTTAAGTGTTGCGTTATTATTTAGTTTAAAAAATTCCCAGCAACATCAATCTAATCGTCTGCTTCGGCTTCTGACTACTGCATTAATTATTTTACTGGTAATCGGCTACGGGTTTATCCATCCGAAAATGGTAAACCAGTCACACCTGCTATCTATAAACGGTGCACTATTGCTTTTAGCTATGGCGTTAATCTTGGCAGATCGGCCATTGCAAGGATTATCTAAACCCAACGGGTAACCTCACCATTTAGATATGTCGCAAGCAGGGCTAAGATGAAGGGTCTTTAGTATGTGATCGTTGATTTCTACTGAGTTGTCGAAAGCAAACGAAATTTGTACAAGATAATGAGAGGGGCGCAGCCGTGCGAGCTACGTGCGTCGGTTGCATGGCTTTGTGGGTCGGCCATCTGCTCTATACGCCTACTTGCCGAAGATATCATGATTTGGTTGCGGTCACGATCTGTACCCGCACTGGAAACTCCACTGCACCGCCGGAGGTGTGAAATGCTTTTAAAGCTGTTTCAGCATTTTTAGTGACGAGTTCGATTGTGTCCTCGTCCAGGTGGATTCCGGCAAACGGGAACCATCCCTTCGCATCCGACAGAACCATATCCTTCACACTTGCAAAGCAGGCCATTCTTTCTTCCAGATTCATTTCTGCAGAGTGAATACCTGCACTGGTGAACACCGATGTAAGCGCATCGGTGTCACCCATCGAAAAAGGCATGCGAAGCGCATCCGCAACTGACTGATTTACTACCTGCTCGTATACGTCTGCAATGGCTGCATAGGCAGGCAAATCCTCCAGAGCGCCAAACACCGATACCAGCAAACGACCGCCGGGTTTTAAGACGCGTTGCATTTCTTGTAGCGCGTTCTTTGGAGAAGAAAAGAGCATCAAGCCAAATTGGCAGAAAACCACATCAAAGCTATCATCTTCATAGGGCAATGCCTCAACATCTCCTTCACGCCATTCAATCTCAGGAGCAATGCGATTCGCAACAGCTATCATACCAGGATTGATATCTACCCCCGACACCGATCCCTCTGCGCCAACCCGCTCAGCGATGACTCGCGTGAGTATGCCGGTACCACAAGCAACATCCAGGAGGTGCTGCCCCTGCTGAATCTCAGCAGCATCGGCTAACCGATATGCCCATGTCGCAAACAGTGCTGGAACAAGGCGTTTTTCATAAGCGTCAGCTACTTCTTCAAGCACCTGTAGAGTGGGTTCGTTCATCGTATTTCTCCTTTATTGCAGCCCAGTGCCATATTTACAAGCTTGGTGAAGTGGGCAGATATTGTCTGCAAACACAAAAGAGAACAGCTTTATCCAGTCAGCCATGCAGTGAATGTTAGTCGAGCAGCGCTTGGAGCTGCTGTTTTCTGTTCTCGTCGACATCCTGCCAATGCTTATCAGTCAACGCCCCTTCGAATGAATACAGATAGTAGCAAACCGACAGTGTCTCGTCTGGATACCTGTCCTGAATCATGCGATGTGCGCCAACGGGACCGACTCGTGTCAAATCGTCTTCGCAAAAGATAGCTACAGCGTTCAGTCGACCGGCAATTTTCTTTCCAATGTTCTTGAGATCGGTAAGGCTCCTATGTTGAGACATAATCACTCTGATATTCTTCGGTCGCTTCAGAAGACTGAACAATGTCCAAATAAATCCCGTTCGGATCTTGGATACAGAAGTGACGTTGCCCCCAATCTTCCGATCTCAAATTAAGCACGATATTGAGCGATTTTGCTTTAGCGACTGTAAATGCGGTATCAGCGTCTTCCACTTCCAGACTGAAAATAACACCTTCGCTTGCGTGTGGTTTTTGAAATATGGGTGGTTGTGTGGGTTGATTTGGCAGCATAAATCCAACCTGAACACCCGCACTCGAAACTAGGTGCACATACCAATCACCTGAAAAGACGAGTTCAAATCCGATGTGTTCTGTGTAAAAGGATCTTGCTGCATCAAGATCCTTAACGATAAACACCGGAAAAGAGCTTTTTGGTTCTATCATTTTTTGATACCTCCTTTATATCGCAAAGGGACTCTGGTGTTAATGAGAGCAAACGAAGCTTGGATGGGATAACAAAAGGGGCGCTGCCCTGCCAACGCGTAGCTAGGCCGTGCTCTCGTCTTTTGTGAATTAGAAAAGTTATACCATTTTTAATCTAACAAGATAACCTTTGCTTAGTGACGGTTGTCACCAATGTGTTCACAACAACAGAGCCGCTCAAGTCTAGCGGTGTCTCTTGGCGTGAGTGTGGATTAACGGCTGAGTTCAGCTGCGTGTGAGACAACGCGATTTTTTGGCTATGAGTCCATCGGCACGCTCTAGCGAGTTGATAGCGCTAATATCCGCTGCTAATGCATGCAAGCGCAGCATATCAACGATGGGTAATATTCCTTGCTGTTTCAGGTTTAAAGTATTGCGATGATCGCCTTTTCTTTTTACCACGAAACGCTTGAAGAGATTAAGCGGGGGTGTTGTTGCTAACACGTTGGTAGCTAATGCTGCTTGAAAAATCGTGTTTTGCCGGGTTTTTTCAAGCATGTGCTGCTGTAGCTGATGAGCTAGTTTTTGGTTGCCATAAATGCCGCGTAAATCGAAAAAGATACTAATGCGCATCACAGCTTCAGGCGTCGGTGTATTGGTCCAACGATCAATCATGTCTATCCAATCACTGAGTCGCTGTCGCCATTTGTCAGTCGAATGTTAGGCATCGGGCGCCGATGCTGTATACTGTATGTAAAAACAGTATCAGGGAAGATGCTCATGTCACTAGCAAGGAATGCTGGGGCGCACGGATCACCAAACTACGAACGCCACCAACCCGAAAAGACGTTGCTCTACCAGCTGGTTCAGCAACACTATCCGGTTTTCAAGGCATCACTGGAAAACCAGGGAAAAACTCTGCCCCAATACATTCATCGAGAGTTTGAGGAGTTTCTCCAATGCGGTCGCCTGGAGCATGGTTTTTTGCGCGTGCGTTGCGAAGATTGCCACCATGAACGCTTGGTGGCATTTAGTTGCAAGCGCAGAGGGTTCTGCCCCAGCTGCGGTGCTCGCCGGATGGCGGAGAGTGCCGCGCTGTTGGTGGATGAGGTATTTCCCGAAGTTCCCATACGCCAGTGGGTTCTGAGCTTTCCTTTCCAGCTTCGTTTTCTTCTGTCTCGTTACCCAGAGCTGATGGGTAAGGTTTTGGGCATCGTCTACCGCACGCTCTCGACCCACCAAATCAAGCAAGCGGGGTTTACCAAAGCTACCGCGCAAACCGGTGCGGTGACTCTGATTCAGCGTTTTGGTTCTGCGCTCAATCTCAATGTTCATTACCACATGCTGTTTCTTGATGGCGCTTATGCCGAAGATAACGTCGGTACAACTCGCTTTCATCGCGTTAAGGCGCCAACTCACGATGAGCTGACTACGCTCGTCCACACAATCAGCCACCGAGTCGCTCGCTGTCTGGAAAAGCGTGGTCTGCTGGAACGCGATGCAGAGAATACCTGGTTAACATTGGAGCAGGCTGAAGACGATGTGTTAACTCAGCTACACGGTCACTCTGTCACTTACCGCATTGCTACCGGTCCTCAGCAGGGTCGCAAGGTGTTTACCTTGCAAACCTTACCTGCGCGAGAAGATCAGCCAACGACCAGCAGTCGCGTGGCCAACCACGCCGGTTTTTCCCTGCACGCTGGAGTGATGGCCGAAGTCCATCAGCGTGATAAGCTCGAACGACTCTGTCGCTACGTGAGCCGACCCGCTGTTTCAGAAAAACGCCTGTCATTAACTTCCAACGGACAAGTTCGGTATGAACTCAAAACCCCGTATCGCAATGGCACCACACACGTCATTTTTCAGCCCTTGGACTTTATCGCGAAGCTCGCGGCCCTGGTGCCCAAGCCAAGGGTTAATCTCACAAGATTTCACGGCGTTTTTGCGCCCAACAGTAAACACCGTGGTCAGATCACTCCCGCAAAGCGTGGTAAGAAAACGACAAAGGTTCAGGCAGGCGGTGCGGATTGGCTCGACAAGAGCCCGGAGGAGCAGCATCGTGCCATGACCTGGATGCAGCGCCTCAAGCGCGTGTTCAATATTGACATTGAAACCTGTGAGCGTTGTGGTGGAAAGGTCAAGGTGATTGCCAGTATCGAAGAAAGCTTGCCCCATGAGCGTAGCGAGTGTTTTGGGTATCCGGCGGTAATTGCGCACATCCTCAAGCATCTGAACCAGAAGGCCATTGCCGTTGATGACACAAAGCGACATACGCTGCCTCCAGAGCGCGCACCACCCCAAACGGGCTTGTTCAACCCTTCCCAATCTCGCCTCTTCGACTGACAGGGGCTAAATACACAAACATGAATTACACTGCCATAGGCTGGTGGAGTATTACTCGCGCCGAGGCCACGGTTGCAGCGACTCTTGGTCGAATTCGGTGACAAGATGAGTGATATTCGGGCAGTGGGAGGGTTTTGGCAGCTTTTTGGGGGCAACTCGCGCCAGAAAGTTGCCTGGGTGTAAATTCAGTTAAGGTTTTCTGGAGGAAAAAGATTGTTTATACTGCCTATACCCGTAACTAAGGACACCCATAAAAATACAGCAACGATACCGAGACTCCGTAATAACTTTCTGGGTATCCTTTAGTGTTCTTTTTAGTTTTTCCAAAAAAGTCACGCACTTAGTACAAACAATGCCACAACGCAACCGACAGAACCGAACCATACAATAGATCTCGGATACCCTGAATTAGCGATATACAAAATGGCATGAAGTACGCGGAGAATAACAAATCCAACAGCCAACATATTTAAAGTACTCTGATCAACACCGCATAAATGCGCAATTATTACAGCAGCGGCAAATGGGGGGAATGCTTCAAACCCGTTCATTTGCGCCCAGTTCGCACGCTGCCTCCAACCAGTCAAACTGGTCAAATAGTCTCTCGGCGCTTCATTTTCTGATTTTCCGAATTTACCTCCAGAGAATTTAGCTAAGCCTGTCAAAGCGACAGGTAGATAGGCTGCAATTAATACACACCAATACGCAAGAGTCATTTTTAACATCCTTTATTAATTGTAAGAATCAAGGCACTTAGGCCAAAATACTAACGTCACTGTGAGTGACATATGAGTATGGCGGTAAATTTCCATTTATACAACGTAAAGTTTTGCCTCGTATGAAAATTTTTGTGCCTAGCATCCTTGTATGGCCTGGAGTTTGTCGATGGACTTGCCGCCCGGCACTATCAGGCTATAGGCGGCGGAAGTAAAGCAACCGCGATACAACTAAAGCGTCAATATGATACTTGACCCCTTATTTTTTTAGGGATTTTTTTGCACTAAATGCGAGGCATATATACAAAACCATCCAGGATAAAAAATACCCACCTGCAAGCAAATATGCAGACACCTTACATAATTCGACTTGAGTTCCGGGGGCACACTGAGAATACTTCATAAATGCACAAAGCATCGAGGCGTAAATCACAGACCCCATCACCCAAACAGTTAGCTTCTTCTTATGAGCAACAAACTTAAACAATACTGCCCTCTTTATATAATCGAACAGGACGAATGCGGCACTCAATAAAAAAAAGTGGTACTGGGTCATGAGTAAAAAGTAAAATGGGGCATATATAGCAGTTGTGATCAATAATGCCCTATACCCCATTACCCGTGAGTTTTCATTATCCATGCTATACCCTTAGTTTAACTCTTAGCGATTTCGAACCATAAAATCAACGGTACGCTGAAACACATCCAAACCGAAGCCAACCAACTTAATAGTGCCTGTCCTACCTATTTTCGGTTTTTTCAATCTCAAATTTTTTCTGTTCTAGTTCCATTTGCATGGCCTGAAATACAGCGCCCGAGCCAAATAGAGCTCCAATAGCCAATGATATTAGAGATATAGTAATTTCATTTTTCATAATGATTTCATTAGACTTGTAGTGGCATAGTTAATTTGGCCACCGATCTAGAGGTGATATTATCGTTATCATTAGCGAATGGTAACATTATGGAAAGCATTTTAAACCAGCATTTAGACAGAAATTTGCAGAACTTTTTGTTAGGTGAATTATAAGGACACCCGTCAAAATAGACGCACTACCTTCCATCTCTTAATGCTTCCCTTTTATGGGTGTCCTTTAGTATGTTGATCAAAATTAATTCATAGTTTCCACAGTAAAAATAACATGGAAGAGTTGGCGGATTGCGGGACAGGCACTTGATTGTTGCGCGCAAACCCTATTATCTGAGCGGCAGCTATAAGTATTAAACAGACTGCTGGACGCTTATGGTCTGGAGTTTATCGATGGACTTGCCGCCCGGCACTATCAGGCTATAGGCGGCGGAAGTAAAGCAACCGCGATACGACTAAAGCGTCAATATGATACTTGACCCCTTATTTTTTCTTGACCCCTTATTTTTTGTTTTGTTTCCGTTGGTTTGTTTAATCTTCTGGTTGTTGTGCACGAGGAAGTTCCAATAAATGTCGCCGCCTCTCAGTACCATATAATTTTTCACAGCCCTGTCTGCGAACACTAGAAATATGATCGCTGCCAGTAATCCCTAAAGTTTTAAATGCATGGTATGCTTTATCGCTACACACAGACCACGCAAATTCGGCAGGCCCTACCGTATTTCCCATATATATCTCGCGTTTAGTAAGATGATTAGAACTAATAAACTGATCCAGCTCATCTGATATATCTTCTCGAAGATATATCAGATGTAAAAAATACGTGTCACGTAATATTTTTGTTCGCGCAATATGGTCCCACTCATTTTGAGTCAACAAACTTTGAGAGATAAGCTTTAGAGTCAGTAATGCGCACGCTTGACTCAGGGGTAACTCATTTATTTTATGCTCTGTAATTTCCATTATTACGTTAACAGCAGGCCTGGGCATTGAAAAACATGATTTTTCTTCAAATGTTCCAGCATAGACCCCATCAGGGTATGTCTGGCTGCGACTTGCAGCACTTGTCACTAGGAGAAAAATAAAACAAAAATATTTTTTCTTCATGATTACCTTATCCAATCTACAGTAGCGGCACACCTTGCATATTTATTACAAGAAACAGTTGGAACGGGCCTAAGCCCAGAATCAAAGTGGTCAGAGTAACTGACAATAGTCCTTTGCCCTATATTGCTATGTTTCCTCTCACTGTAGTGCCACTTTTAAATCTCAATTTTGCGCCAAAAAGAACTGGGTTTTCATCGATAATGCACTAGCCCTCATACAAAGAAGGTAATGCTTATTTTCATCTTTCTTGAAATGCCGTACGACAGCTTGGCGTACTTGTTTTTTTGCCCAATTTAATGAGTTACCGATGTAAAAAGGCCTAGGCACCCAATTCATGGCAATATCACATTGCTTGGTCTTAGATATTAGCTCACCAAATAGTTCAAACGAGCGTTGGGTTATTCCCCACCTAAGCGCTTGATCCCCATAGAAAGAGGTCAGAATACCGCGAAGTGCTTGTTTTTCTTCCTCAGTAATTATCTCCATTACTCACCCTCAATTATTTTTAGAAATATTCCCCAGTAAAGCCTTGAACTCTTTTACGGATAAACCCTGGGCGGCAATACGAATAACTTCATCTGTTCGAGAAGTATTTAAGATGAAGGCCTCTGATATTGAGCCTCCAATGAGAAAAAACACGACGTAGTTGTTTCTCGTAAAGTATCCCTTGTCTGCGTATGAAGAAATTTTAAGGCCTAGCTTAAAGTCTGATATGCCATATTTAGCAGTATTGTCATTGGAATACTTCTCCCATAGCCCCTCTTTATCTTTTTTGAAAAGATCTGAATATATTTCTAATAAATCATATTTGCCAGCGGCGAAAAATACATCTTTCGACGTTTCACGTATAAATGAAATTTTCCCTCCCTCCACACTGATCAATATTCCTTCTGGTGTATGTGTTACAGCCTCAATATTTTTTGAAATCTTTGTTTTCATCAGCAGTGGAATCGAAACCTCTACCCCTTGTTCTTTGGATGAGGCTATTGGGACAACTTCACTCAAAACACTGTTTATCGGCCCCGAATTTTCAATATAGAATTGATCTCTTTGAGGCTCGGCTATGACCGTACAAGAAATCATTAGAAATGATATTAAAGTAGTAAATAATTTACTCATATAGCACTCGATACCACGATATCCCTGACGAAATCTAAAAGTAAAGCATCCATAACAAGACGTAAAACTTCGCATTGTTTGACTCATTCTAATTTTGATAATCATTAAATCCTACCTAACCCACTGAATAAGCGCCAGAAAAAACAGCACCCTTACTTCTAAAGTGGGAATCTGCCTTTCATACGACGTAAAACACTATGTCACTTACCTCGACCCATAACTTAAAAATAATTACTGGCCAAACAAAACCTAAACCAACATCCCCTCCTTCTCCAAAAACCTCTAGCGAGTTGATAGCGCTAATATCCGCTGCTAATGCATGCAAGCGCAGCATATCAACGATGGGTAATATTCCTTGCTGTTTCAGGTTTAAAGTATTGCGATGATCGCCTTTTCTTTTTACCACGAAACGCTTGAAGAGATTAAGCGGGGGTGTTGTTGCTAACACGTTGGTAGCTAATGCTGCTTGAAAAATCGTGTTTTGCCGGGTTTTTTCAAGCATGTGCTGCTGTAGCTGATGAGCTAGTTTTTGGTTGCCATAAATGCCGCGTAAATCGAAAAAGATACTAATGCGCATCACAGCTTCAGGCGTCGGTGTATTGGTCCAACGATCAATCATGTCTATCCAATCACTGAGTCGCTGTCGCCATTTGTCAGTCGAATGTTAGGCATCGGGCGCCGATGCTGTATACTGTATGTAAAAACAGTATCAGGGAAGATGCTCATGTCACTAGCAAGGAATGCTGGGGCGCACGGATCACCAAACTACGAACGCCACCAACCCGAAAAGACGTTGCTCTACCAGCTGGTTCAGCAACACTATCCGGTTTTCAAGGCATCACTGGAAAACCAGGGAAAAACTCTGCCCCAATACATTCATCGAGAGTTTGAGGAGTTTCTCCAATGCGGTCGCCTGGAGCATGGTTTTTTGCGCGTGCGTTGCGAAGATTGCCACCATGAACGCTTGGTGGCATTTAGTTGCAAGCGCAGAGGGTTCTGCCCCAGCTGCGGTGCTCGCCGGATGGCGGAGAGTGCCGCGCTGTTGGTGGATGAGGTATTTCCCGAAGTTCCCATACGCCAGTGGGTTCTGAGCTTTCCTTTCCAGCTTCGTTTTCTTCTGTCTCGTTACCCAGAGCTGATGGGTAAGGTTTTGGGCATCGTCTACCGCACGCTCTCGACCCACCAAATCAAGCAAGCGGGGTTTACCAAAGCTACCGCGCAAACCGGTGCGGTGACTCTGATTCAGCGTTTTGGTTCTGCGCTCAATCTCAATGTTCATTACCACATGCTGTTTCTTGATGGCGCTTATGCCGAAGATAACGTCGGTACAACTCGCTTTCATCGCGTTAAGGCGCCAACTCACGATGAGCTGACTACGCTCGTCCACACAATCAGCCACCGAGTCGCTCGCTGTCTGGAAAAGCGTGGTCTGCTGGAACGCGATGCAGAGAATACCTGGTTAACATTGGAGCAGGCTGAAGACGATGTGTTAACTCAGCTACACGGTCACTCTGTCACTTACCGCATTGCTACCGGTCCTCAGCAGGGTCGCAAGGTGTTTACCTTGCAAACCTTACCTGCGCGAGAAGATCAGCCAACGACCAGCAGTCGCGTGGCCAACCACGCCGGTTTTTCCCTGCACGCTGGAGTGATGGCCGAAGTCCATCAGCGTGATAAGCTCGAACGACTCTGTCGCTACGTGAGCCGACCCGCTGTTTCAGAAAAACGCCTGTCATTAACTTCCAACGGACAAGTTCGGTATGAACTCAAAACCCCGTATCGCAATGGCACCACACACGTCATTTTTCAGCCCTTGGACTTTATCGCGAAGCTCGCGGCCCTGGTGCCCAAGCCAAGGGTTAATCTCACAAGATTTCACGGCGTTTTTGCGCCCAACAGTAAACACCGTGGTCAGATCACTCCCGCAAAGCGTGGTAAGAAAACGACAAAGGTTCAGGCAGGCGGTGCGGATTGGCTCGACAAGAGCCCGGAGGAGCAGCATCGTGCCATGACCTGGATGCAGCGCCTCAAGCGCGTGTTCAATATTGACATTGAAACCTGTGAGCGTTGTGGTGGAAAGGTCAAGGTGATTGCCAGTATCGAAGAAAGCTTGCCCCATGAGCGTAGCGAGTGTTTTGGGTATCCGGCGGTAATTGCGCACATCCTCAAGCATCTGAACCAGAAGGCCATTGCCGTTGATGACACAAAGCGACATACGCTGCCTCCAGAGCGCGCACCACCCCAAACGGGCTTGTTCAACCCTTCCCAATCTCGCCTCTTCGACTGACAGGGGCTAAATACACAAACATGAATTACACTGCCATAGGCTGGTGGAGTATTACTCGCGCCGAGGCCACGGTTGCAGCGACTCTTGGTCGAATTCGGTGACAAGATGAGTGATATTCGGGCAGTGGGAGGGTTTTGGCAGCTTTTTGGGGGCAACTCGCGCCAGAAAGTTGCCTGGGTGTAAATTCAGTTAAGGTTTTCTGGAGGAAAAAGATTGTTTATACTGCCTATACCCGTAACTAAGGACACCCATAAAAATACAGCAACGATACCGAGACTCCGTAATAACTTTCTGGGTATCCTTTAGTGTTCTTTTTAGTTTTTCCAAAAAAGTCACGCACTTAGTACAAACAATGCCACAACGCAACCGACAGAACCGAACCATACAATAGATCTCGGATACCCTGAATTAGCGATATACAAAATGGCATGAAGTACGCGGAGAATAACAAATCCAACAGCCAACATATTTAAAGTACTCTGATCAACACCGCATAAATGCGCAATTATTACAGCAGCGGCAAATGGGGGGAATGCTTCAAACCCGTTCATTTGCGCCCAGTTCGCACGCTGCCTCCAACCAGTCAAACTGTTCAAATAGTCTCTCGGCGCTTCATTTTCTGATTTTCCGAATTTACCTCCAGAGAATTTAGCTAAGCCTGTCAAAGCGACAGGTAGATAGGCTGCAATTAATACACACCAATACGCAAGAGTCATTTTTAACATCCTTTATTAATTGTAAGAATCAAGGCACTTAGGCCAAAATACTAACGTCACTGTGAGTGACATATGAGTATGGCGGTAAATTTCCATTTATACAACGTAAAGTTTTGCCTCGTATGAAAATTTTTGTGCCTAGCATCCTTGTATGGCCTGGAGTTTGTCGATGGACTTGCCGCCCGGCACTATCAGGCTATAGGCGGCGGAAGTAAAGCAAC